>CAMJPL010000001.1 GCA_946407735.1 uncultured Clostridia bacterium
CACATTCAAAAATGAGAACCAGAGCCATTACTGCGGGAAAACGCCGGAGACGGTAGACGAATACATCCTTTCTCAGGATGAAGCAATCCGCGGCCATCTGGAGCGTGTGCGGAACGTGCTCCGCGCTGCGCTTCCGGATGCGGTTGAGAAGATCTCCTGGTCCATGCCGACCTGGTGGAAAGGCCATAACATCATCCACTTTGCCGCCGCGAAGAAGCACATCGGGCTGTATCCCGGCCCGGAAGCGGTGACGTATTTTGCGGAAAAGCTGCATCAGGCGGGCTGCAAATACAGCAAGGGGTCAATCCAGATCCCGTATTCCGATGATCTTCCGCTGGATCTGATCGCAGAGATCGCGGATTGGTGTCGGAAGACCGGAAACCATGCATGAGGTGACGAACGATGCCAAGACAATCCGTTTTTGACATGAAGGTATCAAAAGTATATCCACTGCTTGTAGCTAAGGCGGAGAAGAAAGGCAGAACCAAGGCAGAGGTTGATGAAGTTACTGCATGGCTGACCGGATATGATATGAAGACGACAGATCTCGATGTGACCTATGCGGAGTTCTTCGACAATGCGCCGGCATACAATCCGCGGGCAGAGCTGATCACAGGGAAGATTTGCGGAATCCAGGTAGAAACCATCGAGGACCCGCTGATGAAGAAGATCCGGCAGTTGGACAAGCTGGTGGACGAACTTGCAAAAGGAAAAACGATGGAGAAGATTTTGCGCTGATAGAGGCTGAAAGAATGCGTAAAACCATCATCATTCTGATCGTCATTGGAGTCTTGCTTGTAATCGTCCTCCATCTCTGCCCTGATTTTGAAGCATGGCTGAATCAAGTGACAGGCTGGTATTAGCAAAGGCCTTGACTGATTTGTATTTTCTACCATAAGGATAGGACGTGCCATCCCACCCTTGAGTGCGGGCAAGTATCTGACAAAACGAATCGTTCGGTCAGCTGACTTCCCACCGTCGTTTTAAATGACGGTGCTGTAAGCAAGGGTAGGAACTGAACTCCTACCCTTTACTTCGAGCAAGGATACAAACAGTATTTGTACCCTTGCTTTTTCTTGCCTTTCAAGGGTGAGGATTGAACCCATATCCTTGTTTTCCTCTCTATGGAAAAAGGGTGTGCAGCTCACACACCCTTTCAGGGAGGTGGTGTTTTGCCACCGCCTTTCCATGAACCCGGATTACTGTCCCTGCCTTACCGTCTCCAGATACTTCTTCACATCGCCGTTCAGCACCAGCTCTGCGTAAGCATCGGGATCGTTGTAAATCAGGTAGTCCAGCTCCCGGCGGTCGAGCCAAGTTTCGACAAACTCACTCTCCACAGCGAGGGTGTCGATGGCAATCACCGTCCCGTCCGGCTGCTTCATTTCCACGCAGGCCGTATCCATGTTATACTCCCATTTTCCGCACGATTTCATAAGTCTCCCCCCTCAGATCGCAATCCCCGCTATGTATTTCACCGTCTGTTTATGCCCTTCCACGATACGGCTTTCCCGCTCGAAAGAAGCCTTTTTCGTAAGTCGTACGGTTAACACGTTCTTGACGATTTTGCGGCCCGTAGCGGTAACGACAGAGCCGTCATCGGACATGGCCATAGGCAAAGCGGTCGGAACGGTGACGCTGAGCTTCGTCGGGGAAATATCGTCTTCACCGCCGCCGATTCCGCCATTTGTGGTAGTCAGCTCGACCGGGGTGCTCCCGGTTCTGTCGGAACTGTTGATTTCAGCATCAAACGCTGTGACGCGTATGGCGAGGTACATTCAGTGAACGAGAAAGAGAGAGGATCTTCTTCCATTGGTTTAGGCATATTATCTTTCTGTTTATACATAATACTGACGAATGGTTTTCAAAAAAAGACCGCATATATGCCTGCGTTTCACAAAAGTGACGCAAACGGCAAAAAATGTAAATAAATCAGATATTATACTTGACAAAATTACCGCAATCTGCTATAATTGATAATGTAGTCAGTGCCTCTAACAATAAACAGTGGAGATATTTATGGAAATAAAACGGGATAAATACCTTAACGATCTTATAGTCCGTATGAATAACGGTTTGGTGAAAGTTATCACCGGTATCAGAAGATGCGGAAAGTCCTATCTGATGAACAATATCTTTTATGACTACCTTCTGAAACAAGGTGTTGACAGATATCATATCATTAAATTCGCTTTTGACTCGGCTGATGATCTGGAACTGATAGGCGAGGATTTTATTGAACTTGAAAAGAACAATCAAAAAGCTGACCCGAAGAAGTTCATGTCTTATATAAAGTCCTGTATAACAGATTCCGATAAATACTATCTTCTCCTTGACGAGATCCAGAATCTCGGATCTTTTGAAAGCGTCCTTAACGGATATCTGAGAAAACAAAATCTGGATATTTTTGTTACCGGATCAAATTCGAAGTTTCTTTCAAGTGACGTTCTGACTGAATTTGAGGGACGCGGTGACGAGATTCATATTCTTCCTTTGTCGTTCAGTGAATTTTATTCCGCTTATGAAGGCACCCGGGACGACGCTTATGAAAAATATTCAATGTTCGGAGGGCTTCCGCTGCTCTTTTCGATGAAGACTGACGAACAGAAATCCAGGCATCTCATAAGCCAGGCTGAAAAGGTGTACATCAGAGATGTCATCAAAAGAAACGGATTGCGCGACAGTTCGGATATACGTGAACTTCTTGACGTTCTCGCTTCGGGAATCTCTTCTTTCACCAATCCGAGCAAGCTTGAAGCCACATTTAAAACCGTAAAACAATTTTCCATTTCACGTGCAACCATCGATAAATACATTGACTATTTTATCGACTCATATCTTATTTCCAAAGCAAAGAAATATGACGTCAAGGGCAGAAAATACATTCAAACTCCATTCAAACTGTATTTTGAAGATATCGGGATCAGAAACGCAAGGCTCGGATTCAGACAGATAGAACCGACACACATCATGGAGAATATCATATACAACGAACTCAGATACAGGGGGTATGAAGTAGACGTCGGCGTAGTGGAATCCAGAGAACGTGAAAATGGCAAGGACGTAAGAAAGTATTATGAAATTGACTTTATAGCCACTCTCGGGAGTAAGAAATACTATATTCAGTCAGCATACGATATTCCCAGTGAGGAAAAATGGCTGCAGGAAACAAAATCATTTGACAAAGCAGATGACTCGTTTAAGAAAATCGTATTGGTCCGCAATCCTGTTGTTACTCATAATGACGAAAAAGGATACTTGATTATCAGCCTACTTGATTTTCTTACAAACGCAAACAGTCTGGAACTGTAAGCTTTATATTATCATATATATGAATAATTAATTATGTTCATTCTATATGAATAAGAAAAAACTATCTCACCATAGCGAAAAACAGGGTGATGTTATTAAAAAAACCGGATCATTGCCTGTTTCATGGCAAACCTGTGATTTGGATAATATATTCATGCGAAGATGTCATTAAGACCGGTGGTGTCCCGGTTCCGCCGGAAGTGTTGATTTCAACAGCGAACGCGGTGACGTGCACAACGAGGTACATTCAGTGAACGAGAAAGAGAGAGGATCTTCTTCCATTGGTTTAGGCATATTATCTTTCTGTTCATACATAATGCTGACGATTGGTTTTTAAAAAAATGACCGCATATATGTCTGCGTTTTACAAAAGTGACGCATACGGCAAAAATTGTAATTATATCAGATATGACACTTGACGGCAGGGAAACTCTCAAAAGACACAGGTCGATGCTGAATCGACGGTTTCCCCCGACCAATCGAAGAAACTATTCTTAGCCAAGCAGGGAATTCTGAAGTGAAGTAATTTTTCGTGTTGGCTTTTCTTGACCAGTACTGCTTGATGAGGCATAGTTTTGAAAAGTAAAGAAAAATACATGAAAAACATATTGAAAAGTTGTGCAAATATGGCTATAATATAGTTGAAAAATTCCACAAGGTGAGTCATCATGCTGAAACGTAAAATTGCAGACCTGATTGAGCGGCACCTGAAGTCCGGCTCTGAACGCATTTTGCTGATCGACGGCGCGCGCCAGGTTGGAAAGACATATATCGTCCGCCATGTCGGGAAAAAGCTGTTTCCTAATTTCATTGAAATCAACATGTTGGAGGATTCCATCGGCGAGAGGCTGTTTGAAAATGCTAAGACGGTAGATGATTTCTACCTTCGCGTCAGCTCGATCAAGGGAGAACTGATGGGTAAGGCAGAGGATACACTGATCTTTATCGATGAAATCCAGGCCTACCCACATCTTCTGACCATGCTGAAATTTCTTCGGGATGACAATCGTTTTACGTACATTGCCAGCGGCTCGCTGTTGGGGGTAACGCTGGCGCAGACGACCTCCATTCCCATCGGCAGCATTCGCAAGGTACGCATGTTCCCGCTGGACTTCGAGGAATTCCTGTACGCCAATGGCATGAACGAGTTTGCCATCGGCGCTCTGCGCAGGAAGTTCGAGGCGCGGGAGCCGCTGGACGAGGCTATGCACGGAAAGATGATGGACTCATTCAAACGCTACCTTTTAGTAGGTGGACTTCCGGCGGCGGTCAACGCGTACCTGGATACGAGGAATATTCAGACTGTGCGCGACATCCAGCGCGAGATCCACGATTACTACGCCGCTGACGCCTCCAAGTATGACACGGAGCGCAAACTGAAGATCCGCCGGATCTACGATCAGATCCCCTCAAATCTGGAGAACAGGAAAAAGCGTGTCGTAGCGCAGCGGATTGAGGGGAAGAAAGGCAGCACCTTCGCCAATTATGAAGATGAGTTCGAATACCTGATCAGCGCCGGTATTGCGCTGAACGTGCAGGCCACCTCCACGCCGACCTTCCCTTTGATCGAGTCTTCCGGCAAAAACTTGCTGAAGCTCTATTTGAATGACGTCGGTATTCTGACTTCTATCCTGTATGGCAACAATATCCGTGCGATCCTGGAGGACGAGCGGAGCATCAACCTTGGTTCGGTCTATGAGAGCGTCGTCGCCAGCGAGCTCATCGCCCACGGCTACAACCTGTTCTATTACGATAACCGCAGCAAGGGCGAGGTGGATTATCTGATCGACGATTATGACACTCTCTCCGCTGTTCCCATCGAGGTCAAGTCCGGCAAGGACTACACCGTTCACAGTGCACTGAATGCCTTTGTAAAGAAGGACGATTACAACGTGAAAAAGGCCTATGTTCTATCCAACGCCCGCGATATCACAACGAACGGCAGGATCACATATCTGCCGATCTATGATGTGATGTTTTTACAGAACAATTCTTGATTTTCGATTTGGATAAGGAGAGAAAATGGATTCAATTCTTGAAGAACTTATTTCCCAACTCCCCCCTCCAGAATTCGAACTAACAGCTTCAAATATAAAGACAATTCAAAGCTTGATTCCTGTACCGAATGATTATGAGATTATATGGACAGACATAAGGAAAATCAAGGAGATAAAAGTGTGTCCCATAAACCATCCGCACAAAACTTTCATCCCGAAGTGAAATAAAAATAAATTAGGAGATCGTAAATACTGCGGATTTTGCTATTTGAAGATATGTAATAGTCACGTTTTATCTCCTCGTTCTTGCCGCATGATCATCGTTTCGACAGCTTGAAGCATGATTATGGAACCTGATTTTGGTTCAAATCATGGGTCGTTTTCTGACGTCACTGGAGTAAGCTTCATGATGAAGAAAAGTGCCCCGTCGAGAATAATGATGAGTGTCTCAAAACGAGCCGGTTGTCGCGTGACACTCAAAATGTAATCAAAAGTTACATCCTCGAATGAGCGTCTGACACCCTAAGAAACATAGTATAACTAATAGCCTCGCGCCATTACGGCACGAGACTTTTTTATATACGATCATCCTCCTCCCCCTCCTCCACCATACAAATTCCACCCGCTCATCCGAACTTTCGCTTGACATGCGGAAAAAGGCATGTTATAATATAATATGATATAACATAATATGAAATAAAACCCGAAAACATGATAATTCCCGTTCATATTGATATCGGACATCCGGGGCTCAGCCGGAATACGGCGCAGAAACAGAAAACGGGACGGTGCAGAATCCGGGAGAATCTATGTCAGACGATGAATTGTACAGGCGATACCTTGACGGAGACCGGTCGGCGGGCGATCAGCTCATGATCCGCTATGCTGACTCGCTCACCGCCTATCTCGCCGGCTTTGTCCACAGCGAGCAGGACGCCGAGGATCTGATGCTGGATTGTTTTACCGTGATTCTGGTAAATAAGCCGGCCATCGGTGAGGGGCGTTTCCGCGCATATCTGTTCAGGATGGCCCGCAACAAGGCGTGCCGCATGTGGAGGACCCGTTTCGGAAGGCAGGAGTTCGAGATCGGGGAGGACATTCCGTCTTCCGGGGATTCTCCCGAGGATACGGCATATAAAAGCGAAAGGACCGCGATCCTGCATAAATGTCTCGGCCGCATAGCGCCGCAGTACAGGGAAGCGCTCTGGCTGTTCTATTTCATGGGTCTCAGCTATGAGCAGGCGGCGTCGGTAATGGGATGTACGAAGAAAAAGATAGACAATCTTCTTATGAACGGTAAGAAAAGTCTACGTCGGGAGCTGGAGAAGGAAGGAGTCACGGATGCGGACGTCTGAAGAGCGGATAAATGAGCTTCATCGCCGTATGAACGTCATGGAGGAGGCGAAAAGGCGCCGCGGATATGTCATGAAATGCGCCGCCGCCTACGCCGTCTGCCTCGCCGTGATCATCGTGACGGCGATCGCCGCCTCGGGGACGCCGGTCGTGATCGGGAACGCGGAGGCGGGCGCCGCCGCAGCGAGCATCTTCGCCCGTCACGGTCAGCTCGGCTATCTTGCCGTCGGCATAATGGCGTTCTGCCTCGGCGCGCTTACGACAGTCCTGTGCTTTAGGCTGAGAAAGCGGACAAAGGAAAAAGAGAGCGATGATCGAACTGATAGATAACTCCCTGCAGATCACTGTCCTGATGGTCTGCGCCGCTTTGTCGGTCTATCTCGCCGTCAGGCACGGGAGCCGGACATGGACGCTTCTGTCCTTTTTCTACGGAAGCTGGCTGCTGGGCGACGTTTACTGGCTTTCCTGCCTGATATTTTATGACAGGACGCCGCAGATCTCCCTTGTTTCCGATCTCAGCTGGTACGCCGCCTTTATCTTTCTCTATATGATCCTCCGGCAGGTCTCGCCTCCCGAAAAGCTGAAACGGCCGGGGCCCGCCGTCTGGATCGGGCCGCTGTTCGCGGCGGCGATGGCGGTATATTTTATGCAGTGGGGACAGATACTGAACAATATCATCTACGCCGGGATCATGGGGCTGCTGTTTTACTCGGTGACATGCAGGATATCCGCAGAGGGCACGGAACGGGAAAAGCTTCTTCTGCCGTATGTCATCCTGATCATCTGCATGCTGGAATACGCGCTGTGGACGGCTTCCTGCATCTGGAGCGGGGAAACGCTGATGAATCCCTACTACTGGTGCGATTTCCTTATCACGCTCAGCTTTCCGTTCCTGCTTGCGGCGTCGGGAAAGGCGAGGAAGGCATGAACTACATAGAAAACATATATATCTGCCTCGCTGCGCCGCTGCTTATCGCCGTGCTCAGCCTCCGCAGAGATTCAAGGCGGTCGCTCGTCTTCGTACTCGCCGGCATGACCTCCTGCCTGTGCTCCGCCTATATCAGCTCGTACCTTGCAGGAGTGACGGGTACGGACGCCGCGAACGCGTCGCATGAGATCTCTCCCGCCGTCGAGGAGATAATGAAGGCTCTGCCTGTCATGTTTTATCTTCTGGTATTCGAGCCGGAAAAGAAAAAGACCATCAGCGGCGTTATGATGGTCTCGGTAGGCTTCGCCACATTTGAGAACGTCTGCTTTCTCACATCATACGGAACATCCGATCTGCTCCGTCTTTTCATCCGCGGCTTCGGCACCGGAGCCATGCATGTCGTCTGCGGGATGGCGGTCGCGGCGGGCATGTTCTTTCTGTGGGAAAGGGTATGGCTCCGCACGGTCGGCGTGTTCGCCCTTCTGTGTTTTGTCATAAACTTTCACGCAGTCTTCAATATATTTGTCAATCAGTCGGGAGCCGTGTTCTGGATAGGGAGCGCCATCCCTCTGACGATGGTGCTGGCTTATCTCGTGTTCCTGCGCGGCAGGGTCGACCTTGCCTGACGCCGATCTGTAAGCCCGAAATCCATTCCCGCCGCGGCTTGTCTGCGGCAGAACGGGACGATCTTTCCCGCGGAGAGTATCCGCGGGAAATTTTTTTTATTTTTTTTCAAAAACAGGTTAGGAGTTTTTCGTTTTTTTGAGACTTATATATCAGAACGCCATATAAACCGGAAATCGAATATGAAAAGAACTGCAGAAGAGAGAATAGCCGCTCTGCACGCGCGGATGGACGCTCTGCGGCGCGCGCGGGAGCGGAGAAAAACGATCGCCTTGAGCGCGGCGGATATCTTTCTCGCGGCATGCCTCATCCTGACGGTCATGATCGAGGGAAAGCTTCATTCCGCCGCGTCGGCGGGACTTTACAGCGGAGCGATACTATTGTTTGAAGGTTCCGGCGGCTACGTGCTCACGGCCGTGATCGCGTTTTTCGCCGGAGCGGCGCTGACACTCGTTATACGGTGGCTGCTTAAAAGGCGGGCAGACGGTGACGGAAAGATGAACGACCGGAATGATGATGACGGAGGGTCATTATGAATATGAAAAAGAACAGTATTGCGGCAAGGATCGTGAGCGCCCTGCTGACCGCGCTCATCGCGGCGGGGGCGGTGCCGGTAAACGTGTTTGCCGACCAGCCGCTGATGCCGATCACCGACGGCGGATCAGATCTCAGCGGAGGCGATCAGCCGGCGGCGCAGATCGACCCCGACGATCCGTCGTGGACGGACACATACGAATACGGCACCTTCGCGTTCGGTAATTTCCAGGCGGATCTTACCGAAGGCGCGGCGGACGGCTGGCAGACGGTGATGCTGCCTGTCTACCGTCTCGGCGGCGGTGCCGGCAGAGCTGAGGTCACGGTCCATTACGAACCGGCGGCGACAAAGCTGGACAAAGACCTTATGACCTACGACTACGCGGCGTCGGCTCTCGACGATATCATCATCGAGGCGGAGGACACCGATCCGCAGGCGTATTATCAGCGGCTCGGAGTGCCGCTCACGCAGCCGTCGGAATATCTTCTTTTCCTCGACGAGACCGGGGATGAAGAGCTTCCGTTCGCCCTCTCCCTGCCGGACGTCACAGCCGACAGCTACGAATGGCAGATCTGCGTGATCGGCGAGAGCGAATGGCATACCCTGACGCTGGAAAAGGACGCGGTCCTCAGGCTCAGCGCCGAGGATTTCGTCTCATATGACTTCCGCTGCGTCTATAAGAAAGACGGGCTTTATTACGGCACCGCGTCCTTCTACGAGGAGCCGTACGTCCCGTATGACGAGGAGCTTCCGGAATATCCCGCCGGGGGTCTTCCCGATTATACGCCTTCGTATCTGCCGGTAACGGTGGAAAACCCGTATGACCCGGCGGAGTTCATACTTACCTTCGCCGAGAACGAGGAGATAAAATATATCCGGGTCACCGTGATCGATGATACGATCCCCGAGCTGCAGGAGATGGGGCTTTTCTCTCTCGTTTCCCACCGCGGCGCGGATATCTATGACGACAACTGCACGCTGACTCTGATGGTGACCGACAACGACGGCCGGGCGCCCTCCGAGATAGCATTTGAAGTGACCGACGTTTACGCCGATCAGGACGACGGCAAGGCGATCCTCAAGGTAAAGCGCACCGGCGGCCTGAACTATATGCTGACGGTGTCATATTCCACATCAGACGGAACTGCCGAGGCGGGAAAGCAGTATGTCGAGACCTCGGGCCAGCTGGCATTTTTAGGCGATATAGACGAGCAGACGATAGAGATCCCGCTCATCGCCGAAGCCGAGCGTTCGGACGAGCTCGATTTCACCGTTTCGCTTGACGCCGTGCTCGGAGGCGGAGAGGAAGAGCTCGGCATGATCGTCGGCGGCAGCGCTTCCGTTCATCTTACGAGCAAAGGCGCGCTTTTGAAAGACCAGCTGTCAGGCGGAGCGGACGTCCCTGAGATGCCGGACGCGCCTCAGGAGCACGGCGCGGACGGCGATGAGCTGTACGAGACGCCGGAAGGGCTGAACCTCGCCACCGTCATGACCGCCGCGGAAGCCGGGTCCGACAGGGCGGCGCTTTACGAGACCGCGCCGCTGATCGGAGAGGTGAAAACGGTCACCGGAGAGCAGAATGAGGCTCCCGATGAAAACTACGGCGTTTACACCGAGTCCGACCCGGAGCCGGTCATGCCGGAAGCGGGCGGAGTTCGTCTGCGCTCCTTCTCCTATACTCCTGATACCGATCCCAATTCGGCGAATTATTTCGCGGGATATACCTTCCCGGGGGATACGAAAAAGCCGGGATGGAGCCATTTTGAAGTGGTGGCGGTAGACCCCGAAAATTACCGTTATAAAAACGACAGCTCGCATCACGATTTCTATTCATCGGCTCAGAATCTCGGCAGCCTTTACACGCTTGACAGCTATAAGAAATGCGACAACGGCGGCTATGCCAAAGTAAGCAAAGGCACAAATGGCCTGCGCCTTGAGACCACGTGCGAAGCCCATACATCGCTCGTGATCCCCGACGGGTGCTCTTATTTCGACGACATAATGTTCGTACAGCACTGGACAAAGTTCGGCTATTACAAGCGCAACGCCTTGTATGAGGCGAGATATATATTCCCCGAAGCCAAAATAACGATAGGGAAAGAGACCGCCTCATGGGACGGCAACTGCACCGGAGAGGAGAAAAAAGAGGGTATCCGCGACCTGACATGGGGAACGGAGACCTTCGGCAGCATCAGAGGCGGCATCGGCGATTACGGTTATAAAAGGATAAAAGATTACAGCGGCGACATAACCTATGAGCTCGATACATATCCCTATACGTCGGGTGGGGACAAATGGAATCCCAAAAAGGACTATGATTACGAGGTAGACAACCCGCCCGCGCTTTTCGATCTTGAGATGATCCTTTCACGCAGAGTGTTCAGCAACAGGACGCTCGGACTTAAGATCTATACGGCGAATGACGAGGACGTGATAAACGGTCTCTCCGGTACGCCCGAATTTTCGAATCTCACGGCGGTAAGCTCCGACAGCCCTCTGTACGGGGCTCTGCATCCTACTGTCAGCATAAACCCGGCGACCGGCGGCACGGTCGACGGACTCATATATGTCGGCTCGACGCTGAACGTGACGCCTCCTGCCGGCGCGGGAGGATATTCGATAAAGCTCGTCTTCCTTACTAACAGCAAGGGCGATATCGTGTCCATAGGCGGCGCCTACAGCGTCAAGATGCTCTGGCAGAACATGACCGAGGCTGACATAAAAGACACATATACGATCAACGTCGTTATGGGCAGGGCCCAGACGGTCACGCTCAATATCAAAAACTCCCTTCCTCAGGACAGTCAGGGAAATTCCCTCACCGACCCCGGGAGCATAAGCGATACATGGGCTCTTCTCGGCAGCAATCCGAAAGCGACTATATACTATACCGAGTGCACAGGACCGCAGAATTACCTGTCGCTGAGTAATATTGATAAACTGACTCTTCGGTTTGGGTATATAGGAGCATTCAGCGGAACATTCGGGGGAAGACTACAGTACGTCGACCCGATTCAGTATATTACGGAGTTTTCAGGTTTAAAGACGGCTCAGGTGTCGCTGAAGCCGAACGGGACTTCTGCCTCGATATATAGCGAAGACTATAATATCCAGGGGATCTGCTTCAATCAGGACGCCGACGACACCATAACCTACGACGGCACGTCGTATGACGGAAATGAGATAATCTGGCTCAAAACAAAGGATTTCTCGGTAAAGGAGCTGGAGTTCAAGTTCTATGACAGCAGCGTCAAAAAGTATCTGAGCAAGATGGACACCACCATCATCCAGACTCAGGTCTATTATGACGCGAACGGCAACGGGAAGATCGACGGATGGTTCGACAGGGCGAACAATCTGTTCATCCTCGACAAGGATCCCGTCACCAATGAGACATATGACAGAAATCTCGGCTTCTTCGACAACAAGGAGATCGACGAGTACTCGTTCGCGCCGAGGTATAACGAAGCGGGACAGCTCTGCCAGTACTTCATCAAGGTATATTATACCATGAATCCGAGATGTCTCGATATCCCGTCGGGACATTCGGCGGATGAAACTGTCAGGGTGCTTCCGGCCTTCACGACGTCTGTCACGTCGGAAGAGTCGATGACGAACCTCACCCGCGAGCAGACCGCCTTCCGGTATATTCAGGCCGGAGACACAAGATTTGAGCAGAAGGGAAGCTATTCCGACTCATCGGCCGGGCATATCATGTACACCGCGGCAGCAGGGAAGCTTTCGATCCTCGATATCCCGCTCGGCGGCGATAAGAGCCCGGCGGTGAAGGTGGCTCCGAAGCAGTATGTCTGGACGCCGGACTACAAGGGCAGCCTGATGTTCGATTTCGACGGACCGGTACCGATCAACATCAGGAAAAACGTGACGCTTTCCGAAGTCAGCATCGCCGGCGAGAGTCCCGACTTCTCGCAGAGAAAAGAGGACGGAAAGGTCATAGACACCTATACATACCATTCCGGCGGAGACGCGAAGCTCAACGGCTATCTCGGCTCCTTCTACGGCAACAGCACCTTCGCGATCTGCGTCAACGAGAAGGAAGACCTGACGTCTCTCGCCGACATAAATCCGGAGACGGTGACGATCGGCACGCTCCGCACTCTGCCGAACTCCGATTATCTGTCGCTCATAAACGGCACCGATAGCGAGGACACCAAGGGAACGACCAATTCCTCCGGCAAAAGCGATATGCCGGAATTTGAGGTCGATATGGGTATCGAGCTGCCGTCGCTCGAGATCGGGCAGATAGGTCTGAGCGATTATCTGCAGATAGTCATGGACGGCAAGAGCGTAGGCTTCACGATCGGTCTGCCTCTGAACGGTTATGAATCGTCGAAGGTAGGCAGCGGCCCGACCGAAGGCGAAGGCAAGGGATTCCATGACAGCAACGAGACCTTCGGCGATGTGGTCGATTTCATCAGCGCCTGCTGCGGGAAATACGCCAGCGGACTGATCAGCGGAAAAGATTACCTCAAAAATATGTTCGCGGAAAGCCACTCGAAGGCGGAAAGCCAGAGCGGCGTGAAGGTAAAGGATATCGAGGTTAAGTTCTCGGTCTCCCTCGCCATCATGTTCGAGTACAACCCGATAGACGACGGATACTACTTCCAGTCCGCCGGCATCGCCGCCTCTCTTGAGCTGCAGGCGAAATTCACATACCGTCTGACCGTTTGTCCGATAATATACTTCTATCTGAAGATATCGGCGGCGGTTGAGGTCTCATCCGGCTTCAGCGTCGCGAGAAAGGCCGTCGAGGGCAGCCCGATCCCGATCATGTCGAGAGCAAACGCCGTAGCCGACGATAAAAAGCCGATCTCGGTAGATGAGACCGAAAGCATCAGGTTCACGATCAATATCGGCGAAAAGATGCGGGGCTTCCATGTCACGCTCGACGGCGCGGTATATATGGAGGTCAAGGCTCCGAACGGCAAGGTCCTCAACTCCGGCAAGCTCAGCTCCTACGGCGAGCAGCAGGAGATAATCCTGCCGTCGGAATACTCGTCCAAAGGCACGCTGACGGTGTCGATGACCGCGCTCAGGGACACGAAGATAACGTCACTTGTCTCCGTAATAAAGGCGGAGGATCTCGTATACTGGAGCGGCGTCAAGATCGCTCCCGAGCTCGCCCTCGAAGCCGGAGTCGGCGTCGGCATAGATATAGCAAAGGTCGAGCTTTATCTCAAGCTGTCCCTTGAGATGGAGCTTGTCTTCGGAGCCTTCGATATAGAGACCGAGAAATACGCTCCGTTCAATATGGATTCCTTCGATCTCGGCATCGCCATCGGCGTCAACGTCACGCTGGTGTTCTTCGAGTTCTCGCTTGACGCCATCGGCTACTATCTGCACGGTGAGCAGGACAGGAACACTCAGCAGACATTCTGGGAGAGCCATTGGGGAGCTCTCAACGACAGCTATGAAGTCGGGAAGAAGAGCGCGCCCATGCTTAAAAGGGGATTCGATCCTCTTGCGGGATTCGATTCGTCCGCCGACGGCTTCTCGGGCTACGGCTATGCCGCAGATCCCGAGGAGCAGAGGGTGGAGATAAAGACATCTCAGCCGAAGGCGTATTCCGACATGTATCTCATCCGCAGCGCTCCCGATGAAGAAGAGGAAGCGCCGCTCCTCAGGGCATACGCGCCTGTCGATAAAAATGTCCCGTTCCAGATATCCGGCTACGGCGCCGGAAGCGGGGCGTACAAGCTGGCCGACAGGCTGACAAACGGTTACAGCTATAAGCTGATCAAAGTCGGAGATGACAACTACATCGTTTATCCCCGTTCGGTCGGCGGAGCCGTCGTCAACAGCGTGGACGCCACGCAGCTCGTGATGAGCAGGGTGGTCGTCACCGGCAGCGATACCGGACTGCAGAATCCCGTCGATCCGTCGTCGGGGACTCCGTTCATACCTGTTGACAGTTACACGTCGGATTTTGAGAACACAGGCGATCTCGACTTCGACGTATACGCCTCCGGCAGCGTCGTGACGGTTCTCTTCACCGGCTACGCCGAGCAGGCGGGAGCGGATCAGCTCACCGCCGCACAGGCGGCGTCGAGGACCGTCGTCAAAAAGGCGGTCATAGATCTTGCCGCCGATACCGGATTCAGCGTAACGCAGATCACGGACGATACCGGCAGATATTTCCAGCCTCAGCAGGGCGACGGCGTGTCGGTATACGCGTCCGCCGATTCCGGCAGCAAGGCCCTTGAAGCCTATCTCGGCAGATACGCGGATTATCTCAGCGCGAAA
Organism: uncultured Clostridia bacterium; assembly: GCA_946407735.1. Lineage (GTDB taxonomy): Bacteria > Bacillota > Clostridia > Oscillospirales > CAG-272 > JAAZGC01. Next base: position 15,014 of record CAMJPL010000001.1, read on the forward strand.
TACGGAGTGCCGAAGGAAGAACTCGAGAGCCCGGCTCCGATGGTGAAATACGCCATGCGCGCGTTCACATATCAGAACGAAAAGGCGTCCCGCGAGGTGTACGGCGTCGCCAACTCTCTCACCGCAGTCGATGAGCTCGGCAATAAAAAGACGATAAGCCTCAGAAGCGGCGAAACTCTCGAAAATATCGAAGTATCGTCAGTGAATTCAAAGACCGTCGTCGCTTACAGCACGGTCAGCACCGTTTACACGACCGAAACCGGGATCACGACCGGCACGATGACTCCCTCGACCGACCGCGCGAGGATAAAGAAGCTCTGCCTGCGCACCTTCGAAAACGGCGAGTGGGGAAATGAGATAATCATATCCACCGTCTTTGACTTCGACAGCTATACCTCTCCCGAGAACTGCGGACAGAACAAAGACGGCGTGTATGAAGGCGGCGGATGCGTAAAGGAGGTCTCCGATCCGTACTTCGCGAATCTTCAGTTCCTCGACGCCTCGCTTTCGGGCGGAGCGCCGGAGCGCATCTTCCTTTACGAGATGAACGGCAACACATATCTCATAAATGGATCCGGTCTCGCCGGTATTCTCGGCGGAGGCGCTGCGTCAGTGACGCCTCTGTTCTCGGCCGCCGAAGGCACCGAGGCGACCATCGTCTCCGACGACAGCGGCAATCTCGCGGCTGTCTATACATCGCCGGTGGACGGCACGGTAAACAACGCCCTTTACATCGCATGGTGGGATACCAGACTCGGTCAGTGGGGAACCGGGAATATCCTCGCCATGAACCACATGCAGGTGTATGAGGACGCCGAGAAGTACGGTCTCAGCGAATCCGACCTCGGGAAGGCGTATCTCGGCGAGAAGACGGACAACACGGAATATGAGGAATATCTGAGCGGCACCGACAGAGCCTTCGCGGGCGGAGCAAAGGACCGTTTCGTGTTCTCGAACGTTCAGGCGACTGTCGACGGCTCCGGTAAGGACGCTTCGATGTTCGCTCTTGCCCAGGGCAGCTTCATGAGTCTGAAGCCATCCGAATACAAGGTACAGCTCGGCAACGGCGGGACCGAGACGGTAAAAACCTTCTCGCCGGACGGGGAAGCGTCGATCGGCTTCTACGCGGTGACCTTCGGAGCCGGTGAAGCCGGGATCGGACTCGGAAGCATCACGTTCGTCGATAAGGACTTCTCCGAGGGCGCGTATCTGCGCGGCAAGGTCGGTTTCACCAACACCGGGACGGTCGGCATACGAGCCGGCGCTGTCAATCCGGCCATAGTCACCCTTGTCGCCGCAGGCGGCGGCAGCTCCGAGAAGATAGCCGAATGGCAGCTCACCGAAAACGTCCCGGCGGGAAGCGGCATCGAGCTCAGCTTCGAGCATGAATTGAGCAGGAGGCTTACAGCCGGGACGGTATTCACCGTCATGGTGAGCGAGGATCCGATCTATGCGGTGGAAAAGTTCAGCGATTCCGTCGATCTCTTCGAAATAGAAGAGAAGGCTGAGCTTAAATTCCGTGATTTCAGCGCCGAGCTTGAGTCGGTCGACGGAAAATACGCGAAGATAGATATATCCTTCACCGCGGTGAACGACGGCAGCGTCGACGCCGATAATGTCGATGTCAGCCTGACCTATCGTTCCTCTGACGGCAGCTACGCGGCCCTTGTCCCCGCAAGCGGCAGCAGGATCGAGAAAAACGGGTATATATCCGGTTCCTATATAGCTCTCGGAAAGATCATGAGCGGCGGCAGCGTCGCTGTGGACGGTGAGCTGTACATCCCGAAAGAATCGTTCATAACCACGGAGGACTTTGCGGGCCTCGGCTTTGCCGCAGAGCTTGTATCGTCCGCCGACGAATACAGTCTGTCAAATAATATATACAGCAAAAATATCTCGCACAGGACCTTCTTCTCAGTCCCGAGCCATATCAGCATGGCTCTGGGCAATACCCTGAATCTCCCGATATCCTTCACCTCAACTTCGCAGTACAATGACATAACCGTACGCGATGTGAACACCGGAGAGAAGGACTGGGAAAGCCGCATGGGCGTCCTTTACTACGACAGCGGGCGCGGCTGCGTGACCGCCGCTCCGAAGGATACCGGGCACGGAGTGCTCAGACTCGAGGATAAAGCCACAAACTCGATATGCGCCATCGCCGCGACGGTGACCGAACTCGGCAGCGGCATCAATATCTATAAGGACAACGATTCCTTCGCCTTCTATAAGTCTGACGGCACGAAGATAACCGATCTCTCGGTGCCGAATCAGGACTGGTCGTTCAGAGACAAGGTGGCCGGCTGGACCGGAGGCGACAGCGAGTTCGAGTCTCCTATGGAATACGATCTCTCTGTCGCGGATAAGGCGGGAGCGAGCGTGACATTCGACACCATAGCCGACAGCGTCAGGGTATGGTTCACCGGCAGCATCACCGTCGAGTCAACGCTGGGCGTGAGCAGGACGTTTACGAAATCCCCGGCCGAAATCGGATTCGGCAATGCGGGCGGCATAAGACATACGGTGAAGATAACCGCAAATGCTCCCGGGACCGAGATCGACAAATATACCGAAACATACCCGGATAACGCCGATCCCGTTCCTCCGTCTGACCGCGGCGATCCTGATATATACTGGAGCAGGAGCTTCCCGGATACCGCGTCGATAGAAAACGGGAAATCCCTTGCGATTGATTGCTATGCCGTAGACGACATCGCGCTCGCGGCTCTGGAGATCAGAAGGAACGGGATCATTGATACCGCAGTACCGGAAAAGACAGGCGACGGCTTATGGAAGATAAGTGTCGTCTTCACAAAGAATGAAAAGGTATCGGTGACCGCGAGAGATACCGCCGGAAATACGGCGGTCTCGACGGTAAATGTCGACTGGTTCAACGATATCGTTTCGTCCGGATCCGATTCCGAAGCGCCGGACGCCCCGTCGCTGTCATTCACCGACGATAACGGCAGTCCGATAAGCTCCGGGAAGATCAGATACATACCGACGCTCGTGAATTCCGCTCCAACGGAAGACGGCGCCGATGTCAGCGCCTATTACGATAAGACCGGCGACTTCGACATGAACGGCTCGCTGACGAAGACGGGCGATAACAGCTGGAAAGCTCCGGCAAACGGATATTACCTTGTCCGTATCACAGACGGCGAAGGCAGATGGAGTCAGGCTGTGGCTCAGATCGATCAGATCGATACCGAAGCGCCTTCCATAGGCCTTTCCGTCGGCGCGGAAAAGATCAGGATATCCGCCGAAGACAAAGACGGCATAGCGTCTGTCGCCGTGAACGGATATCCGCTCGCGGCAAGCGTCGGGGAAAAGGAGCTCGATCTTGAATTCCCGATCTCATTCGGCGGCAGATATAACGTCGAAGTGTCGGATATGGCCGGCAATACGGGTTCTTCTTCGATAATCGCGGAGATCCCGCTGTCGCTTGCGTCCGACCCCGTCATCTCGGCGGAGAACGGCGACACGATAAGGGTCACCGTCATGTCCGACAATGTGGAGGGCGGCGAGTATGACGAGGCTCTGAGCAGCCCCGCCGAAAACAGATACGTCCGAAGCGCCGAAATTTCTCTGACGCGGCTCACTCCGCCTGAGAGAAGGATGCTGAGATCGTCAGGCCAGACATGGGAAAAGCTTGACGGCAGGTATGAGGCTCTGATAAAAGAGAGCGGACAATATGCCGTTTCGGTCAGATGCGGCGGGGAAACTTTGAGCTCCGATGCGATCGACGTCACGATCGAAACTGTCGTGCATGATCACGCGGAGCCGGATGAGACATGTCTTGACAAGTCGGCCGAAGCCGTATATAAGCAGACGTCGTATTCGGATACCCGATCCTTCGGCCACATCTGGAACGAGCCCGAATACACATGGTCGGACGATCTTCGCAGTGTGACGGCAAAGGCGGTCTGCGGCAATTCCGAAGGCCATACAATGACCGAAACGGTCTTCCCGGGCTATGAAGAGGTGACAGCTCCCGGTCCCGAAGACGCCGGACTCGGAAGATACACCGCCGTGTTCACAAGGCAGCTGTTCGGAACGGTCACAAAGGACGTCGGCATCTCTCCGACAGGATATACGTATAAAGCTCCTGTATTCGACTGGAGCGGCGACGGTACGGTCGTCGTGACCTTCCCGGCGGTCGAGGATCCCAAGGGCGACTTTACCGCGGATGACGAAAGCGTCGATGTGACGTCGGTGACTGAGCCGGCTCTCTGCGAAAAGGACGGCTTTACCGAATACACGGCGTTGGTATCGTTCGAAGGCACTGTGTATACCGATAAGCATACCGTCGTTATCCCGAAGAAGGGACATGAATGGGGCGAGGCGGAATACGAGTGGTCCGATGACAATTCGAGCGTGACGGCGACGGTCATCTGCCTGCGTGATAACAGTCACAGGATAACCGAGACCGCCGGATCTCAATATGAGGAAACTGTCCCGCCGAAACCGGAGGAGACGGGAGCCGGGGTATATACCGCCGTATTCAGCGATAAGCGCATACCCGACGCGAAAAAGACAGTGATCCTTCCAGCGGCGGGATATACATACGGCGATCCCGTATTCGACTGGGATGATGAAGGAAACGTTACGGTCAGATTCCCGGCGGTCGAGGATCACAAAGGAGACATAACCGCCGATGACGGCAGCGTGAAAGTCACGTCGTCGTCCGAAAACAGCGGATGCGATACTGAAGGCAGGATCGTTTATACAGCCTCCGTGTCATTCGGCGGAAAGACGTACAGCGATGTCCATGAGGTCACCGTCCCGGCCGCCGGGCACAGGTGGTCGGCTCCCGTATGGATGTGGAGCTCAGATCTCAGATCGGCCGTCATGAAGGCGGTATGCGGCGTGTGCGGAGAAACCGTTTCGGTGGATGCCGTCGTCACGTCGGAGACGGTGCCTCCCGGGATGCTGAGCCCCGGAATGATCGTCTGCACCGCGTCCGCTCAGCTTGACGGCGAGACTTATACAACGGAAAGAAAGGTAATAGTACCGGCTCTGGCGAGCGGAATGGTCCTGCCGTACTATCCGATCATGGGAGAAACAGCCCCGGCGGGCGTATCGGAGCCGTCTGTTCCCGAGCCTGCTACGGTGGAGTCTTCCTCCGCGGAAGGCGATCCTGATATCCGCGAAACCGTAGTATTGCCGTTTTCCGATGTGAAAGGATCGGACAGCTTCTTTGACGATGTCAGATTCGTATATGAGAACGGCATAATGAACGGGGTTTCCGATACCGGATTCGATCCTGGCGGATATCTTACCCGCGCCATGCTCGTCACCGTCCTTTACCGTCTCGAGGGAGAGCCGGATGTGTCAGAAGGATCCGCGTTCGATGACGTCCCGGAAGACACCTGGTATTCATCGGGCGTAAAATGGGCTGCCGAGCATGAGATAGTAAAGGGCTACGGCGAAGGCAGATTCGGACCGGGCGACTTCATCACGCGGGAACAGCTCGCGGCGATACTGCTGCGATACGCCGTTTACAGGGATCTTCCCGTCGCGTCCGGGACCGCGAAGGCCGCCGATATCGGCGAAGCCGCCGAATACGCCGCCGAAGCGGTGAACTGGGCGACCGTTACCGGAGTTCTGAAAGCCGACAGCGGCAGACTGCGCCCGGCGGAAAGGGCGGTGAGATCGGAGATCGCCGCGGCGATACACGCTTTTATGACCGAGGTCATGGCGTGAATGATCGCGCATGAGAACAAAGCATGGAAGGAGACTGTGAAAAGATACTGAAAAACGGACAGATATTATAAATCATATACAGAAACCGGCCGGGAGGGATCCCGGCCTTTTTGTAACAATTCCGTGAACCGTGTCGATCCTCTTGACAACATCTGTTTATTGTGATAAACTATATATGCTGTTTATTCGGATAAACAAGCGGAAGGGAGTGTGGCAGATGAAGGATTTTGAGCTCGGAGCCGTGCAGGAGCGGTTTGCCGACATCGTATGGGAGCACGAGCCGATCGCGTCCGGCGAGCTTGCCAGGATATGCGAGAAGGAGCTGAACTGGAAGAGACCGACGACATACACCGTGCTCCGGAAGCTCTGCGAAAAGGGGCTGCTGCAGAACAGGGACGGCACAGTCGTCTCCCTTGTCACGCGCGAGGAATTCTATTCGGCGAAGAGCGAGCAGATCATTGAGGATTCCTACAACGGCTCTCTGCCGTCGTTCGTCGCGTCGTTCATATCGAAAAAGCGGATCTCTGCCGAGGAAGCGGACGAGATACAGAGGATGATCGACGCCTTCAGGAAGGGAAAATGACCGTGAGCGCGGTGTTTATCAGGATAGTCAACATGAGCATCACGGCGGGCTGGCTGATCATGGCGGTCATCCTCGCGAGGCTTCTCCTGAGAAGGGCGCCGAGATGGATCATCTGCCTGCTCTGGGGGCTCGTCGCCGTCAGGCTGATATCTCCGTTTTCCTTTGAAAGCGTGTTCAGCCTGATCCCGAGCGCCGAGACGATCCCGGCGGATATCGCGATGTCTCGTCTGCCCGCCGTCGATTCGGGGATCCCGGCCGTAAACGAAGCCGTCAACCCGGTCATAGCCGGATCGCTGTCTCCGGCGCTCACTGACAGCGTGAATCCTCTGCAGATCATACTCCCGCTGGCGTCGATAATATGGATCGCCGGGGCGGCGGCGATGCTGATATGCGCGCTGGCAAGCTGGCTGAAGCTAAGGCATACGGTCTCCGCCAGCCTGCCGGTCGGCGAGCGGATCTATTCCTGCGACGATGTGAAATCGCCGTTCATCCTCGGCGTGTTCAGACCGGCGATATATCTGCCGTCCTCGATGGACGATATAACGCGCGGCTATGTGATCCGGCACGAAAACGCTCATCTCAGGCGGCATGATCACTGGTGGAAGCCGCTGGGATTTATGCTTCTCTCTTTTCACTGGTTCAATCCACTTTGCTGGATCGCGTATATCCTTCTCTGCCGGGATATCGAGACGGCATGCGACGAAAAGGTCATCCGGGACATGGACAGGGAGGATATGGCGGCCTACTCTCAGGCGCTGCTCGACTGCAGCTGTCCGAGAAAACGGATCGCCGCCTGCCCGCTCGCCTTCGGCGAGGCGGGCGTAAAGGAACGGGTAAAAGGGGTGCTGAATTACAGAAAGCCGGCGTTCCGGATCATCCTGATCGCCGTGATCGCCTGCGCCGTCCTTGCCGTATGCCTGATGACGGATCCGTCGCCCGACAGACGTCTTTCCGGTAAGCTGGCCGTTTCCGTGGATATGGCTGTTATCGGGCACAACCGCTCGCCGCAGGCAGAGGGGCGTTTTTCCGCTGTCGATTACGATGTGCTGCTGATATCGGAATCCGGAAACGAAACAACGGTGTATGCTTTTGTGCTCTACGAGGAATACAGCTTTGACGGCAGAGACGTCAGGCCGGAATCCGGCTCTCATATCCCGGCGGCGATCACCTTTGACACGTCGGACGACGCCGATGATTCTTCGAGCTATAAAGTGATCGAATACTGGGAGCCGCGGGACGGCAGCTACTACGCGGACGACATTAGGGCGAAATTCCCGCGGACGATCCGGGGGAAAGCTCTTGACATCACAAGATCTAAAGCGGATCCCGAAAACTGCCTTCGCGCCGCGCGGGAATACTTCGGAGTGATCCCCGATAACGCCGAGCCCGATCTGTCGTTCCTGAACTACGAAAACGCCTGTTCGCTCGTCGCCGACATGACCGACGTGAGGGCGATATACTGCCCGATGACCGGAATGGACGAGGACGGCATCATAAGTCCCGGATATGTCGGCGGGGCGGAGCTGGCGAAGTATCTCGATCTCGTGTCATGGAAGGAGGCAAAGGCTCCGAAGAAGGCTCCGTCTTCACCCGGATCGATCCAGTTCTTTATCCGGGATGATTACTCGATCACCATCTATAAGGAATCCGGTCTGGCGGGAGTGATGTTTGCGTATGACGCCCGCTGGTATAATATAAAGAGCGGGGATTACGATAAGGCCGTAGAAATGTTCTATACGAAAGCAAAAGGGATCTCCGCGCAGGGCGAGCCCGCGGCGGATATCGGGAAGCTCAGGGAAAAATACCCGGATTATTTCGATCTTGACACCTCCAAGGGGCTTGAGGTCTATGTCTGGCAGATGGGGGAGGATCACTATTCGTTCGGATTAATGTCCGGGACGAACAGGGAAAAGACATTGGAAGAACTGATGAAGCTGAAAGGCGCCGCGGCCGCGGAGATGAAGGCGATCCTTTCATCATACGATATAAATGAAAGAGACATCGTGATCGTTCCGTGGCAGAACCCGATATCAAGCTATCTCGGAGAACACATGATCAGCTTTGACGATGAGGAACCCGCCGCCGCGGCTAAGCACCGACAGGATTATATCGACATGATCCGGGACATGGTGTTCTGATTTGCGCTATTTATCGCGCCTCGGATCCGGCCGCTCCTTACGGAGCGGCCCTCTTTTTTTCATTGTTTACACGTAAAGTGTGGAATTTGCGCGGCATTTGAGATATAATTTATGGAGTTCCGAAAACATGCGCCGGGCGGGAATGCCGAGGCGAAGGGCGGACAGAGGTAAATACATTGAGAAAATTCAAAAATCTGGTCATAGGCGGTATCGAGACGAAGGTCGTCAACCTTATCCTTATCTCGGTGCTGCTGGTGGCCGGAGTTTTCCTTGCTTCGATGCTGACGCAGAACAGCATGCTCTCCTCGCTCGCGTCAGAGACGAGCGAAAAACAGATCTCGTCGATGACCGGGATCACGACGTCGGTGATAGACAGGGTCATCGTCGAGAACATGGACCGTCTTACCGGCATGCAGGCCGAGATGACGGACGAGATGTTCCGCGATCTCGGCACGCGGGTGCGCATGATCGGAGACTACGCAAAAAAGCTTCTCTCCGATCCGGACGGCGCTCCGGCGGCGGAGTGGCACAGACCGGACGCCTCCCGCGACGGCGAGCTGTTCGTTAAGGCGCTGTTCGCCGAGGGGCTGGATGAAGCCGCCGTCGGCGGCAGGCTCGGCGTCATAGCCAATATGACCGATTTCATGCTCTCTCTCTGCGAGGCGTACGACGCCGACAATATCTGGTTCACTCTGCCGGAGGGCGCGACACTGATGGCGGACACCGTCCCCGGCAACTGGGTGAACGCCGACGGCTCGTATGTCGCCTACAACGCGACCGAGCGGTACTGGTACACTCAGGCGGTGCGGGAGAAAAAGCTCGTCTTCTCCGACGTAGAGTTCGATCACCGCACGGGCGAGCTCTGCGTCACCTGCGCTATGCCGGTCTACGGCGGCGACGGTACGCTTCTCGGCGTCGCCGGCGGCGATATCTTCCTCGCCGATATGCAGAGGACGATAACCGAGTCGGCCCAAAACGGCGGATTCCTTGTCGTCGTCAACAATTCCGGGCACGTCATAATATCTCCTGAGGATCAGGGGATCTTTCAGGCGATGAACTCGTCGGAAGCCGCGGATCTGCGCGAGTCTGACAACGCCGGGCTCTCTTCGCTCGTCTCCGACGCGATGAAGGGCAAGACCGATGTGCGCAGGATAACTCTTCCGGACGGCGGCTACTACATGATAGGCGTCCCGATGGAAACGGTCGGATGGACGCTTATCGCGGCATACAGCGAGGCTTATGCCGGCGAGCCCGCCCGGATGCTTCAGGACGATTATCAGAAGATACAGCTGGAAGCCGAAAGCGCCTACGCCGAAAAGCTCTCGCGGGGGAAGATCATGCTGCGGATCGTTCTGTTCTCCCTGCTCGTGCTGATCCTGATCGGCGCCGTCATCCTCGGCAAGCGGATCGTAAAGCCGCTCAACAGGATCACAAAGCGCATATCGGAGCTGAGTGAGAGCAATCTCGAATTCAAAATGGAGGACGCCTACCGCACCAGCGACGAGGTGGAGGAGCTGGCTCAGTCGTTCGCGTCGATCTCCCACAAGACGGTCGAATACATGGATACCATACGGACCGTCACCGCCGAGAAGGAGCGAATCGGAGCCGAGCTTTCGCTCGCGACACAGATACAGGCGGCGATGCTGCCGCATATCGTCCCCGCCTTCCCCGACCGCAAGGACTTTGACATCATCGGCAGCATGGATCCGGCGAAGGAGGTCGGCGGCGATTTCTACGACTACTTCCTCATCGACGACGATCACCTGTGCATGGTCATAGCCGACGTGTCGGGCAAGGGAGTCCCGGCCGCGCTGTTCATGATGGCGAGCAAGATCATTATACAGAGCGTCGCCATGCTCGGAGGCTCTCCCGGGCAGATCCTTACAAGGACGAATGAGGCCATCTGCTCGAGCAACGAGGCGCAGATGTTCGTGACGGTATGGGTCGGTACTCTGGAACTCTCCACCGGGAAGCTGACCTGCGCGAACGCCGGACACGAATATCCGGTGTTCAAGAAGCCCGACGGCAGCTTCGAGCTGTTCAAGGACAAGCACGGATTCGTCATCGGCGGCATGGAGGGCGTGAAGTACCGCGAATACGAGCTGACGCTCGAGCCGGGATCCAAGGTCTTCGTCTATACCGACGGCGTGCCGGAGGCGACGAACGCCTCGCAGGAGCTGTTCGGCACCGATCGGATGATGAGCGCGCTGAACGCGCATCCCGACGCCGAGCCGATGGAGATTCTGAAAAACGTGAGGAAGGCCGTCGACGGCTTCGTCCTCGACGCCGAGCAGTTCGACGATCTGACGATGCTCTGCCTTGAGTACAAGGGACCGGTCGGCGGAGAACACGAAAAAACCTGACGCCGCATTATAGCGCCGTCTCCCGTGTGAGACGGCGCTGTTTTTCATGCCGCGAAGCCCGGATTCCGGCGACAATCGTCCCGCACATTGAAAAATGTAAACTTTTTCTCACCGTATTGACACCGTGTCAGCGATGTGGTATAATAATCACGCTGACACGGTGTCAGTATAATACTGACGGAGGCAACGCTTATGATAAAGGGCACGCCTGAGCTGATAGCCGGGCGGCGCGAGGAGATCGTGAACGCCTGCGAGAAGCTTTATCGGACGATGAGCTTCAGGGACATCACGCTAAAGGAGATAGGAAGGGAAGTGACGTTCTCCCGCCCGACGATATACAACTATTTCCGCACGAAGGAGGAGATATTCCTCGCGCTGTTTGAAAGAGAATACGACCGCTGGAACGCCGATCTTGAGAAGATACTCGGCCTTCCCGCGCCGATGGAAAAGACGGAGCTCGCCGACACCGTGGCGAAATCACTCGAGAAGCGGACGCAGCTGCTCAAGCTGCTCTCGATGAACAACTTCGATATGGAAGAGAACAGCCGCGAGGAGCTGCTCACGTCCTTCAAGAGAGCGTACGGCAGGTCGATGGAAAATATCCGCGCGATACTGCGAAGGTTCTGCCCCGGGATGAGCGGTGAAAGGATCGGGAACGTCATCTACGTCTTCTTCCCCTTCATGTTCGGCATCTATCCGTACACCGCCGTTACGGAAAAGCAGAAAAACGCCATGAAAAACGCCGGGGTGGCGTACACATATCAGTCCGTTTACGACATAACATACAGCTGTCTTATCGGTCTTCTCGGCATATGACGGCCGACACGATGAAAGGATGCGTGACAAATGAGCATATCTGTAAATCTTTATTACCGCGGCGAAAACGGGAGCGCCCGAAGGTTCGCCGAGGAGATGGAGAAAAGCGGCGCCGCCGACGCGATACGGGCCGAGGACGGAAATCTCGGGTATCGCTATTTTATCCCGCTCGACGATCCTGAGACGGTGCTTCTGATAGACGTCTGGCGCGATCAGGAGGCGATAGACGCGCATCACGCAAGCCCGATGATGAAGAAGATAGCCGCGCTGAGAGAGAAATACGACCTTCACATGACGGTCGAGCGCTATGTCTCGCAGGAGCAGCCGGAAAACGACGACAGATTTATAAGGAAATAGGGAGATATCAGAAATGAGCGAAAAGATAATTCAGACCGCCGGAAGGGATCAGCTGGGCAGGTTCTCGCCGATGTTCGCGCATCTGAACGACGATGTGCTGTTCGGAGAGGTGTGGAACGAGAAGGCCATCGACGTCAAAACGAAGTGCATCGTCACCGTCGTCTCGCTGATGGCGTCGGGCATCACCGATTCGTCCCTCAAATACCACCTTCAGAACGCGAAGGCGCGCGGGGTGACGAGGGAGGAGATCGCCGCGATCATCACTCACGCCGCGATGTACGTCGGCTGGCCGAAGGGCTGGGCGGTCTTCCGCCTCGCGAAGGAGGTATGGAGCGAAGACGAGCCGGCTCTGACCGATATGGAGAGATATCAAAAGACTATCTTCTTCCCGATAGGCGAAGAAAACCCGTACGGGCAGTTCTTCGTCGGGAAGAGCTATCTTGCGCCGGTATCGAAGGAGCAGGTCTCCGTCTTCAACGTGACGTTCGAGCCGGGCTGCCGCAACAACTGGCATATCCACCGCGCGAAGAGCGGCGGCGGACAGATCCTCATCTGCGTCGGCGGCAGAGGCTGGTATCAGGAGTGGGGGAAAGACGCCGTCAGTATGACTCCCGGCACCGTCGTGAACATACCCGCCGGGGTGAAGCACTGGCACGGGGCGGCGTCGGATTCGTGGTTCTCACATCTCGCCGTCGAGGTCGCGGGAGAGGAAACCTCCGCCGAATGGCTCGAGGCGGTGTCAGGCACGGATTACGGCAGTCTTTCGTAAGTAAATGATCATGAAAATGAACAGGATGCAATCGAACGGAAAGAGTCACGATATGAGCAAGATCATAGAAACGATCACGTCGGTCATACTGATGACAGCGCTTTCGGCCTGCGGCTCGGCCGGAGCGGCGGCGCCTGCGGCGCTGGATCAGAATGGACAGCCGTCCGCGGCAGCGGCGGAAGCATCGCCGGAGGAACAGCCCGCCGCAGGCGAAAACGCCGAAGAGGGCGGAAACGCCGTCGAAGCCGCGCCGGACAGTACCGCCGCCGACGGCAAAACGCTCGTCGTCGTATTCTCGGCGACCGGGACGACGAAGGGCGTCGCCGATAAGATCGCGGCGATAGAGAACGCCGACATCTACGAGATCAAAGCGGCCGTGGAATACACCGCCGCCGACCTCAACTGGAACGACAGCTCCAGCCGCTCGACAAAGGAGCAGGACGACAAAAACTGCCGCCCGGAGATAGGGAGCGAGGCCGTTTCGCTCGAAGGCTGCACCAGGATCTATATCGGCTACCCGATATGGTGGGGCGAGGAGCCGCGCATCATGGATACCTTCGTCGAGAGCTATGACTTCACCGGCATAACGATGATACCGTTCTGCACGTCGAGCAGCAGCGGCATCGGCAGAAGCGGACAGAACCTCGCCGACAACGCGAAGAGCGGGAACTGGCTCGAGGGCAGGCGCTTCCCCGGAAGCGTCTCCGAGTCGGAGCTCAGCTCATGGATCGAAGGACTCGGATGACCGCTTCGGAGGACCGGGAAAATGGCGGCGAATAAAAAAAATATCGCGAAAAAGACGGCGGACATCCTGATGACCGTCCTCCTGCTCTGCCTCATGGCGTATCAGGTCACCGGAGAGGCGCTCCACGAGTGGTTCGGCGTCGGGATGACGGTCCTGCTCATCGTTCACCATATACTTAACATCAGGTGGTACGGCTCGCTTTTCAGGGGCAGATACACCACTTTCCGCGTCATAACGACAGCCGTCAACACCCTTCTTCTGGCGTCCATCGCGCTGACGGCGGTATGCGGCATGGCGATGAGCGCGCACGCCGTGCCGTTCATGTACGGCATCCTGCCCGCCGCCTTCGCGAGGCGTTTCCATCTGGCGATGTCCTACTGGTCGTTCATTCTGATGGGAGTGCATCTCGGACTGCACGTCCCGGTCATGGCGGCCGGGATGAGGCTCGGCGAAAAGGCCAGAACGGCAGCAGCGGCGGTCTCGGCAGTGATATCGGGCGTCGGCCTTTGGCTGTTTGTCGGAAGCGGCATCCCGGGATATATATTCTTTAAGGTCCCGTTCGCCTTTTTCGACTATGACAAGCCCGCCGTCCTCGTGTTCGCCGAAAATCTCGCGATGCTGATCGCCTTCGCCTTTATCGGCTCGTCTCTCGCCTCGCTGTCGGGGCAGGGCGGCAGAGACGGTAAGCGGAAGGAAAAGCACTTTGTCACGGCTGTGCTCCTTCTCGCGGCGGCTCTCATCTGCGCCGTGCTGCTCCTTCTGCCGGGGAGCGGCGGCGAGTCTGAGCCGTGGGCGGCGCCGTCACCGGCTTCCTCTCAGAGCGGAGGCGGGACCGGGACGGCGACAGGGAATACCGCGTCATCTGACTACGGCGGGAAGGATTATTCCGCCGGGAGCGACGGCTTTGTCCTCATCCCCGGAGGCTCGTTCATGATGGGGAGCCCAGATATCGTCGAGCTGACGCCGGTGATACCCTATTCTGACGATTACAGCACCGTCCTCATGGAGGCGCAGGAGGATCAGCATGTCCAGGCGCGTCCCGAGCTGAATGAGCATATCGACGATATGGACAGCTGCGACAAGATCCTTCTCGGATATCCGAACTGGTGGGCCTCGATACCGATGCCCATCGCGACCTTCCTTGAAAGCTGCGACTTCTCCGGCAAGACGATCATCCCCTTCTGCTCGCACGGCGGCGGAAGGTTCGGCCAGAGTCTGACCGCGATATCGAAGCTCGCGCCGGACGCCGTGATCGGAGAAGGCCTCTCGGTGCACTATTCTGGCGGCTCGACGCTCGCGGAAGACGTCGCTGAATGGCTTGACGAGAACGGCGTCGCGCGGGGATGAATCAAAGCCTCGCGGGTGTCGAGATTGTGTAAAGATGAATTTTTTTGGGGGATGCTATCATGTCGGATATGAATTTTCTGAGCCGGCTGCTCATGAAAAAAGACTATCTCCCGCTTCGCGGGCGGGATGAGATGAAACGGCTGCTCGAAACGTATTCATACGGGGTGACACCCGATATCCCGGTATCGGTGAGCGGAAAGACGGTGTCCCGTTCCGTCTCTCCCGGCGGTGAGACTATGGAAAGGCTCGAGATCACTCTCAGCGGCGAACCGGGGATATTCACCTTCCCGGCGGAGCTGTTCCTGCCTGAAAGGGGAGCGGACGGCAACGATAAACCGCCTGTGATACTCCATATCGCCTTCCGCCCGGTGCCGGACAGATACATCCCGGTTCGGCTCATCACCGGAGCCGGGTACGCGCTCGCCGTGCTCGTATATACCGATATAGTGAACGACGATCATTTCGGCGATTTTTCCGGCGGCCTCGCCGCGTATTTCGGCACGGGGAAGGACAGAAGGCCGGACGAGTGGGGCAAGATCGGCATGTGGGCGTACGGAGCCTCGAGGCTGATGGATTATCTCGTCTCTCGCGGGGATCTTGACACCTCGCGCTCGGCCGTTATCGGACATTCGCGTCTCGGCAAGACGGCGCTCTGGTGCGGAGCGCTCGATCAGAGGTTCGCCGCGGTCATATCGAACGATTCCGGCTACGGCGGCGCGGCGTCGTCGAAGCGCGGCACCGGCGAGAGGGTGACCGATTTCATCCGCGCCGGGAGCTGGGACTGGTTCTGCCCGAATTTTACCGACTACGCCGGGGAGAAGGAGGATGAAAAGCCGTACGATCAGAGCTTCCTTCTCGCCATGATCGCGCCTCGGCTGCTCTGCGTCGGATCGGCCTCACTCGACGCCGGAGCCGATCCGATGTCGGAGTTTACCACCGCCCTTCACGCGTCGAAGGCATAGGAGGAAACGGGGCTCGACGGACTTGTCTGTCCCGACAGGCTGCCGTCGCCCGGCGACAGATTCTTCGGCGGAAGGGTGGGATATCAGCTCCGCCCCGGAGAGCACAGCCTGACGCCGGACGACTGGTCGGCTTACATCGATTTTCTCGGCAGGCATTTCGGGAAAAAATAAAATGCAAAAGGCGCGGAGTCAGATAATGCGAATGCTGTTTAACCCGCGCCGTTTCTTATGTGATTTTCTTTACTGAAAATCAAAATTGACTTGATTTTTGATTTTCGCTGTGCTATAATATACTACATCCGCAAAGCGTGACGCCGAAGGCGACGGTCTGACGGCGGCGCGCCTGTCCACCAAATATAATAGAGGATTTTGCAACTATGAGCAAAAAAAGCATTGTCGCCGTAGCTTTATGCTGCGCGATGACGCTCGCCATGGCTCTCCCGGTATTCGCCGGACGTTATGACGATGTGTTCAACGGTATCACTTGGTCGGATCTCGTCATCATGGACGGTGCCGATCCGGCTACCAACCAGATGCGCGGTTTCGGCGCTTCCATCGACGGCAAGTACGTCATGGGCGGCACCCTGCAGAACACCGAAAAGGGTCTCTACCGCTATGATTCCAACTCCGGCGCTCTCGCCGGCTACTGGATCGACGATGACGTCTCCTATCTGAAGGGCATCGGCTCCGACGACCGCGGAAACGTTTATGTCGGCATCACCAACCCCCCGAACGCCGATTACGTTCAGTTCGCCGTTCTCGACGAGGGTCTGAATCTCCTTTCCACCATCCAGATCGACGCCTTTGAGGGCGAGAAGGTCGGTGTGAACGGTATCGACACCCAGCGCTTCGGCGACACCTACAAGACCTACTTCATCACCAACTACGGCCCGAACTACATCTACTGCTATGATGTGACCGACCCGAAGAATCCCGTTCCGGACACCACCTTCGGCGACAACGGCCGCGTTGACCTGAAGAAGCTCACCAACAATGAGAACGCCGACTGCCAGTATCTTTCCGTCGATGAGGACGGCGTCATCTACATGACCGCCGCTCTCGAGGGCGCCGAAAAGGGCGACACCGTCGTGAAGATCGCCGCTGACGGCAAATCCATCCTCCAGACCGCTCCCTACGAGGAGTGCTACGGCACCTGGATCAAGGACGATTATCTGATCGTTTCCTCCTACCAGTCCGCCGATTCCGTCGTTTACATCATCAACAAGGCTGACCTCAGCCTCGTCACCACCCTCACCGTAGACGGCGATCACAGCCACTTCGCCCGTGCCGTCCTCGTCAACGACCGCATCTACATCGCTGATCAGGGCTACAACGGCGGTGACCGTATCCTCGTCTCCAACAAGCTGAACATCCCGGCTCTCGAGATCGAAGAGGCTCCCGCCGAGACCGAGGCTCCCGCTGAGGCCGCTCCTGCCGCCGAAGCCGCTCCCGCCGCTGAGGCTGCTCCCGCAGCTGCCGCTCCGGCTCCCGCCGCTGAGGCCGCTCCCGCTCCGGCTGCCGCTCCCGTAGCTGCCGCCGCTCCGGCCGCTCCCGTTGCCGCCGCTCAGACCGGCGATATGGCCGCCGTCGCGGTCCTCGCCGCTGTCGCCGCCATCGGCTGCGCCGTCGTAGTCGGAAAGAGAAAGTAATCCTCCGACAGACAAAAAACTTCTGAAAGAAGATTTTGCCCCGAAGCATTTAAAAGTGCTTCGGGGCGTTGTATTTTATATAGTTGCTGTGATAAACCGGGATTTATCTGAATTTTTCCAGACGATACATGAGTCCGTCTTCGGGCTCGGCATTTCCGTTTTTATAGTCATACCCCATTTTCCGATAGAACTCAACCGCTGTGATCGAAGCGGGTATCTCGATACGGTTTGCTCTTAAATAGTATTCATCCTTCTCAAGCGTCTCGATGATTTTTCTTCCAACACCTTTTCCCTGATATTCGGGTGAAACAAATATCGTAAGAAGTATGCTTTCGGTGAGACTGCCCCAGTATCCAGCGATACCGCCTGTACCGACGATACGTTCTCCGTCGCAGGCAACATACATATGCCGTTCGTCTGAGGCTTTTCTCAGTTCATCTGCCGAGTGAGAGGCTATGTTTGACTCTATGTATCGTTCGGAATAATCCCTGCTGTTGCTTGTGCGCAGAGTTTCGGCGATCATCTGCGCCGTTTCTTCTGCGTCGTCTTTTGTGAACGGCCTGATCTGCATATCTTTGAACCTCAACTCCCGATTCATGCCGCCGGCAATTACGGCACGGCGCGGCTGCGTTGTCAACAAAAACGCCGCAGTACTTCTGACCGAAGATGGGAAGCGCCGCGGCATAAAAACTTTTATATGATTATCTGCCTTAATGAGCGGGATTTTTCGGCGCCGTCATATCACATACGATCCGGCGTCGTCGTCGCCCTGCATGAGGTCGCGGACGGTTATTCCGTCGAAGAAGCCGGTTATCATTTCATCGAGCTTTTTCCACATGGAGAGCGTGCGGCAGTTCTCGGCGCGTGAGCAGGGAGCCGCGCCGCTTTCGAGGCAGGCGACCGGCGCGAGTGATTCCTCGGTGACGCGCAGGATATCTCCGATGCGGTAGTCCTCCGGCGGGCGGTTCAGCCGGTATCCGCCGCCTTTTCCGTGGGCGCCTTCGACGATCCCGGCCTTTGACAGCGTCACCATAATCCCCTCAAGATATTTCTGGGATATCTCCTGACGGGCGGCTACCTCCTTCAGAGGGATATACTCGCCGCTGAAGTGCTCGGCAAGATCGACTATGACTCTGAGGGCGTAGCGGCCTCTTGTTGATATCATCATTTTCCGGCGCCTACGGCTGCGATGGCGGATATGAGCGACGGCAGCGAGCTCTCGAAACGGGCTCCGTACCAGTGATCGGGGTAGTCCTGCGTGACTTCGATGCATTTCAGCACAAAATCCGCGGCCGTCACCGCCGAGTCATAGGCGGAAAGTCCTCTCATGAGAGCGCCGACGAAGGCTGAGGCGTAGATGTCGCCGGTGCCGTGGCAGCCCTTCGGCAGCTTTATATGCTCGTAGTAGCGGGTCTCGCCGTTTTCGCAGACGGTCACGCCGGTGAAGCCCTCGCGGTAGCCGATGCCGGTCATTATGACGTTTTTGGCGCCGAGATCGAGCAGAGCCTTTATCTGCGACGAGACGTACGCTTCGTCGTAGGTCTCGCGGTACTCTATCCCGGTGAGGAACGAGGCCTCGGTGATGTTCGGCAGCACATAATCGGCTCCGGCGATGAGTGTGCGCATCGTTTTGACGAACTCGTCGTCAAAGCCGTAATAAAGCTTCCCGTTGTCGGCCATTGCCGGATCGACGATGACCGGCGCGCCTTCGGCGGCGGTCGAGGCGGCTATGCCCTTCACGATCCCTATCTGCCTCACCGAGCCGAGATATCCGGTGTAGATCGCGTCGAATTTTATGCCCTCGCTGTTCCAGTGCTTCTCGATCATAGGCATGTCGTCGGTCAGATCGCGGAATGTGAAGCCCTTGAAGCCGCCGGTGTGCGTCGACAGGACCGCGGACGGCAGAACCGCGCATTCAACGCCGCAGGCGGAGATCACGGGCAGCGCGACCGTCAGCGAGCACTGCCCGACGCATGAGATATCCTGTATCGTCAGGATCCGTTTATATGATTCAGCCATGTCAGCCTCCGTGTACTATTTCCATACCAAAAAAATATGTTGATCATATTATACAATGCAATGATTAAATCATGATGAATCGGATGTAAATAATATATAACGGATAGTCGGCGCGGAAAGGAGCGGGAGATGGCGTTTTACGTGGGATGAACTAATTCGTTTCATAATACACGCGAAACGCTGGGAAAACGCTTCGCGTTTTCGGTGGGTCTCGTCGTATATCTGGATTAAAAAATCAGCACAGTATTTATACTGTGCTGATTTTTTGGTGCGGATAGAGGGACTTAGAACCCCGCGTTTCGCCTGAGATGAACTCATTCGTTTCTAAACTCAGGGCGAAACGCACGGAAAACGCTACGCGTTTTCCCGGGTTCTCGCCGTGAAATCGGTATAAAAAAATACATATCGCACAAGTGCGATATGTATTTTTTGGTGCGGATAGAGGGACTCAGAACCCCGCGTTTCGCCTGAGATGAACTCATTCGTTTCCAAACTCAGGGCGAAACGCTCGAAAACGCTTCGCGTTTTCAGTGGATTTTCGTCGTATATCTTGATTAAAAAATCAGCACAGTATAAATACTGTGCTGATTTTTTGGTGCGGATAGAGGGACTCGAACCCACATGACTGTTCATCACTGGTACCTGAAACCAGCGCGTCTACCAGTTCCGCCATATCCGCGTATCGCCGGGATTTCCCGCGGCGATAGTTATTATATCACAATTCGGCGGCTTTGTAAAGGGCTGACGGCAAAATTTTAAATATAATTCATAATCGAAGCCGGAGCCCGGCTGCGCGGCGTCAGAACTCCACCGAGAGCCCGTCGTAGGAGACGATGAACTCATCGCCGAGCATTTCGACGAGATCGTCGTAGGTCGTCTTGCCGTTGTGGCTGAAATGGTTTACGCAGAACTTCGTATCGCCGTCGGCGGCGCCCATCTCCTTCAGCCGGTCGCGGACGCGCCTGTCAGCGTCGATGCCCATATGACCGCGGTCCCACGGAAGGGTGCAGTTGGTGCAGTCGAGCGAGACGAAATCGAATCTCAGCCCGCTTTTTCCGATGTAATCCCATGTATCGTCTAGAAGATACCCGGTGTCGTGAGCGTAGAGCAGGGCCTTGCCGTCCTTTTCGATGACGTAGATCCTCGTCCCGGCGCTCTGATCGTGGTCTGCCGGAAGGGCGGTGACGGTATACCCGCCGACGTCGGTCGGCGTCATCATCGGAAGCCCGGAAAAAGCCACTCTGCTTCCGCCTCTGCCCTGGATCAGTTCTCCGACCTTCTCGTCGCCCCATATCGTGAGGGTCTCGCAGCCCTCGGGCAGATTGTGCGCGATGCCCTCGCTGCGGCACCAGAGCTCGGCGGGGTAGTAATGGTCGCTGTGCGTGTGCGTGACGATGAGGTTCGGTATCGCCGACATGTCGAGGCCGTAATTCAGCACATGAAGATATGTGTCGGCCGGCATGTCTATCAGCAGGCGGTCGTCGACGCACGCCTGTGAACGGGTGCGGATATTCCGCCCTCCGGCGGCTCTCGCTCTCTCGCAGGCGTCGCAGCGGCAGAAGACGCCCGGCCACGCTTCGGCGGCGGCTGTTCCGTAGTATGTGATTTTCATAGCGGTCTGTCTCCTTTTTCTGATGACATCATTATACCACGATAAGACGCCGGATTCAAGCCAAAGCGGGAAAATATCGCCGAAAATCGGATCAGAGCCCCGTTTTTGCGTCGGCGCTATTGACTAAAGCGAAAAATAATGCTAAAATAATAAGGGAAAGAAAAGCGGAGGCTTTTCAGCCTCCGCTTTCCGCTCATGCGATTCAGTTGATTTCGATGCTGGTCGAAGTCGGCTTGGTCTCGTCCTTCTTCGGAAGGGTCAGAGCCAGAACGCCGTCCTTGTACTCGGCCTTGATGCCGTCGGTGTTGACGCTCGACACGTCGAAGCTGCGGCTGAAGCTGCCGTAGCTGCGCTCGCGGCGGATGTAGCCGTTTTCCTTCTTTTCCTCATTCGATGAGTTCCTCTCGGCGGTGATGGTCATGTAGCCGTCCTCGACGCTGACCTTGATGTTTTCCTTTTCAAAGCCGGGGAGCTCCGCTTCGAGCAGGTAGTGGTCGCCTTCATCCTTTATATCGGTCTTGAAGGCCTTCTCCTGATCGCCGAAGAACTCGCGCTCAAAGTGCTGCATGTCTCTCCACGGATCGAAGCCGCCGAAGTTTCTGATATCGTTTCTGCGAGTGAAGGGTGTAAGTTCGAACATAATAAATACCTCCGTCTATTGAATCTGTTGTTTTCATATTCATCAAAGGCCGTCCTGATCTTTGACTGTTGCTGTCTTTGATCTTGACTTTCTTTAACCTTTGTGACTATTATTATACTCCCGGAATGTTAAACAGTAATGTTGTTTTTATTAAATATCTGTTAAATATAGCACTCGAAGCGGAGGAGTGCTGAAAATGATGAGAAAAATATCTGTCCTGCTTATCGCCTGCCTTATCCTGGCGATACTTTCGCCTGCCGTCTGCGCCGATGACGGCGGCTCCGGCTCCGGCTCCGGCTCCGAGCTTACGCTGCTCGTGAACGGCGAGGTCCTGAAAACGGATTCGCCGCCGGTCATCATAAACGACCGCGTCTTCCTGCCGCTGAGAGCCGTCACCGAGGCCTTCGGCGCGACCGTGGAGTGGAACGAGGCCGAGCGTCAGGTGACCGTCGTCTATATGACGTACACCCTGCGGCTCACGGTGGGAAGCGAGACGGCGACGCTGGTGTCGGGCGGGATCACCTCCCGTCTGCGCTTCGACGCGCCGGCGCAGATCATCTACGACCGCACCTATGTGCCGCTCAGGGCGGTAGGCGAGGCGTTCGACGCCGATGTCAGCTGGGACGGCGGCACCCGAACCGTGAACGTCACCCTTTCGGAGAGCGTCGCGCTGACGGTCGGGGATAAACGCGTCGTCTGCGGCATGACCGAATCCGAGCTTCTTCTGGCACTCGGACAGCCCGACCGCCAGGCCGTCGGCGCCGAGGGGCTGGTATGGTACAGCTATAACGGGGAGTTCGGCTATATCGCCGCCGCCGTGGACGGCGGCAGGGTGGCGGGATTCATGACCGACGCCGCCGGATTCTCGCTGTCGAACGGCGTCAAATGCGGTGAGCCGTTCACGAACAACGGTCAGACCGTCATAGCCGACGACAGGTCCCCCACCGTTCCCGCCGTCAGCGGTTCCGGAATGGTCTATACCGACGCGGCGAGAAGCTACACGATGACGGTATACCGCGACGAGATCGATTCGGGAGCCGTCTGGGCGGTCAGGGTGATGCTCGGCGGCAGGACTAAGGCTGTCGACACATCATCGACAGCCTACTGCTCGGAGCAGTCGCGGGAGATATTCGATCTTCTGAACGGCTGGCGCCGTGCGAGAGGTCTCGAGCCCTACGCGTGGGAGAGCGCCGCCGCCGAATGTGCCTATCTTCACAGCGACGACATGTCGAGAAACAACTACTATGACCACGTCTCCCCCGACGGCAGGACCGTCGCCGAGCGTTATTTCGGTGACATGTTCGTCTCGCTCGATGAGAATATGCTGTTCACCTCCGGCGCTCCCGACGCGCTGTCTATGCTCGGCAGCTGGATCAACTCCCGTGCGCAGAGGAAGAACCTCGAGAGCGAGGTGTATAAGTACACCGGGATAGGCATCGCCGTCGGATCGTCGACCTACGCGACGCAGGTGTTCGTCGCGCACGGCGAGTGATGGTGAAACGGATGAGATGATGATGAAATGATCAAGATAAGATCTTACACGTCCGGCGACGCCGGCACGGTGATATCGTGGTGCCGCGATGAGACGGAGTTTTATCTCTGGACAGCCGGAGTGCTGGGCGATTGGCCGCTTACCGCGGAGAAATTCACCTTCGTCGAATCGCTTATACCGTTTATCGCGTTCGATGAAAGCGGGCCTTTCGGCTTTTTCACGCTCAGGGATCCGGGCAAAGCGCCGGGCGAGCTCCGTATAGGCTTCGTGATAGTCGATCCGAAAAGACGCGGCGCCGGGCTCGGCAGCGGGATGCTGCGCCTCGGGATCGAGCGCGCCTTCGGCTGCATGGGAGCGGAAAGGGTGACGCTCGGAGTGTTTGAAAGCAACGCCGCTGCCCTTCGCTGCTACAAGGCGGCGGGATTCCGCATGGCGGAGAATGAACCCCCGGAGTATTATTCCATACATGGCCGTGTATTGAAGTGCGTAGGGCTCGCGGCTGAAAAGATGAGAAATACCGGAGAATGAAAATGCAGGACAGACCGAATATACTGATACTCATGGCCGACGAGTTCCGCGGCGACTGCCTCGGCTACGCCGGGCATCCCGACGTGAAGACGCCGTATCTCGACTCGCTCGCGCAGGGCGGGGTGTATTTCCCGAACGCGTACAGCTCATGCCCGACCTGCGTCCCGGCGAGAGCCGTGTTCCACACCGGGCTTACGCCGGAGCACTGCGGCAGGGTCGGATATCAGGACGGCGTGCCGTGGAATTACGGACGCACGATAGGCTCCGAGCTGACGAAGCTC
Source organism: uncultured Clostridia bacterium (assembly GCA_946407735.1). Taxonomy (GTDB): domain Bacteria; phylum Bacillota; class Clostridia; order Oscillospirales; family CAG-272; genus JAAZGC01. Next base: position 39,021 of record CAMJPL010000001.1, read on the forward strand.
GGATATCAGACGATCAACGTCGGCAAGATGCACGTCGCGCCGCTGAGGAACAATCTCGGCTTCGAGAGCGTCGAGCTCTGCGACGGCTACATGCATTACTGGAGGCGTCCCGAGACGCCGTACCACGAAGATCAGCGGATCGCCGACGATTATTACTGGTGGCTGAAAAACGAGAAGGGGATAGCCGCCGACGTCTCCGACACCGGTCTCGACTGCAACGCCTGGCCGGCAAGACCGTGGATATACGACGAGATGAGTCATCCGACCAACTGGGTGACGACTCGCTCGCTCGACTTCCTGCGCCGCCGCGACAGACGGCGTCCCTTCCTTCTCTGCGCATCTTATGTCCGCCCGCACGCGCCGTATGACGCGCCGCAGAGGTATTTCGACATCTACGGATCGAAGCGGCTTTCACCGCCTCACTACGGCGACTGGGACGACGAGAGGATCACGCGCGAGGAGGGACGGACCTTCAACTCGTCGGCGGCTCCCGCCGATCCCGAGCTCGTCACGCAGATGCGGGAGGGCTACTACTCCTGCATTAGCCATCTCGACCATCAGATAGGCCGCATCATAATCGAGCTGATCGAGCAGCGGCTTTACGACGACACCGTGATAATCTTCGTCTCGGATCACGGCGATATGCTCGGGGACCACCGCATGGTGAGAAAATCGCTGCCGTACGAGGGCTCGGCGCGTATCCCGCTGATAGTGTCGGGCGGACGGAGATTCACAGGCGGCCCGAGGACAGACGACCGCGTCGCCGGGCTCGAGGATATCCTTCCGACGCTGCTGACGCTTTCCGGCGGCGATCCGTCGGGGCTCGACGGGCTCGATCTTCTCGGCGGCGGGAAAAGGGAATATCTCCACGGCGAGCACGTCTTTGAATGGCGGAGGATGTCGAATCACTATATCGTCACCGGCAGAGACAAGTACATTTGGTTTGCCGAGACCGGAAGGGAACAGTATTTCGACCTCTCATCCGACAGGAATGAGACGCATGAGGCGTCGGCGGACGCTCCCGGACGCGTCGCCGAGCTGCGTGAGATACTGAAAAAAGAGCTCGCCGGCCGCCCTGAGGGCTTCGTCGAGGACGGAAAGCTCGTCCCGAGGCCGGGAAAGCTCCATGCCATGCTTGACAACGCGGCAGACAGCTGCTGCTGACGATCTAAAGAAAGGAATTAAACGATATGTTCGATATAAGCGCCAGATGGATATGGCACGGCGGCGAGGCTCTGCCTAACGAATACCTTATCTTCCCCGTCCGGTTCGACGGCGTGAAGGGGAAAAAATACGAGCTTACGATAAGCGTCGACTCGCAGTACGCCGTATATCTGAACGGCGAATTCGCCGATTGGGGGCAGTGGGGCGATTTCCCGGACTACAAGACCTACGACACGATAGATCTCACCGATAAGGTGAAGGACGGCGAAAATCTTCTCGAGATAGAGGCGACGTGGTACGGCGCCGATACCTTCAGCTACCGCAAAGAGCCCGCCGGGCTGATATTCACCCTCACCGCCGACGGCGATACCGTCGCCGTATCGGACGGGAGCTGCGTCTATGTCCGCGACGCGAGATACATGCGCGAAGGCGTACAGTTCACGACGCCGCAGATAGGCTGGAATTTCAGATACGATTCGACGAAGCCGCTTCCCGCCGCCGAAAAGGCGGTAGAAACAGCCAAGCCCGCCACCCTCGTGCCGAGACCGATAAAGAAGCTGACGATGAAGCCGAAGAAGCCCGCCGTCATGCTCACCCGCGGCGGCTTCATCGCAGGGAAGCCGGGGAAGAACTTCGCGTCGGAGGCGCAGAGCGCCTATCTCGGGTATCAGCGGTTCATCCCGCGCCCGACGCTGCCGTCCGGCGGCGTCACGGTGAAGGGGGAGAATGACGGCGTTTACGTCACCGTCGATCTCGGCGAGGAGTGCGCCGGACTGCTCGACATGGATTTCACGACGACGAAAGAGACGAGGGTCCTCGTCACATGGGGCGAGCATCTCGACGACTGCCGCGTCCGCTCGGATATCCGCTGCTTCTGCGACGAGTATATCGCGCATGAGGGCGAAAACAGCTTCATATACCCGATGCGCCGCCTCGGGCTGAGATATCTGCAGGTCTTCTTCTATTCCGGCGGCGATGATGTCGTCATCCGCTATCTCGGAGTCGACGAGACCGACTATCCCGTCGATAACAGCGGGACGTTCGTCTGCTCGGACAACCTGCACAACCGCATAGCCGAGGTGTCGAAGCGGACGCTTCTGATGTGCATGCACGAGCACTACGAGGACTGCCCGTGGCGCGAGCAGGCGCTGTACAATATGGACTCCCGCAATCAGATGCTGTTCGGCTACTACGCCTTCGGCGAGACCGAATTCCCGAAGGCCTCGCTCAAACTGTTCGCGCTCGGAGTGAGAGACGAGGACGGGCTGATCGACATCTGCGCCCCGTCGCGATTCCAGCGCACGATCCCGTCCTTCAACGCGATATTCCCGATGCAGGCCGCCGAATATCTGCGCCACAGCGGGGATAAGAAGTTCCTGCGCGAGATACTGCCGAAGCTGAAACAGGTCTGCGAGACGTTCGAGGACAGGATAGACGATACCGGGCTCGTCCGCAAGTTCGAGGACGACACCCGCTACTGGGACTTCTTCGAGTGGCAGACCGGGCTCGAGGGAAACAGCCGAAACACCGACGCCCCGGTATATTCGCTGCCGCTGAACGCCTTCTTCTCGATGGCCTGCGCCGGGATGATGTACATCTGCGATCAGATCGGCGACGACGACGGCGCCGAGCATTTCGCCGCCCTCTGCGACGGGCTGAACGCGGTGATAAACAATAAATTCTGGGATTCCGAGAAAAACGAGTATTACACCTACATCGTCGGCGGCGTGAGGGAGCACAAGGCCGAGCTTTCACAGGCTCTCGCCGTCTGCTGCGGCGCGGCGCAGAGAGAGCGCCTCGACGCCTGCCTCGATATCCTCTCCCGCACCGTCGGCGGCGTCGATTCGGGGCTCGCTCCGGTGCCGCCGGACGACGACAGGATGCACCCGGTCACGATCTCGCATCTCGTTTACAAATACGAGGCGCTGATGAAGCGCCCTGAGAGATACGGCAGACTGGTATTCGCCGATATCGCCCGCGTCTTCGGATATATGCTCTACCGTCAGGCGACGACCTTCTGGGAGACGATCGACGGCGGATACGCCTTCGGCGACGCCGGGAGCCTCTGCCACGGCTGGTCGGCGGTGCCGATATACATGTACTGGCGCTACGGAGCCGGGTACCGCATCGAGGACAGGACGATTGCTCCCGTCGACTGCGGTCTCGGAGAGATAAAAGCCGTCCCGCCGAAGGGACTCAGGGAGATGTTCGAATAAAACCAACAGCCGCCGATTTTTCGGCGGCTGTCTGCTTGTTTATTTGTTTTTTCAGTCCACGATTATCCTTACGCTGCCGTATTTTACTTCCGAGTATATGCTCGTCCGTCCGACGGTGAAGCTGTGGGTGTGTATCTCGACCTCTCTGCCGCGCGCGTACAGATTAGACAGCGCGTCGACATGAAGGGAGCTGATGTAGCTCGCGCCGGAGACGCGCCATTTCGCGCTGCCGTAGAGCGAGACGTTCACGCCGGTGCTCCAGCGGCCGCTCTGTACGGCTCCCGTCCAGTCGGCGCCGGAATAGAGGATCATGTCGATCCTGCCCCAGCCGCTTCCCGGTCCGGCGTTAACTATGTCGCCGGAGACGGTCTGCGAGGAAAGGGAGATGTCGGCTCTGAATCCGGCCGGGCCGGATATCTCCATGAGCGAAGATCCGCCCTCGATCGTGTTTGACGATAGGCTGATCGACGCCCCGTCCTCGACTTTGATGAGCGGCTTGTCCTTCGCCGCCTTTACGGTGCAGCCGGAGAGCGTAAGCGATCCGCCCGTTATTTCGGCGGCGGAGCCGGCGGATGCTGTGAGCGAGCCTCCCGTGACCGAGACCGAACCGCCGTTTACCGCGGCGCAGGGAGCGTCTGATCCTCCGGACCAGATTGCCGCGCCGTCGATGCTTATCTTTGCTCCCGAGCCGTCAGCCGATATGACCGGTACGCCTGATACCGACGAGCTGAGCGTGCCGCCGCTGATACTTGCGGCGGAATCGCTTTCGACGCGGAGGACAGGCGACGCTCCGTCGGGCTTTTCTATCTCGGCCCCGTCAAGATTCACGACGGCGCCTTCATTTACGACGATTGAGCTCCATTCCGGCTTACCGCCGAAGCTGTATTCGCTCTTCGAGGCCGTGAAGACGGCTTCGCCGTCCGCTTCGGACGTTCCTGCCGTATCAGTCGGGACAGCGGCTTCTTCGGCGGCGGTGTCATCGGTTACGCTTTCGGCGGCTTCATCGCTGCCGCCGATTATGTCTGCCAGCCCCGAAACCATCCGCCCGATCCCTGACAGCGCCCCGTTTACGAGAGCGCTGTATGCCGTCGGCTGAGGATTGATTGCGTCGGCTGCTTCCGTCTCGGCGGCTGTCTCCGCTGCGTCGGATGGGGCTTCAGCGGTGTCAGCCGGGGATCCCCCGGCTTCTGCCTCGGTTTCCTCTGTGATATCTGAGGCCTCCGCTGTTTCCGCGGCCGCTTCCGACTCTGCCGCGTCTTCCGATGCGCCTTCATCCGCTGCTTCGACGGCATCCGCTTCGCTTTCCGGCGCTGTTTCCGGCGCGGCTTCGACTTCGGGATCGGCGCTCTCCGAAGCCGATGCTTCCGCCGGTTCGCCGCTGTCCGGCTCCGCCGACGGAGCGGCGGACGGCTGCAGCGCGATGACGAGGCTTATCATCGCCGCGAGGATCCGCTCAAATACTGAATCCATGGATCTACCCCTCTCCCGTCACGCTTTTATGTGCTCTATCGTCTTTTCGGCCATCTGATCGACGGAAACGAGCTGATATCCGCCGATGTCGGTGCGCAGCTGCCCGCCGATGGGAGCCGTCCACTCGTCCGGGATCCCGCTGTCGCCGATCATCATGCCGAGGATAGATCCGGCGGTGGCGCCGTTGCAGTCGGTGTCAAAGCCCTGCATGACCGCCCAGCATACCGTCCTGCCGTAATCCTTCTCTCCCCAGAGCAGGGCGGCGGCGACTATCATCGCGTTCGACACGGTGTAGCACCAGTCGAAGCCGACGCTCTCGTCATAGCGGCTGTGGATCAGTGCCGAGGCGTCGTCCGAGGTCTTTCCCGCTTTGTACATATCGAGGATGTCCTTCACCTCGTGATAGAGGCGGCTCTTTTCAGGCACCTCGCCGAGCCCGGTTTCGATGACGTCGGCGATGTCGTCTGAGACGGCCGCCCGCGCGAGAGCGGCGGCGATGAACATCTCGCCGTAGATCCCGTTCTTTATATGGCTGATCGAGGCGTCGCGCCAGGCCATGTCGGCGGCTGCCGCCGGATCGCCGGGATTTATGTACCCGAAATAGTCGCCGCGGATCTGAGCGCCGATATACTCGCGGTAGGGATTGTGATACATCGCCGATTCCGGCGGCTTTATCCCGGCGATCAGGTTGCGGTAGGCGACCCTCTCGGCGGTGCAGTAGGGCCATATCCCGGCGTTGTACAGCCACTCGAAGGCGACGTCGTCCGGCGTGAAGCCCTTGCCGCGGCGGTCGATGAGCTTTACTCCGGTGACAGTGTAATTGGTGTCGTCGTCAGACGGCGCGATCCCGCCGATGGTGTCGATGAAGGTGCCGCCGTCCCACTGCCCGAGCGCCTTCGCGGTATCGGAGTCCTTCCTGAGATAACGGACGAGCGGCCAGTTGCCCTGACTTTCTGCGTATTTTTTTATGTTCCACGATCTCCATCCCTCGACCGGCTTGCCGAGAAGGCATCCGCAGACGCGTCCGTACCACGCGCCCTTGATGCGGCCGCGCAGAGCCTCGATATCGGCGTCTGAGAGCTTCACGGCGGCTCTGTGCGACGACGGTCTCGCCGCCTGTATCGAAGGAAGGTCGGACGGCTCGACATACGGGTAATCCGCCTTCAGAGGAGACATCTCTAGCGCTCTGTACAGCCCGTCGGCGAGGATATCCTTCTCCTCGCCGGGATCGAGCCTCGACACCTCGCCGAGGATGGTTTCATATCTTTCCACATCCCGTCCCTCGAAGACGCACTGCCGGTATTCCGTCGGCAGCTCTTTGGCGTAATCGAGCCAGGAGCCCATGTGATCGAGATAATACTGCCAGTGAGGATTGTTTATTTCCATGACGCGGTCCTTTCGTTTCAGGTTCAGTCTTCGTTTTAATTATATCATAATCGGAAGGTGAAATCAAGGATATATCAAAAAATAACGGCGGCAGATACAGTTAACGGAAAATTCACATAAAAAGTGCAATAAAACGCCGCTCTGAAAGGTCTTATATGTCAGACCCGGGCAAAAACGAAAAGGAGGCGGCAGGATGACAGAGGACAGGAGTCTTTCGGCCGAAGAGGCGGAAACGGCGCGAAGGATATACTGCGCATACAAAAATAAGATGTTTTCAATCGCCCTCGGCATACTTCACGACAGCCATGACGCCGAGGACGCGGTGTCGGAAAGCGTCGTCAGGATCATAAGGAACATAGACAGATTCAAAGGCGCGGATGAAAGGCTGGTCAAAGCCGGCGTGCTCATCTATACCCGCAGCGCCGCGCTGAACTTATACAACAGGAAAAAACGCCTTTCCGCGCATGAGGAAAGCGCCGTCACGGAAACAGACGACGGCTTTGAAGAACGGGAATTTGAGGACGTCTTCGCCGACGTGCAGCTTTCGGCTGCAAGAGACGACGAAAAAGAAAGGATCCTTATCTGCCTCGGCAGACTCGGGCAGCGGGATAGGGACCTTCTCACGCTCGTCTGCTCGCTCGGGTATTCGTATAAAGAGACGTCCGAGATCACGGGCATGACGGTGTCGAACGTAGGCAGCGCCCTGAAACGGGCGAAGGAAAGGCTGAGAAAGGAGCTTGAAAATGAAGGGATTATCTGATCTTCTCATCTGCTCGGCGGAGAGGGAATTTGATATGCAGGCGGAAGCTGAGACTCCGTCCGGCCTCGACGGGAAAATCGACGGGATGATTCAAGGGATCGTAAAGCCGCGCCGAGCCGCCGCGCTGAGGAAGAGCGTCAGGTTCATAATCGCCGCTTCTTTTATTTCGGTACTGCTGATTTCGGCCATATATGCCGGATGCGGTCTGATACCGGGGTTCACCGAGAAGATAACCGGCGGGTTCATAAGCTGGGATTTCGGCAAAGACGACGGCGGCGAGCCGTTTTCAAACAGGCTTCCGGAGTATATCCCGGACGGCTGGGAGATCCATGTGAGCTCCGTCGAGGAAAATATGGCGACTACTGTGATGTTCAACTCGGAGGACAGCTCGCTCGGATATGTGACGATAACCGAGCAGAAGGGCAGCAGGATCGCGATAGACGCCGACGGCTGCGAAAAGAAGGAGGTCGAAGTAAGGGAAGGTATCGTCGGCGTCCTCTATTTATACGAGGACCGTATGGCGCTCGTCTTCAGGGACGGGGTGAATATCATCCTGAGCGCGAGAGGGTGCAGTGAAGAAGAGCTGATCAGGATCGCGGCGAGCATTAAATGACAAGCATTAAATGACAAGCATTAAGTGATTAGGATTGAATGATATAAAACGGCCGGTCTCCATGTATAGCGGAGACCGGCCTGCGTATTGTCTGTATAAGGGGCGTAGCGGAAGAAAATACCGAGTATCGGATTGCCCGTTCAGCTCAGCGACGACAGCGTCGTGCCGGGGTAGTACGTCATGAGTATCGTCGAGTAGTTGTAGCCCATCTCGGCCATGTTCATGGCTCCGTACTGGCTCATGCCGACGCCGTGGCCCCAGCCGCGGCCGACGAAGACGAAGTTCTCCGGCTCGCCCTCGGCGTCGACCTCGCGGTCGACGCGGTAGACCGACATGTCGGCGAGCGATGCGATATACGCCTTGCTGTCGACCGACACCTGAGACGACACGGCCGAGCTCGGCGCGAGGCTGGTGATATAAGTGCCGTTTGCCGACGCTATCGACACGCCGCTTAGCGCGTCGGCGGCGAGCACGCCGTTTGCCGCGCCTCCTGAGACGTACAGCACCTCCGAGGCGAGCGGCTTGTCTCCGTCGGACGTGGCCGCGATTATATCGGACGGCGCCGATACGGTGCCGTAGCTGACTGACGTCGGCGAGCCTGTCGCCCACGGATAGCTGCCGGTCGGGTATGTGTCGGTCATTACAGCCTTCTCACCGCCTCGGACGACGGTGAAGTTCGCCGAGTTCACATACGCCTGAAGCACCGTCCTTATGCGGTCCGACGTCGTTATCGTCGCCGTACCGCCGTTCTCGTCGGTGAAGGTGATGGAATAGATGTAGGACGAGTTCTGGCAGAGCTGATCTATTTTCACATCGGTTATCGGCGCCGTGATGCCGCTGTAGCCGTGCGCGGTGAGAGTGTTCTGCAGCTGCTCCGGCGTCACTTCGGTCTGCCAGTCGCCCTCGGGATGCTCGGAGTATTTCTCCCACGGCGTCCATATCGCCCTGAGATACGGCAGATCGTAGCCGCCCCACGCGTCTGAGGACTTAACGGTGCACTCGCCCATTACGGCGCTGTAATACGTCCTCGCCGGAGCGTTGTTGTATGTCAGTATCACGCCGGAGGTCTCGGCGACGGCGCGTTTTGTCGAATCCGTCGCCCTGCCTATGCCGAGATATGCCTGGCAGTGGGTGCCGCTGCACATGTCGAAGCCGTATTCCGAATGGCGGCCGAGCATCGAGAGCGAATACGTCCTCGAAGCGACGGCCATGGCTTTCAGCGACTCCATCGGCCACGACGGGCTTATCTCCCACGGCAGAAGACCGTTTATGTACTGATCCATCGTCAGGATGTTGACCACCTGCACGCCGTCGCGCGCGCCGCTGACATAGCGGGAATACTCGAATATCCCCTCGTACTGGCGTCCCGACGGCGAGACGAGCACAGAGTTTCCGCTGCCGTCGCCGCGCGGGAGCATGCAGAGAGCCGTATTTCCGCTGCCGTCGTCGTACTCGAAGAGGATCTTCCCGCTGTCGGGCTCGAGCAGGGACAGCCCTCTCCCCGACGGCGACACGACGTACGCGCCGGGCAGGATCTGCTGCACGACGGGAAGGTAGAGCTCGGCGTCCTCGCGGTTGGCGAAGTTGCCGATGCGAAGGACATACGCGCCGCCCACCACCGCCGGGAAGATCTCGTCGGTGAGGGTCAGGGCGGCGGCTTCGATCCCCGCGTATTTTGCGGCGAAATCGGACGCCGAGCCTATGTCCACCTCGACGTGGTAGGCGCCGATGAAGGTCGAGTTGTAGGCTCCCGTCACCCAGTAGGTGCGGCCGGATTTCGCGAGATTGGCGTCGCTTGCGACTGTGACCGCCGTCTCCGACAGCTGCCAGAGAGACGTCATATTGCCGCTCGAGTCCTTCGACGTGAAGCCGAGATTGAAGCCGGTGGCGCTTTTCACCTCATATCCGGTAGTCACGCCGGAGCCGTACATTATGCCGACGCGGATGCGCTGGTTTGCCGAAAAGCCGTCTATCGCGTATGATCCTATCGCCAGATACTGTATGACGGCGATAGCCGTGCCGCCGAGCATGAGCAGGCAGAGTATGAGCGCCAGGATCCTCGCCCAGAGACGGGCGGAGGAGCCGTAGGTGCTTCTTTTGCTGTTTTTAGCCGACAATTGTGTATTCTCCCCTTACCATCAGATAGGCGTCGTCCCCCGTCGCTTCGACGCCGCGGCCGTCAGCGCGCGGGATGAGGATGTAGTGGTTGACGCCAAGCTTGTCGCCGTGAAGGATCTCGGCTCCGCCCGTGAGATCGGAAAGCCCGACTCCTGCGGCGCGGTTGGCCTCGCTTGTGACGACGGCGGTCAGCTCTCCCGAGCGCGGGATGAGCTCAAGGGAGGAGTCGGCGGTGAGCACCTGCCCGTTTATAAGGTGTACGACCTCGTACTCGGCGGACGCCTGTACGGTCTGCTGGGCTGGCTGAGATCCGGCGGATGTCTGCGCGCCGCTGCCAGCGTCCCCGCTTTCGCCTGACGACGCGGCGTCCTGCGATGAATTGTCCGAAGCGCCGATGTCGACGCCGAGCTTTATCTGCTGCAGCTCCTGAGCCTGCCTTGCCTGAGTCTGCTCGAGCGCGATAATCGACGAGCTGAGCTCACTTATGCGGTTGTTGATCGTGTCGATGCCGAATTCGGATCTCATGTCCTGCTTCATCGCCTGAACGTAGCTGACGGTGACGAGGGGATCCGACTGTGTGTCATAGCCGTCGGCGAATACGGCGACAGCCGCCGCGGCCGCGATGGACAAAACGAGAGCCCCGACGGCCGCCTTTTCCTTTATATTCAAGATATATACCTCCGCTCTGCGGCGGGGGGCGGCAGGAAAAAAGCCCCTCTCCGCGAATAGAAACAGCGTCTCTTTCAGCAGTCCGGGCACGGCGAAAACCGCCCGGAAGCATTTCTATTATATCACAATATCGGCCCGGTTTCAACGGAATCGGATAAAAAAATCCTTTCCGCGGCGCCGGATTCGATAAAAATATACAAAATCGAAAAAATATAGAGCCCAAGTTGACGTCCCGCACTTGTTTTTCTTCTTCGGCTGTGCTATAATTATATCCGGAAAACAAAACCACGGAGGATATATAAATGGATCACAGAAAAAGAGCCGAGGAGATCGTCTCGAAGATGACCCTCGCCGAGAAAATGTCTCAGATGAGATACGACGCGCCGCCGATCGAGAGGCTCGGAATCCCCGGCTACAACTGGTGGAACGAGGGGCTTCACGGCGTCGCCCGCTCCGGCTCGGCGACTTCCTTCCCGCAGGCGATAGGCCTCGCCGCCACCTTCGATCCCGTGCTGATAAAGACGATAGGCTCCGCCATATCAAGCGAGGCGAGAGCGAAGTACAACGGCTACCGCAGATTCGGCAATACCGCCATCTATCAGGGACTCACCTACTGGTCGCCTAACATCAACATCTTCCGCGATCCGCGCTGGGGACGCGGCCACGAGACCTACGGCGAGGATCCGTATCTCACCGCCCGCATAGGAGCCGCCTTCGTCGAAGGCATGCAGGGTGACGATCCCGACTACAACAAGGTCGACGCGACGCTCAAGCATCTCGCCGTCCACTCCGGACCCGAGTCGATACGCCACAGCTTCGACGTGCACCCGTCCAAGCGCGACCTCTGGCAGACCTATCTTTTCGCCTTCGACTATATCATCCGTCACTCGAAGGCCGCCGCCGTCATGGGGGCGTACAACCGCCTCGACGGAGTGCCCTGCAACGGCAGCACCGAGTTGCTCGAGGACGATCTCAGAGGCAGGATGGGCTTTGAGGGCTACGTCGTCTCCGACTGCGGAGCGATATCCGATTTCTACAACGGGCACAACGTCTGCCCGGACGCCCCTCACGCCGCCGCGCAGGCGGTAAAGGCCGGCTGCGATCTCAACTGCGGCGGCTCATACGCCCATCTTATGGCCGCGTATGAAGCCGGTCTCATCGACGAGGACAGCATAACCAAGGCCGTCACGAGGCTGTTCGAGGCGAGATCCCGCCTCGGCATGTTCGACGACGGCTGCCCGTACGACTCGATACCGACCGACGCGTACGACACCGCCGAGAACGACGCCCTCGCCCGCGAGGCGGCGCAGGACAGCATCGTGCTTCTGAAAAACGACGGCATACTGCCGCTCAGCCCGTCCAAGCGCGTTGCCGTCATAGGCCCGGTCGCCGACTCGAAGCTCGTCCTTCTCGCAAACTACAACGGCACGCCGAAAAAGACAGTCACCCTCCAGCAGGGCATCATCGACGCCGTCTCAAAGGCCGGAGGCAAGACCTTCTGCGCCCGCGGATGCGATATCGTCGGCAGGGACATCGGCAACTGGGAGGAAAATCCCTTCCGCGAGGCGCTGATCGCCGCCGGAAACTCCGATGTCGTGATAATGACCCTCGGTCTCGACCCGACCTTCGAGGGCGAGCAGGGCGACGGCTACAACAGCCAGCGCGGCGGCGACAGGGCCGACATAGATATCCCCGAGATCCAGATGGCTCTCTACCGCGAGATAGTCAAGCTCGGCAAGCCGATCGTCTTCGTCTCCGTGTCCGGCTCCTGCCTCAATCTCCGCGAGGCCGACGAAACCGCGAACGCAGTTCTCCAGTGCTTCTATCCCGGTCAGGAGGGCGGAAACGCTCTAGCCGACATCCTCTTCGGCGAGGTCAGCCCGTCGGGACGTCTGCCGCTCACCTTCTACCGCTCGACGGACGATCTGCCCGATTTCACCGATTACGACATGAAGGGCCGCACCTACCGCTATTTCGACGGCGATGTGACGTATCCGTTCGGCTACGGGCTGTCCTATACGAAATTCGAGTATTCGTCGCTCCGCGCCGAAAAGGACGGATGCGGGCTGAAGGCGTCGCTTAAGATAAAGAACGCCGGATGCCGTGACTCAAAGGAGGCCGTGACGCTTTATCTCAGGCCGGACGACGTCTCCGACGGCGCGCCGAACGTGAAGCTCGTCTGTGTCGGCAAGGTCTTCATAAAGGCCGGAGATACCGCCGAGCTGACGCTCGATATCGAGCCGGACGCTTTGAAATACACCGACGAGGACGGAAATTACTATTTCCGCAAAGGGAAGTACACCCTGCTCGCCGGATCCTGCCTCGAAAAGTATGCCACGGCTTCGGCACATATAAAGCTGTAAGCCGAGGACCGCGCAAATATCTGCTGCAATAACGGAACAATGAGATTCGACATACGCGAGACCGCGAAGGAAAGAGTCATACTCTGCGCCCACAGGGGCGTCTTCGGCGGGAACATACCCTGCAACACGATACCGGCGTTCGACTTCGCAATAGCCGAGGGAGCCGACATGGTAGAGCTCGACGTGACGAAATCGGCCGACGGCGGGCTGTTCATCTTCCATCCAGGAATGGAGCGGCGTCAGCTCTGCATGGATGTCAGCATCCAGAAGATGACGTCTGACGAGGTAAGGGCGCTGAGGCTCTGCAACGTCGACGGCGCGCGCACCGAGCTCGGGCTGAATACCCTCGACGAAGCGCTCGAGCACATGAAGGGGCGCGTCTACATCAACATCGACAAGTTCGGCGACAATCCCGCCGAGATCATCGAGTGCGTCAGGCGGCATGACATGAAGGATCAGATCGTCCTGAAATGCCCGCCGCAGAAGGAGCGTCTCGACGTCATCGAAAGCTACGCTCCCGATATCCAGTTCATGCCGGTCATATCGAAGGCCGAGGGCGTGGACGATATCATGAAGAGCCGCAACATCAACTATATCGGCTGCGAGCTGCTGTTCGCCTCCGAGAGCGACGACACGGCGTCCGAAGAGGTCCGCGACGCCCTTCACAGGGACGGGCGGATATGCTTTGTCAACGCCGAGGTGTACGATTACAGGGCGGTGCTGACCGCCGGGCATACCGACGACGCCGCCGTCATGGGCGATCCCGAGTACGGCTGGGGCTGGCTCGCCGACCGCTTCGACATCATCCAGACAGACTGGATAGGCAGCCTTTCCGGCTTCCTTGCGAGGACCGGGAGAAGGTACAGGAGCAGATGAAATACGGATATGACAAAATGAAAGGAAACGCCTATGAAGGAGCGTCTTGAAGCCGAGATAATAAACGGCGCGATAGCGATAAAGAGCGGCCGGGAGACCGTGATGTCATTCACGGAGGCTTCTGTGTCGCTGGCATCCGGCGGTACCGTCGGGCTTAAGGTGTCATCCGCCGAGAGCGGGGACGACGGGCTCAGGATACGCTGCGAGGGAGACGGCATAAAGGCGGCCGAGTTCACGCTCCTCCGCCGCGCCGGAGGCATAGCGGCCGGGATCTCGCTCGAAGCGTCGGAAAAGCTGGCGGCCGAAAATTCGGTCAATATCGCCTTCGACACCGGGCGGCTGACCGGAGCCGTAACCATCCACCCGACGAACATATGGTGGACATATCCATCCTTCTCGCGCGTGAAATCCGAGTGGCACGAGAAGAACCAGCTCGCCGTGCTGCAGTCGGGCAACGCGCAGAAGATATGCTTCCTGCCGCTGACGGGAGACGATTTCTCGACGTATCTCGGCAAGAGCGGCATAAACATCTCGGTCGGCGCGCCGACGGCGACAGACCTGTGCGGCGTGTTCATGATGATAACCGCCTCCGACAGCCCGATAAAGGCCGTCTCCTCTGCCTATACCGGGGCGCGGAGCGAGGGATATATAAAGGCGCCGCTGCTTTCCGAGAAGAAGATACCCGAGTTCTGCGACTACTTCGGCTGGTGCTCGTGGAACGCCACCTATCAGGATGTCACCGAGGACAAGCTCATCGCGAAGATGGACGAGTTCAGGGAGAAGGGCATCCCGGTGAGATGGGTCATAATAGACGACGGATGGCAGGACAGGCGCGAGAACCGGCTGTGGGATTTCGAGGCCGACAAGGCCAAATTCCCGCAGGGCTTAAAGCACGCCGTCGACAGGATCAAATCCTACGGCGACATAAAGGTCGGCATCTGGCATACGCTGAACGTCTACTGGGACGGCATCGCCGACGGCAGTCCGATAGCCGAGAAATACAAGGACGACCTCACCTTCCTCGAGGGCGGGCAGATAATCCCGTCGCTCGATCCCGAGAAGGCGTATCTGTTCTGGAAGGATTATCACGCCTTCCTCAAGGGCTGCGGCATCGACTTCCTCAAGGTCGACAATCAGGGCTCGTATATGAACATCGTCCGAAATCATGTCCCGACCGCCTCGGCGACGAAGAACGCGCATGATGCCATCGAGCGTTCGGTCGCCGAGACCTTCGCCGACGATGACGGAGCGCTGCGCCTGATCGACTGCATGGGAGAGCCGGAGGAGAACGTGCTGGCACGTCCTTTGTCGGCTGTTAACCGCAACAGCGACGATTTCTTCCCGGACAAGCCGAACGGCTTCGTCGATCATATCGTCCAGAACGCGTGGAACGCCCCGTGGCACTCGATGATGTACGTCTGCGACTTCGACATGTGGTGGTCGCGCCATGAGTCGGCCGATCAGTCGGCGATACTGAGAGCGATATCCGGCGGCCCGGTCTATGTCTCAGACAAGATAGGCGAGTCGGAGCCCGAGGTGCTTAAGCCCCTGATGGACGAAAACGGAAAGCTGTCGCGCTTCCCGCGCGCCGCGATGCCGACGGTCGACTGCTTCTTCACCGACTGCGCCGCGTCCGGCACCGCGCTCAAGCTGTGGAACCGCTGCGGAGAGAATTTTGCCGCCGCGGCATGGGACGTATCGGACGGGCCGGTTGAGGACGAGCTTTCGATATCCGACATCCCCGGCATAGACAGCGGAGTGAAGTATCTGGCATACGAGTATTACTCCAAAAAATGGCAGCGCTTCGATCTCGAGCACAGCGTCAGGTTCACGCTCGAGAAGAACGGCGTCATGGCGTGGTCGATATTCCCGATACGCGACGGCAGGATAAAGGCCGGGGCTCTTGACAGATACTTCCCGGCGGCGTCGGCCGAAAACACCATGAACGTGTCAGACCTTATTTGACGTTATGAAAGGCAAGACTATGAACAACCACAGAATCCCGGCTCTAATACTCGCGGCGCTCATTTCGGCGTCCGCCTTCGCCGCCTGCGGCGAAAGCGCCGGCGCCCCGCCGGCAGGCGATACGCTGCCCGCCGACGGACAGCAGGATATATCGGCGGAGGAGACCACGACCGAGGACCCGAACGGCCTCTCTCTTCCCGACGATCTCGATTTCGGCGGCGACACGATAATGTTCCTCACCGAGCATTCGTCCGGCTATGACTGGTACACCTCGAAGGAGATATACGCCGAGCAGGAGAACGGCGAGCTGTTCAACGACGCCGTCTACCGCCGGAACATCGTCGTAGAGGACAGGCTGAACGTGCATATCGCCCAGACGAATACCGACACGGCCGTCAACGTGGCGCAGAAGTCGCTTTCGGCGGGCGACACCGAGTACGACGTCATAATGCCGTACATAAACAGCAATATCAAGCTGGTGCAGCAGGGACTGTGCTACAATCTGTACGATATCCCCTATCTCGATCTCGAGAAGCCGTGGTGGGATCAGCGGGCGAACGAGAATATGACCATCGGCGGCAAGCTGTACATGACCACCGGCGACATCTCGATCCTCGACAACGAGTGCACGATGGTAATGTTCTTCTCGAAGAAGATGGTATCGGACTACGCTCTGACGTCGCCGTACGAGTATGTCACCGGCGGCACCTGGACGCTTGACACCCTCAATTCGATGGTCGGCACCGTGTTCCTTGACGTGAACGGCGACGGCAAGTACAACAAGGACGACCAGTACGGCATATCCATCGCCGGCAACGCGCCGATATCCTTCTACTTCGCCGCCGGCGAGCGCATCGTCGATACCGACGAAAGCGGCGAGCTGCAGCTCATGATGAACTCGAAGCGCGCTCCCGAGGTCATTGAGAAGGTCATCAATACCTGCCTGCATCCCGAGGGCTACAACAAGATAAACAAGTTCAGCGGAGGCTTCGACGAGGCCTGCAAGATGTTCCTCGACGGCCGCCTGATGATCACGACCTTCGCTCTCGTCGACATCAACGGTCTGCGCGACGCCGAGTTCGAGTTCGGCATACTGCCGTATCCGAAGTTCGACGAGGCTCAGCAGGATTACAACTCCCTGATATCCTCCGGTCTCTCACCGGCGACGAGCGTCCCCTATAACGTGAAGAACAAGGAGATGTCCGGCGCCGTCCTCGAGGCTCTCGCCTACGAGTCGGTCGATACCCTCACCGTCGCCTACTACGACAACGCCCTCAAGACCCGCTACGTCCGCGACGAGGAGTCGGGCGCGATGCTCGATATCATATTCGCTACCCGCGTCTACGACCTCGGCTTCATGATGGATGTCGGAGGCCTGTCGAGCCTTGTCGGCAACCTCTACAACAAGAAATCCACCGATTTCGCGTCGGCATACGCCAAGGCCGAGCCGAAGGCGATAGAGCAGCTCGATACGCTGAAAGAGTCGCTGGCGGGGTGATGAGGCGTCATGCCTTTTCAGTCGCCGAAGATGATCGCCGCGTAATCATCGTGGATCGGCATGAACCCGAGGCTCGTTTTCCTCGGCACCGATTCCCACGCCCTGTCGCTCAGCCATTTGTCGGGCCCGGGGATGAACCTGCCGTTGTCAGATTCCCACGCGTCGCTTGCGATGTATTTCCTGATCGAGGATTTCATTTCGTCGAGCAGACGCCTGTCAGGCTTAAGGGAATTGAATATCCTGACGGTATCGGCGCGGTGTATCTTTCTCGGGTACTCTGACCAGAACTCTTTGAACAGATCGTTTTCCTCACTCGCGCCGCCCGCATCGCGGGCGGTTTTTTCTGTCCCGAGGGAGGGGCTTTTGGAGAGAGCGCGTGTATTTGTATCAGTATCTGTATAAGTATTTGTATCGGTATCTGTATAAGTATTTGTATAAGGGGCGCCCCCTGGCAT
Organism: uncultured Clostridia bacterium; assembly: GCA_946407735.1. Lineage (GTDB taxonomy): Bacteria > Bacillota > Clostridia > Oscillospirales > CAG-272 > JAAZGC01. The sequence continues at coordinate 56,574 of CAMJPL010000001.1, forward strand.
GCCTGACTCACCCTCAGGGTACCATGACTCACCCTCTGGGTACCCCGACTCACCCTCAGGACATATGCGGTCACCCTCGGAAAGAAGTCCGGACGGATCGAGGAACGGCTCGGTAGCGATACTGTCGCCGCCCTGCTCCTCTGCCTCTGGTGAGAACTTTTTGCCGTTACCGCCGGTGTCCTCTGGTGAAGGCTTTGAGCCCGCTTTCGCCTTTGACTTCTGCTTCGGCGCCGACTGTGCCTTGACTTTCGCGGCGAATTCCTTCCCCTTCTCCGATCTGTCGAGATATCTGTCGAAATCCGAGCACCAAATCTTTATCAGGGCGTCGACCGGCTTGTTCCCGGTCGGCTCCGGCATCACGCCGCTGCGGACATAGGTGAAATACGCTTCGTAGATGAGCAGCCGGTGCTTCGGCGACAGCCCGGACAGGCAGTCGATCCTGTCAGAGAAGACTTTGATCTCGATATTCTGCATATAAACTCCCTTTAATGGCGCAAATGAAATCGAATGTATGAGTATATTATACCATACCGCTCCGTAATATGCAAGCGAAAGTCGTGTATCGTGTGTAAATTTTTGGTAACACTGACTGCGCATTACGCAGAATAATAACAATCATACATCTGTTGTGATGCGATGCGGACGCATGTCTCGCACCGTCACTGCGTATGGATATATAATAAAAGGAAAAGGGACTTCCATATTGAAGCCCCTGTCTTTGCTTTTCGATACGGCTCTCCGGTAAAGAATGGCAATAATTATACTAAATTCAGATTATTTCAACAAATATTTGTAGTAAAGCTTTTGGGAAAGGTGGGGGTCTGGGGGCGGAAAACCCTTTTCTCGAACCTTTGCGGCTTTGCCGCAAAGAGAAGGGGCTTTCCGCCCCCGGATAGTAAATGGTTTTCTTAATTGAAATCAGTATTATATGAGTCCGAAATGATTCATCATCCGCAGGCGAGCGATGCCCGCCCGCCGAACGTCGCCGGAAGCCGCTTGGCGGAATCATCCGGTCTTTTCAGAATATCCTGAAGCTCGGCTTTCCCGCCGCGCGCTTTTCGGCCTCGTCGAGCAGTATCTCCCGCTCGACGAAACGGACGTGCTTTCCTTCGATTATCTGATAATCCTCATGCCCCTTGCCGGCGAGGAGCACGATGTCCCCTTCCTCGGCGAGATCGGCGGCGTAGCGTATCGCGTCGGCGCGGTCGGCGAAGCGGACATACGGCGGATGCCTGTCCGCCTTGATTATCCCGCGCTCTATCCCGACGATGATGTCGAGAGGACGCTCGAAGTCGGGATTGTCGGATGTAAGTATCAGGTAGTCGCACAGCTCGGCGGCGGCCTTGCCCATAGCCTCGCGCCTCAGCTGCGCGCGGCCGCCGATGCAGCCGAACAGGCATATCAGCCGCTTCGGCGAGTAGCTTTTCAGCGTCCTCAGCGCCGTCTCAAGGCTCAGCTCGTTGTGTGCGTAGTCGATGATGAACGACGCCGGGAGCGGCGTCTTCACCGCCTCGAAGCGCCCCGGCGCGTGCGCCTTCGAAAGGACCGACAGCACCGTCGCCCTGTCCATTCCGAGCGTCTCGCAGACGGCGAGCGCGGCGAGCGAATTGCTGACGCTGAACTCGCCGGGCACGCTCCCGGTCACATGGAAGGTCTCGGTCTTTATGCTGCCGTCGCTCTCATATCTGCTTACCGAGCAGTCGTACTCGGCGCCGATATGGTCCGCCGAATGCGAGAGGGAAACGTTCCCGGCCCTGAAATCGGCGAAGTCGCGCCTGCCGAAGGTGACGGTCTTCGGCGCGTATTTCGCCATGTACCCGCCGTACTCGTCGTCGCAGTTGACGACGGCGGTCAGGCAGTGAGAGAACAGCTTCGCCTTGCAGTCGCGGTAGTCCTCGAACGACTCGTGCTCGCCGGGACCGATATGATCCGGCGAAAGGTTGGTGAAAACGGCGATGCCGAACTCAAGCCCGGCGACCCGCCCGACCTTCTCGGCCTGACTTGACACCTCCATGACGCAGTACCGGCATCCTTTGTCGGCCATCTCGCGGAAAAGCCGGTGCAGCTCGATCCTCTCCGGCGTCGAGTTGAGGGTCTTTTGATGCGTGCCGCAGAAATCGGCTCCCGTCGTGCCGATGAAGCCGCATTTAGCGCCGCACGCGTTCAGCGCCTGATAAATGAAGGTGGATACCGACGTCTTGCCCTTGGTGCCGGTGACGCCGATGAGGGTGAGCTCCCTGTCGGCGTGTCCGTAAAACTCCGCCGCCGCGTCGCCGAGAGCGGCGCGCGAGTCGGGGACGATCTCGACTGCGGCGTCATGCGGCAAATCGAGCGCGCGCTCGGCGACGAATACGCGGCAGCCCTTGTCGTAAGCTGCGCGGGCGTAGTCGTGACCGTCCGAATTGAAGCCGGTGAGACAGAAGAACGCGCATCCCGCCCCGGCCTTCCTCGAATCGTAGCAGAGCGATGTTATTTCGTGTTTATCGTAGAGAAGCATACCGATTGTTACGTGGGGGAAAACCTCTTTCTGAAGAAAGAGGTTTTCCCCCTGCACCCCTTTTCCAGAAAGACTTTTTCTACAGTAAAAGTCTTTTTTATGTGTTGTTCTGCTCAGGATGATAATACGTCCTGAACTTCTTTATATGCCGTCTCTCGTGTATGAAGATGAAGGCGCGGCGCTTCAGATTGCCCTTGAGATCGAACGGGTATCTCATCGACGAGAAGGCTCTGCCTTCCTTCACGCAGGCGCGGACGCGGTCGGCGAGAGCGCCTTTTACGTAGGTGTAGACGACGGAATCGGGGATGTAGCGCCAGTAGATCTCGTTTTTATTGTACACGCACCCGTCGAAGTCCTTCTTTTCGACTCTGTCCTCGACGTACCACTGAGCCGTGTTCTGTCCCGCCGCCGTGACGTAATACGACGAACGGCCGAGACGGGTGTTTATCTCGAACGCCCTGAACGAGCCGTCGCGCTCGTCGTACTTGATGTCGAAATTGGCAAAGCCTGTATAATGCACGTGCTCAAGGAACTTTCTGAACCTCTCGTAGAGCTCGGGATTGTCCTCGGTGAGGATGGCGCAGTGGTTGCCGCGTCCCTTCGGCGTGTGCTCCTCGAGCAGGACGTGCCCGAGACACATCATCCGGACGTTCGAGTCGCGGTCGCAGTAGGCGGTCATGACATACATGTGGCTGTCGTCGCCGGGGATCATGTCCTGAATGATCAGATGCTCGGGATATCCAGCGCCGTAGATCTTCCCGATAATCTCGTCGGCCTCGGCGCGCGATTTCGCTATGAATACCTTCTTTATCCCCTCGAACGGATGATGCCAGTACGGCGCCGAGACGGACGGCTTTATGATGATCGGGTAGTCAAAGGGAAGACCGTCGAGCGTGTCGCCCTCCCTGAATATCACCGTCTTCGGATAGGGGATGTCAAGCTCTTTGCAGATGTCGTAGAAGTATTCCTTGTGCGTTATGCGGTCCATCAGGTCGAAATCAATGTATGGCACGATGTACTGAGGATCGATCTTCGCCTTGTTCTGCGACAGCAGATCGACGTAATCGTCGGTGCAGCCGAGGGCGATGAGGACATTGTCACGGTGCGAGGCGGCGAAGTCGTTCAGTGTCTTTACCGCGGTCTCAGGCGTGTCGAGGTCGGGCACGGCGGTGAAGTCGATTATATGCGTGTATTTCGTCGCGCCGATGGCGTAGCGGCCGAAGGCGGCGGTGCGGACGCCGTAACGCTCATGGAAGGAGCGGGCGATGTGATAGCAGTTGAGGTCGGCGCCGAGCACGACCGGGATGATCTTTGATGTGTCCATAATGCTTTGCATCTAAACTGTTTTTTAAAAAAATATCCTGATGTATAAAAAGTTTTTGTGGAAAGGTGGGGGTCCGGGGGCGGAAAACCCCTTTTTTCAAAAAGGGGTTTTCCGCCCCCGGTATAAATGCACGTATTTCACCTCATCCGGCTGTCCTGGGGGAGGGTGGCGCCTCTGCCTTCGTCGTCGACGAAGGGGGTAAGGTTGTCGCAGGCATAGGCGTCGCGGTCGGTTTTCTTTCTGAAATCCGGGACAGGATAGCTCGCGCTGCCGTTAAGGACGCTGCGCCAGGCCTGGATCGCCGTCGCCGACATCGAGGTCGCCTTGTAGACGTCGAAATCGGGGCCCTGATTGCCTTTAAGGTATTCGATGAAGTTGCGGATCACCCAGTAGTCGCCGCCGCCGTGACCCGAATCCTTCGCCGCCTCGCCGTCGAAGGCGTATTCCGGGCGGTAAAAGCGCTCAGTCACTTCTCCCTCGGGCAGATTCCACGGCACATAGGAGAGCCGCACCGTCGTCTCGTCGCCGCGCACCGTCTCGATGCCGCCGTCGATGCACGACAGACGGTACCAGTTGCCGTGAGGCGCGAACATCGCGCATGCCGGGACCCGGAAGACGGCGCCGCCGTCGGTCGAGATCAGCATGATCGCCGCAACGTCGCTGAAACGCCGCCCGATCTTCTCGGCACGCCCCTCGTCATAGCAGGTGCGGGCGGTCACCGAGACCGGAAGCTGCCCCGTCATGTTTATAAGCGGCCCCAGCGAATGGGTGATGTAATATGTCATCGGCGCGTATTTGCGCCAGTGATATGTCTCGGGATCGAGCCTTCGTATCTCCTCGATGCTCGACGGGTGGCAGTACTCGCCCTCGGCGTACATCACCTTTCCCAGCTTTCCAGTCTCGTAGACGCGCTTCATCTCAAGACACGCCGCCGAGAAGGGATAATTTTCCGCCAGACTGTATTTTGCGCCCGTCCGCTCGGCAGTCTCGACCAGCTCGACGCATTCGCGCAGAGTCGACGCCGCCGTCGTCTCGCTCAGCACGGCGATGCCTTTTTCCATCGCCTTCACGGCGTAAGGCTCGTGCTGATGGAAGTAGTTCGCCAGCACCACGGCGTCGAGGCCCGAGTCTATGAATTCGTCGAAATCGTCGAACGCCATGGCGGTAGGGAAGGCGGCTTTCGCTCTGTCCAGCTGATCCGGACGCCTGTCGCAGAAGGCCGTCACCTCGGCGTCGTCCGAAAAATGATCCCGAATGTGATCTGCCGCGAACATCCCCCGCCCGCAGCCGAATATGCCGAATCTGATCTTTCCTGACATCTTTTTCCCCTCTCTGCGCGTATGGATCTGATCTTTCCGCCGTTATTTCTCGTCCACGAAGAACCGCTTGTACCAGACGAGGAAGGTGAAGACGGTCCAGACCTTGCGGCCGTTGTTGACCTTCCCGGCTTTGTGGTCGTCGAGAAGTCGCATCAGCGCGTCGGTGTCGAAGAATACCGACGCGAAATCGGAGGTGAAGTAGGATTTGATAATGTTGTAGTATTTCTCCTCCTTCATCCAGTACCTTATCGGCACCGGGAAGCCCATCTTCTTGCGGTCGACCCACTCGCGCGGCAGTATGTTCTTCGACGCCTCGCGGAGGATGTATTTCGTGTTCTTCCCGTTTATCTTGTACTCGTGCGGTATCGTCTGCGCGTAGGCCATGACTTTTTTGTCGAGGAACGGCACACGGAGCTCGAGCGAATGCGCCATGCTCATCTTGTCTGCCTTGAGCAGTATGTCGCCCGGCATCCAGAGGTTTATGTCGAGATACTGCTTTTTCTCGAGCTCTGACTTCCCCTTTACGCGGTCGTAGTAGGGCTTTGTTATCTCGCGCGGCGTTTTCCCGATCCGGTATCCGTCCTTCAGGATGGCTTTTGCCTCCTTCGGCGAGTAGATGTACGCCTGACCGATGAAGTAGTCCTCGGGGCGGCCGGAGTTTTTGATGATGAAGTCGTGGCCCTTGAAATACGGCAGCTTTCTCGCGACAGCCGCAGCCGCGACGCGCAGGGGCTGGGGTATTTTGCGGTATTTGCGCTCGGACGGCGTCACGTCGTACCATTCGTATCCGGCGAAGATCTCGTCGGCGCCCTCGCCCGAGAGCACGACCGTCACCTGCTCCCGCGCCAGCTTCGCGAGGAACCAGAGCGGCACGCAGGAGGGATTCGACTGCGGCATGTCCATGTGATACTGGATGTCCGGGAAGGCGTCGAAGCACTCGTCGGCGGTCAGCATCTCCTTATAGTTCGTTATGCCGAGGATCTTCGACAGCTCGGCGGCGTAGTCTGTCTCGTTGAACTTCGCTCCGAGACCCGAGACGTCGAAGCCGACGGAGAAGGTCTTCTGCGGCATCATCGAGGCGGTGATGTAGCTCGAGTCGATGCCGCCGGAGAGGAAGGTGCCGACCGGGACGTCGGCTATCCTGTGAGCCTCGACCGACTCCTGCACGACCTTGTCGAGCCTGTCGCGGCACTCGTCGAAGGGGATCTCCTTCGTGTCCCAGTCGACGTCCCAGTACCGCTCGATTTTCATTTCGCCCGAATCGAGATCGTATGTGAAGCGGTGCGCCTGCGGCAGGGTGTAGACTCCCTTGAAGAAGGTCTCGCCGCCGTCCGGCACCGGGTACTGGAAGGTGAGATATGGCAGGAGAGCCTTGTCGTTCACCTCTTTAACGAAGCCGGGGTGGTCGAGGAAGGCTTTGATCTCCGAGCCGAACAGGAATCCGCCGTCCTTCGTTCTGGTGTAGTAAAACGGCTTTATGCCGAAAAAGTCGCGGGCGCCGAAGAGACGGCGCTTTTCCCTGTCCCAGACGACGAAGGCGAACATGCCGCGCAGATGATCGGTCAGCTTCTCGCCGTACTCGATGTAGCCCTTGAGTATCACCTCGGTGTCGGTGCCGGAGCGGAAGGTATATCCCTTTTCCTCGAGCCCTTTCCTTATCTCGGCGAAGTTGTACACCTCGCCGTTGTGGAGTATGACGTATTTCGGGTCGGCCGGGTCGTCCGCCATCGGCTGACGTCCCGCCTCCGACAGGTCGAGTATCGACAGCCGCCTGAATCCGAGAGCGACGTCGCCGTCGATATACTCGTCGGCCATGTCCGGACCGCGGTGGGCGATGCGGTCCATCATTTTGTTCAGCGTTTCTTTTCTTTTCTCTATCTTACCGGAAAATCCGACAAATCCGCACATGAAGGCACCTGATATATCCGGGCATAATCCCCCGGATCCCTTGTATGATTCAAAAAAGCGTATTTAGATTATTATATCATCAATCCCGTCGCCGTTCAACCCATATCTGTTAAAAATATGGGCCGCCAGGGCTTGCCGGCGCGCTCAGCCGCCGGACGCGAGCTGCTCCTCGCTGAGACCGTATTTTCTCAGGATGTCCCTCGCGTACGAGCCGCCGAGAGCGGTCTTCCGCACCACCTTGTAGGTGCGGCGGTTGCTGTCCTCCCTGTCCACCTCGACCGAGAGGGCCGGGAGTATCGTGTCGCCGAAGGCGTGGATGTGAGTCACCCATACCCCGAAGCAGCCGCGCGAGTTCAGCTCCCTCGCCGCCTCCGCGACCATCCGCTCCGATTTCTGCTCGTCGGTGCCGGAGAAGGTCTCGTTTAACAGCACGACGCTGTCCTCGTCAGCCGATTCCAGTATCTCGTCGATCCTTCTCGTCTCATCGGCGAGGCGTCCCTCGGCGGCGAAGCGCTCGTCGAAGGGGAAGTGCGTGTATATCGCGGTGAACGGGTATATCTCCGCACTTCGGCAGGGGACGCGGCATCCGGCGAGGAAGAGCACCAGCGATATGCCGACGGCGCGCAGATACGTCGTCTTGCCGCCGCCGTTCGCTCCGGTGAGGAAGAACATGTGCTCCTTCCCGTCGAAGAGCGCGTCGTTCGGCACGATCTCTCCGTCCTTCAGCGTCAGCGCCGCGTCGTACACGGTGTCCGCCTTTATCATCCTCTCCTTCGCCACGGCGGGACGGCATGTCTCGATCCCGCGCCGGGCGAGCGCCGCGTCGAAGGCGCGCATGTCGCGCACGAATCTGAGCTCCGGCAGAAGACGCCCCGGCATCGAGCAGATGAAGGCGTATTTTCCGGCGAAATCAGCCAGCCGCGCTATCTCGTCCGGGCACAGCCTCGCAAGCCCGTCCATCACGCCGTCGGGAGCCGGTCTCGCGATATGCGCCGGCATGTGCAGCTCGACGCCAGTGAGACCGTAAACGCATCGTATCACCGAGTCGGAGTCGTTTATTTTCGGCGCGGGGGAGCCGTCCTCCGGCTCCCTGTTCCTGTGCATCAGCCATTTCCCGGGAGGCGCGCCGACGGAGCAGCTCTGTATCACCGAGAGCTTTTCGCGGCAGTCCTTTATCTCGGCTGTCATCTCCTGAAATTCCTTCGACGAGACGACGGCCGCGCTTTCGCTTTTCAGCCTCGAAGCCGCCCTGCCGTACGGCTCGAGCGATGCGAGATACCGCATCATGTCGGCGTATCTCTCGCTCTCGGTGACGAAGGCGGCGCTCCGCTCGAGCCCGAGGCGCGAGGCGCACATCCGCTTGTGGGCGTCCTCCCACGCCGAGCAGACTGAAAGAAGCGCTTCGAAATCGGTCTTTTCGGCGAAATCGAACAGCTCACCGCGGAATTCTATCTCGCCGGCCGCGCACGGAACGCTCAGCACCGACAGCGCCGCCTTGTCGAACAGGCGGTCGAGCTTGAGATCCTTCACGGCGTCGTCCGACAGCCTCCGCCTTCCCTTCGGCTCGCCGTCCGGCCAGAGTATTGATGACAGCATGTAAGTTCCTTCGGTATGGTATATCCTGTACGAATATTATACCATTTTTCCGCCGGTATTGCAACAGTTTATCACCCGAACGGCGGAAAAAGAAAGAATAAACCTCCCGTTATTTTTATTTGCGGTTGTATTTTTTTGCGGGATATGTTATAATAATGTCAAAGCTGTCATAATTCGGAGGGAAAACACTATGCCGGGACTGACTCAGCGGGAGAACATGCTCCGCGTCATACGATTCGAAAGACCTGACTATATCCCGGTCAATTTCGTCGTGAGCGAATCCGTCTGGTCACATTACGATCCGCACGCCGTGGAGGAGCTGCTCGAATCGCACCCGATAATCGCCGGGAAGGGCAGGATGAGATGGGATCTCGTGCCGAAGAACAGGGACGAGGTGGACAATGACCATATCTATTACGACGAGTTCGGCGTCGAGTGGAAGGGCGACATCGACGGCATACGCGGCGTGATACAGAAGCATCCGCTGGAGGACTTCTCGAAGATAAAGGACTACGTCTTCCCGCCGATCCCTAAATTCGATCTCGAAGCCGACAGGGCGAACGTAAAAAAAGCGAAGGAGGCGGGGAATCTCACCGTCATGGGCCTTCCTCACGGCCATACTTTCCTGCGCCTGACTGATCTTTGCGGCTACGAGAACGTGCTGTGCGGACTTATGGACGAGGATCCCGACCTTCTCTCGCTAGCCCGGCGGCTCGAGGAATACAATTACGCCTTCATCGACCATTACTCGAAGACCGGCTGCGACATGATCAGCTTCCCGGAGGATCTCGGCATGCAGATCGGGCCGATGATATCACCGTCGCTGTTCGTGAAATACATAAAGCCGTCCTATCAGCGGCTGATGAAGCCGGCGAGGGACGCGGGGGCGATAATCCACATGCACTCGGACGGCGACGTAAGGACGCTTATCGACGATCTCATCGACGGCGGCGTCGACGTGCTCAATATACAGGATCTGGTGAACGGCATCGACTGGATACACGACAAGTTCTTCGGCAGGTACGCCCTTGAGCTCGACATCGACCGACAGAACATCACGGTGTTCGGATCGCCGTCGGACGTCCGTGAGCTGATACGCCGCGAGGTGACGACGCTGTCGTCCCCGTCGGGAGGCCTTATGCTGATCTACGGCTGGTACGCCGGGACGCCTCTCGAAAACATAAAGGCGCTGATGGACGCTCTCGAGGAATACATGTTCTACTGGGACTGAGATCTGCCGATAATATCCAGGCGATCAAAAGCCCGGAAGGATCGGGATTAGAATTTGCACAGGAAATCCGCGGATTTCTATACGCGTATTTCTATACAAGGAAAAGGGGACATCGCATGACGTCGAAAGAGATAATAAAGCGCCTTGTCGCGCACGACGCGCCGCCGCGCTTCGGGTATGACCTGTCCGGGCTGTCTGACTTTCAGTGGGTGTCGTCGAGAAGGCTTATCAATCTTCCCGACAACCCGTACGACAGATGGGGGGATTACCCGGAGCTGAGGGCTCTGACCGGATTTTCCGGCGAGACCCGCCGCGACGTATACGGCAACATATACGGCCGCTTCAACGGGAAGACCAAGGGTGAGTGCGTGCGCGGCGCGATAGAGGACTGGGAGGATTATTCCTTCCCGCTCCCCGATTTCGATCCGACGTACCGGGACGAGCTGATAAAGAAGGATCTCGGCGCGTGCGAGCGCTTCGTCTTCGCGGGCGGCGAGTCGCTGTTCTCGGTGCTCCGCGACGCGAGGCTCATGAGCAACGCCCTGATGGACACCGTGGCCGAGCCGGAGGCCGTCGCCGCCTTCATCGACAGGCTCGCCGAGCATGAGGCGGCCGTCATAAAAAGCATAGCCGGATGCGGCGTCGACGGATGGTTCTTCGGCGACGACTGGGGGACGCAGATGAGCACCTTCATCTCCCCCGACGCGTTCAGGCGGCTTTTCAAGCCTGGATACAAAAAGGTCTGCGACGCGGCGCACGAGGCCGGGATGAGCGTCTTCTTCCATTCCTGCGGCTATAACTACGCCTTCATGGAGGATTTCATCGACGCCGGGATGGACGTTTTCCAGTTCGATCAGCCCGACGCCTATCCGTCAGAGGTGCTGGCGTCCGAGTTCGCCGGGCGGGTGTCGTTCCATTCGCCGGTCGATATACAGAAGGTGCTCCCGACAGGCGACAGGGAGTTCATCGAAAACCGCGCTCTTGAGATGTGCCGGATGTTCAGGGAGGCCGGAGGCGGATGGATAGCGAAGGATTATCCCTCCTACGGCGATATCGGTGTGAAGGACGAATGGGCCGGCTGGGCGAGGAAGGTCATAATCGAAAACAGCAGCATATCGTGAGCGCGGGGAAGGGAGACGATCGTAATGGTAAAGCTGATCCCAGTGCCTTACATCGACCAGTCAGAGCGCTGGCCGACCGGATGCGAGAGCGTGTCCGCCGTGATGGCGCTGAATTATCTCGGCGTCGGGATATCGCCCGACGATTTCATAGACGGATGCCTCGACACCGCCGGATTCGAGACGCGCGGCGGCGTGCTTTACGGCCCCGATCCGAACGAGGCCTTCGTCGGCTCGCCGTATGACGCCGATTCCTTCGGCTGCTACGCCCCGGTTATAAAAAAGGCGCTGAAAAAAGCCCTTCCCGACGGGTATATCGTCGACGATCTCACCGGCGCTCCGATGGAGACGCTTGTCCGGGATTATATCGACAGGGATATCCCGGTGATATTCTGGGCGACGATAAACATGCTCGACCCGTACGACGGCTCGTCATGGAAGCTTGACAACGGAGAGAAGTTCACATGGCGGTGCAACGAGCACTGCCTGCTCCTCGTCGGGTACGACGATGATAATTATATATTCAGCGACCCGTGGGACAACAGGGGTGTCACCCGCATAGAAAAAGCCCTCGCAGAAAAGAGGCACAGTGAGATGTATTCGATGGCGCTCGCCGCATTGGCGGCGGGAGGATAATGTTTTCCCGCATTTAACAATATCATCTTGAAAAAACGGCGGGAGTGTGATATAATACAACGGTTAAACTGGATAATTGTTTCATCGCGCCGAAAAGACGCCGCGCGCCCGGATGCGGCTCGCGAAAAGGCGCATGAAACTGACTGATATTTACATGACTGATATTTACAGAAAGAGAATCATAAATGGCGGGTTATACCGAAAAAGTTGAATCATTGACGCTCGATGTCATACGGCTGCGCGGGATAGTGGCTTTTCCCCAGTTGCCGATGAGCTTCGAGATAACCGACAGCGATCAGACGGAGCTGGCGAGGAAGGCCGCGCAGGACGGCTTCCAGGTGCTGCTCGTCGCGATGAAGGACCCAAAAAACGACTCCCCGGATCCTGATCTTCTTTATGACACAGGTGTTACCGCCGACGTTAAATCCTTTATCCGTCTTCCGAGCGGAGGGGCGAGGATCCTCTGCGAGGGCAGGGCGAGGGCCGATGTGCTGAGCTACGACTCCGTCCCCGGCGGCGTCCGCGCGAGCGTCGTCGCCCGCAGCCTTTATCAGGCGGAGGACAGCGTCACTTTGAAGTCTCAGGCACTCATGCTCGAGACGCTTGAGATATTCAACGAATTCCTTGAATTCGTCCCCAAGCCGTCTCAGGAGCTGCTTATCGCCGTGAAGTCGATACGCACTCCCGGCCTTCTCGCCGATTTCATCGCGCTCAACGCGCTGATAAAGCCGGAGGACAAGCAGCAGGTGCTTTCCGCCTTCCAGCCCGACAAGCGGCTCGAGAAGCTGGCTCTGCTGATGCGTCAGGAGCTGGTGCTGCTCGACGAGGAGCGCAAGCTGCACAGGAAGATACACGAGCGCATAGACGAGAGCCAGCGCACGGCGTGGCTGCAGCAGCAGATGGCCGCGATACGCGACGAGCTCGGCTACGACGACTACTCGGCCGTCGGCGGCGACGACGAGGTCGCCGAGTACCAGAAAAAGGTTGAGGACGCGAAGCTCCCGGACGAAGTCGCCGAGAAGCTGAGAAAAGAGGTAAAGCGCCTTTCGAAGACGCAGCCGATGTCGCCCGAGGCCGGGGTAATAAAGACATATCTCGACACCTGTCTCGAGGTGCCGTGGACGAAGACCTCGAAGGACCGCGTCGATATCGCCGAGGCCTCGAAGATCCTTGAGAAGGATCACGACGGGCTCGAGAAGGTGAAGCAGCGCATCCTTGAATTCCTCGCCGTGAAGCAGCTGAATCCGCAGATCAACAATCAGATACTCTGCCTCGTCGGCCCTCCCGGGACCGGCAAGACTTCCGTCGCTTCGAGCATCGCCCGCGCCATGAACCGCAAGTTCGTCCGCGTCTCGCTCGGCGGCATACGCGACGAGGCCGACATACGCGGCCACCGCAAGACCTACATCGGCTCGATGCCGGGGCGGATAATCGACGCGCTGATAAAGTGCGGCGTCCGCAACCCGGTCATGCTGCTCGACGAGGTCGACAAGCTCGGCGCCGACTATCACGGCGATCCGGCGTCGGCCCTGCTCGAGGTGCTCGACGTCGAGCAGAACAAGGCCTTCCGCGACCATTATACCGAGCTTCCGGTCGACCTTTCCGAATGTCTGTTCATCTGCACCGCCAACACACTTGAGACGGTGCCGCGTCCGCTGATCGACCGCATGGAGGTCATCGAGCTCAAGATATACACCCGCACCGAGAAGCTGGCGATAGCGAAGAACCACCTCATCCCGAAGCAGCTCAAGCGCCACGGCCTGAATAAGCGCACGCTGAAGATAGACGATTCGGCCCTGATGGAGCTGATCGACTTCTACACCTACGAGGCCGGGGTCCGCAACCTCGAGCGCGAGATCGGCTCGCTCTGCCGCAAGGCGGCGAAGAAGCTGCTCGACGAGGGAGTGAAATCGGTGAAGATAACCGCCGCCGACATCTCATCCTATCTCGGACGCCGCAAGGTAAAGCCGAAGAAGATCAGCGACGACGACCGCGTCGGCGTCGTGAACGGCATGGCGTACACCGAGCTCGGCGGCGATCTGCTCCAGGTCGAGTGCATGGCTATGCCGGGAGACGGCAAGTTCGAGCTCACCGGACAGCTCGGCGACGTCATGAAGGAATCGGCGCGCCTCGCGATAAGCTATATCCGCGCCAACTCCGACAGCCTCGGTATAGAGTCCGATTTCTACAAGACGAGGGATATCCACATCCACGTGCCGGAAGGCGCGGTGCCGAAGGACGGGCCGTCGGCCGGAGTCACGATCACCACGGCGATAGCTTCCGAGCTGTCTCATCTGCCGGTGCGCCGCGACATAGCGATGACCGGCGAGATCGACCTTCGCGGCGACGTGCTGCCGATAGGCGGCCTGCGCGAGAAGACGATGGCGGCCTACAAGGCCGGCGTCACGACCGTGCTCGTGCCGAAGGACAACGAGGACGACCTCGAGGATATCGACCCCGTCGTCAGGAGCAGCGTGAAGTTCATCGAGTGCGACAAGCTGTCGCAGGTGCTCGACATCGCCCTTATAAAAAGCGACGGTGCGTCTGCCGGGATGTCTTCATCCGGCAAGCCGTCTCAGGCTTGAGGGCGGATATATGTTCATTGATTTCAGCGCGATGACGCTGGAGCTCACGGCGGGACGCCCCGATCAGTTCCCGCGCGAGAACTCGCCCGCGGGGCGGCGTCCGCAGATAGCCTTCTCCGGCCGCTCGAACGTCGGCAAGTCGTCGCTCATAAACGCCGTCTCCGGCAAAAAAGGTCCGGCGAGGGTGTCATCCACCCCCGGCAAGACGGTGACGATAAACTTTTACAACGCCGGAGACAGGGCGTATCTCGTCGACCTGCCCGGCTACGGCTTCGCGAGACGTTCGGCAGCCGACAAGCAGCGCTTTTCGGAGCTCACCGACGCGTATCTCAGGTATGCGGCGGGAAAAAGGCTCAGGCTGATAATCCAACTCGTCGATATGACCGCCGGTCCGACCGAGGACGACCTTCTTATGATCGACTGGATGACGCGGCTCGGTGTGCCGTATCTGATAGCCGTCTCGAAGGCCGACAAGCCGAACGCTGCCGAGCGCGCCGACGCGATGTCGGTGATCGGGAATCTCGGCGGGATAAGAGATCCGCTGCCCGTCTCGGCAAGGAGCGGCGAGGGCGTAAAGCAGCTCGTCAGCGAGATCATAAAGGTGATCTGAATCAGGATATTTGCGTTATACGGATAAAACAATGGCTCAGTTCGTTCAGTCCTGCCTCGGCGTCTCAGGATCGGGGCATCTCACGATAGGCGGCGTCGACGTTATGGATATCGCCGCCGGGTACGGCACTCCCTGCTACGTCATGGACGAGGCGGTAATCCGCTCGAGGATGCGGCTCTACGACAAGGCGTTCGCCGACTTTTCGCCAAACGGCGGAGGCGCGCTGTTCGCGTCGAAGGCATGCTGCTTCAAGGCGATGTACCGCATCGCCGCCGAGGAGGGACTTTTCGGCGCCGACGCCGTCTCGCCGGGAGAGCTGTGGACGGCGAAAGCCGCCGGCTTCCCGATGGAGAGGATATATTTCCACGGCAACAACAAGACCGACGCCGATCTCAGGCTGGCGCTCGATCTCGGAGTCGGCACGATAGTCGCCGACAGCCGCGAGGAGCTCGGCGCTCTGTCCGCCGCAGCCGGGGAATATAGGAAGAAACAGCATATCCTTCTCCGCATAACTCCCGGCGTCGATCCGCATACGCATAAAAAGATAATCACCGGCTCGGTCGACTCGAAATTCGGCTCCCCGATATCGACGGGAGCGGCGCTCGATATAGTTGAGTACGCGCTGTCGCTGCCGAATATCGTCCTCGACGGCTTCCACTGCCATATCGGCAGCCAGATATTCGACGCGTCGCCGTTCATCGACGCCGCCGACATCATGGTGAGATTCATCGCCGACGTGAAGGAGAAGACCGGGTACGAGGCTTCGAAGCTCGACCTCGGCGGCGGCTTCGGCGTGAGATACACGTCAGATGATCCCGAATTCGACTACCGCGGCGGTGTGAGATCGCTGTGCGACGCCGTGAGGGAGCGCTGCTCTGAGCTCGGCGTCGCCGCGCCGGTGCTCATGCTCGAGCCGGGACGCTCCATCGTCGCCGACGCCGGGATAACGCTGTACACCGTCGGCTCGGTGAAGGAGATCCCGGGCTTCCGCACCTATGTCTCGATCGACGGCGGCATGCCCGACAACCCGCGCTACGCGCTGTATCAGTCGGTATATGAGATATTCAAGGCCGATGATCCTCTCGGTGAGAAGACGGCCTGCGTCACGCTCGGCGGGCGCTGCTGCGAGTCGGGCGATCTCATCGGCGAGAACATGCCGATCCAACCGGTGAAGCGCGGCGATATCATAGCCGTCGCCGTGACCGGCGCCTACAACTACTCGATGGCATCGAACTACAACCGCATCCCCCGCCCGCCGGTGGTGATGGTCAGCGGCGGCAAAACGTACGAGGCGGTAAGGCGCGAAAGCTGCGACGATCTTATCAGGCTGGACGTGTGATAATTGAGTCAGGGAGGAAAAAATGGCAGCCACATCAAAGGTGACATACAGTTTTGACACCGACGTCAAGGAAAGCTGTGAAGCTCTCTGCGACGAGATCGGTCTGCCGTTTGACCTGAGGATCTCACCGGATGAAGAGACTCCGGAAGCCATAGCCGAGGCCAGAAGGCTCAGCCGGGATCCTGACGCGAAGCGCTATACGGTCAGCGAGGCTCTCGAAGAACTGAAAAAATGAAATACGACGTCATATGGACCGCCAAGTTCAAGCGCTGACCCTGATCAGGACCGGCACGCACACCGACGTTTTCGGCTGGTGAAAAAGCCTGAAGCTGAGTTTTTATCGACTGATGTTCAACATATCTTCCATTTTCAATAACCTCCCCCTGTATCTCATGCGCATACCGGTGCTTCTGCTGGCGCTGACGGTGCATGAGACGGCGCACGGCTTCATCGCCTACAAGCTCGGCGATCCGACCGCGTACAATCAGGGGAGACTCACTTTAAACCCGCTGAAGCATCTCGATCCGATAGGCACGGTCATGATGCTGCTGTTCGGCTTCGGCTACGCGAAGCCGGTGCCGATCAACGTGCGGTATTTCAAAAGCCCGAAGCGCGACATGGCGCTGACGGCGCTGGCTGGGCCGGTGTCCAATCTGCTCCTCGCGCTCATAGGCGTCTGGCTCCTGCATGTAGTGTATCCTCTGATATCCGGCGGCTCGGCGTTCAGCTATGTCATATCGCTGTTCCTGACGGTATTCTACTCGCTGAACATAGGTCTCGGCGTCTTCAACCTGATACCTATCCCGCCGCTCGACGGCTCGCGCGTCCTTCTGACCTTCCTGCCGACGAAATACTATTTCAGGATAATGCAGTACGAGCGCTATATCATGCTCGCCGCTATCGCGCTGATATGGCTCGGCGTGCTCGACAGGCCGCTCAACGCCGCGATGAACTTTGTGGCGGAGCTGCTGTTCAGGCTCGTTGAGCTTATCCCGGGCATGCCTCAGCTCATCTGATGACCGGGATGTCCGAACCGACATACATAATCGGCTCCTTCGAAGGCCCGCTCGATCTCCTGCTCGAGCTGATCGAGAAGAACAGGGTGGAGATCACCGATATCCCCATTGCCCTTATCTTTGAGCAGTATATGGAATACCTCGGCAAGATGGCGGAGATGGACATGGACATCGCCGGCGAGTTCATCGAGACGGCGTCGGAGCTGATGTACATCAAGAGCCGCGCCCTGCTCCCGAAGAAGGAGGAGGCGGCCCCCGAGGAGGATCCCCGCGACGCCCTCGCCAGACGTCTTCTCGAGTACAAGCGGATACGCATGGCGGCGCAGTATCTTTCCGAGCGCTTCGAGGAATACGGCGGCAGATTCGAGAAGGAGCAGACCGATTCATACGATCCTCCGCAGCAGGGCTCGGACGAAACGCTCGGGCCGCACACCGTCAGGATGCTCGAAAACGCGTTCAGGCGCATCTGGAACCGCTTCGGCGAGAATATTCGGGACGAGCGCCCGATAGAGCTGACGCATCGGATAGTCAGCCAGAAATACTATCCCGTCAGGGCGAGGATATTCGGCATAATCCGTATGCTGTACGATACGGACGGCCTGACGTTCTCGGCTCTCATGCTGTCGTCGCGCAGCCGAAGCGAGCTGGTGGCGTCCTTCGCCGCCGTTCTCGAGCTTTTGAAGGCGGGCAGGATCAGGATCGTATCGATTCCCGAAGGCGGTGAGCCGGACGGGGAGGATATAGTGATGCGCCTCGACACGGCGCACAGACGAAAGGCAATGACGACGGAGGGTGAAGCGAATGGCTGACGGCGAATACCGGGAGCAGATACCTCTGCCGATATCAGACGAGGCGGAGACGAAAAAGATCATCGAAGCCGTGCTTTTCACCGCCGGAGCTCCCGTGAGCTATGAAAAGCTCGCCGAGGCGGCGTCGGTCAGCGCCTCGGAGGCCGAATACACCGCCCGCGAGATGGCGGGCGAATACGCCGACAGGGGCATACGTCTTCTCTGCTACGACGACTCGGCTCAGCTTTGCACCGCCGGGGAGTACGCGCCTCAGGTGAAAAAGGCGCTCGGCATAACAAAAACGCTCACTCTTTCGCAGTCAGCGCTCGAGACGCTGGCGATCATCGCCTACAATCAGCCGGCTACGAGGGCCTATGTCGAGCAGATACGCGGCGTCGACAGCGGATACGCGATGTCGGTGCTGCTGGCGAGAGGTCTCATCGAGACCAGAGGCCGTCTCGACGCTCCCGGCAAGCCGAATCTCTACGGCACGACCGACGCCTTCATGCGGCTGTTCGGCATCGGATCGCTCGACGAGCTGCCGCCGCTCGATATGATAAAATGACAGACGGAGGCGGCGTGAAATGAAGGTACTGCTTGTCATCGCCGCCGTGATCGCCCTTATACTGATGATACCGCTCAAGGCGCGCGTCATCTACGACGGGGACCTTACGATCAGAGCGTCGGTGTGCGGCGTGAAGATCACCGTCCTCCCGAAAAAGAAAAAGCCGGTCAGACTCAGCGACTGGACAAAAAAGGCCGTTCTTAAGCGGGAGGAAAAGGAAAAACGCAGGGCGGAGAAGAAGCGGCTCTCGGACGAGAAGAAAAAAGCCAAGGCGGACGCGAAGAAAAAGAAGGAAGAAAAAGAAGAAAAGCCTTCGGAAGATGCGGGAGAGGGGCATAAAAAGCCCGGCCGCGGTCTCGGCTTTTACATGAAATTCGTCCGTGTCGGCGTAAGGGTCGTAAAGAAGCTGATCAAAAAGCTCAGACGGAACATCGACATCGACATCTACCGCCTGTGGATAAAGGTCGCTTCCGCCGACGCCGAGAGCACCGCCCGCACATACGGCATCATTTCCGGCGGCGTCTGCCATGCCCTCGCCTTCCTCGGCGAGAAGGGGCACGTAAGGTATCACGCGCCGAAGGAATATGACGCCGTCTACGTCGAGGCCGATTTCACGGCGGAAAAGCTGGATTTCATCGTCGACGTCGAGATCGGCTCGCATGTAGGGCGTCTGCTCGGCATAGTGAACGGCGTCATAGGCTCGGCCATAGCCGGGCTGATAAAAGAGTTCCTTTTCAGCAAGGAAAAGTAACGGCTGAGAAATCGCTTTTGCGCGTTTATCGTATGCGCAAACAGACTTGGACGGTCAGGATGGGGTCTGAGGAAGGGAAGGAGAGCTTCTTCAGGTTTTCTCCGTCCCTTATCCCGAAAAACCGGAATCAATATTAATCTCCAGACAGGTCATCTGCAATGGCGGAAAACAAGATCAGCGACATGATCGCGCAGGCGCTGAAGAGCGTCAGGGAGATAATCGACGTCAACACCTCGATAGGCGATCCCATCGTCACCGAGAGCGGCACGACGATCATTCCCGTATCAAAGATATCCGTCGGCCTCGCGTCGGGCGGCCTTGATTATTTCTCGAAAAACGGTCAGGTGAAGTCCGACAGCGTAAAGCCCGACAGCTCGGCGCCGAAGGGCTACGCCACGAAGAACGCGCCTCTGTTCGGGGGCGGCGGCGGCACGGGGATATCCGTCATACCGGTCGGCTTCCTCGTCGTCGATAAGACCGGCAGGGTCGATCTGCTGAACGTCGCCAACCCCACGGCTTCCGGAAGCGCCATCGACTCGGTCGGCAACATCGTCGCTCAGGCGCCGGACATCATCGACCGCTTCAAGACGGTGTTCTCAAAGAAGGACACGCCGGATACGGCGGAGCCTCTGCCGTCGGACGGCGGGAACGGGAGTTCCGACGCCGACGCCGGAGCCTGACAGCGGCAGGCGGGGGTAAGGAAAAATGATAGATAAGGCCGTCATCGCCGCCGTAGTCGCGGCGGTGTGCGCCGTTTCAGCGTCAGTGGGGAGTATTATGAACGGATTTTTCAGAACACCGG
The DNA here is from genome assembly GCA_946407735.1 of uncultured Clostridia bacterium. Taxonomy (GTDB): domain Bacteria; phylum Bacillota; class Clostridia; order Oscillospirales; family CAG-272; genus JAAZGC01. The sequence goes on from CAMJPL010000001.1 coordinate 76,659, forward strand.
AAGTCCCCGGCTCTCTGACCGGCGGCATGAACACCATCGATCCGAAAAACGCGGTGAAGTCGACCGAGCTTATTTTGTTCAGCCTGGTGCTGGAGGAATCCGGCTTCATCGCGCCGAAAGACGATCCGGACGCCCTTCCGGGCGGAAGATATGAGCTTTATCTCGGACCGGACGACGACGGGAATCTTATCTGCCGGATGAAATACCGTACCGTCGGGTATATGACGCAAAACTCCGAAATATCGGTGGAATTTGCCTGCGGCGGATCGGCGCTCGGGGATCTCGCCCGGCTTCTGTCAGAAATCGGCGCGACTGAGATCAACGGCTATTACGCATCGGATTCGGCTCTCGGGAGCTATCTCAACGTCCGGGGCGAGTACGAATCCGGCGAGACGCTTGCCATCCACGCCGAGGGAGGCGCTTCGGTGACGCCCGGCGTCGATTTCATGAAGGTCGTCCGTTATTTCAGAGATCTCGCGTCGGAAAACGGGCGCCGCTTCGTCCGCCGCTATACAGAGGAGGAGCTCCGCGCCGCCTTCGCCGACTGGTGCAGGTCGGTCATCCCGGGAGTTTCGGATGACGATTTCAAAAATCTCAGTACTGAATATAATGCGCAGTACGGCGGCGCGTCGATACGGTTTTCCGCGAAGGACGCCGAAGGAAACTGGAAATGGGTGGCGTCGGCGGGCCCGATCGACATTCTGACGGGTGTCGGGCATTACGCGAGATACCTTGCCGCCGGCTATAACGACGATACCGAGGTCATGATAGGGGATATAGAGCTTTTCCCCGGCGATTGATAATACTGATATAATAATGACAGACAAAAAGGGCGGTCAGCCCGCCGAAACCGGCGTGCGGCTGCAGAAATACCTTTCCGAGCAGGGAATAATGTCCCGCCGCGCCGCCGAAAAGGCGATGCAGAGCGGGCAGATCAGGGTCAACGGCAGACGCGCCGAGCTCGGCGTCCGGATAGATCCGGACAGGGACCTTATCGAGGTGGGCGGAGTCCCGGTCGCCGGATCGGACGACGTTCAGCACGTTTATCTGATGCTCAACAAGCCGACCGGCGTTGTGACGACGCTCAGCGACGATCTCGGGCGGAAATGCGTCGCCGATCTTATAGGCGATGTCCCGTCGAGAGTATGGCCGGTCGGGCGGCTCGACTACGAGTCCGAGGGTCTGCTGATACTCACGAACGACGGTGAGCTCACGAATATGCTCACCCATCCGAGCCACGAGATACCGAAGATATATCACGTCACGCTCAAGGGTTCGATACCCTCCGAGGAGCTCGAGTGGCTGAAGCGCCCGATGCTGATCGACGGTTATCGCATACGCCCGGTCGAGGTCAGGCTGATCGCCGACCGCGGCACGTCGACGATAGTCGAGATGAAGCTCCGCGAGGGAAGGAATCGCCAGATACGCAAGATGTGCGACGCCTGCGGCTTCGACGTGAAGCGGCTGCGCAGGGTGGCGATAGGCGATCTTGAGCTGGGCGATCTGCCTCACGGGAGATGGCGCTCGCTGTCTCATGAGGAGATAGTCTATCTCAAATCGGGAGGGACCGACGAGACGCTGAGGAAAAACAAGGCGTCGAGATCGCGCGGCGACAGATCGGGTGATTCGGTCAGATTCGACAGCCCGACGCGTTCCCACGCTTCGAGATACACGCGCGCGGGGCAGAAAAAGGAGAGCGGAAGATGATAAGGGTATCCTCCGTGCAGGATAAGGACGCCCAGCGCGTTCTCTGCGGGATGTGCGGAATAGAGTACGATCCCGACTTCATGGCATACGAGGCGCAGGACGACGAGACCGGAGAGGTGCTGTGCTGCGCTCAGTTCACACTCGCCGCCGGAGGCTTCGGAGTGCTTGAAAGCATCGGCACGGCCGATATATCCGAGAAGGCGGAGAAGGAATTCACCAGAAACGGCATACTGCTCGTCACAGGCAGAGCGGCGATGAACTTCATGGATCTCGCCGGCTTCCATAAAGCCCGCCCGTCGGCGGAGATCCTGAAGGATGAGCATTTAGCGAAGATGCTCGGATTCAGCCGCGGCGGAGACGGGATATGGAGCTGCGATCTCGAGCGGCTGTTCATGGGAGAGCATCACGCCTGAGACGGCGCCCCTTTCGGCGCAGGTCATATGATATAAGGGATTTCTGAGTCAGGGATTATCTAATTTGGGGAGCGTCATGAGAGTCAAGCGGAAGGTAATATTCGTCCTCGTCATGGCCGCGATTCAGGTGGCGGCGTATTTCGCCTTCACCGTCAGCGGTTTTATGAGGATATATAACTACGCCCTTGAGCGCTCCATCGTCGTCGCGGGAGAAGACGAGCGGACGGATGAGGAGCATCTTTCCGCGATGTACGGCGACCGCCGCGGCGACGTGCTGTTCCTCAACCGCAAGGTGGAGGGCAACGCCGTCAACTTCGACGAGCTGTGGCTCAATACCGTTTATCTCAGGCGCTTTTATCAGATACGCTATATCGCCATCGACTGCGGCTACGCCGAGGGGCAGCTGCTGAACGAGTATATGGCGAGCGGCAACAAGGGAGCCGTGGACAGGATCGTCGCCGGATTTGAGTCAGGCGAGCTTAGAAGTGCGCAGTTCCGCGAGTATATCGACAGGATCGCCGGGATAAACAGCGAGGCCGCCGAATCGTCGCGCCTGCTCTTCGTCGGCATAGCTCCCGAGACCGACGCCGCGTTGGTGAAGCGCTACGTGCGGAAGATACTCGGACGCACGTCAGGCCGCACTCCGGCGTCCGAGATCGAGTCCGCCGTGACCCAGGGCACCCGCACCGACAGAAGATATATACTGAATCTCGCCAAATCGGTCGACAAATACCCGAATCTGTACCGCCAGCTCCTCGTCGAGAATTTTTATGAGTTCGTCTATACGGTGAAATGCTTCGATGATGAGCCTGACCCGAGGATGAAGAACAGGACCTGCGCCGCCAACTTCGCCGAGTTCCTCGACCGCAACACGAAGGCCGTCTGCCTCATGCAGTACTCGGCGCCGTCGCTCATCACGGAGATATTCGAGCTTCGCCCCGATCTTAAGAACAGGAGCTCGTCGTATGAGGTGCGGTATATGAACTGCCAGAGGACGATCCCCGGCTCGAGGGACACGCTCACGATAGCTCCCGAAGCGCGTATAAGCGACGGCAGCCAGAGGATGATCTACTGGGACAACCAGTATCTCAGATGGCTGGAGGGCTACCGGAGGTTCGTTTACAGGATCAACCGCCGCGACGCCGGAAGGTACGATATCGACCCCGAGGGCGACGGGCTGTTCCTGCTGCTCTGCGACTCGGCCCCGCTCGAGGAATTCGTGATCCCGGATGACGGGGCGGGTGACAAATAATCAAAGGACATTTATCATGACTATAAACCGCTATACCATCGAAGCCGATCCCGATTTCCCGATACAGGAGCGTTTCAATGTGCTCGTCCCGCTCAATTTCATGCTTTCGACGGACGGGAATCTCGACATATGGTGCTACGAGAGCACGGCCGAGCTCGCCCAGCGCTTCGCCGACGAGTTCGCCGACGATGACGAAAGGCTGTTTTCGGACGAGGCGTTCGACTGGATCTACCGCGAGTACGCCGATACGGTCGATTCGTGGGGCTACGCCGCCGACGAGAAGCGCAGGGGAGTCTGGCTGTATAACTTCGAGGCGAGAGACGAGAGCGATCTCGACCTGTCGCTGATACGGGAAGACTCGATGATGCTCGGCGACTTCCGAAAATACAAGAACAAGACGACCTTCAACCTTGAGATGCAGGCGAGACAGTATCTGCGCTGCGCCGTGACGGTGCAGGAAGGCGCCGTCGTTTCCATCGCCGGGGAGAATATGAGGTTCGACGAAGCCGTGACGGAGATCGGCTGCGAGACGAACCCGCATTACCGCCGTCAGGGCATGGCTGTGTCGAACGTAGTGCTGCTCACGCAGAAGCTGCTCGAGGACAACAACCGCGTACAGTACAACTGCTCGTGCAGGAACGATACCTCGAGGGGCGTGGCCGAAAGAGCCGGCTTCACTCAGGTGGGAAGATCGTATTATCTCACCTGCTATCAGAAATGAAGATATCTCTGTATTCCGCTGGGATATGAATATCTCCCCGCTTCACGCGAAGCGGGGAGACGTTTTTTATGATCAAATGATATTATTTTATCTGCCGGGGCGATGATCTGGCGGGCGATGCCCGCCCCTGCATGAGGTAACGTCTGCCGGAGTCATAATACAGTAATACAGCCGTTCGATTTACGCGTTATCAGCCGCAGGGTCATTGCCTGTCAGCGGTTATGTGTAATACATTTATCCTGTTTCCGCAACGTCCGCTGTAGGGGCGGGCATCGCCCGCCCGCTGATCAGGCGTTGTCTCAGAGCTTATTTTATATACGTCACCAAAGCCGACGAGACGATTACGGCAGCCGAAAGCGCGGCCGGGATCAAAACCGCCCATATCCCCTTTATCCTGTCGGCGAGAGGTATCAGTCCGGCGGCGATACGCTTGATCCACACCGTGCCTATGACGCCGAGAGCCAGGGAAACGGCCGCGAAGGCGAGCGACGCGGGTGACCGCCCGGCGCTTTCAGATCCCGACAGGTAAGCGATAAGATATCCGCAGAGGTACTGGAGCGCGGCGCCTGTCGCGGCGGACGCGATGAATATCGCTGCGGTCCCCGCATGTCCGCGCCGCCTGAGCCCCCAGAGAGCCATCGTCAGCGCGGCGGCGCTGATACCGTAAAGCGGCGTCACCGTCAGAGCGGCGGATATAGGATATCCCTTCGCCGCCGCCGTGAGCGCTTCGAAAATAAATCCGGCGGCGGAGCCGAGGAAGAATATCCAGAACAGCTTCGACAGCGAATCTAGGGAGGCTGAAAGCCTTCTGCCGAGCTCTTTTCCCGATTCCCCGGCTTTTATCGTGAGGACCGACGTGAACTTCGCACGGATCCCGGCGATGCCGCCGATCCCGGTCTTCTCGCGGAGACGTCCTAAAACGTCGCGGTAGCGGGAGAGCGGGGAATCCGTCAGGTTGCCGAGTATTCGCTTCTCGCCGCGGGTAAGGCGGGATGTGATCCTGTCGAGCGCCTCTTTCGCCTCGGAGCTGATCCCGTCTCTGAGCGATTCGGCGGTCTCCTTCAGCCCGACTTCCCTCGGATCGGGCAGCGAAGCCTTGAATTCGTTCAGCTTTTCCGTCTTCTCCTTCAGGTCTATCGCGTCGGCGACGGCGAGCGTCCCGTCGGAGACGGCTTTGCCGATGCGGTCGGAGCCGCGGCGGATGGCGCCTGATATCATAGACAGCTGCTCCAGCTTTTTGTTGAAGTTCTTGATCGTCAGGACGGTGACGATGAGGTCGACGAGCATATAGACGAGGACGGCCGCGCAGAATACTGCGGTCACGGCTTCGGGTATGTGCGAGATGAGCGCCCTTGTCAGAGGGAGGAGTATATAGATGACGACAAGCGAGAAAAAGCCCCAGACGAGCGAAAAGCTGAGGCAGATGAAGCCGCCGATGTTAAACGGCTCTCCGGTGTAGTCCCACCATCTCTGATGGAAGGCTTTGAAAAGCAGCAGCCCGCCGAAATACTCCACCGAGTCTATCACGGCGACGCCGCCGATGAATACCGCGAGCGGCAATACCGCGAGAGGGGAGAGTATCATGTCGACGAGCATGACGGCGAGACCGTAGATAGGGCAGTACGGTCCCGACAGAAAGCCGCGGTTGACGAATCTGCCGAGCACGAGCGCGGCGTAGAAAACCTCAGCTATATAGCCGCACACGGAGTAGAAGACGAAGCAGAAGACAAGCTCGATAAGCGGCGTGCCGAGGATCGGTGTCTCAAGAAATTCCATGATGATATATCATTTGATGCCGCTCATGCGGGCATCGGAGTCTTTTTTCATCTGCGCGGCGAGCTCGCCGACGGAGGAAAATTTTCTTTCTTCCCTTATAAAGCCAAGAAGCGACGTGACCGCGGTTTTGCCGTACATGTCGGGGATGCCGTCCGAGATGATATGCGTCTCCGCCACAGGGCGGCTGTCCCCGCCCGGAAGATCGGCGACCGTCGGGCGCATGCCGATGTTCGTCACCGACGGATATGTCTTTCCGTCCACGGCTATCTCGCTCGCGTAGACGCCCAGCTTCGGCGTGACCACGCCGTCCGGCAGGGCCTGATTGCAGGTCGGTATCCCGATCGTATGCCCGAGATGCCGCCCGTGTATTATCTCGCCTTCGACGGTGAACGGCCTGCCGAGCAGTTCGGCGGCCGTTTTCACGTCTCCGTCCGAGATGAGCGTTCTTACGCGGGAGGATGATACGGCGTCACCTTTCAGCCTGATCTCGCCGACAGTCTCGGCGTCGCCGCCGTACTGCCTCATCAGGCGGCAGAGATCGGCGCTGTGCCCCTCGCCGCCCCGCCCGAAGGTGAAGTTGTAGCCGCATACGGCGACGCGGCAGCCCATCGTGCCGATGAGGACGGTCCTGACGAACTCGTCGGCGGGCATCGACCGTATCTCGTCGAAGCTCTCGAGCACGGCGAAATCCATGCCGTTTCCGCGAAACAGCCTCAGGCGCTGAGACAGGGTGGATATAGAAGCGGATGACAGCGCTCCCGGCGCCGTGTCGAAGGTCCATACGGCCGGCACGGCGCCTATTTCGGATGCTGTTTCGGCGGCTCTGCGGAGTATCGCCGCGTGCCCGATGTGCACGCCGTCAAACCCGCCGAGGGCGCAGACGCTGCCCGACAAAAAACAACAAGGCCGGACTCCCGCTTCGATGCGGGAGGTCTCCGGCCGCAGATCGTTTCTTTTCAGATCATACAGGCGCATGAGAGATCAGTTCAGACCGAGATAATCGCGCAGCAGGGCCCGCAGCATGTCGTCGCGGTCGACGCGGCGGATAAGGGCGCGGGCGTTTTTGTGGTTGGTTATATAAGTCGGGTCTTCCGAGAGAAGATAGCCGACCATCTGGTCTATCGGGTTGTAGCCGCGCTCGCGGAGGGCGCTGTAGACGGTCGTGAGCACCTGCTTTATCTCGGCGTCGCGCTCGTCATGTATCGAAAAAGTCTGCGTCTGATCGTTCGGCAGCGGCGGCAGACTGCGCGTGCGGTCGCTAAGAGGATTTCTTTCGGCCATTTTTACCATGCTCCGTAAACAATATGCTGTTTCGCGCTGTATTTTGTCAAGTCAGATGCGCGGATAAAATTAACCGCTTCTTATTATACCACCGTCTGACCGAAAATGCAATAAGCAAAAGGAAAATGTAATGAATTTGTAAGAATTCCCCTTCCCCTTTCCATTCCATCATCCTTCGGCCGACAGGCGCAGCTCGGCGTCTTTCGCGGCGGTGAGCTCCGGGATATGGGATATGAACATCACGGCGCCGCGGTAGCCCCTTATGATCGATATGATCTTTTCCAGCCCGTCGGCGTCGAGATTGTTCGACGGCTCGTCGAGAAGAAGCAGCGGGGCGTTTTTCATGACGGCGCGGGCGATGGATATCCTCTGCCGCTCGCCGCCGGAAAGACCTTCGCCGTCCTCGCCGACTTTCTTTTCGGCGAGCTCGGCAAGACCGAGTGATTCTATCACGGCATCCGTCTCATCATCCCCGGCGCTCTGACTGCCGAGGCGTATGTTGTCTCTGACGCTGCCGGAGAACAGGAAGGGATCCTGAGGCGCGTATGATATCAGCCGCCGCCATGACGCCGGATCGATCTCCCTGAGGCTTATGCCGTCGGCCGTGAGCTCGCCGTCATAGCCGTCGAGCAGGCCGCTTATCACCTTTATCAGCGTCGACTTCCCGCTTCCGTTCGGACCCGTTACCGCGATACGCTCTCCGTAGTTCATTGAGAACGACACCGGGCGCAGAGCGGCTGTATCGCCGTATGAATAGCCGAGATCCCGGGCCTTCATGACGGTGAATCCGGATATCTTTTTTCCGCCGGTCCGCTCGGCGCCGTCGTAGAGCAGCTTCATCCTCTCGGCGAGGGCGGATATGTTCGGCGCCTGCTTTATTATTTCTCCGATCTTTTCGAACATCGTCCCGAAGACGCCGAAATATCCGATCATCGCCGCGACGCTTCCGGGCGATATCATCCCGGCCGCCGCCATCACGGCGCCGCACAGGAGCAGAAGCACGGTGCATAGGGTGTCAAGAGATCCCTGTATGCCGTCCGCCGCTGTCTCATACGCCGCCGACTTTCTTATTACCTTGTCGTAATGCTCTTTGAACATCCCGTCGAGCCGCCCGGTAAGCAGACCGCCGATCCCCAGCAGCCGCAGAGTGCCCGGCTGACGCGCTATCTGCGTCTCGATGCCTCTCGCCGACGACGCGTAATCGCGCCCGGCCTCGGCGAATCTCGCCTTCATCTTCGCCGTCAGCGACGGCACGGCGAGCTTTATAAGCGATATCGCGAACACCGCCAGCGTCATCGGCAGGCTTATCGAAAGAGACGAAATCAGAAGATAGACGAGTATCACCGGCACGAGGATGATGTTCTCCGATACCGCTCTCACGGCGCATCTGAGCTCGATCGTGTCGTCCTCGAGCCGCTGAGCCGCCTCGCCGACGTCGATCTTCATCGCCGACTCGCACCGTTTTGAAAGGAAGCGGGAAAATATCCTCCGGTCGAGCCGCAGGGCGTATTTCAGGTCGGTATTTTCGGCCCAAAGCCCGAAAATCGGGGAGATGAGCACCGTCATCGCGGCGGCCGCCAGCATTTTCAGCGCCTGCGCAAGACCGAGGCTCACGTCCATGCTGAGGACGGCGTCGGCGAAGCCCGCCGTCACGTTCGCCGTGTAGACGGCGGCGAGATATTCGGCGAGGTCGCCTATAAGGTAGAGGGCCGTCGGCAGCGCGACAGCGCCGGCGATGTCCCGCATTATCGTTCGTTTGAGCTTATCCTTCAACTGATATCCCTCCGTCCTTTACCGTTATCGTTTTGTCCGCCATGGCGATCAGCCGGGCGTCGTGAGTGACGATCACGGCGCCGAGACCCTTTTCCCGCCGCTCGCCGAGAAGCGAGATCAGCCTGCCGCATCCTTCGGCGTCGAGCGAGTTCGTCGGCTCGTCTAAAAGCATGTATTCCGGCTGCAGCGCGAACGCCGCCGAAAGATACGCCTTCTTCCTCTCGCCGCCAGACAGCTCGGAGATCTTTCTGTCTGCCGTCTCGGCGTCAAGGCCCGGGAATCCGGCGCGCTCCGGCGCGTCGGGCACGCCGAGATAACCGTATATCTCCCCCGGCGTAAATGAGATGTCGGCGTCGTCCTGCGGAAGATAGAACACCGTTTTGGGGAATGTCTCGGGCGAAAGCCGCCCGGTTTCGGCGCCGCCGATTTCAGCGCTCCCCGAATCGGGCGGGACGATTCCGGCTATCGTTTTCAGGAGAGTCGACTTCCCGCTCCCGTTTTCGCCGAGTATCACGGTGATCCCGCTTTTGCCGATATCGGCCGAGACGCCGGACAGCAGAGGCCTGCCGCCGACCGAGACGGAAACGTCTCTCAGGCTGATGCCCGACCCGTCGGGCGTCACGCCGGGCTCGTCGCGGCCGACCCACTGTGAGAGCCGCTTTTCGGCCTCCTTCGCTATGCCGAATCGCGGGATCGAGTCGAACATCGTCTTTACGGCGGCGAAGAACGCCCCGGACAGGGCGATGGCACGCACACCGGTCGGGATGTCGGCTCTGCCGAACAGTATCAAAATGCCGATGACGGCGCAGCTGCCGTAGCGCAGTATCAGCGAGAGAAGCGAGTCCATCGAGCTCTCGACCGTCCCGGCGAGGTCGGTCCCGTAGCCGATCTTCAAATATTCTTTGTGGTATTCGGCCATCCTTTTGTCCCACCAGCCGCCGAGATCGAAGATCTTGATCTCGGAGAAGCCGCGCAGTCCGGCGACCGTGTGATCGGTTATCGCCGCCTCTATATCCCGGCAGTCGCGGTAGTTCTTCTCGAGATACCTTTTCACGATGATCGGCGGGATGAACTGAAGCAGGGATATCCCGAGCAGCGACAGCGATATCGGAAGCGATCCCATAGCGACGGCCGCGAAATAGGCGGCGGCGGTTATCAGCGCCGCGAAGAATCCGGGAATGAGCGACAGACGCTTCCCGGTGACGTTGCTGAAATCATCGGTGAGCTTTTCCTTCGCGTCTCCGACGCCGGATGAGCCGCAGAGAAAATGCAGAGGGGAGGAAAGGAACCTCTCGTACAGCTCCATTTTGCAGTTGTGCAGGCGCTTCGCCTCGGCCTTTCTGTACGCCGTCCCGGTGACGATCTGAATGATCTTTGTCAGTACGACCGTGAGCAGAAGAAGCCCTCCGGAGAGCAGAACGTCGAAAACCCGGCCTTCCGAGGCCGCCGTGACAGCGTCCGCCGTGAGCGAGGCGGTTATAAGCCCGACCGGGACCGGCCATAGGCGCATGGCCCATGATGCTGCCGAGAGACGTGATAAACTTTTTCTGTACATAATATATTATATTTCTGAAAGAATATGGTGTGACGAACCGAACAGGCAATAATGCCGGTCTGCCGTCCGGGGATATCGCTGCAAAGCACTGTGCCGATATTACATCAGCTTATTTACGGCGGCTTCGATGGTTTCGCGGGCCGCGTCAAATCCCGACGCTTCTTCATCGGTCAGACGGGCGTGGACGGAATAAGCCCAAAGATCCCAGAGCAGCTGTCCCATATCATATGAGATGCGCTCTTTCAGAAAAGATACCCGCTCGTCGCCTTCAAGCGCCCAGTAAAGGTTTCGTTCCCGACAGGTATCTTCCTTTGCCATGCCTTCCGCGATCTGCCTTGCCTGTGCTTTTCTGTCCGTCTCGCAGTAGTGACGGAAAAGCAGTCTGCGCGCCTCATTCCGGCAGGCTTCATTCGTTGAGTACTGATTGATCCGATCCGCTATCGAATCGATCTCGGGTGCGTATATATGAGAAAGCTCGGCGTCTTCGCTGGCGGCGAACAGGGCGTACATCAGGCATGTCAGAAGCCTGTCGTTGTTCGGATACCTGCGCAGCGCTTCTCTCAGACTGATGATGGGCTGTTCGGTCATGTTGCGGTTGATCTCCGATTCGGCCACGGCGATTATCGAGTCTATTTCCTTCCGCTTTTCCGCCTCGTTTACGCCTAAAAGCTCATCCACCGTGACTTTGAAAAGTTCGGCGAGTATCGGAAGCGCCGAAATATCGGGAGAAGTCGCTCCGGTCTCCCAGCGGCTGACCGCCTGAGGGGAGATGCGCAGATAATCCGCGACCTGCTCCTGAGTCAGATCATTCTTTTTCCGCAGCAGCTTCAGCCTGTCGCTGAGTGAGGTCATCATAAGCCCTCCGATAGACATATATCCGAATAATCATGCAATCTGATATATTATAGCATTTACGGGCAACGGATTCAATCAACCGTTCCGACAGTCGGACTCAACAAAACCGACGACCGTATCCCGTGAACCGTATGCGGCCTCCGATATGGCGCGGATCCGATATTTGTCCCGTGCAGGTATATTATTTTACCATACAGAGTCCTTTATGTCAATTTTCCCCCCCATTTTTGTAAGAAAACTGTAATGTTTACGCCCGACGAAAAAATTTACATTCGATACGATTGTCATTTCGGCGGCGCTGTGCTATAATAATGATTCGGATACAAGTCATATCCGGCGGTGTCGTCCGCATGTGAAAATCGGCGTTGTTTTCACTTTTTACCGATATCGAAACAAGAGCTCCGGGTTCAAGAACCCGGGTTCAAGAACCCAGGTTCAAGAACCCAGGTTCAAGAACCCGGGCTCATATCAATAACGAAAGGATCATCTGTCAAATGAAAATCGGCTGCGTCAAGGAGATCAAGAACAACGAGTACCGCGTCGGTCTGACGCCGGACAACGTCCGCGCCTATGTGGCGGCGGGACATCACGTCTATATGGAAAAGGGCGCCGGAGTCGGCTCGGGCTTCGCCGACACCGAGTATGTCGAGGCGGGAGCGTCCCTTATCGACAACGCCGCCGACGTATGGCATCTCGTCGATATGATGGTGAAGGTAAAGGAGCCTCTGGAGGAGGAATATCCGCTCTTCCACGACGGGCTGATCCTTTACACCTACCTGCATCTCGCCGCCGACAGGCAGCAGATGGACGCCCTTCTCAGCGGAAAGGTCAAGGCCGTCGCCTACGAGACGATCCAGGAGACCGACCGCAGTCTGCCGTGTCTCGCCCCTATGTCGCAGATAGCCGGACGCCTTTCGATCCAGGAGGGCGCGAAGTATCTTGAGAAGCGCTTCGGCGGCGAGGGCATCCTGCTCGCCGGCGTGCCCGGCACTCCGAAGGCGAACGTAGTCATCCTCGGCGGCGGCACCGTCGGCATGAACGCCTGCAAGATCGCCGTCGGCATGGGCGCGAACGTGACGATCCTCGATATCAACCTGAAGCGCCTCGAGGAGCTCGACAACATGTTCGGCGCGCATATCCAGACCCTCGTATCGAACGACAGCAACGTCGAGCGCGTGGTAAAGGACGCCGATCTCGTCATCGGCTCGGTGCTGATCCCCGGCGGCTCGACCCCGAAGCTGTTCAAGGAGAAATATCTGCCCGAGATGAAGGAAGGAGCCGTGTTCGTCGACGTCGCCATCGACCAGGGCGGCTGCGGCGAGAGCAGCCATGTGACGACTCACGACGATCCGGTATTTATAAAGGAAGGCGTCGTTCACTACTGCGTCGGCAATATGCCGGGCGCCGTGCCGCGCACCTCGACCATCGCGCTGACGAACGCGACACTGAGATACGGTCTGATGATCGCCGAAAGCGGTCTTGAGGACGCCTGCAGGAAGAGCGCCGTCATCGTCTCCGGCGTCAACTGCTACTGCGGGAAGCTGACGAACAAAAACGTCGCCGCCGCGCACGGATATGAATACACCGACCTGATGGGACTGATCGGGTAAATATAAACAGATACAACTGCATCGGCGTTCCCCGGAGCGCCGATGCTCTTTTATGGCTGGAATTTTGTTTCCGAAAAGCAAACAATATTGGCTTAAAATGTAAAATGCCGCGTCATGCGCGGCATTTTCTGATTTTCAGACGGTTTATATATACAGGATCGCCTGATGATGATCCCGGCGAAATACGATGCGAAATATGAGGAGGCAAAAAATGAGAAGAATGCTTGCGGCAGTCTCGGCGGCTCTCGCGGCTCTGATGCTCGCTCTTTCCGGCTGCGGCGCGGCGCCCGTAACCGATGAGGAAAACGGCGCTGCAGATGACGGCGGATCGGTCACGCTTGACGGAAGATACGAGATCACAGGGGAGGCGGAGCTTGACGGCTATAATCCGGATCACATTGAGCTTGTCGGGGACAGACTGCTCATATTAGGATCGCTGACGGAAACGCTGTACGGCGATGACGGCGCATATGTCGGAGCTAAATACGATTACCGCCTGTTTTCCGCCGACGCCGATACCATGGAGACGGATTCCGTTTCCTTCGCCTTCACGCCGGAAGGATACTGCGCCGCATGTGCCTTCGACGGCGAAGGGAATCTTCTGATGGTCGAAAGCGTATATAAGGACCGGAAAAACACCCTGACGCTCGATTTCATATCCGCCGATGGTCAGCTCGTACGCTCGCGTTCCCTTGACGAGCTGATAACGACCGGATTCATCAGCCGCGTATGCTTTGAGTCGGGGATGTGGTACGTTTCGAGCGGAGGGAATGTCGTCGCTCTCGACAAAGCCGGGGAAGTTACCGGGAAATACGACGCCGGCGGCGATATAACGGATATGTTTTCCGCCGGAGGAAAAATCCACGCGTGCACTGCCGACGATCATTATATCCTCGGGCCATCCGGCCTGACAGAGTCGCCGGAATGGAAAAAAGCCGGTGCGGAATCCGGCGGAAGAGGGATACTTACGGGCGGAGAGTATGACTATCTTAAGGCGGAGAAGGAATACATCTGCGGATACACTCTCGCCGGAGAAAGGACGCCGCTTCTCAACTGGCTGAATTCCGACATATCGTATTCAGATACGGGAGACTTTGTGTACGGCTCGGACGATGTCGTATATCTGATTCTGTTCGGCAGCTTTGATGGCCCCGGGACCCGCGTCGTGCGCATGGAGCGCAAAGAGGGCTATACGATCCCGGCGTCAGACGTCATAACTCTTTATTACGGCGAGAGCGGCTCAATGATCGTGCCGATCGCGGCGGCGGGGTTCAACGCATCGCAGAGCGAATACCGCGTCGTCTGTCATGAGCTGTCCGAAGGGGAGGACGCTTCGGCGGCTGACGGCCTGAATCTGAGACTTGTCAGCGGCGAAGCGGGAGATATAATCGAGATCGCGCCGGACGCGGATATAAAGAGCTATATCGATAAAGGAGTTTTCCTCGATCTCTATGATCTCGGGATAAAAAAGGACGGGCTTTTCTCATGCGTGACGGAGCTGTGCGAGACGGACGGCAGTCTGTACGCCATGCCGGTCAGCTTCACTTTTCAGTCTCTCGTCGGGAGCGTCGATTTCCATCCCGGCGGCAGCGGCTGGACGGTGGACGAGTTTATAACTGAATATAAAGCGGCAGCAGGCGAAGGGGGATATCTCACGTCAAACGACGGGAGAGCGGCTGTGCTCGGGTATATCCGTACCGGTCTTATGCTGAGTTACATAGACTTTGAGAAAAACGTCTGCTCATTCGATGATCCGTCTTTCATTGAGGCGGCCGAGTGGCTCAAGAGTCTTCCGGAAAGCAGGACGATATCGGGCGGTATGGTGAGATCGGCGCAGGATTTTATTGACGGAAAGGTGAAACTGGAGAACAAGCATTTCACGATGCCGCAGGACTGTCTTACCGCTTCTTCGCTGTTCGGGGAATTCGGCAGCGGCGGTTTCGTCGGCTATCCGACGCCGGACGGCGGCAGGGCGCAGATGATATGCGAGCGATATTACGGCATAAGCAGCTCCTGCAATAATCCGGAGGCGGCATTGACATTCCTGAGATACATGCTCGGCGGCGATGCGCTCAGCCCGTATTATTCCATGGGCAGCTTCGGCTTCCCGTCGCTCAAAGCCATGCTCACAGCCGTGACGGACAGGCTCAGAGGCTACGAATACCAGATCGATCCGGCCAATCTGCCGTCTATGACGGGATCGAGCGCCGGGATCCCCGAGAGCCAGAAGCGGGACGGCATGATCTATATAAAGATAGACGACGATACCACAGATTATGTCGTAGGTTTCATCGAAAAGATAAGGCCTCTGAACCGGCTCGACAGTCAGCTTACGGATATATTCGATGAGGAGCTGTCGACGCTGTTCGGCGGCAGAAGCGCCGCCGACACGGCGAAAAACCTGCAGTCAAGGATATCCCTCTGGCTTGCCGAGAGGGAGTGAGCTTGTCATTTCACCGCCGTCAGCGGGCATATCTTCGCCTCGGTGATCTTCGCGAGATCGTCCGGCGAGAGGATTATCTGCTCGCCGCGCATCCCGGCGGAGACGGCGATCTCGTCCCACAGCACGCAGGTCTCGTCGATGAAGGTCGGGAACTTCTTCTTCATTCCGATCGGCGAGCAGCCGCCGCGCATATAGCCGGTCACCTTTATGAGATCCTTCATCGGTATCATCTCGACCCGCTTCGCCCCGCTCTCGCGGGCGACGAGCTTGAGATCGAGCTCCTCGGCGACCGGGATCACGCAGACTATATGCCCGGCGTCGCCCTCGAGGACGAGCGTCTTGAATACCTGATCCGCCGGCATATCCATCTCGGCGGCTGCGTGGACGCCGGAAAGATCGCTCTCGTCCACCATGTATTCCGCCGTGCGGAAGGGCACAGACGCCGCCTCGAGGATCCTCATCACGTTTGTTTTCGTCATTTCTTTCACCATCAGTCGATTCTATAATCGGTTATATTTCGGATATATTTTATCATACGCGCGGCGTTATTATGTTTAATATTTGTGTTGATTCGGTGAATTATGCGGCGGGAGCTTGATATCGGCGATGAAAAGGGGTATAATAGTATCAAAGACGCTCTCACGGAAAGATATTCATCAGATCATCCATGAACAAGACCATCATATCCTTCATCGCGCTCATCGCGCTGATACTGTCATCATGCGACGCGTACGTCTCGGAGCTCACGTCGGCTCAGATACCGGCGATAACCGGCTATTCCGCCGATCCGGCCGCCGCGCCGGAAACGGCGTCCGCCGGAGCTTCGGCTGAAGCTTCGTCCGAGGAAACCGCGTCGGCTGAGGCCGAAGCTGAGACACTGCCGGAGACCGAGCCGGAACCTCAGATCCCGGAGCTTACCGGCACGGTGAACTGGATCGGGCCCGACAGCTTCGAGATCCGCCTCTCAGACGGCACGATCGTTTCGGTCCCGCTGTCGGCAGAGATCGATTCGCCCGAATACGGCGTGATGTACGGCGCCGAAGCGTCGGTCTCCTTAGGCGACGGCGGCACTGCCGCGTCGGCGCGCGTCGGCGGGCTCGATATCGCCGACAGGGCGTGGGAGATAATGAAGGGTATGTCGGACGAGGAGCGCGTCGGACAGCTCATCATGGCCGGCTGCTCCGACAGGGCGACGGCGCTGTCGGCGGTCGAAAGCTGCCGTCTCGGCGGGCTCGTGCTGTTCTCGCGCGATTTCAAAAACGACACGAAGGCTTCGGCGGCCGCCGCGATACAGGCGTATCAGGACAGGGCGAAGATACCGCTCATCATATCGGCCGACGAGGAGGGCGGCACCGTCTGCCGCGTCAGCTATTATTCCCAGTACCGCTCGACGAACTTCCTTTCTCCCCGCGCGATGTACGCGAGAGCGGGGATGGACGGGATAAGAACCGAGGCCGCCGAAAAGGCGAAGCTCCTGCTCTCCCTCGGTGTGAACATGAACCTTGCTCCCGTCGCCGACATATCGACCGATCCCGCCGATTTCATCTATGACCGCTCTCTCGGCCAGAGCCCGGAGATCACGGCGGAATTCATAAAGACGGTCGTTGAGACGAACAGAAGCGAAGGTCTCGCCTCCTGCCTAAAGCATTTTCCCGGCTACGGCTCGGCGTCGGACACCCACACCGGCATAGCCTACGACGGCAGGGAGATGTCTGAGTTCGTAAACAAGGATTTCGTTCCGTTCAAAGCCGGGATCGACTCGGGCGTCGGGGCGGTCATGGTCGCGCATATCATATGCTCCGGCATAGATGCCGATATCCCGGCCAGCCTTTCGGAGAAGACGCACAAGCTGCTCAGGCAGGAGCTGTCCTTCACCGGAGTGTGCGTCACCGACGATCTCGCCATGGGGGCGATAACGCAGTACACCGGCGGGTACAACGCCGCCGTGTCGGCGCTCCTCTGCGGCAACGACATACTCGCGGTCAGCGGCGACTACATGACGCCGTACACCGCACTTTTAGAGTCGCTTAAAAGCGGCGTGATTCCGCGCCATATGATAGACGGCGCCTGCATGAGGGTGCTGATGTACAAGCTGGACAACGGCATTATCGGCTGACAGAGTCAGCGGATGACAAAGTAGTCAGCGGCTGAGAGGCTGATAAATCAGCGCCTGATCGGCCGGAATGTGTCCCGCAGGAGTATGCTCCCGCAGAACCGCCATACATTTTTTAATCTGCCGCCGTGTTTATATGCCTGATATAAGGGAAAACCGGCGACAAAATTTTATTTCTAAATTTTTAACAGGGAAAAGCCCGCTCAGATGTTGATTTTTCCCGCCGAATGAGGTATAATATTCGGACCTGTAATGGGTTTATCCGAAAAATCAGACTTTTTGATTTTTCTTAAGGAACATTGCGGGCATCTCCGGCGTCTCAGTCGGGACAGGGGATCTTCATCTTAAATCTATGCGAAAAAACAAGTCAAATATCCAATCCATCGGAGGCAAAAATTATGACAGGTCGTAAATCCGCAATCCGGAAGCTGTCGGCGCTGCTCGCGGCGCTGATGGTGCTCGGAACGCTGACAGCTCTGCCCGTTTTCGCTGACAGCTTCAGCGACATATCCAGCCATTGGGCTAAGGCAAACGTCGAATACATGGTGGATAAGGAGATCATATCCGGCTATCCGGACGGCACCTTCCGCCCCGACAATACCGTGACCCGCGCCGAGTTCATCAAGATGCTCGACGCCACCTTCGGCCTCACGGAGACGGCCGCCATCAGCTTCAGCGACGTATCAAACTCGCAGTGGTATTATCCTTATATCCAGCAGGCCGCCGCTCAGGGATATCTCCTGAACTACGGCTCGACGCTGAACCCGAACGGCGAGCTCACCCGTGAGGAAGCCGCCGCTCTCCTCGCACGCTATCTCAACCTCGCCGAGAAGGACCGCGCTTCCGTCTCCTTCACCGACGCGGCTTCGATCAACCAGAACTACCGCGGCTATGTCTACGCCTGCGTCGACGCCGGTATAATCAAGGGATATGACACCGGCGACTTCAAGCCGCAGCGCACCCTCACCCGCGCCGAGGCCATGGCTATCCTCTACCGTTCGGCCGGCTCCATCTACCGCGGCTCCGCCGTCGGCGCCGAAAACGGCGCTCAGGCCGGCAACGCCACCATCACGAAGGGCGGCTCGAACATCTCCAACGCCTCCTTCTCCGGCTCGGTCTACATCACCGAGGGCGCCGGCTCGTCTACCGTTACCCTTTCCAACTGCAATATCCGCGGCACTCTTTATCTCCGCGGCAATTCCAGAGTCCAGCTCGCCGGATCGACCGTCAACAACGTCGTCGTTATCGGCAAGTCCTCCGCCACCGTCGGCGTCAACCTTGACGAGACCAGCACGGTGACGACTCTCGACGCCCAGTCGCCGGTATCTGTCTATCTGCAGAGCGGCTCGACCGTCAGCACGATGAACGTCGGCGAGCATGCCGAGAGCAGCTCGGTCTCCGGCGCCGGCACCGTCGGCCAGCTCAACATCAACGGCGCCAAGTTCAAGTCCGACGTCACGCCGAGGAACTACACCATCGGTGACCGTCTCACCGCCGAGATCGGCGGCCAGAGCGTCGGCGGCAGCGGCACCAGCAGGACCGGTGTGAAGTCCGGCACCACTCCCGTGCTCGAGACCTCCGGCAGCCGCGATACCCTCACCCTGACCCCGAATGAGACCTCCGTTCTCTTCTGGTATTACACCAACTCCACCGCCGCTCCGTCGAGCAAGGAGTTCGCCGACATTTACAGACGCCAGAGCTCCAACGTGAAGGGCTTCCAGAGCCTCGATCAGGTCCAGTCCTACACCCTGCAGCTCGTTCAGTCGAGCATCGCCGCGCAGTACAACAACGTGGTCATCTGCCTGCTCGCCAATCAGGAATACTTCGATCCGATCATCCTTTCCCGCACCGGAGCGAACAACACCGGCAACAGCGCCGCCGGCTTCAAGAACAACCCGACGGTAAAGACCAACTCGCTCACCAACCTCGATACCCTCTCCTTTATGCCTGAGGTATCGGGAACGATGTACTACTACTACACCACCTCCCCGACGGCGGTCACAGCTCAGCAGTTCAGGCTGAACTACGACGCCTCCGCTCAGGGACTCAGGGGCAATAAGACCGTCATCGCCGGCAACAGCTACGCCGAGACGACTTCCTTCAACCCCGTGTCTTCCGGCTCGAACTACAACTACGTCGCCGTGATGCTCACCTCCGGCGCCTCCGACTATCAGCCGATCGTCGTCACCCGCAACGCGGCTGACGGCGGCAACCTGCAGGCCTCCGGCCTTGCCGACGCTCCGGTATGGTCGTCCTACAACGGCAACGAGTCGCTGAGGATCAACGCCAGCGCCGCCGGTACCCTCAAGTATTACTACACCAACTCGTCTCAGGCTCCGAACGCCAGCACCTTCAATGCCTACTACGGCATGGCCGGGACCTACTACAACGCCATCCGCGTTTCCCAGGGCGCTCAGAACACATATCTCACCACCTCGACGACCGGCACGAACGGCACCACCACCCAGACCAACATCAAGACCAATACCGTCAACGCTTCCGGCCTCGGCTACATCGTAATCATGCTGACCGACGGCGTCGGCAACAACTACGCTCCCTATGTGGTGGCCCGTCAGGACAACAGCACGACCGGCGGCGGCTTCTCTACGAAGCCCTCCGTCAGCATCGGCTCGCAGAACGACACCATCAGCTTCACCCCGTCGATGACCGGCTACGTCTTCTGGTATTACACCACCTCGTCCGGATCCATCCCGGCCGGCAGCTTCATGTCCAACTGGAACAATGCCCCGACCAGCGCCCGCGGCCAGTCCGGCCAGGTGCAGTCCGGCGTCGCTCAGTCCATCATGGGCGGCATCGCCGACTTCGCGAAGAACTACAGCTACATAGTCGTATCTCTTCAGGACACCACCGGAGCCTTCCAGGAGCCCGTCACCATCGCCCGCACTCAGGCCAACACCTCCAGCTACGGCTTCCGCGTCAACCCGACCGTCGCCATCAACGTCAACGGCAACGACACCATCTCGCTGACGCCTCAGTACAACGGAACGGTTTACTACTACTATTCCAACTCGGCTTCCTCGATATCCGGCTACAGCACCTTTGAGTCCAACTGGAACACCTCTTCGATAAAGAGCAGCTTTGCCGTAAACGGCGGAAGCGCTGCCACCGTGAACACCATCGCGAGCGCCAGCGTCCCGACCAATCTGCAGTATGTCGTGATCATGCTCCGCGACAGCAACGGCACCTACTACTCGCCGATCACCGTCAGACGCGGCGCGACCAACGCCAACGTCACCGGCACCGGCCTCACCGCCGCCAGCCTGACCTCCGGCACCACGACCGACCTTATCAGCGTCACCGCCTCGGCAAACGGCACCGTGAAGTTCTACTACACCACCTCCGCCGTCACACCGAGCTCCGCTGACTTCGACACCTACTACAACAACGCGAACTCCAGCTTCAAGAGCACCATCAGCGTGACCGCCAACCAGACGGCTCAGGTCTACGGCCTGTCCAACATGTACAGCGCCTCCTACCCGTATGTCGTCATGATGCTTGAGACTCCCGCCACCATGATCGGCGGCAGCACCACCAAGTATCAGCCGGTCGTCATCACCCGCGGCGCCGCCGGCATAAACAACAACGTCGCCGCCGGCTTCACGGCGGGTCCGGTGGTCAATACTCAGGTGAACGGAACGAACTATATCGACACGATAGCCTTCACTCCCTCCCAGACCGGTACCGTTTACTTCCTGTACACAAATACCCCGGCTTCCTTCACGAACGCTCAGACCGTCGTCTCCAACATCAATAACTCGAACGGCGGCACCTTCACCGTAACGGCGAATACTCCTGTCCAGAATCAGATCAACACCACTACGGTAAACAACGCCACCGCCGTCATCTTCGTGCTCGCCACCACCGCCGGATATTCCAACCCGGTGACTGTCTACCGCAACGCCGGAATGAATACAGGCACCAATACCAACAGCGGCTACGGAATGAGCAAGGCCAGCCTGAACACTATCACCGGCAACGTCGAAGTGCGCGCTACGGTCAACGGATATCTCTACTATTACTATACCAACAGCGCAACCGTGAACATGACTGCGAACGATATGCGCAACTACGGCACATATACCAACGCGAATACTCTCGGAGACGTGAGCGTTCCCGGCAACAACGGCTACGCCTACGTATGGCTGATGATGTATGACGGCATGAACTCCTACGCGCCTTACCGCGTGCAGCTCAGCACAAGCGGCGGGAACAACGGCGGAACAGGGATGAATACGAATTCCGGCAGCGGATTCAAGGATACTATGACCGTCAAGATCGATGGCAATACTTACTTCACATATATTCCTAACGCCAACGGCAGAATATACTATTATGTAAGCAATGCCAGCACCAACCCCGGAGCATCGAATTACATGTATTCATGGGCTTCTGCTTCCGGAAACATGATAAGTGATCTGAAGAAGGACACTTCTTACTCGATCAACCTGTCAAGCTTCACGGGCGGAACCAATAAGTACCTGATCATCCAGTTCGTTTCCTCCGACAATACGCCTTACACTCCTCAGGTCATCACGCTTCCGTAATTCAAGTCAAATAACTAAACCGACCGCCTCCCGGATAAAACCGGGAGGCGGTTTTCGTATTATTATTAATATCACTCTTTCTACCAAAAGTTTTGGCCGGAAAGGGGTGCAGGGGGAAACCTGCCTTTTTCAAAAGGCGGGTTTCCCCCTGCAAAATCAATGCTTCTTCGTACCCATCCCCGTTACTTCTTATCTGCCCGGAGACGCTTGCACAGCTCGGGGTCGGGGGAGACGTAGGCGGTCTTGTTCGTATGATAGATCACGAAGCCGGGGCGGGAGCCGTTCGGCTTTTTGATATAGCGGATCGGCGTGTAGTCGACGGCCACGTTCTCGCCCTCGCCCGCCTTGCTGTTGGTCGCGGCGATGATCGCCGCCTGCGTCATGTCCTCGTCGGGAGGCGTCACACCGCCGCAGCGTATCACGACGTGCGAGCCGGGGATGTTCTTCACATGGAACCAGATGTCGCCGTCGCCTGAGAGCTTTGTCGTGATGTAGTCGTTCTGCGAGTTGTTCTTGCCGCAGAGCACCTCGTAGCCGCCGGAGGTCATGAAGCGCATCGGCTTCGGCTTCTGCGGCTTCTGAGCCACGTAGTTCTTCATCCGTGAGGCGTAGCCTGACTCGTAGAGCTCGCGCCGGATGTCTGATATGTCGCTCTCGGTCTCGGCGCGGGTGAGAGAATCGAATACGGTGTAGATGTAGTCGAGCTCCCGCTCGGATATCGCGATCTGCTTCGCAAGCTCTATCTCGGCGGTCTTCGATTTGTTGTACTTCTTGTACCACTTCTGAGCATTCGCCGACGGCGAGAGGAGCGGATCGAGCGGCACGTTTACCTCGGCCGGCGGATCCTGCGACCAGTCGGTCAGCTTCGCCGACTTCATCCCGCGCTGAACGGCGTAGATGCTGCCGATGATAAGGTCGCCGTACAGCTTGTATTTCTGCTTGTCGGCGCATTTTTCGATGTCCTGCCTCTGCAGGGCAGTCTTTTTCTTTAAGCGCGTCTCGATGTTCGTCAGCAGCCGCAGAAGGTCTCCCGCCCGCTGATGGATCCGCTCCGCCTTCTCCTTTTCCTCGAAGAATTCGTCGAGCAGAGCTCCGAACGACGGCACCGTCTCGGCTGTGAGCGCGCCGCCGTACTGCTTTATCGGCAGCCACGAGTAATCGGAGGGCTTTCCCGGCGCGCCGTCGGGCAGAGGCTGACGCAGCATGACGGGCGTGAAGCGGCGCTCTCTGACGACCGAGATCACCTCGTCGAACGCCTCCCAAAGCGCCTCGGGAGCCTTCGATTTCGCGCGGAAGGCTATCTCCTGCGAGATCAGCCCCGAGATACCGAGGTATTTCGTCATTATGAACTTGTCCGGCGGAAGGTCGGTGTCGCCGTAGAGGCGAAGGAAGGTCTCTCTGTCGGCGCAGAGCGGATCGAGCTTGTCCTGCTTCGGCGGAAGCTCGTATCTCATGCCGGGAAGGATCGGGCGCTTCTGGTTCACCGACAGCTCGATCGTGCGTATCGCCGCCGTGATCCTGTGCTCGCTGTCGCAGAGGATGAAATTCGAGTATTTGCCCATGATCTCGACGATGATGTACTTCTGCGACGCGTAGCCGAGCTCGTCATAGCCGTCCACCGTGATCTCGAGCGCGCGCTCGAAACCGAACTGCCTCACCGAGCGTATCTTCGAGCCCAGCAGGTGCTTTCTCAGCAGCATGCAGAACATCGGCGGCTCGGCAGGGCTGTCGAAGGAGGCCTCGGTCAGGTTTATCCTCGGCGTGTTTGAGGTGCACGAGATAAGGAGGCGCGTAGTCCTGCGCTCGGCCGAGCGCAGCTGTATGACGACGACGTCTTTCAGGGGCATCTGTATCTTTTCTATCTTGGATTCGGATGTCAGCCGGTCGAGCTCGTCGACCACGGCCGCCATCATTCCGGCGTCAAAGGGCATATATCTTTCCTTCCGGTGTCAAAAATCGGTGATTCATCTCATGTGCACGTCCATCTGCGGGAACGGTATCTCGAGCCCGGCTCTGTCCAGCGCCCGCTTCCCGCTTTCCAGCAGGGCGAATCTGACGCTCCAGTAGTCGGATGACGCGCACCACGCGCGGACGGTGAAATCGAGGCTGCTCGAGGCGCATTCGGTGAGCAGGACCTGCGGCGCCGGATCGGAGAGGATCTTGTCGGCGCCTTCGACGACATCCTGCAGGGTCTTTAATACAAGATCCATGTCCGACGAGTAGCTGACGCTGAACACGACGTCGACGCGCCTCGTCCCCTCGCGGGTGTAGTTTATTATCGGCGTGTTGGTGAGAGAGCTGTTCGGCAGGGAAATGTGCCGGTTGTCGTATGTCGTCATTTCGGTGTAGAAGGTCCCGATGCTTCTGACCGTCCCTTCCTCGCCGCCTGCCTTTATGAAATCTCCCGCCCTGAACGGCTTGAGGATCAGTATCGTGATCCCCCCGACCAGGTTGCTTATCGCCCCCTGAGCCGCCAGGCTGACCGCAACGCCTGCCGACGCGAGTATCGTGATGAAGCTGGTGAGCGGCACTCCGAGCACGCCGGCCGCCGATATCCCGACGGCGGTGTAGAGAAGCGCCTTCAATATCGTCCTTACCATCCCCGCGGCGGAGGGATCGAGCTTTTTGAAGGCCTTTCCGCGGCAGACGAGCTTTATGATCAGCTTCGAGACGACGATCCCTGCCGCGAGCACGGCGATGCCGCCGAGCAGACGCATCCCCTCAAGCTGAAGAGTCTGAATTATATTATCCATGGCACTGCATTCGATGTAATATCGGCTGTATGGAAAAAGTATAGCATATATCGGCTGGAATTTCAATCCGAATTGATGAAAAAAGACTTAAGATACGGGAAAATCGGTGAGATCAAATCGTCGGGAGAAATTCGCCGCCGCTATTGCAATGAGAGTGGAAATGTGGTATAATGTCGAAAGAAACCAAATCGCGTTTATATACAACAATTTCACGGAAAAGGAGATTCAGGCCATGTCGAAAAAACTTAAGGTCGGCGTATTCGGCGGCGCCCGCGGCCGCACAATGATCGAGGTGCTGCTGCATCATCCCGACGCCGAGCTCGTCGCGGTATGCGACAAGTACAGGCCGCTGCTCGACGACGTTCAGAAGCGCGCGGACGAGCTCGGCGTAAAGGTTGCCCTGTTCGAGAAATTCGACGATTTCTTCAACTGCGATATGGACGCCGTCGTTATGGCGAACTACGCGCACGAGCACAGCGTTTTCGGGACGAAGCTGCTGCGCTCCGGCAGGCATATCCTCTCCGAGGTTCTGCCGTGCGAGAACATGGCGCAGGCGGTCGACCTCATCGACGCCGTCGAGGAATCCGGCAAGGTGTACGCCTACGCCGAGAACTACTGCTATATGCAGCACTGCTTCGAGATGTGGAAGCGGTACAAGAGGGGCGATATAGGCGAAGTCATGTACGCCGAGGGCGAGTACGTCCACAACTGCGCCGCCATCTGGCCGCAGATCACCTACGGCGAGCGCGATCACTGGCGCAACAACATGTTCCCGACCTTCTACTGCACGCATTCGCTCGGCCCGATGCTCACCATCACGAACACCCGCCCGGTGAAGGTCGTCGGCTTCGAGACAAAGCCTCTCGAGAAGATGCGTGAGCTCGGAACGTACGGCGGAGCCGGTCTTGAGATCGTCACCGTCGACAACGGCGCCGTCTTCAAGTCGATCCACGGCGGTCTCACCCGCGAGCCGTCGAGCGTCAACTACGAGATCTACGGCCAGAAGGGAATGATGGAATCCTCGCGTCTCGACGGCAAGGTGCTGAACGTCTACCGTGAGACCGGCGCCGTCTGCCGCGGCGAATGGGAAAAGTACGATCCGGTAAACGAGATAGCGACCGAAAAGGCGAAGTATTTCTCCGGCCACGGCGGCTCCGACTTCTACTCGACTCATTTCTGGATCGAGAAGATCCTCGGCAATCCCGACGGAGAATGGTCGATAGACGTCTACCGCGCCGTCGATATGGGCATATGCGGCATACTCGCCTGGCGCTCCGTCGTAAACGGCAATATCCCGATCGAGGTACCGGATCTGAGAAACGTCGCCGAGCGCAACAAGTACCGCTACGACACCATCGGCACCAATCCGAATTTCGCTTCGGGCAAGGATCTGCTGCCGAAATCCACCTTCGGTCAGCCCGACATCCCCGATTCGACGTATGAATACGTCCGCCAGCTCTGGCTCGACGGGAAGAACGCCGAATGAGCAGACGATTGAACAGTTTAATAGAATAATATCAAGGAAGCTTCAGGTGACAGCAAATGCCGGCAAGAACCATCATCACGGCCCATTCCGGCTGTGAAAACACCCCTCCGAACTCCCGTGAGTTCATAGAGAAAGCCTTTGACGTTCGCTGTGAGATGCTTGAGATCGACATAAACCGCGACGGCGATCTTCTGTATCTCTCACATGACAAGGCCGATCCGTCCTCGTGCGTGTCGTTTGAGGAATTTCTCGATATGCTGTCCTTGCACCCGGACGTTCGGGTGAACTGCGACATGAAGGAGGAGGGCTGCTGCGGGATGGTCATGTCCGCGGTCAGCAGACGCGGGATGGCCGGGCAGATCGTCTTCACCGGAAGCGCGCACTCCGAGGAAGCCGACATCCGCGCTTCGGGCGGCGAGTTCTGGTACGGCCTGAGGGACGGTGAGGATCTCGAAAACGCCGTTTCGTCATGCCTTAAAACCGGAGCGAAGATCATAAATCTTCAGTCGTTCGTCGTAACGGATGAGACAAAGCGTCGCCTCGATTCCCTCGGACTAGGGTTCTCCTGCTGGACTATCGACAGTGAGGATGAGATGCGCCGCCTTCTGTCGCTTGGCGTTTACAACATCACCACCCGCAGACCGTATGCGGTCATGCGGATAAGGGATGAGATACAGGGGAAATAAGAGCGTAAACACACACACATCGGAGCCGCCCGCGCGTGGGCGGCTCCGATCTTTTTCCGGCCGCGCGTCTATTTTTCAGTCGGCCCGGCAAATGCCTTGCTTTCTTCATATCGTTGTGGTATAATATCAGGTGAAATCACGAACTTGAAGAAGGAATCCGTCTATGCCGATTGTCGCGGACATTTCGCGCGCCTCGAGACCCGAGGGGCGCGCTCACAGAATAACCACGCTGGCGCGTCTTGCTCTGCCGCCGATACTCGCCGAGCTTACCGCCACCGTGATGCAGTATATCGACTCCGCGATGGTCGGGAGTCTCGGCGCCGAGGCCAGCGCTTCGATAGGTCTCGTCTCCACCTCGACATGGCTTATCGGCGGCATGTGCATATCGGCGGCGGCCGGTTTCTCGGTGCAGACGGCCCAGTATATCGGCGCCGGACGCGAGGGTGAGGCGAGGCACGTTTTCAGGCAGGCTCTGCTGTTCTGCCTCGTGTTCGGGCTCATGATAGCCGCCGGATCGGCGCTTGTCAGCCCGTTTCTGCCGTCATGGCTCGGCGGCAGGCCGGAGATACTCAGAACGGCGTCGACCTATTTCCTCATCTGGGCGTGCGCCCTGCCGTTCGTCCAGTTCAGACAGCTTTGCGGCTCGATGCTGCAGTGCTCGGGCGATATGAAGACTCCGGCCGTGCTGAACGGTATGCTCTGCGTCTCGAACGTGGTATTCAACTTCTTCCTCATCTACCCGACGCGGAAGATATTCGGTCTGACGATCCCCGGCGCCGGAATGGGCGTCGCGGGAGCCGCCCTCGGCACCGCGATAGGCGAGACGCTGATTTCGCTCATCATGGTATGGTTCGCCGTCTTCCGCTCGAAATCGCTGTCGCTTGTACGCGACGGCGGCAGCTGGAAGCCGGATATGCCGCTCATCGGCAGGGCGATGAAGATATCATGGCCGACCGCCGTCGAGCATATCGTCGTCTGCGGGGCCTATGTCTGCGGAACGCTTATCGTCTCGCCGCTTGGCACCGTCCCAGTCGCCGCCAACTCCCTCGCCGTCACGGCCGAGAGCTTCTGCTATATGCCCGGCTACGGCATCGGATCGGCGTCGACGACTCTCGTCGGCCAGTCGCTCGGAGCCGCGAGCGGCGGCGATCCCGATACGGCAAAGTCCGCCGCGAGGCGCTACTCGAATACCGGCGTGATCATGGGCATGGCCGTTATGGCGGCCGCCGGAGCGCTCATGTTCATAGCCGCGCCGCTGATATTCTCAATGCTCACCCCGGATGAGGGTGTGAGAGAGCTCGGCGTCGCGATCCTGAGGATCGAAGCCTTCGCCGAGCCGCTTTACGGAGCCGCGATAGTCTGCTCCGGCGCCATGAGAGGCGCGGGAGACACGCTGGTGCCGAGCATCATGAACCTCGCCTCGATGTGGGGCGTGAGGATCCCGCTCGGCTTCATCCTCGTGCCGAAGATCGGGCTCGCCGGCTACTGGATCGCGATGGCGACAGAGCTTTGCTTCAGGGGGATCATCTTCCTTGTCCGTTTGCTGCGCGGCAGATGGCTCGACAAGGGAGTGAAGATATGAAAGGGAGGGGTGAAATATGCTGACAGACGGCGAGATGCTGATGACCGCTATGACGCAGTCGGCGTACGATACCGGCGCCGAAGCGTCGGACTTCACGCGGGAGGAAAACGTGATCGTCAGCCCGAAAAACGATCCGCGCGCCAAGGTGTTCTTTGCAGATCCTCCCGCCTGCAATCTCGTTTCATATGGGAAAAACGTCGTCGCGTCGGTAAAGGACGAATACCGAGATGAAGTCGGGCGGTATATCGGCGGGGCGGCGTGGTACAGCTGCTTTGAGACGCCGTATATGCACCGCCTTGACGACGCGATGAGAAAGCTCGGGCAGCGCGTCTGCTTTATGGCCGAGTACTGGCTCCCCGAAGCCGACCGCCTGAAGCGCCTTGAGTGCGGGTATGAGATGCGTCTGCTCATGCCGGAGGATTTTTCCGGGCTTTACACGCCCGAGTGGCATAACGCCCTCTGCGCCGACCGCCGGGAGCGCGACGTCCTCGCTGTCGGCGCCTATGACGGCGGAAAGCTGATAGGGCTCGCCGGATGCTCGGCCGACTGCGAGGATATGCTGCAGATAGGAGTC
The DNA here is from genome assembly GCA_946407735.1 of uncultured Clostridia bacterium. Taxonomy (GTDB): domain Bacteria; phylum Bacillota; class Clostridia; order Oscillospirales; family CAG-272; genus JAAZGC01. The sequence goes on from CAMJPL010000001.1 coordinate 105,804, forward strand.
GACGTGCTGCCGGAATACAGAAGGCGCGGCACAGCTTCTGCGCTGACGTCCCGGCTGGCTCTGGAGATCATGGACATGGGAAAGGTGCCGTTCTACTGCTGCGCGTGGTCGAACATACCGTCGGCGAGGAACGCGTACCGAAGCGGTTTCCGCCCAGCATGGGTAGAGCTTACGGTAAGGGACGAGGCTTTTGCCGAAAAAATATCGCATTGACGCCGCAAAGAGGGGGAAAACCATGGTATATGTGAATGATTATCTGTGCGGGAGCGACAGCGAGAGCATCGAACGGGCGATGGCGGCGAGGGACAAAGACGGGATCGTGGTCTTTGCTCCGAGAGAGTCGGATTCGGATCCCGGGCGAAATTACTGGCTTATAGACCGCGCGATACTTCTGCCGGAGAAGACGACCGTCATACTGAGAAACTGCGACATAAAGCTCTCCGACAGATGCCGCGACAATTTCTTCCGAACGGCGAACTGCGGCTTCGGCTTCCCCTATCCGAAGCCGATAAGCGGAGTCCATATAAAAGGCGAAGGGTTCTGCCGCCTCATCGGCGCCGATCATCCGAGGGCGTCCGGCGATAGCTCGAAGACGCTTCACGCCGTCTGCCCGTTCACGCCGGAGGATCTCTGCCGGTACGCCGACTGGATCCCGGAGGAGCGCCGCTCTCCCGATAAGCTCGATTTCTGGGATCAGCACGATCACTCATACGGAACCGATGCTCTCGATCCGAATGAATCGCATTACGGCGACTGGCGGGGGATAGGCGTGCTTCTGGCAAACTGCACCGAGTTCTCGGTCGAGGGTATAAAGATCGTCGACTCCCACGGCTGGGGGATATCGCTTGAGGCCTGCTCTTACGGCGTCATAAGGGACATTGAGTTCGACATGCGCATGTCGAAGACGATAGACGGCATGCTGTCGAATATGGAAAATCAGGACGGCATAGATATCCGAAACGGCTGCCATCATATCACCGTGTCTGGGATAAGGGGCGAGACCGGCGACGATATGATCGCTCTCACCGCCATCGTGCCGGACAAAGAGACATATACTCCCGGCGGCTCGCTCAGATCGACTCACGTCATGCACAACGACTGGACGCGCAGGGAGCGGGACATACACGATATCATCATCTGCGGCGTCGTCGGTCATTCGTATCTCTGCTTCCTTCTGCGCCTGCTCCCGGCAAACACGAGGATATACAATGTCGTGATAGACGGCCTGATCGACATTTCAAGGCCGATAGACCATCCTTACGGCGGGACGCTCCTTTTAGGAGACGGCGGCGGCTACGGAGAGAACCATCCCGAAAGCATGAGCGCGATATCAATAAGCAACGTCGTCTGCTCAAGCAACCGCGCCGTCTGCGTCGAGGGATATCTTAAGGATTCCTGCATATCGAACCTCATAAACAACAATCCCGCCTGCGAGGCGGTGAGCGTGTCGAGAGAGAACGGCATGGAGAACGTCATGCTGTCTAACATCGTGCAGAGAGGGAGATGAGCGGGAACGGCTTCGCTCAGATCCTGCTTCATAACCGAATAATAAGCTCCGGCCCGGGATCATTCCGGGCCGGAGGTTCGTTTTTATATCTTCCCGTCCTTTTCCGCAGACTCGATCAGCCGCGCGAAGTCCTTCGCGCTCCAGCCGCCGGTCGGCTTTTCATGCCCGACGGCGTTGAAGAAGCAGGTCGGGATCTCGCCGAGCCGAAGGTTCTTCGCCACGCACGGGGCGCAGCCGAGATCGTGGTTGACGGGATTCAGCGGACACGATGTGTCGCCGCAGGTGCAGAAGGGAACGGAAACCGTTTTTTTGTCAGCCATTGTCTGCGTCCCCGTTCTCGTCAGACGAGCCGCCGTCCTGCGTCACGTCCTGTGAGGGGGCGTCATCCGGCTGTTCCGTCTGATCCGAAGGAACTGCGCTTTCCGCTGAGCCTTCGCCGTTTTCGGTCCGCACAGCCGGGACAAGCTCCGTCTTTCCGCCGTCGTCGTACATCTCATAACCGGCGTCGAAGACGGGATCCGGGATATAGCGGTGATTGTCGTGCCACAGCTTGTCGAACATCATCACCCCGACGAGAAGCACGAGACCGACGGCGCAGAGCACGGTGCCGATCATTAGCGGCTTCTGCCGGTAAAGAAGCTCTATCGTATGACTTCCCTCGGTGATGCCAGCGGCGAGAAGCGCGTCGCCGGAGGTCTTGAACGTCTCTGCTCTTTCGCCGTCGATATAGACCTGCCATCCCTCATCGTACGGGATCGTGGTGTACAGGGTGGTGAGACCGCTGCCGGACGGGATGTCTATCGTACCGTAAAGACGCGTGTCGCTGAACTCGGTGATGTCCATCATCGCCTGACGCAGGCGGGGCATGATCTGCTTATAGAGCTCGGTGTCGAGATAGTAGAAGTATTTCGACGAGTTGGCGATGTAAAGCTCCTCTTTTTCAAGCTTGAGCGAGACGTAGACGTCCTCGCCCTCCTCGAACGCGCCTATCTTCTGGATGCAGTCGGTGTCGTTGCCGAGGATGTTGCCCTCCTTCGAGCCGCCGACGTAGATCGAGCATTCGCGCGGGTAATCGGTCGGAACGAAGATATATATGTCGTTCTCGAGGCCGCCGCCCTTGATCCGCATGGCTATGCGGGCGTCCTGCTTGCCCGGCTCGGGGGAGTATTTCTTGTGGCCGGTGACGAAGCTTATGTCGCAGTTCTGGTAGTCTATGTCCTCCGCCTTGACGTAATGCCACACCTCGACGGTCTTTTCCTCGCCGAGCATGGCGGTTATCATCGCGTTCATCAGCTCGAACGGGTTTTCCGGCTCGTACAGGTCGAGTTCGCGTATATCGTCGCTGACGGCGGAGACGGGCTGGATGTAGTACGGGTTTGAGTAGGCGTAGAGGTTGTTGTCGGTGTCGGAGTCTATCTCGTTATAAAATCTGTCGTCCTGCTGCTCCTCGAATACGATATATTTCAGTCCGAGAAGGGAATTTGACACCGGGGTGCCGCCGAGCGACTTCGACCAGTTCGATTTCGAGGCGTAGCCCATCTGATTGAGCAGCTTCACGACGGAGGTGTTCATCAGCGAGGACGAGTTCGACAGACCGTTGTAGCCGAACGCCATCGGGTCGTTGGTCTTGCGGTGGAAGGTCTTCTCCATGCGGTAGAAGGAATCGTCCGACGCGAGGATCCTGTTGAACAGAGGCGTGCAGCGGTCCATGTGGTTGACATATGTCGTGCGCGAGGTGTAGACGACGTCGGCGTCGAGAGATGTGGTGTTCAGCAGTCCGGCGCAGAACATCTCGAGCGACATGAATATGATTATCAGCGTCGAGGCCGATTTCACGGCGTCCTTTTTCGTCCCGTAAAGCGCTCCGAGCAGCGCCGCCCATATAATCAGGCATCCCGCCGATACCCATGTGAACTGGAGATCGTCGAGGAACTCGTAATCCAGCTTCTGTATGATGAAGGCGAGGATCAGCTCGGCCGCGGCGGCCGCGATGACGGTGTTCACCGGCACGCGCTTCTCGGCGTATGAGCTGAACGCCTTGTATCCGAGAAGTATGATGAAGAACACCAGCATGAAGGAGTAGCGGTAGTTGAGCCAGTTCGGCTTCTGCAGCCCGTGCCAGAATATGTCGATGGTCGAGCCGTTGAAGCAGAAGGCGAAGAAGGCAAGGGCGATCCCGCCCCAGATCTTCTGCCTCTTCGGCACGTCGGGAGCCGTGAAGAAGACCGGCAGCATGATCAGCGACAGCGTCCCGCAGTAGACGAAGGGAAGTCCGGTCGGTCTCACCGTGTCGTACGAGCCGGGATAGAGCTTGACGATGAGGTCGAGGAAGTCGAACTGCTGCTTGAACGAGTAGTCTGGATTCGAGAAGGTGGTCTTGCCGAAGGTGAGGGCGTAATAGGTCGGGAGGATTATCACCGACGCTATCATCGCGGCGATGACGCTGAGTATGAACAGCCTGAGGAAGACGCGGGGGAAGTGCCCCTTCACCATCTCGGGGTTGCGCTCGTACTCGGAGCGGCTGAAATAGTAATAGACGCAGTAGAAGACCGTGAAGATGCACATCATGAAGCCGATGTAGAAGTTCACGATCATGGCGAGGGCGAGAGAGACGGTGTAAAGCGTGCAGTCGCGCCGCCTTATCATCCGCTCGATGCCGAGCACCAGCATCGGCAGGATTACAAGCTCGTCTATCCACATCGTGTTGTGCGCCTGCACGATGGCGTAGGCGCAGAGGGCGTACATCGTCGAGAAGGTAAGGATCCTCGACTTCTTCGTGTAGTGCGCCTGATGCAGATAGAGCGCCATCGAACCTCCGCAGCATCCGCATTTGATCAGGTGCAGCGCGAGAAGCGCCTCGGTGATGTGGATCTTCGGGAATAGCGCCACGATGGCCGAGAACGGCGAGGCGATATAGTATGCGTATATGCCGAGCATCTCGCCGCCGAGCGAGCGCTCGAAGGTGTAGACCATGCTCCTGCCGTGCAGTATTACGTTGCGCAGGTATTCAAAGAAGCTGACGTACTGGCCGTTGAGGTCGAGCACGAGCACTGAGTTGCCGCCGAACGGGTAGACTCCCATGGCTATGAATATCAGCCACATGAGGAGCATCGGCAGCATGAACGCGCCGATCAGATAACCGTATTCGGTGTCGGTGAAAAAGCCGCGGATCCTTTTTAGGATCCCGGGACCTCTCTTTTTCTTTTTTTCTTCCTTTACTTCCGGCTCCGCGGCCGGGTTTGGGATCGCGTTGTCCATATTTCTTACTGTCCGGCGTCCGATGTGATGCGTTCCTTTTCCTTTTCCGCCGCGGCCGTCAGCTCCTGAGCCGGCACGCCGTTCACGCGCTTTATCGACTTCTCGAGCTTCACCCTCGGCGTCATGACGTCACGGGAGCAGCCGGAGCATCTCATGCCGATGTCGGAGCCTATCCGCGTGACGGTGAAGCTGTCGCTTCCGCAGGGATGTTTTTTCTTCAATGTGAGCGTATCGCCCACCGCGATTGGTATTATCTTCATGGAGATAAAATCGGGCAAAAATGTTTCCGCCCCCGCGCCTGGCGCGGAGGATCAGCTTATTGTATCTGCCGGATAATATTATATCACTCCCGCACTCTTTTGTAAACATGAATTTTATTAAATAGAGGAAAAATCCCGCCCCGGCATGGCGCCTGAGCGGGAAAAAGCGGCGGATCGGCTTTATTTCGCCGACATATCGCTCCCTATCGCGTAAAGATCGGCCTCGCAGAGCTCTATCTCCATCCTTCCGGTCTTCCCGGCAAGCCCGTCTGCGTGCATGCGGCGGGAAATGTCATTGCCGAAAAGCTCGTCGGAGGCATATATCTCTTCACCGTCATCTCCGACGATCTTCACCTTCACATACCCGTAGGCCGACGTCGAGAAGTTGATATGGATGTCGTCGCTCTCGAAAGTCAGCTCCTTCGTCGTCATACGTCCGCCTCTGCCGTCTGCGTAAAGCGACATGAAGCGGAAGCGCGGCACGGCGTATGCGAAGATGCCGTCGTCGTCCCACATGTAATTCTGCTCGGTGTAGAAGATGAACCTGTCGTCTCTCTCGACGATCCCGCCGACGGCGATGAAGCATCTCTGCGTCCATTCGTGGCTGTAAAGCCCGCCGCGTATGAATCCGTCCTTTATCGGTCGGTCCCAGACGTGACCGTCGCGGGAGGTCATGAGCACCATGTCGGAGACGCCGGAGCTGGGATAATCGCCGAGCGCCTTCCTCGTCTCCATGAAGCGCATCGGCATCGAGATCAGCATATGCCCGGCGCCCGGTATCGGACGGGCGGCGTTGGTGTAAAGATGCTCGCATATGCCTATGCCGGGATACTCGTTCGGTATCGTCGGGCCCCAGTGGATGAAGTCCTTCGACTCGGCCGACGAGATGCACCGCCAGCCGCTGTACCCGTCCCCCGACCATGTGCGGAAGTAGGCGCGGTAGACTCCGGCATTCGTGTCATAGAACGCCATGTTCATCGAGTCGAAGATGCCGTCGGTTATGACCGGATCGTCCGCCATCAGCGTCCAGTGCATGCCGTCCGGGCTCGACCACGCCCTCAGGCCGCCGGTGACCTGCAGGCCGCCGATGGCCTTGAATCTCTCATCCGGCCTGCAGTCGGGGTTCGTATCGAGGAACGGCGCGAAATTGTGGCAGTTTATGTCCATGCGGACGATGTTGTTTTCCTTTATGCCGTCGTAGTCGATCATGCCGACCTTCGCCCGCTCGAAATGTACGCCGTCACAGCTTACGGCGAGGCAGGACGTCTGCATGTCGTCGTAGTCGGTCTTGCCCTGACCCGGGAAGCCGCGGTAGTAGAGCATTACCTTTCCGCCGTCGTCGATACAGGACAGACCGAGGCTGCCCTCGCCCTCCCATGGCTGATCGAACGGGATGACCATGCCGAGCTTTTCCGGCTTCTCATACCGGAATGACAGCCCATCCTTTTTGTCGATAAGGTATCCGTCGGTAAAGAGCTCGACCCGTTTTCCGAAGCTGATCATGATTACAGTCCTTTCACCGTCTCGATGAGAGCGTCTATCTTCTTCTGGAATTTGTCGTGGTTTTTCGCCCATTTGGAGGCGTAGTTCTTGTCGGCTATGCTGTTTATTATATCCCCGATGTCGCGGCTGAATATGTACATGAAATCGGACGCGCAGGTCCTGCCGATGATATCGAGCATCTCGACCGATTCCTCGTCGCGGGTGCTCTTGCGCTTGATGGCGGTCTCGAAGTACGCCGGCTTTACCGTCTGCTCGGAATAGTACTGCATCGCCTCGGTTATGACGGCCGACATCTCCTCGTTTTTAACATATGCCGGGATGCCGACGGCGTCGTTCACGGTCGGTGTGATATAGTCGCTCTGCGACTCGTCGTATTTCGGCGAGGGGATGATGCCGAAGTTCTCCATCTCGCGCATGATGTCCCATGTCGCGAAATCGAGACGGTGGATCATGAACAGCGCCCCGCTGTTCGCGAAGAAGCTCTGTATCTTGGAATATACCTCATGTGAATCGGCTCCGGTGAACTTGTCCTGACCGAGATAGATATCGCTTTTTTCCAGATTCAGCAGTATGTCGTTGATCGAGATCAGCCTGTCGCCAATGTCTTTGAGCGTTATGGAACCGTCGGAGGTCTTTTCGGTGTAGAAATAGCCCATGGCGTTGACTTCCATCGCCATGTAGTCGTTTGTCGATACCAGTCCCACCCTGTCGTCGAGTCCGTATTTTCCGTTTCCGTCGAGATCGGTCACGACGGCGGAGCCCATCTCGCTCAGCTTGTCGAAGGTCCATTTCCCGGCCTTTACGGTGTCGTACAGGTTCTCGAGATTGTAGTCGGCGACGAGGTTCTTGTTGAAGAATGTGACTATCGACCACGCCACGGTGTTGAGCCCGGCCGCCCCGGAGGCGAGATACTGCCTTCCGGCGACCTCGACCTGATCGTCGGCGTACTGATACCACCATGGCTGGGAAAGGTCTATCTGAGAGTACTGATGAAGATCGCTCAGCAGTCCCGCCGAGATATGCGGCGAGACGTACGAGACCGATCCTATGAGCATATCGTAGTCGCCGCTGCCGCCCATGACGCTTCCCGAGAGCGCGGTCGAAACATCGGCCATACCTGCCGTATATCCGTTGAATATCCTGTAATTCAGCTTTATATTATAGTTTTCCTCAAGCAGGCGGTTGCGCTCGTAGACGGCGTCGTTTACGACGTCGCCTGTCTGCTCGGCGGTATAGAAGTTCTGCCACTGCTCGCAGGCGGCGAGAATGCTGAATTCGGCGCCGCCGAAATCCCCCTGCGATATCGGCGGCAGCGTCTCGGCTTCGGTCATTTCGGCCGCCGCTCCTTCCGGCTGCGATGACGGCGCGCCCTCCGTCTGTGCCGGAGCTGCGGATTCCCCTCCGCAGGCGGCTAGGGGCAGCGCAAGGCATATGGCGAGGATATAAGCCAACAGTTTTTTCATGTTCGTCCCCCTTTCTTTGTACCTCTATTTTAAACTGATTTATCTCCTTCCGGGAGACGGATCAGAAGCCCTTGACGGCTTCGACGATCGTCTCTATCTGCGACTGCAGCTTGTCGTAGTTTTTCGCCCAGTTCGATGAGTAATCCTTGTCGCCGATGCTGTAAAGGATGTCGTCGATCTGAGTGGAGAAGAGGAACATGAAGTCGCAGGCCATCGTGCTGCCGATGATGTCGAGCATCTCGACCGAATCGTCGTCGCGGGTGCTCTTGCGCTTGAGCGCCATCTCGAAGTAGGCCGGCTTGACGGTGAGATTCGAGAAGTAGTTGAGTCCATTGAGGACCGTCGCCGACATCACGGGATCGTTCACATAGAACGGCACGCCGCAGGATTCCGCCGCGACCGGCGTGATGTAGCTCTCCTGAGCCTCGTCGAATTTCGGCGACGGCAGGAGGCCGAAGTTCTCCATCTCGCGCATGGTGTCCTCCATGGCGAGCATCAGCTTGTGGATGACGAACAGCGATCCGCCTCCCGCGAAGAAGGTCTGCATGTTGGCGAAGTCGGCGTAGGCGTCGGTGCCGCCGAGCTTTCTCGCCTCAAGGTAGAAGTCGCCTTCATAGAGGCCGAGGATTATGTCGTTCACCTTGAGCAGCTTGTCGTTGATGTCGCGGAGCCGGCGTCCGCCGTCGGAGGTCTTTTCGGTGTAGAAATAGTCCATGGCTCCGGCCTCGAGCGACATGAAGTCCCATGTCGAGACGATGCCGACGCGGTCGTGCTTGTTCAGCTTGCCGTTGCCGTCAAGATCGGCTGTGACGATCCCTCCCAGCTCAGCGGCCTTCGCGAAGGTCCATTTTCCGTCCTTTACTGTGTCGTAGAGGTTCTCGATATTGTAGTCGGCGGCTATGTTCTTGTTGAAGAAGGTGATGACCGATTCCGACTCGCCGAATACGGTCAGCGCGCCGGAGACGAGGTACTGCCTGCCGCAGAGCTCATACTGCTCGTTGACGAAGCCGTCGTACCACGGCCCGGCGAGGTTCACCTGCGGCATCTGGGCCAGATCGGCGTAAAGTCCCTCGGCGATATATCCGGTGATATAATATGCGCCTCCGGCGATCATGTCGTAGTCGCCGGTGCCGCTCATGACGCTCCCGGCGAGAGCGGTGTGGACCTTATCCATGCCGCCCATATTGCCGTCGAAGAGGATATAGTTGAGCTTTACGTTGTATTTCTCCTCGGTCATCATGTTGCGCTCGTAAACAGCGTCGTCTACAACGTCGCCGGTCTGCTCCGAGTCGTAGAACTCATGCCACTGCTCGACGGCGGCGAGTACGTTGAAATTCGTCCCGCCGAAATCGCCCGCCGGGATCTCCGGCTCGGTCTCGGCCGCGGTCGTCTCCGCCGGCGCTGTGTCGGGATCTCTGGCAGCGGACGGCGATCCGTTTTCACCGCCGCAGGCGGCGAGTGAGATCAGGAATGATGCGGCAAGCAGTGCCGAGGAAATCTTTTTTATCATAAATCAACACCTCCGGTGTCCCCGTTAATATATCCATGACGATATTATACCCCATTTCAAAACGTTTTTCAATATCCCGGATGAAATATCCATGACGATTTTTCCCGTCCGGCGGGAGAGTGATATTAAGCTATGGATTGAGAAGAATAATTTACAATCAGCATTTGAAAGACGGCGGGATATATGATATAATAATATAATAAACTGGATAAATATGCCCGCATGGGCAAAAACGGCGTCTAAATGAAGATATTCGGAATCGACCCGGGCTACGCCATCGTGGGCTGGGGAGTAATAGACTATAAAAACACGGCCTTCACCACCATAGCGTACGGCGCGATCACGACGAAGGCCGGAGTGGCGCCCGAGCGGCGGCTGCAGATCATCTACGAGGAGCTCGACCGTCTGCTGAAGCTGTACAAGCCCGACGCCGTCGCCGTCGAGGAGCTTTTCTTCAATACGAACCAGAAGACGGCGATCATGGTCGCCGAGGCGCGCGGCGTGATCATACTCGCCGCCGTGAACAACGGCGTGGAGATCTTTGAGTACACCCCGCTTCAGGTGAAGCAGTCGGTCGTCGGCTACGGCCGCGCCGAGAAGGCGCAGGTGATCATGATGACCACCCGCATCCTCGGCCTCAAGTCGGCCCCGAAGCCTGACGACACCGCCGACGCTCTCGCGATAGCCGTCTGCCACGCCCACACCGGCGCGTCAAGGCTGGGGAAGTTCTATAATATTCAATAATAAAGCAGGGAGGGGAAGCCCCTTTCTGAAGAAAGTGTCTTCCCCTCCCTGCACCCACCCTTTTCCCAAAGACTTTTACTACTGAATTTAGTTTTTAATACATTATGATCGCTCAGCTTACAGGCATCGTCGTCTCGACGGGCGTGAATTCCGCCGTCATCGACGTCGGCGGGATAGGATTTCTCGTCGCATGCTCGCACAACACCCTCTCCGACATCTCCGGCAAGGGCGGCGAGAAGATAAAGATATATACGCACATGGTCGTCCGCGAGGACGCGATGGAGCTTTACGGCTTCTCGACACAGGACGAGCTTTCGGCGTTCAGGATGCTGATATCGGTGTCCGGCGTCGGCGCGAAATCGGCGATAGCCGTCCTTTCGACCCTCTCGCCGGAGAAATTCGCCCTCGCCGTCACGACCGAGGACGCGAAGGCGATATCCAAGGCTCCCGGTGTCGGAGCCCGCACCGCCGCGAGGATCATCCTCGAGCTCAAGGACAAGATAGCCAAGGAATTCGGCGGCGAGGCGGTATCTTCCGCGATGACGCAGGAGCAGATCAAGGGCGACGATACCCTCTCCGACGCCGTGAACACGCTGATCGTTCTCGGCTATTCGAGAGCCGAAGCGCTTTCCGCGCTCTCCGGTCTCGGCGGCATGAATTTGGAAGACATGATCAAAGCCGCGCTTAAAAAGCTCTCGGCAATGGTCTGACGCATCGCATTAATATTATTGTATCAAAAGTCTTTGGAAAAGATGGGGGTCCGGGGGAAGGAAAACCTTTCCTCAGAAAGGTTTTCCTTCCCCCGGGAAAATAATGTATCTCAAGGCAGGTGACATGAATGGCGCTCAGGGAGACGTTTCTCGACGATGACGAAAACGGCGGCTTCGCCGATTTTGAAAACCGGATAGTATCTTCTCAGGAGATCGAGGGCGAAAACGACGCCGACAAGTCGCTCCGCCCTAAAACGCTCGACGAATACATCGGGCAGGAAAAAGCAAAGCAGAATCTCAAAATATATATAGACGCCGCGAAGCAGCGCGGCGACACCCTCGACCACGTCCTGCTCTACGGCCCTCCCGGGCTCGGAAAAACGACGCTGTCCGGCATAATCGCCGCCGAGCTCGGCTCGAACATACGCATAACGAGCGGCCCGGCGATAGAGAAGGGCGGCGATCTCGCCGCTCTGCTCACGAACCTCGCCGAGAGGGACATACTCTTCATCGACGAGATCCACCGCCTCCAGCGGACGGTCGAGGAGATACTCTATCCCGCGATGGAGGACTACGCCCTCGACATAATCATCGGCAAGGGCCCGGCGGCGAGATCGATACGTCTCGATCTGCCGAAGTTCACGCTGATCGGCGCGACGACAAGGGCGGGGCAGATATCCGCCCCGATGCGCGACCGCTTCGGCGTCATACTCAAGCTCGAGTACTACACACCGAACGAGCTTTGTCAGATAATCACACGCTCCGCCGGGATCCTCGAGATACCGATAGACCACGACGGCGCGATGGAGATAGCCTCCCGCTCGCGCGGCACGCCGCGTATCGCCAACCGCCTGCTCCGCCGCATCCGCGACTTCGCGCAGGTGAAGGGGAGCGGAAAGATCGACACCGAGATAGCCGATTTCGCGCTGAGGTCGCTTGAGATCGACAAGCTCGGGCTCGACTCGGTCGACAGACGGATGCTGACGTCGATCATCAAGAATTACAACGGCGGTCCGGTCGGCCTCGATACCGTCGCCGCCACAATCGGCGAGGAAGCCGTCACCATAGAGGACGTCGTCGAGCCGTATCTCATGCAGATCGGGTATCTTTCCCGCACGCCGAGAGGCAGATGCGCGACGGAAGCCGCGTATGAGCATCTGGGGATGCGCTTCCCGCGCCGCGGCGATCCGCAGGGCGATCAGGTGACGCTGTTCGGGGAGGGCGAATGATATGCTGATCTCCGATAAATGGAGCGACTACGAGCTGATCGACTGCTCGGACGGCGAGCGGCTCGAGAGATGGGGCGATTATATCCTCATACGCCCCGATCCGCAGGTCGTCTGGAACGATATGCGCGGATCGAAATACTGGAATAAGACCGATGCCGTCTATCACCGCTCCCAGAAGGGCGGCGGAGGATGGGGCGGCGGCAGGAGCGGCAGAAAGCTCCCCGACGAGTGGGAGATCTCCTACGGCGGACTGAAATTCATCTGCCGCCCGACCGGCTTCAAGCACACCGGGATCTTCCCCGAGCAGGCCGTCAACTGGGACTGGGCGGATAAGCTCATCCGCTCCGCCGGACGTGAGATAAGGGTGCTCAATCTGTTCGCCTACACCGGAGCCGCCACCTGCGCCTGCGCCGCCGCCGGAGCGTCGGTCTGCCATGTCGACGCGTCGAAGGGCATGGTCGGGCAGGCGAAGGCGAATATCGCCCTCTGCGGCCTTTCCGACCGCCCCGTCCGCTATATCGTCGACGACTGCTTCAAGTTCGTCGAGCGAGAGCTGAGGCGCGGCAGCCGATACGACGCCGTTATAATGGACCCGCCGTCATACGGGCGGGGACCGGGCGGCGAGCTGTGGAAGCTTGAGGAAAACATCTGCGATTTCATTCTCCGCACCGTCGGGCTGCTGTCCGACACGCCGCTGTTTTTCCTGATCAACAGCTACACCACCGGGCTGTCGCCGTACGCGACCGGATATATCCTGAATCAGGCCATGAAGGCGCGCGGTTTTTCCGGCGCTCTCGAATGCGAGGAGCTCGGGCTTCCGGTGACCGAATCCGGGCTATGCCTCCCCTGCGGCGCGAGCGCGAGATGGAGCGCGCCGCCAAAGCCGTGATCCTAATTTATAAATGAACAACGAACAGAAAACTCCTTATATAAGCCTCAGGGACGTCTGCTTCTCGTACGATACCGAGAGCGGCGAAAAGAACGAGGTGCTGAAAAACGTCAGCCTTGACATATACAAAGGCGAATTCATAGCCGTTCTGGGGCGCAACGGCTCCGGCAAGTCGACGCTGGCGAAGCTGCTGAACATGATCCTCGTGCCCGACAGCGGGACGATAACGATAGGCGGCCACGACATCACCTCCCCGGATATGACCGAGGACGACGTCTATGAGGTGCGCCGTCATATCGGCATGGTGTTCCAGAATCCCGACAACCAGCTCGTCGCGACGGTCGTCGAGGAGGATATCGCCTTCGGATGCGAGAATCTCGGCGTCGAGCCGTCCGAGATACGACGCCGCGTCGACGAGGCGCTGGAAACGGTCAACATGACCGCCTTCGCCCGCCACTCGCCTCATCAGCTGTCGGGCGGACAGAAGCAGAGGGTGGCGATCGCCGGCATCATAGCCATGCTGCCCGACACCATCATCTTCGACGAGTCGACCGCCATGCTCGACCCGCAGGGACGCGACGAGGTCATGCAGACGATAGCCCGCCTGAACAGGGATATGGGCATAACCGTCATGCACATCACCCACAACATGAACGAGGCCATCATGGCCGACCGCGTGATCGTCATAGCCGACTGCGGAGTCTACCTCGACGGGACGCCGAGAGAGGTCTTTTCGAGCGTGGAGCGCCTGCAGAGCGTGGGGCTTGACGTGCCGCAGGTGACGGATCTTATCTACCGACTGAAAAAGAACGGCGTGAAGGGCCTTGACGACGCCCTCGATCCCGACGAGGCGGCGGCGCAGCTGCTGCCGCTGCTCGCAAAAACCATCCCGGTGAAGGACGCCGCTTTGGGCGCCCGGAAAATCCCCGTTTCCTGAGATCATTTCGTGCGATAAATGTCTTCGATAGAATTACAGAACATTAACTACATATACAGCGCCGGAACGCCCTTCGAGAAGGCGGCTCTGACCGACGTCAGCGTCACGTTCGGCGGCGGCGTCATCACCGGCCTTATCGGGCATACCGGCTCCGGCAAATCGACGCTGGTGCAGCTGATGAACGGCCTGATGAAGCCGACGTCCGGCACCGTGCTGCTCGACGGAAAGGATATCTGGGCCGAGCCGAAGAAGATACGTGACGTCAGGTTCAGGGTCGGGCTCTGCTTCCAGTACCCCGAGTACCAGCTCTTCGAGGAGAGCGTGATGCTCGACATCGCCTACGGCCCGAAGAACATGGGGCTGTCCGACGCCGAGGTAAAGCGCCGCGTGGCCGACGCCGTGCGGTTCGTCGGCCTCGATCCGTCGCTCATGCAGAAGAGTCCGTTCGATCTGTCCGGCGGACAGAAGCGCCGCGTCGCGATCGCCGGGATAATCGCCATGGAGCCGGAGGTGCTGATCCTCGACGAGCCGGCCGCCGGTCTCGACCCGGTGGGGCGCGAGGAGATCTTCGGCGGGGTAAGAGCCTTCCAGCGCGAGAGGAACAGCACCGTGATCATCGTCAGCCACAGCATGGAGGATATGGCGCGGTACAGCGACGAGCTCGTCGTGATGGATCACGGAAGGGTGCATATGACGGGCAGGACGTCCGAGATATTCAGGCGCTCCGGGGAGCTTACGAAGGTAGGGCTCGACGTGCCGCAGATAACGAGGCTGATGAACATACTGAGAAACGCGGGGGCCGAGATACCGGACGACATATTCACCGTCGACCGCGCCGCCGAGGAGCTGACGAAGCTGCTCGCCGAAAGGAAAGGCTGAACAATGCTGAAGGACATAACCATCGGTCAGTACTTTCCCGGCTCGTCTCCGCTCCACAGGGCGGACCCGAGGGTAAAGATAATCCTGACGGTCATGTACATCGTCGGGATATTCATGGCGAAGAACGTCTGGAGCTTTGTTTTCGCCGTCGTCTTCACCGCCGCGCTCGTCATAATATCGAGGATCCCGGCGAAGACGATACTGCGCGGCATGAAACCGCTCATCTACGTGATCGCCTTCACCGCGATCATAAACATCTTCTGGACGAAGGGCGAAAAGCCGCTGGTAGAGTGGAAATTCATCCATATCTACGCCGAGGGGCTGCAGTTCGCCGCTCTTATGATCGTCCGCATCATAGCCCTCCTCGCCGGAACGGGCGTCGTCCTGACGTACACCACGTCCCCGATAGCTCTCACCGACGGCCTCGAGCGCCTGCTCGGCCCGCTCAAGAAGATAAAGATCCCGGTCCATGAGTTCTCGATGATGATGACGATAGCGCTTCGCTTCATCCCGACCCTGATCGAGGAGACCGACAAGATAATGAGTGCCCAGAAGGCTCGCGGCGCCAGCTTCGACTCGGGCTCGCTCCCGCAGAGGGCGAAGGCGCTGATTCCGGTCATGATACCGCTGTTCGTCTCGGCGTTCAGACGCGCCGACGATCTCGCCGTCGCCATGGAATGCCGCTGCTACCGCGGCGACGTCGGGCGCACGAGGATGACCGAGCTTCACATGAAGCCGCTCGACTGGATCCTTCTCGCCGCTTTCGCCGCATTTATCGCGGTGACGGTCGTGATAAACATCTTCGCGCCGGGATTTTCCATATAAATGAAGAAGATACTGCTCACCCTCGCCTATGTCGGGACCGGTTTCTCCGGCTGGCAGGTACAGCCGGCGCAGCCCGAGCTGCGCACCGTGATGGGAACGGTGCAGGACGGTATCGAGGCGGTTTATCATACCCGCCTCCCGGTGACAGGCTGCAGCCGCACCGACGCCGGGGTGCACGCCCTCAGGTTCAGATGCGCTTATATGCCGCCTGAGGGGACGCTTATACCGCTCGACCGGCTGCCGCTGGCGCTGAACAGGCAGCTTCCCGACGACGTCGCCGTCCGTGAGGCTGAGTACGTCCCGGAAAACTTCCATCCGCGCTACGACGCGCTCTGGAAGGAATACAGATATATCTATGAGGACACCGTCTCGCGCGATCCTTTCATGCGCGACAGATGCTGGCATGTGCAGCGTCCGCTCGACGCAGGGCGGATGGACGGGGCAGCCGGAGCCTTCGTCGGCAGGCATGATTTTTCCGGCTTCATGGCGGTCGGCTCGAAGGTGACTGACACCGTAAGGACGGTGTACTCCTGCTCGGTCCGCCGGGAGAACGGCAGCGCGGTGCTGACCATCCGCGCCGACGGATTTCTGTACAATATGGTCAGGATCATAGCCGGGACGCTGGTCAAGGTGTCGTACGGCGCGATAGACGGCGTAAGGATGCCGGAGATCATCGCCTCGCGCGACAGGACGAGGGCGGGGCAGACGGCGCCGGCCTGCGGGCTGTATCTGAGCGACGTCGGCTATCTGCCCGGCTACGCGAAAAAGACAGACGGCTGACAGGCGGTCCGCCGACGGCTGAATGAAAACAGATGAAGGGAGGTGAAGAAGGATATGGCGGAAAAGACCGAGAAGGGACCGGTCATACGGATCCCGCGCCCGAGGCGTCTGGCGAGAGGAAGCCAGCGCACCGAATACTACGACAGGATCGCGCTCAGGCTGAGATGGACGAAGTTCACCCTCGCCGCGGCGATATTCCTGTTCATGATAGGCATGTTCTGGATCTACCGGGGCGAGATAACCGTCGAAAACATGCGGTATCTCGCTCGCTACCTCAATACCGACTCGCCGGAATACACCGGTAATTACCGAACCATATACTTCAACCCCTCCAATAAGATACAGATCGGCTCGTACAAGGGCGAGGTCGCGGTCGCCGACGAGAAATCGGTGACGCTGTACAACATGCTCGGCAACGCGACGCTGTCATATCCGATAAACTGCCGCAATCCCGTCATGCTGACCGGCGACAGATACATGGTCGTCTACGGTCTCGGCGAGAACACCTTCACCATCAACAACGCGATATCGAGGCTTTACAGCGAGACGCTCGATTACCCGATATGGGGAGCCTCGCTCTCGGCGGACGGTATGCTCGCCGTCACGACGAACACGATGGAATACCGCTCTGCCGTCATGATATACGACCGGAGCTTCAAAAAGGTGGCGGCGATATATAAGGACAAGCTCGTCATGGACACCGTCTTCCGCTCGGACGAGCTCGCGCTGATGCTTTCGGTCTACAACGAGGGCGGCGAGTTCATGAGCGAGATCATGGTCTTCAATCCGTACGACGAGACCCCGAAGAAGCTGATAACGCTCGAGGGCGAGATGGCGATGAAAGCCGCCTGGCTCGACGGCGGCGGCTTCGCCGTGCTCTGCGACGACGCTCTGATATTCTTCAACCAGGGCTACGACAGGATATCGACGGTCAGCTTCGACGACAGAGTTCCCGAGCGGTGCGGCCTGTCCGAGAGAGGCGCCGAGCTCGTCTTCTCCCAGAACATAATCGGCAGCGGCGAGAGGATAGATATCTACGATACCCGCGGCGAGATGCTCTGGTCGCTCCAGACCGAGGGCCAGATACTCGACATAAAGTCGGACTACGATTACGTCTACGTCCTTTTCGACTCGGCGATAGCGAGGATATCGGTCGCCGACGGCACCATGACCCGCGCGCTTATCGAGAGCGGCGGCAAGAGCCTTATCCGGAAGGACCAGCTGACGCTGATCGTCGCCTACACGCAGTCGGTGCAGATGCTCCGCACCGAGGAGCTTTTCCCGGAGGCGAATTCCATCGCCGCCGGCAACACGTCGGCCGACGCCGGATATACGCCGCCGGAAAGAACCGAAACGACGGAAGCGCCTGCGGCCGAGCCCGAGACGTCACCTCTGCCCGAGACGACGGCGGAGCTCTACGAGACGGGAAGCGACGAAAACATGCTGAATGACACCGGGGAGGCCGGATGATGGAAAATTTTGACGTAAGCTCGCTTGAGCTCAGCGGCTTCAACATGAGCGGCGCGATCATTGACATAATCATCGCCGTCGTCATAATATTCAGCGCGATATACGGCTATTTCAGGGGATTCATACGCTCGGCGCTCGGGATAATCACCTTCGCCGTGTCGTTCGTCTGCGCCTTTGTGTTCACCCCGTTCGTCTACCCGATCATCTATGACGGCTTCATGCTGAGGATAGTGAGCGGCGCGGCTCGAAAGGCGCTCGAGCTCGCCGGGATCGGCAGCGTCGATGTCGGCGCGGCGGCAGCGGAGATGTCTCCGGCTCTGAGCGATATACTGTCGAGATTCGGCATAAACATATCCGCCGTCGGAAACAGCGGGATCGTGACGGCTTCCGAGATGGCGGACGGAATCGCCGGTCCGGCGGCATCGGTCCTCTCAAAGGCGGCGGCGTATCTCGGGATATTCTTTATTACGGCGCTTCTGCTCCATATCATCGGGATCCTCATCGAAAAGGCGATGAAGCTCACCGGCATGAGCGGAGTGAACCGCTTTTTCGGCGGAGTTCTCGGAGTCGTATGCGGGGTGTTCTACGCCCTTGTCATCACCGCCGTTCTGCGCGGCGCCTGGCCGTCGCTCTGCGCCGCCTGGCCGGATATCTTCCCGCGGGACGCGCTCAGCGGATCGCTGCTTATATCGCTCGGTGAGAAGATCAGCTTCGGCCTTATCGCCGAAAGGATCCTGCGCTTCACCGAAAGCTGATTTGTATTTGGAAGGTCATATTTGCTAAAGATGGAAATGTGCTCAAGATGCCACAAGAGAGTGGCGGTCGTTTATATATCGCATATCGAGAACGGAAAGACCACGAGCGAGGGCATCTGCCTGAAATGCGCCAAGGAGATCGGCATAACCTCGGTCGGCGACATCATGAAAAAGATGGGTATCTCCGATGAGGACCTCGACAAGGTCGACGACGAGATGACCGAGATGTTCGGGCAGATGGAGGACGGCGCCGAGACGGGTATCGCTCCCGCCGACGGCGATATCGAGGAGGGCAGGGCCCCGACGATAGATTTCCAGCGCCTGTTCGGCATGCCCGACCGCTCCCAGCCGCCGCAGCCTCAGCGCGGAAGGGATCAGAAGAAGGAAAAGGACCGGCCGAAGAGAAAATATATCGACCAGTACTGCCAGTCCCTCAACCGCAAGGCCATGGACGGACGTCTCGACACTATCGTCGGGCGCGCGAAGGAGCTTGACCGCGTGATCCAGATCCTCTGCCGACGTCAGAAGAACAATCCCTGTCTCATCGGAGAGCCGGGAGTCGGAAAGACGGCTATCGCGGAGGCGCTTGCCGAGCGGATCGTCGCCGGAAAGGTTCCGTATAAGCTGAAGGATAAGGAGGTCTGCCTCGTCGATCTCACCGCCATCGTCGCCGGGACGCAGTTCCGCGGACAGTTCGAGAGCCGCATGAAGGGGCTTATCGAGGAGACGAAGGCGCTCGGGAACATCATACTCGTCATCGACGAGGTGCATTCCATCGTCGGAGCCGGAGACGCCGAGGGCAGCATGAACGCGGCGAACATCCTGAAGCCGGCGCTGTCGAGAGGCGAGATACAGGTGATCGGCGCCACGACACTGAACGAGTACCGCAAGTACATCGAAAAGGATCAGGCTCTCGAGAGGCGATTCCAGCCTGTCATCATCGAGGAGCCGTCGATCGCCGATTCCGTCGAGATACTCAAGGGTATAAAGAGCTATTACGAGAAGTTCCACGGCATCATCATCCCGGACGACACGCTTTACCGCTGCGTCACTCTGTCCGAAAGATACATAACCGACCGCTATCTGCCGGACAAGGCCATCGACCTGCTTGACGAGGCGGCGTCGTACAAGTCGCTCCATACTCCCGCCGTTGCGCGGAAATACGAGCTCGACGCCGAGCTTGAAAAGCTCTCAAAGGAGCAGATGGACCTCGAGTCCTCGGACGAGACCGATCAGGAAAAGCAGCAGGCGAAATACCAGCGCCTCGCCGACATAAAGGTCGCGACGATCAACGCTCAGAACGAGCTGAAATCTCTCCAGCCGCAGCTCGACGCCGCCCGTCTGACGACGGAGGATCTCGCCAACGTAATTGAGATATGGACCGGTGTTCCGGCGTCCAATATCACGGAGCATGAGTTCGAGAGGATAGACCGTCTCGGTGAAAGGCTGAAAAACCACATCATCGGTCAGGACGCCGCCGTCGACGCGGTCGTCAGGGCGATAAAGCGCAGCCGCGCCGGAGTGGCGTACAAGCGCAAGCCGGTATCGTTCATCTTCGCCGGACCGACCGGCGTCGGCAAGACCGAGCTCGTGAAGCAGCTGGCGCTCGACCTCTTCGATTCGCCTGAGACGCTGATAAGGCTCGACATGTCGGAGTTCATGGAAAAATTCAGCGTGTCGCGCATCATCGGAGCGCCTCCCGGATACGTCGGCTACGACGAGGCGGGACAGCTGACCGAGAAGATACGCCGCAAGCCGTATTCGGTGGTGCTGTTCGACGAGATTGAGAAGGCGCATCCTGACGTGCTGAACATCCTTCTGCAGATACTCGACGACGGAAGGATCACCGACAGTCAGGGAAGAACGGTGAATTTCGAGAATACCGTCATCGTCATGACGACGAACGCCGGATCGGTCAACATCTCCAACCGCGCCGGCTTCGGCGAGGGCGGGGCGGCGAAGGAGTCGGAGGACCGCACGATGAAGGCGCTCTCCGAGTTCCTGCGGCCTGAGTTCATCAACCGCGTAGACGAGATCATCACCTTCCGCCAGCTCGACGAGAATGATTTCTCGGCGATCGCCGGAATAATGCTCGGCGAGCTAAAGACGACGCTCGGCGAGAAGGGGATATACTTCCGCTGGACGGACGCCGCCGAAAAGGCGATAGCGAAGGCCTCGTTCTCAACGAAGTTCGGCGCACGCAATATGCGCCGCTACATTCAGACGCATGTCGAGGATCAGGCGGCGAACATCATTATCGACGCGAAGGGCGCCCCGATAGCCGGGATCGCCGTCGACGCCGGAGAAGGCGGCCTCATCGTAAAGAGCGTCTGACGCGGCGGACATGCCTATAAAATATTCGGAATAAAGCGCTGCTGATCTTTTCTTGAGCAGAAACAGTCTTTATTGAAAAGAGGTGCTCCGGGGGAGGAAAACCTCTTTCTTCAGAAAGAGGAATTCCTCCACCGGCATTATAATCTGTCAATTCAGTTTTATGTCTGATAAATGGTATGACCATACCCCGCAGCAGATCGCGGAAAGGCTCGGCACGGATATGTCGGGCGGACTTTCCCGGGCCGAGGCGGACAGCCGTTTGAAGAAAAACGGCGGCAATATCATATATCCGGTGCCTAAGGGAGCCTTCAGGGCATATCTGGGGCATGTGATGACCGACAGCATGTCGATACTGCTGCTTCTGACCGCCGTCATACAGGCGGCGCTCGAGCACAGCGCGGCGGCGGTCGCTCTCATCGTATGCCTCGCCGTAAATTACATCGCGGCCGTGCTCACATACATAAAAGCGCAGAAGGTGCTTGAGGACACGGCCTCGGGAGCGCTCCCGGTCGCCCGCGTCATGCGCGACGGCATGCTGTATCTCGTCAGGGCGGAGGATCTTGTCGTCGGCGACGTCATCGTCGTCAGCTCGGGAGACGTCGTCCCCGCCGACTGCCGTCTCATAGAGTCGAATGACCTGTACGCCTTCGAGGCTCCGGTCACCGGCGTGCCGAAGGCGCAGAAAAAGGACGCCAACTTCCGGGACTTCCATGAGCTCGAGCCGTCGCAGCAGAAGAACATGCTGCTGGCGTCTACGATCCTCACCCGCGGCAGCGGAAGGGCTATGGTCGTCGCGTCGGGGCAGGACAATCTCGTCTGCCGCGAGAAAAAGGCTCAGTCGCTTGTGCGGCATGAGGAGCTCGCGGTGGTATCCACCCTTAAAAAGTACTGCTCCGGCTGGAGCCTGTGCATGATCGTGCTCGTCTTCCTCCTGACGATAGCCGACGCCGTCACCGGGATGCGCACGAGAGGGCTTTTCGACGTATTCCTCACCGGACTTTCGCTCGCCGTCGCGTCGATGAGCGAGCTTTACACCGCCTTCGGGCATATCATAATCGCCTGCGGCGTCTACAACGCCGTGCATCAGTTCGACAAGCCGGACAAGGGAGCGCTGATACGCAACGTCGGCTGCATCGACAAGCTCAAGGACGTCTCGACGGTGATAATCCCGAAGGATGGGTTCCTGATGTCGGGCGGGCAGTCGGTCGAATCGGTATATACCGGCGGCGTGGAGTACACCGACGACGCGCCGAACTTCGGCAAGCGCTGCTCGATGCTGCTCCGCTTCGCCGTCATCTCGACGGCGCTGTACGGGAAAAACAAGCTGTCTGTGACCGGCGTCGATCCTGACGTGATACATACCGCCGAGGAGAAGGCGATAGTCGCCGAGGCCGAGAAGCACAAGCTCTACAACGTCGCGCTCGACCGCGATTACCCGATACTCGATCATATGAGCGCCGGAGGGCCGAGCCGCTTCGAGACGTCTCTCGTCGGCAATTTCGCCGTCGAGAACCTTGGCAACGGCATAGACGGCATATCCGACGACTCGCGCCCGCATAAGGAGGGCGAGGATTATCTCGTCTGCTGCCGCGGCGAGCTGACGGCGATACTCGCCAGATGCCGCACATACACACAGAACGGCGCGATGGTGCCGCTCGATACCGCCGCCTCGGCCGACATAAGGGCGTCCGCACTCGCGAGGGGCAGGGCGGCGTACCGCGTCGTCGGCATAGCCACGAAGACCACGTCCGACAACGATCTTACGAGGATAGAGAACCTTCAGAGCGATCTCAACTTCGAGGGCTTCCTCGCTATACGCGAGCCTATCCTGCCGGGAGCGGCGAGAAACATGGCGAAGCTCCGCGCGGCCGGGATAAGCGTCATCATGCTCTGCGACGATCTGTCCGAGAATAATCTGCAGATCGCCAAGACCGTCGGCATCGCCAACAACAGCACCGACGTGATGCAGTCGAAGCAGATGGACAGGACGTCCGACGGCATGCTCAGGACGAATATCCGCTCATACCGAGTCTATGAAGCTCTCAGGCTCGACCAGAAAAAGAAGCTGATCGATTTCCTTCGCGCCGAGGGTGAGACCGTAATGTTCATGGGCGGAAAGCTCGACGAGATCGGTCTCATGAGGGAAGCCGACGTCGGCGTCGGGAAATCGGTGACGATATCCATCAAGGGCGCGAGAGGCGAGCTGAGGCGGAACCGCAACGAGACGGAGTATATCCGCACCGGCAAGGAGGATCCGAAGCTCGGCTGCGAGGCGCTGAAATTCGCCGCCGACGTCATCGTGTCGGAGAGCGACGACGAGGGCAACGGCAGCTTCAACGCTCTTGTCGGGGCGATAGCCTCGGCGAAGGTGATATACCAGAACATCCTCCGCATGGTGAGATATCTCATCACGTCGCAGCTGGCGAGACTGTTCATCGTGCTCTACTCGGTCATCGTCCGATATGAGATGATGTCTCCGGTGCAGATCATCTTTACCGGTCTTATCGTCGACTTCGCGGCGGTCATGATCATCGCCTTCGAGCGCCCGTCTCACGATATACTGCGACTGGAGGAGAACACCTCCGGCAGTCTCAGCCGTCCGCTCGCGCACAATATCACTTGCGTCGCCTTCGGGCTCTTCTGGGCCGGAGCCGGCATCGCCGCACCCCTGCTCGCCGACGCTACGGTGTTCGCTCTCGAGCCGGCCCAGACCGGCGCGGCGGTGTTCATCGGCTTCCTGCTCGCGCAGGCGGTCGTGCTGAGCGAGACGATGAAAAGCGGCAGCGTGTTCATGCCGAACGTGAAGTTCAACTTCATCTACGCCGGAGTGATCGGCGCGCTGATCGCCTTCGTTGCCGTCGCTATGCTGACGCCGCTCGGACAGGCCTTCGGGATAACCGTGCTTCCCGTCGCCGGATGGCTCTGCGCGCTCATCCCACCCGCCGTGCTGCTGCTCGTTTATGAGATATACAAGGTCCTCTACGCAGTCTACCTCTCCGCCAGAAGATGGAAGGAAAAACGGGAGATGTGAGAGAGGAAATATGATAAAACCGTCCCATCGTCGGTGGGACGGTTTTTCATTTGACGTATTTCAATGTCTCCGCCGATTATCTTCTCGATCTGAGTGAGGGGAAATATATCGACGTCAGCGATCTTGACGATGATGCCGCCGCTCATATCAGAATGATCATAGACGATATCAGAGGCAGAAAATGAACAGAACAGGGGACCGTTCCGGTCTCCTGTTCTTTTATATGATGTTATTTCTTATTCTTCTCTTCCGCGTCTCTGGCTGCGGGGAGTGTAGGCGTTCTTTCTGGCATTAGGATCGACGACAGGCATCTTCGGCACCTCGGCGGCCTTTTCGGCGGCGGTGAGGGCGTCCTTGCGGGAGAGGTTCATTCTGCCCTTCTCGTCGACGCCGAGATACTTCACGCGCATCGTATCGCCGACGTCGCAGATGTCCTCGACCTTCTCGACGCGGTAATCGGCGAGCTTGGAGATGTGGACCATGCCCTCCTTGCCGGGAGCGAACTCGACGAAAGCACCGATCGGGATGATGCGGGTGACGGTGCCCTCATAGATGGCGCCCTCCTCCGGCTCGAAGACGATGTTCTCGATGATCTTCTGCGCCAGCAGGCCGCTGTCGCGGTTGACGGCGGCGATATAAACGGTGCCGTCGTCCTCGATCTCGATCTTGGCTCCGGTGTCGGCGGTGATCTTCTGGATGACCTTGCCGCCGGTGCCGATGACGTCGCGGATCTTGTCGGGATCGATCTTCATGGTGATCATCTTCGGGGCGTACTTCGAAACCTCCGGTCTCGGAGACGGGATGGCCTTGAGGATGACGTTGTCGATGATATAGTCGCGGGCGGCGTGGGTGGTGGTGAGAGCCGCCCAGATGATCTCCGGCGTGAGTCCGTCGATCTTGAGGTCCATCTGGATCGCGGTGATGCCCTTATGAGTTCCGGCCACCTTGAAGTCCATATCGCCGTAGAAGTCCTCGAGACCCTGGATGTCGATCATGGTCATCCAGCGCTCGCCCTCGGTGATAAGACCGCAGGAGATGCCGGCGACGGGGGCCGAGATCGGCACGCCGGCGTCCATGAGAGCCAGCGTCGAGCCGCAGACAGAACCCTGAGAGGTCGAGCCGTTGGAGGAAATGACCTCGGAGACGCAGCGAATCGCGTACGGGAAATCGTCTACCGACGGGAGGACCGGACGGAGGGCTCTCTCGGCGAGAGCGCCGTGACCGATCTCACGTCTGCCCGGGCTGCGGCTGGCCTTGGCTTCGCCTGTGGAATAGCCGGGCATGTTGTAGTGGTGCATGTATCTCTTCTCGGTCTCCTCGTCTATGCCGTCGAGCATCTGCGCCTCGTCTATCGAGCCGAGGGTGCAGGAGGTGAGGACCTGAGTCTGGCCGCGGGTGAACATTCCGGAGCCGTGGGCTCTCGGCAGAAGTCCGACCTCGGCGGCGAGCGGACGGATCTGATCCATCTTTCTGCCGTCGACGCGCTTCTTGTCGGTGAGGAGCCACTCGCGGACGATGTGCTTCTGTATCTGGTAGAGTATCTGATCGAACATCATGTGCTGATCGGGATACTTCTCGTCGTAGGCGGCGTAGACGCGCTCGATGATGGGCTGGAGTCTGGCGTCGCGGACGCTCTTGTCGTCGGTGTCGAGGGCGAGCTTGACGTCCTCCTTCACCATGGCCTCGACCTCGTCCATGAGAGCCTGATCGACGGCTCCGGACGGGTAATCGAACTTCGGCTTGCCGATCTGGGCTTGGATGTCCTTTATGAAGCGGCAGAGCTTCTTTACTTCCTCATGCGCGAGCATGATGGCGTCGAACATCTCCTTGTCGCCGACTTCCTTGGCGCCGGCCTCGATCATGACGACCTTTTCCTCGGATCCGGCGACGGTGAGCTCAAGAACGCTCTCGGCGCGCTCGGCCTGAGTCGGGTTGATGATGTATTTTCCGTCTACCATTCCGACGAAGACTCCGGCGATCGGGCCGTTCCACGGGATATCGGAGATGGTGAGGGCGATGGACGCGCCGATCATGCCGGTGATCTCGGGCGAGCAGTCCTGATCGACGCTCATGACGAGCAGCGACAGAACGACGTCGTTGCGCAGATCCTTCGGGAAGAGCGGGCGGATCGGGCGGTCGATGACGCGCGAGGTGAGGATGGCTTTTTCGGTCGGGCGTCCCTCTCTCTTGTTGAAGGAGCCGGGTATATGGCCGACGGCGTAGAGTCTTTCCTCGAAGTCGACGGACAGCGGCAGGAAATCTATGCCGTCGCGCGGCATTTTGGAAGCGGTGGCGGTGGCGAGTATCGCGGTATCGCCGTATTTGATGAAGCAGGAGCCGTTGGCCAGACCTGCCATCTTGCCGGTCTCGACGGTCAGTTTGCGGCCGGCGAGCTCGGTCTCAAAGACGCGGTAATTTTCAAACATGCGGCAGTTTCTCCTTATAAATTATCTGAACCTCGGAGGGGGCCTGCCCTCCTTAAAAATCCGGCTGAGCCGGTATCCCGCGGTCCGGGCGGACAATATCCGTTTTCCTCACATACGGAAAAGGGCGTCCGGCAGAGGGATCCTCAAAAAACATCCGCATGTCAGTTTAGCACTTTAATACGTTCCGCTCCATCACTTTCGGGAGAGAGCGGCGGCGCGGGGCATATTGAACTGCTAAGCCGTAATGCGGATCTGATTTCGCTCCGCCCGGCTTTTACGCCGGGCGGAGTATTGTGATTACTTACGCAGACCGAGTCTTTCGACTATCGAGCGGTAACGGGTGATATCGTTCTTCTGAAGATATCCGAGAAGGGAACGGCGCTTGCCGACCATCATAAGAAGGCCGCGGCGGCTGTGGTTGTCCTTCGGGTTTCTCTTGAGATGCTCGGTGAGCTGATTGATTCGGGTGGTGAGGACAGCGATCTGTACCTCGGGAGATCCGGTGTCGCCCTCGTGGGTGGCGAACTTCTGCATGATCTCCTGCTTTTCTTCCTTGAGAAGCATGACTTTTTACCTCATAATATTTGGTTACATGCCGCCGGCGCAGCGGGGGCCGTGAGGATCGCCCTTGACCGGTCCGGCGGTGGCGTTTTCGCCGGCATGTTATATCCGGCGCGGCCCGGCTGATATATTGAGCCGAACCGACAATATATTATATCACAACCGCCGTCTTTGATAAAGAGGGAAAAGGAATAATTTACAATTAATTTACCCGCGCTGCTCAATGAGTCTTTCGCGGTTTATCGCACCCATAATAACAAAATATACATGGAGTTACCCGTTTGTCTATTGAAAAAAACATTCCGATATAGTATAATATTATATTATGTGAGCCGCATCAGGCTCGTTATCCATGTTCGCCGGCCGCCTCGGGCGGCGGAGAGTTGCATTATGTTCAGAATAAAAGAAGCCTATCCTCTTACCGACATAACGGTATATATGAAGATCGAGGCTCCGGACGTCGCGAAAAAGGCGGGACCGGGGCAGTTTATCATCCTCCGCGCCGACGAGACCGGCGAGAGGGTGCCGTTCACCATCTCCGAAGCCGATCCGGCCGAGGGTACGGTATCGATAATCTTTCAGAAGGTCGGTCTTTCGACCCTCAAGCTCGGCGAGAAGAAGCCGGGCGACATGATCGCCGATTTCGTCGGGCCGCTCGGCAACGTCTCGCATCTCGACGGCTATAAATCCGCCTGCGTCATCGGCGGCGGACTCGGCTGCGCCATCGCCCTGCCTCAGGCGAAGTATCTAAGCGATCACGGCGCCAATGTCGACATGATCGCCGGATTCAGGAACAAGGACATAATAATCCTTGAGCCGCAGATGAAAAGCGTCTGCGACACGCTGACGATAATGACCGACGACGGCTCGAACGGCAACAAGGGCCTCGTCACCGATGCCCTCAAGGCGAAGATAGCCGAAGGAAAGAAATACGACGTCGTCATCGCCATCGGCCCGCCGATAATGATGAAATTCGTCTCGCTCCTGACGAAGGAGTACGGGATAAAGACCATAGTCTCGCTCAACCCGATCATGATCGACGGCACCGGCATGTGCGGCGGCTGCCGCGTGACCGTGGGCGGCGAGAGAAAGTTCGCCTGCGTCGACGGCCCCGATTTCGACGGGCATCTCGTCGATTTCGACGAGCTGATGAAGCGGAACGCCACCTACCGCGATATCGAGGGCGAGTGCTGCAATCTGTACAAGATGGGTCAGCAGCGTCAGAGCGGACCTTCGAAGCCGTCGCAGCCGGAAGGAAAGGAGTCCTGAACAATGCCCAACATGCAGAAGACAAAGACGCCGATGCCGTCGCAGGACGCTTCCGTCCGCGCAAGAAACTGGTATGAGGTCGCTCTCGGCTACACCGCCGAGGATATGGCGAATGAGGCCGCCCGCTGCCTCAACTGCAAAAACCATCCCTGCACGGCGGGATGTCCCGTCGCCGTGAACATTCCCGGCTTCATCAAAAAGCTCGCCGAGGGAAAGCCGACAGAAGCCCTGCGAGTGATCGAGGAGACGAGCTCTCTCGCCGCGATATGCGGCCGCGTCTGCCCTCAGGAGCGTCAGTGCGAAAGCCTCTGCGTAAGAGGAAAGAACGGCGATCCGGTCGGCATAGGACGCCTTGAGCGCTACGCCGCCGATCACGGCGTCTCCGGCATATCCGGCGCGAAGAAGGAAAAGGACAGCGGCGTCCGCGTCGCCGTCATCGGATCGGGCCCTGCGGGGCTTTCCTGCGCCTCCGATCTCTGCCGCATGGGATATGAGGTCACGGTGTTCGAGGCCCTTCACAAGGCCGGCGGCGTGCTGTCGTACGGCATACCAGAGTTCCGTCTGCCGAAGAGCATCGTCGGCAAGCAGATAGAGTCGCTGAAGGAGCTCGGCGTCGAGTTCCGGCTCGATTACGTCGTCGGACGCACATTTACCGTCGACGAGCTGTTCGAGAGCGGGTACGAGGCGATATTCATCGGCAGCGGCGCCGGACTTCCCGGATTCATGGGCATCCCCGGCGAGAACGCCGCCGGAGTCATGAGCGCGAACGAATTCCTGACGCGTATAAACCTGATGAAGGCCTACCGCGAGGAATACGACACCCCGATCCGCATACCGACCAGAGCCGCTGTTGTCGGCGGCGGAAACGTCGCCATGGACGCCGCGAGATGCGCCATGCGCCTCGGCGCCGAGGAGGTCAGCATCATATACCGCCGCTCCGAGGAAGAGATGCCGGCGAGAGCCGAGGAGATAGAGCACGCGAAGGAAGAGGGTATCGTCTTCCGCACGCTGCAGAATCCGGTAAAGGTCAACACCGACGAGAAGGGCAATACCGTTTCGGTGACGGTCGTCGATATGGAGCTCGGCGAGCCGGGACCCGACGGACGCCGCAGACCGGTCGAGAAGGCGGGCTCCGAGCACGACATACCCTGCGACACGCTGATCGTCGCCGTCGGCACATCGCCGAACCCGCTGCTGCGCATGACGACGCCCGGGCTTGAGAGCGACAGGAAGGGCTGCCTTACCGTCCTCGAGGACGGCGTGACTACCACCCGTCCCGGCGTGTTCGCCGGAGGCGACGCGGTATCTGGCGCGGCGACCGTCATACTCGCGATGGGCGCCGGAAAGAAGGCCGCCAAGGCGATAGACGAGTATCTTAAAAGCAAGGCGAAATAAATAGACGTAAAACCGCGGATGTCTGCGAAGGCAGTCCGCGGTTTATTTGGATATCGTGTTTAACGCCGCGAGAGGGGAAAACGGAGATGGAAAAATTATTCGAAGGCGTTTTTTCGGGATGCTTCTCACCTGAATGCCGCGCCGATGAAAACGGGATCATCAGGCGAAAGAACGATACCGGCGAAGACCGCGTCCTTGACGGCGATTTTTTTGACGAAACGGATATCAGGCTGTGGCGCGGCGGCGCTTTTTCAAGAAGTCTTGAGAGCCGCGCCTTTCTCGGCAATCCCGCTTCGCGCCGTCTGATTGACGAGATCGTCCGCCGCGGATGCGTGATAGATCTCGCCTGCGGACCGGGGATGGGGTTCATCCCGTCGGTGAAGATGCTCGATCCGTCGCTTCCATGCATCGCATCGGACGCGAATTACGACGTGCTGAACGAATGGCGGAAATTCATCGGCGGAAGAAAGCTCGGCCGTCTCGGCTTCGCGCGGTTCTCGCTGTTCGACATTCCGATCAGGAGCGGCTCGGTTCCGGCGTACAGCAGCTTCATCGGGATCTCAAGCACGCGTGAGGGGGAGAAGGGGCATATAAAAGCCCTGTCCGAGATCCGACGGACTCTCTCGGATGGCGGTGTCCTCTGCGCCGTCGAGAGCGAATGGACGGACGTCCCGGCGATACTGCAGCTGTTTGAGAGGATGGGCCGGGAGCCGTGGGGCTGCTTTCTCGAAGAGCGGAAGCAGTGGCATGACAGGTTTGAGGAAAACGGCTTCGATATAATATACGAAGCGCCGTATGAGTACAGGAGTCTTTCAGCCGATGACAACGAGCTCGGCGAGGCGTCGGAAAGGTACGGCGTCGATGTGGGAATGAAGTTCACGGCGTTTATCGTCGGGAAGAGGGGATAAAAAATGACGCCCGGAATCCGCTGAAAAAACTTTATGAAAAAACGCAGAATGACCCAATGATCAAGCCCCTTTCCGCACTTTAAAGACGAAAGGCAGGTGAGAAGCGATGAATGCCGGGATACTGAGCGACTATGTCGACAGAGTTTACGCCTTTGCGGTGAAGCGGACGTTTTCCGAGGAAGAAGCGGCCGATCTTTCTCAGGAAATACTCTGTACCGCGATGGAATCGCTGCCGAAGCTGCGAGACGAGAGCCGCTTCGAGCCGTGGCTCTGGGGGATCGCGAAAAACGTGGCAAGGACATTCAGCAGAAGAATGGGAAAGCAGCGCGTGATGTTCGGCTACGATCTTCCGCCGGACCTTGCGGCGGAAGAATATGAGGACGATGACAGCAGCGAGCTCTATTCTCTGCTGCGGCTCAGGATATCGCGTTTGTCGGCGTTATACCGCGAAATCATCATTCTATACTATTATGACGGCCTTTCGACAAAAGCCATTGCCCAAAAACTCTCCGTCCCGGAGGGGACAGTAACGTGGAGGCTGTCCGAGGCGAGGCGGAAGATCAAAAAGGAGTTTGATGAAATGGAATTTGAGCAGACTGCGTTAAGACCGGTCGTGATGAGGATAACCATCACCGGCAGCGGGAATTATGACGGCATAAAAGTACCGTTCCCATCAGATTATATAAGCGACGCGCTTTCGCAGAACATTCTCTTTCAGTGCATGGAAGAAGCGAAAAGCGTGGAGGAGCTTTCGAAAATCTGCGGGGTCCCGGCTTATTATATCGAAGAGCGAATCGATAATCTTCTGAGGCGCGAAGCGGTAAAAGAAACCGCGAAAGGAAGATTTATTACCGATTTCTGGGTGAAGACGGACAAATATGCACAATATCTGGATGAAAACGCCGAGAAAGCCGTTGCGCCCGTGAAAGACGCTGTGATCGAAGCGATCCGGTGTCTGACTGAAGAATCGCGAAAAACAGGATATTATACCGCAAAAAAAAGCGATGACGAGCTCTTTTATCTTTGCGCATGGCTGGGATTTGAGCATATGAGCTACAGGTGTCCGAGAGTTCCGTATAAGCCGCACGCGGAAAAATACGACGGCTATCGCTGGGATTATATCGGAGATATGCGTACGGGAACTTACCGCGATTTCAGTCTCGGCAGCAGTGCGTCCATGAACAACTTCGAAAGCGGAAAGTATTCGCATTTTAATTTATTCGCTTTCGGTTATGACTGGCATCAGATGATGAAAGACTATATGATCGACGTCTGCGTAAAAGTACTCAAGGGAGAAGAACCGGAGGATAAGTCGTCCGCGGCAGAAGCTATCCGCGACGGGTATCTTGTACGAAACGGCGACGGCACGCTTTATGTCGCCGCGCCAGCGTTCACACGCAGACAGAAGGATGATTTCAATGAGCTTACAGACAAAATATTCGCGCCGCTCTTTGAGCAGTATGTCGGCATCGTTGTAAAGTTCGCGTCAGGCTACAGGGAACTGTTCCCGAAGCATCTGCCTGACGCTGCGGACAGAGCATGCCGCGGATTATTCATGCATCTGCTCAACGCGCTGATACTGTCCGCGCAGGGAGACGGTATTTTGAAGCCTCCCGCGTCCGGCAAAGTATTGGATGTGTTGATCGAAAACAGATAAGAAACAGAAGGGCGGGGAGATTGCCTCCCCGCCCCCGCGTTTTTCCGGCGCAGGCGGGAGTGATGATGCCATCTGCGTTTCGTGCCGGAAAAATATTGTCTTTCACAGCTGACGTAAAACACATGGAAACCGCTCTGCGATTTCCGAAGCCCGGTCCATGAAAAATAATAAGCCCTAAGCGACACCTTTTGGAATCGCTTAGGGCCTGGTGCGGGTAACAGGGATCGAACCTGCACGTGAAAACACAAGATCCTAAATCTTGCGCGTCTGCCAATTCCGCCATACCCGCGTATTCCCGTGAGACCTTGTATTTAAAGGGCTAACACGGTATTTGAATTTATTTCGTTCTTATGTAATGGCATACGGTCTGCCATTGTTTTTTGAGCTTTTTCTGTGTGAGTCTGCCAATATTATCACATAGAGCCTGTTATAATATTCGTCATCGTAGAGACGCAAGCCCTTTCGGAAGTCGTTTTCAAGTGCCCGTAAATGTTGACTGTCGTTTGTATGTCGCTGTGTCCGAGAAGTTTCTGTATCTTCTCTATCGGCACACCGTGTTCATGTAATATTTTCGTTACTGTGTGACGCAAATCATGAAATCTGATATGCGGCATACCGCAGTCATCGAGCATCTTTGAATACATCTGGGATAAGCAGTTCGGCTTTATTATCTTTCCCGCATTCGGTTTCTTCGTCCTCAAGCAGATATAATCCGACCACTCAGAATTATAGTCCGGTATCGTTTCCGCTCTTTCTTTCTGCTGTTCCTTTTCGGTTTTGAGAATATCGAGCAGCGTATCGTCAATCTCTATACCTCTGAGAGATGAAGCCGTTTTTCCTTTCGGTTCCCATAACAAGCCGTCTATCGCATCTTCCGTTTTTACTCTGTCTTTAAGCTGTCCTCTGACGTATAACAACTTATTATCAAAGTCGATATCTTTCCACCTCAAGCCGAGAACTTCACTTCGCCTCATCGCAGTTATCGACGCAAGCAAAATAGGTATGTATAATCCCGTTTCCTTCGCATAGTTTATGAGCTTATACACCTGATCTTCGCTGTATGTCTCGGCGTAGTATTTTTCTTTCTTCGGCAAAGTAACTTTATCAGCAGGGTTATTGACGATAATATCTTTGAAATATGCGTCTTTTAATGCGCTTTTAATGAGCGCATGATAGCGTCTTATCGTCTCATTCTTTATGCCTCTTTCCTCTTTTATGTCTGAATAGAATTGTTCGAGCTGATAAGCGTTGATCTCTTTCAGCTTGACATCGTATTGCGAGAAATAAGGCACAATAACTCCACGGATATTGTATTCGTAAGATGAAAATGTCGATAGCTCTATCGTGTTCCTTTTCTTCTCCAACCAAAAATCCATGTATCCCGAGAATTGCATTTCCGCGATATCTTTCTGAACGTCGGATTTGGGGAAGGTTTTCTTTTCTGACTTTGCGGCTTTGGGTTTATCGTCGATGTTGAAGTCGAGAATATGCCCCGTCTTCATCTCTTTTGCTTCCCATTCCGCCTTTTTGCTCTGCATCATCCTTTCTGCTATGGGTCTATTTTCTTCTGTTGCTGAAAGTCCTGTTCCGATTGTTTTCCTTTGACGCTTGCCGTAAATGGTATGGTCTAAGACGATGTACCATTTGCCTTTCTGATCGTCAAGTCTTGCTTTCAAATTTTCGCCGTTCCTTTTTTTGCAACAGCCATCGGCAGAAGATATTATATCATAATCTTGCGCGTCTGTCAAGTTTGTACCGTTAAAATCCTTAGTAAACAACTGCTAATCACTCCTTGTAATTGTAAACTCTTGAACATAAAATGTCCGAATAAATAACTACTGTTCATGAAATTATGGTTAGAGATATCTAACATGAACGTAAAAATGCCGCATAATTCACACTATGCGGGTGATGATATTCATAATATGCGTTAATATACATCGAATATGCAGAAAATATACATCAACGAAAATGTATATTGCCGAAAATTATTTTCCGAAAAAGTCCGAATTGCGATTTATCCAGTAAATATAAGGCTTAATGCGATTCGCCGTTTTATATTAAAGTCCCATTTTGTATAATGTAACGCCGTTTGAACGAAGTATTGAATTTTATGCTATCTTTGACTTTCTGACCTTCAGAAAAGCAGACTCAGCCGTTTATATTTCAGAAATATATTCATCGGCAGATATCAATTCTCCGTTTCTTGCGCGTCTGCCGTGAGCCTTTGCAAGGCATAAAAACAGCGCTTTGGGGAGAGAGAATAATATATCCCTCTCCCGTAAAATGTCTCATTTCAGCCTTAAAACGCGCATATGACGCTGATCATGAGATATAATCTCTGAGCGCCGTCTCGCTGACGCTCCAACCGTTTCCGAGCTTAACGCCTCTTATCTCGCCTGTTCTGATCTTATTCAAAGCTGTCCGATAGTTCACTCCGAGTTTGTTTGCGACTTCCTCGGACGTGTACATCTTTATGCTTTCGTTCTTGTTTGTCTGCTGATTGTGAATCTTGATTGTTCTCATTTTTCGTGTCCCTTTCTTTATTCCGTTTCTCTTTCTTACCTCATGCCGCTGTTCATGAGGAATAATCTATCTCAATCTACAAGCTCTACGTTTGTCATAACGTAGTTTCCGCCCATAGAGTTATACCATTGAAATTGAACGATAGCTTTTCTCACAACGCCGTTGAGGGTATTTATCTCGGCGGTTTCGTCTTCCGCTGTTGTCCCCGCTAATTCCTCAACGTCCTTGCAATCGTCCATACGTTCAATTTTAAGTTCTTTTCGGGCTTTCTGAAATACACCGCCCATAGCCATAGCGTGACGATTCTTCAAAACTTTTGAGAGTGTCGATACCGTCGAATCAATAACGGCGTTCTGCTGAGAAAATATCTTCGTGTATTCCTTGCAGTCCTTATCGTTTATATCTCCCTTTCCGACGTATGCAGCCGTTTCAAGGGTCTGCTTCATGAGTTCCGAATAGTCCTCTGTACCCTCCGCAACGGGCTTTACGTTTACGCCTTTGTCGGGATTAATATATTTTCCTGTTATTCTGCCCCATGCCGATGTAAGCGTCTTTTGGAGAATGTCACACTCTCCCTGAGTGCGATAACTGTCTTTCTTAACGGCGACAATGGCGTGAATATGAGGGTGATATATAATCAATCGGTTTTTCAATTCTCCGTAGTTTACCGTTATCTCAGTAGCCTTGAAAAAGCCGAGAGAGAATGAATTAAACTCTTTCGATTTTCTGAGTGCCGTCCATGCCCTTTCGATATTATCGTATTCGGAGTTCAGATTTTCGCCTGTTATTCTTCCGCTGACGGTAAGCGTGAGCAGAATAAAACTGTATTCTTCTGTATCGTTATAGAGATAGTCGACTATGTCCGAAAGATTTTTTCTCATCTTCCGATACTTGTTCCATGAGCAGAGAGCGCAGAGGCGATCTTCGCAGAACCATGCGGATTTGAATTTACCCCGCGAGAATACGCCGTCTTTGTAAACAGCCTCATACCATATCGGAGTGCCGCAGCTTCTGCACCTGTCCGCTCTGTCTTTCTCGCCTAAACGGTACAGACTGTCCGAGAGCTTAATATTCAGCCTTTTGCGGTCTTTAAAGCCGTTCTCTTTGTCGATGTCATATCGGCATTTCCGTTCAAGTTCGGATTTATTAATCCGTATTTTTTCTTCCGTCTGATTGACGGGCATTATTTTTTCCATGAGCTTACGCTCCTTTCTGGTGATATATCATCCTTTCTTTTTTGAGATTTTATAGTTATCATATGATAACTTTGCTGAAAAGTGTAAGTCCGATTTATATAGATAAATACTGACTTTCTTGAAAAATCGCTGACACTTATCCGTAATATAACTTAATCATGTAGAAAACCGAAATCTCAGCTTTTCGGAGAGAGGCATAACGTCAATTCGAGAATCAATCCGCCTTTGATACATGACAGCGGTCAACGTGTGTCTGAGCGGATTTCTCTCTCCTATTAAATCAAATGACTCAAAAACTCATCAGCCCTTGTAAATGCTGAATAAATCAGTTGTAAGAAGATTGTGCCACCACCCCGAAAACGGCGATTTTTGTATATTTTCCGTATCTCTATCGTCACTTCATGGCGGTCTGCTGATATGCCGTTGTCATTCTAATATATTCTACTGTCGGCTGAGTGTTGTTCCGTAGTCGATTGATTGCGGCTTTCTCTCCTATACCGAAAAATACCACAAGACAACAAACGCAGATAAATACTACATAAATCAATGGTCATTTACTTTAGTTTACTAAAAATTGGGTGCTTTTTTGTATGTTTTTACGTTCGGATAGACTCTTAAAATCTTAAAAAGTTGCGAATATTAATATAACAGTTAAAAGTATCTAACCCATAAACAAAAAAGGCCGTCATTTCTGACGGTCGTATCGTTCGATCTTTGATCTCTGCATCTGCTGTACCATTATCGGATGAATAAGCGATACAGCTTAAAACGTGTAATGTACCCCCCGTATCGAGCGCAAATATAAAACCGTGGGCTTAGTCTGTCCACGGTCTTGTAGTTATGTTCGATTGTTATTCCGCTTTGGAGTTCTGTATTCCTTCTCTGAGTTCCGCTGACGTTTCGATCAAGAAATCATATAGCTTACTCGCCGTTGCGAAATCGGAGAGCCTTAACAGCTTCATAAGCTGAACGGTGTCGATCTGGTAATCGTCTTCCTTTGATATTTCCCTGATTATGTTTTCTTCTCCTAAGGCGTTCACGGCGTCCTCATAGTCGATATAGAGCGCGTAGCATATCTCTTGCAGATTATAGAATACTTCGAGCTTTTCTAAATCGGCATGTTGCATAGAGCCTATGATTACAGCAAGCAGGGAGTTCATGTCGCTGTCTATCCGCTGGTATTCCTCATCATCGGAATCGCAGGGAGAGACGCTGAATATCGGGTGTTCACCGCTGTCGTCTATGCCGAGAAGGTTATAATCCTTTCCGTCAACGTGTACTTTCGTGTCTTTCATTATCGCACCTCATAAAGATAAATAAGCTATGCCGATAGCTGTTGATAATCTCTGTGAAGTGAAATAAATTCAAAAAACAATACTAACGGATTTTCGAGCGCAGTGATTATGAAATTATATTAGATATATTGTTTCTAAATTGTTTCTCCTAAATCTTGCGCGTCTGCCAATTCCGCCATACCCGCGTATGAATTTATCCCATGCCGCCGTATGCGGCGATGATTATTATAACATATTTTCTTTCAGATGTCAAGATATGATGTGTTTCCGCTTGAAAATCGCCGGAGGCATATTGACAAACGCACGGTGGAGGTATATAATGAAAGCGGCGCGATATCAGG
The DNA here is from genome assembly GCA_946407735.1 of uncultured Clostridia bacterium. GTDB lineage: Bacteria > Bacillota > Clostridia > Oscillospirales > CAG-272 > JAAZGC01. The sequence continues at coordinate 143,462 of CAMJPL010000001.1, forward strand.
GGCGCCTGCACAAAACCGGGAGGATTACGACATGATGATGTTCATGAAGCTGAGGAATATCTGACGGCATGAGGCTTTATCAGCAGTCTCATGCCATGAGCCGTGATATAACCAAGACTGCGTGATAAAAGAGGACATGACGAATGATATTTCAGGATAATATCTTAAAGCGGTATCTGGAGAACGTATACTTTGTCGCCGGTACGGCGTGCGGCGGAAAGACGACCGTTTCACGGGCGCTCGGAGAACGCTACGGCATCCCGGTCTTCAGCGCCGATGAGATGTTCGGCAGACACCGGGAGATGTCGGACGCAGCGTTTCAGCCGAACATGAACAAGGCCTTCGCCGACGCCGACGAATTTTTCGGACGCACCTCCGGCGAGTATGAAAGCTGGCTCGACGGCTGCTCGGATGAGCAGCTCGGCTTCGTTCTGCTTGATCTTGTGAGGCTGTCCGGCGGCGGCAGGATGATATGCGACTGTAATCTTACGCCTTCTGCAGCCGCGATGATCACCGAGCCTTCGAGGACGGTCTTCCTTATAAGAGAGCCGTCCGGCGTCGAGCGCGAATATGCCGCCCGTCCCGACCATGAGGATTTCGGAAGATGGCTCGAAAGCGCCTCGGACCCGGACGCGGCCGCCGCCGTCTTCGGCGAAACGATCCGCAGGGTAAACGGAAAACTGTATGACGCCGTCAAAAGCAGCGGATGGTTCTTTATCGACCGCGGCGAGGGATTGTCGGTCGGCGGGACGGTCGCGAGAGCGGCCGCGCATTTCGGCTTTTCCGGGCGAAAGGACGTCGCGGTGGAAAAGGTCGAAAAAGGCTCCACACTCGCCATTGAGCTTGTCAGCTTCATCGAGAACTGCTCATGGACCGAGGTGAAGGAGAATCTCGCGGGATTTCTGCGGGAATGGAGCTTTTCGGACGGCGAAGCTGTGTTCGCGGCGGTCTCGGACGGAAAGATCGTCGGAATGGCCGCGCTGAAGGAAACCGATTATTACCCTTTGCCGGATATCTTCCCGTGGGTCACCTGCCTGTTCGTGACCGAGGAATACCGCGGGCGCGGGATATGCGGCGAGCTTATCTCGCGCGCCAACTCATACGCGAAAACGCTCGGATATGACAGAACATATATACCGTCGCCGCATCTCGGGCTGTACGAGCGGTACGGCTACAGATATGTGAGGGATATCGTGAATTACGGCGGAGAGACCGACCATCTGTTCGTAAAGGAAATATAATCGCTTTATCTGCTCCGGTGGCATATCAGCGCGGCGCCGTTTTACCGTGAAACGGCGCCGCGCTTTTTGTTCGGCTCCGGGAATCGCGGTTCACTGCCGCTTAAACGGTATTTCAGAACAGCTGTCTTGACCATCCGCTTCGGTTATGGTATAATGAAACCACGCAGAAAAACAGCGGTGTTCCGGGAGGATGCATATGGATATCGGATCGGTGATCAGGGCAAAAAGGCGTCAGAAGGATCTGACACAGGAGCAGCTTGCCGAATATCTGAATGTTTCGGTTTCGTCGGTTTCTCAGTGGGAGAACGGCAAAACGGCCCCCGACCTGGCTATGCTCGAGCCGATAGCCGAATTTTTCGGTATTTCTCTCGATGAGCTTTTCGGAAGACAGCCGGACGAGAAGGAAAAAGCGCTCGCTGAATATGATGAGAGGGGCGGACGCCTTGCCGCCGCCGGCGATACAGACGGCGAGATCGATCTCTGGCGGGAAGCTTTGCGCCGATTCCCCGGCGACTTCGGCTGCATGGAAAACCTTGCCACTTCACTGTTTCTGCGCATCTGCGCCGATCATGACGCCGAAGGCGTCGAAGAAATGGCGAAAGAGTGCGCGTCGATGTGCGAAAGGATACTGAGGGACTGCACCGACAGCGTGATTCGAGGCGGCGCGGTGCAGACGCTCGTGCTGCTCTATTCCTCGAGTTTTCTCTCGATCGCGAATGAGGAAAAGGCGATCGGATATGCCTGCATGGCAGTGTCGGCGTGGCAGTGCAGAGAATCTCTTCTCGAAAGCGCGTACTTTACCGAAGAAAGCCGGGACAAACGGCTGAATATCATGCACGCCAACCGCCTTTATTACATGGACCGGCTGGCTGCGAGCCTTATATATGGCTGCGACATCCGGGACGGCGAGCGTCTTTCCGCGCTGGAAACCGCGCTGAGGATATATGAGCTTATAATCTGCGACGGCAATTATCTGTTCTATCACTGCAGGATTGCGGACATCTTCTCATACATCGCCATGATGCACGCCGGGAGGCAGAGAGTCGGCGAGACTCTGGAAGCGGTTAAAAAGGCTCTGTACCACGCCCGCGCTTACGATACGCTTCCGGCTGAGGAGCAGCGGTACACGAGCGTTTTCCTTCGCTGCGCGTCCTCCGACCCTTCACGGTGTTCAAAGAATTATACCGAGACTCATACAAAGGTCGTTATGGATCGGTTCAAAAACCATGAATTTGACTTCATCCGGGAGAACCGGGAATTTCTTGACGCTGTCTCCGCTTATGAAGCGTGACGGATAAAAGGCGCGGGGAGTCTTGCTCCCCGCGCCGTGTGTCTGTATTTCCTGTTTTCTCACATTTCTCTCGGCCCGACGTCGCTCACGTCTATCGGAGCGAAGCCCATCTCCCAGGCGGGAGAGTCGCAGGCGAGGGTGAAGTCGCGGTTCTTCGGGTCGGCGAACTTCGGATCGGCGAGGATCGAATCCTGCTCGAGACCGTGCGCCTGGAAGTCGGCGAGGCAAAGGTCCCTGTCCTCGTCGCCCTTGTGCATCATGACCGGAGCGGCGTTTTCGCCCCAGATCAGGTTGCGCCCGCAGGCGATGGTGCTTTCCTCGAAATGCCTGTCCTGAATGCCGTAGACCGGGCAGCCGTCGGTGTACATTATGTTCTGCTCGAATATGATCGACAGATGCTGCTCGAAGCGGCTGACGCGGCAGAGCTGGCCGCCGGCGTAGGCGAATATGTTGTTGCGAACCGTGTTCATGCGGCCGTAGTGCTGATGATAGCAGTTGTCGTTGCAGTCGTAGCAGATGTTGTTCTCGAGCGTCACATATCCGGAGCCCTCGTCGGTGTACAGCGCCCATCCGCCGTAATCGTGGCTCTTGATGCCGTGGATTATGTTGTTAGCGACGACGGTGCCGGGCTGAGCGCCGAGCAGGTAGACGCCGCCCATGTCTGACAGCACGCCCTGACCGAGGTCGTGGATGTGGTTCTTGAGTATCAGGTTGTCGCGGGTGATGCTCTTTGAGTAGCCCCATACCCAGCCGCAGGAGACGCCGGTGTAGAAAAGATCGCCGATGTCGTTGTGGGCGATGCGGTTGTTGTACGAGTTCATCACCAGCACGCCGCAGCCGGCCATATATACCCGGCCGCAGTGATTTATCACGCAGTCGCAGACGCCGTTGTCGTGGGTGACGTCGCCGCATTTCGCCGGATCGGCGTCTATCTCGGCGGCGGACGCGCCGTTGATCCTCACGCCTCCGGCGCCGCCGTCATAGAAGCGGTCGCGGGCTATCCTGATCTCGGAGCTGCCCTTTCCTATGTTCACGCCGTAGAGACCGTAATTCACTATCTCGCATTTGGCGACGGCGCAGTTGTCGGCGTACTCGAAGTTGATCGTTCCGGTGCAGTTGGAGACGGCCTGACCGTCGGAGGCGAATTTGCCGTTGTCCTCGCCGTGGACGCCGACGCCGGATACGTAGTTGGACGATGTATAGGCGATTTTGAGCCCGCGGATGCGGATGTTTCTGACGTGTTTGTCGGACGTTCCCTTGATGTTTACAAGCTCGCCGGTGCAGGGGATGTGAGCCTCGATGTTATCGGCCGTCTCGCCATCGCGCGGGATGTAGTACAGCTTTCCGGCGGGTCTGTCGTAATACGCCTCGCCGGGATTATTAAAGGCCTCGGGGATGTTCTCGACGATGAAGCCGAAATTGGTCGTCAGATTGAAGCGGGAGGGGTACCTGAGAGTGATCCTGCCGCTTTCGGCGTCGTAGTCCTCGACGGGCGAGTGCTCGTCGATCCAGTAGTGGTTGAACGATATCACGGCGTCCTTCATGTGCTCGGGCGAGATGCATGAGAGGGCGGCCGGGTCGCCGGACAGCCATTTTGACGGAGCGAAGAGAGCCGGGGCGGGATTCTCGAAGCCGGTCATTTTCAGCCGCTCCTCGCCCTCGGCGGGATAGCGGGTCTTTTTCGCTCTCTCGCCGCAGACATAGAGGTCGGTCACGACCGTGTCGCCGATCTCGGCGGAAAGGCAGGGAACGCCGTTGAATGTGTCAGCCTTGAAGCCGACGATCTTCTTTCCGCCGCTGATGACGGCCTTTTCGCAGGCGCTGTACGACTCGATGGTGATGTTGGTCACGTCGGGACCGATGGTCAGCGGCTTTGCGAATTCATACTCGCCGGGGAGCAGCCTGATCGTCACCGGCTGGTCGACGCCGCTGCGGCGAAGCTCGGCGACGGCGACAAGCGCCGATTCTATCGAAGCGAACGGACCGTCGCCGTTCGGCTTTGAAGTCGGGCTCTGACCCGTCATGTCGCGGGGGGCGTTTTTGTCTACGTAATAGGTGGAAACGGTGTTGTAAGGTCTCATGGATGCTTACCTCCGTATGATTTATGTCGGTGTTTTGGCTGCCTTGCTATGCGCGCCGTCACTCTGCGAGGGAGAACCCGAACGAGCCTTCCTCGCATTTTTCTGACGTCTCGATTATGATATATACGGTTTTGTTTTTCGGAAGATCGGCTGACGATCCGACATTTTCTCCGGCTTTTATCGAAAACAGCGGAGTCTTTCCGTCCCCGGAGTCATAATACACGTCGGCCGCGCCGGTCTGGAGGCTTCCCGTGTATGTCATCACGGGCGACCCGTCATTTCCGGTTTTCAGACGGAAGACCATCCTGCCCTCGAACTGCCAGAAGCTCATCGCGGCGTGATCCGACGTGTTCGAGTGCACGAAGGCGGACGCCCTGTATGACGAAACGTATCTGCCGCAGCCTGAGAGACAGAGACAGAATATCACGGCCGCGGCGATGAGCAGAACGGTTTTTCTTTTCATGATCGGGTGTTCCCTCCGTTTTCGGCATCGGCGGACGTAAACTCGTCCGCCGTTATGACGCGGTAGCCCTCTTTTATCGCCATGGCGGCGAAAACGCCGTCGCCGTCTGTAAGGACGCCTGTGAAGCTGCCGTCGTATATCCGCCCCTTCCCGCAGCTCGGGCTGCGCGGCTGAAGGATGATGAGATCCGGCTTATTCCGGCGGACTGTCTCCATCGCCATTTCGGCTCCGATGGTGAATTCCTTCGTGACGTCGCGCCCGTCCTTCGTCATTACCCTGTCGGCTCTCCGTTCGGACGGCGTTCTCGGCGTCGGGAGGCCTCCGAGCGTCTCGGGGCAGAGCGGGATGAGCTCATTGTCTTCGGCGAGTCTGACGATTCGCTCGTCATAGTTGCTTTTTCCGTTGTACTTGCAGTTTTCCCCGAGAAGGCAGGCAGATACGGCGATCTTCATTTTACATATGCTCCGGCTTGAAGCCGTCGGCCATCTCGAGTATCTCGACGCGCTCGCGGTCTATTATGTCGAACAGCTTGTTCATTCTCGTGACGAAGATGTATTTCGCCTTGACGATAGGCATGGCGTCGAGTATCTGCCATATCCCCTCGGCGCCTTCGGCGTAGGAGGTCGTCTGGAAGGTCTCGTTCAGAAGGATCAGGGCGTGCGGATGGTTTTCGACGCCGTCGACGATCCTCGCTATCTGCTGTACCTCGCCCTCGAAGCGTCCGGCCGTGTCGCCGGCGCGGAAATCCTCCTCGGCCGAGGAAAAATGGGAGTACAGCGCCCCGCGGATGGATATCTCCGCCTCGGCGGCGGTGACGGGGAGCCCGGCCTGAGCCATGATATGGGCGATGCCGATGCCGCGCAGGAGGGTGGTCTTGCCCATGTTGCTCCGCCCGCGTATGATTATGCCGTCTGACTCGCGCGTCAGCTCGATGTCGGACGGGACGATGTCGGCGCCGGTCTTGTTCTCGGTGACGAGGGAGAAAGTGCGCAGGGTCTTCAGAGAGAAACGGTCCTCGTCAGCATCCAGAAGCTTCGGGAACGACCAGTCTATCCCGGACTCACTGAGGAAGCCGATCATCTCAAGCGCAGCGTCGTAGAATACTATCTCTCCCGACAGGCCGGAGAAGGTGTCGTATATGCCGCCTGTGACCGACGTCAGAGCGGCGTCGATCCTGCGAAGCGATTCGCTCGCGATATACAGCGCGTCGTCTACCGTCGCCTCGTCGCTCTCTATCGGGAAGACGGCGGCGTCGCCGGTCTTTTTGCGGCTGAACAGCTTGGCGAGCGGGTTCTGCGGCTTGTCGTCGATCTCGGTTATCTCGCAGAGATCGGCGGTCGTGAGACGGAGAGCGGTGTCGAGCTCGGCCATCGCCGAGAACTCGAAATCGGCAGGAGATTTGTACCTGAACAGGGCGCTCACCCTCTCGAGCTCGCTCAGCCTCTCGCTTTCGAGCATCGACCTGCAGAAGTCGCGTATCGACGTAAGACATTCGCTCTTTATCTCGTATTTGCCTATGATCTCGGCGAAGGAGGCGAAGAACGAGGTGATCGTCTTCGGGAACATCGCCGTCACCTTGAGCGAGGCGAAGGTGTATTCGAGAAGGGCGCGGCGGTTCACCGAACCCGACTGCGGATAGGCTCCCGAGCGCATCTGCTGCCAGTCGGAGCGGACGCGGTCGTATCTTGAGAATATAGTCTTGAGCTCGTCAAGAAGTCCGTCGTTTTCGATGAAATCGCGCATCAGCTGCTGACGGTATTCGATGTCGGCTCTGTCGGTGAGCGGGCGGCTGAGAACGCCGAGAAGATAGTCGGCGCGGCGCTGATCCGATACCGTCTTCCTCACGGCACGGTCGAGCGACAGGTCGTAGGCGAGATCGAATACCTCGGTGCGCTCGGCGGATTCGGGCGTGCGGTATAATAAACTGAATTTCATGATGCGTTATACCTCTCCGAATCTCTCGCCGAGCTGTTCTCTTGTCAGACGGTATTTAAGCAGGATGTCTCGGGCGTAGCTCGAGCTGTCGGCGCGGCGGCGCTCCACCTTGTATGTCCTGCGGTTCGCGTCGGTATGATCGACGACGACGTTCAGATACGGTATCTGATTCTGGCTTATTCCGAGCTGATGAGTGATGTAAAGCCCGAACACGCCGGTGCTGTACAGCCGCGACGCCAGAGAAGAGGTGAGGTTCACGGCTATATCCTCGGTCGTCGTCGAGTACGTCTCGTTCAGCAGCACGATGGAGCTGCCGTCGGCCTTCGCAAGGATGGCGTCGACGCGGTTCTGGTCGTCCATGAAGCGGCCGTTCTCGTCGAAGCGCTCGTCCCTCGGGAAATGGGTGTAGATGCCGTCCGGTATGCTCATCTCGGCCGACTCGCAGGCGACCGGGCATCCGAGAGCGAACATGACGGCGGTGGTCCCCACGGCGCGGAGATACGTCGTCTTGCCGCCTCCGTTGGCGCCGGTGAGATAGAAGAAGGGCTCGTCGGCGGTGAAGAGGATGTCGTTCGGTATGATCTTCATGTCGTCCTTCGCGAGGAGCGTTATGTCGTATGCCGAGCGGACGTCGATCTTCTTCTCCGTTGATATCGTCGGGAATATGAGCGGTATCCCGGCGGCGGTCACACGGTCGAACGCCGACGCGAAACCGAGGTAGAACCGAAGCTGACCGATATATGAAAGCACTGCGCGGTCGTAGAACTTTCCCATCTCTTTCCGGAAGGCGGCGAAGGCGGCGAACTCATCCGGCAGCGCCTTGACGACGCCGCTGATGATGTTCATCGAAAGCGGATTCGCTTGCTTGACGTCCGGGATCGGGCGGGGAAGCCCCAGACCCTCGGCGCATTCGGCGATGGTCTGGAGATATGTGCTTTTCGGGCTGTCCTTTACCCTGATCGACTCGCCCTTCGTGATGAAGCAGACTCTGTTTTTCAGAAGTCCGGTCACCATCGGCAGGACGTTTTCGAGAGCGGACGAGGTGCGGTCGAACCAGCTCATCCCGGTCTGGGCGGTGAAAAACGAGTTGAACCGCGAAAGCAGCTCTCCGCTGCCGGAAAGAGCCGCCGCCGCCTTATAAAACGCGAGCAGTCTCGAGGCGAGGGTGACATATATGACGTCCCTCTCGCTGTCCGAGCGGGCTGCGCCGTACAGCGCGTCGGTCTCGCCGAGCTCCTCTGCCGCCGAGAGCAGAGTCTGCATCCGTCCCCTGAATCCGGAGTCGGTGAGGCACGAAAATACCTCCCGTCGGGCGCGGATGTCCTCCTCGCCGAGAAGATACCCGGCGTCGTCGAGCGTGTGCTCCGGCAGAAGCGCCGTCAGCCTGAGATCGTCGAACGTTTCGGCGGATATTTTGTTTTCCGGTCTGTCGGCGGTGAAAAGCAGATCGGGAAAGATAGATTGCGCCATTTGGATATATCCTTGAAAATAGTCGGTTTATTACATACACTATTGTAGCACAAATCCATGCCGTTGTCAATGAGGATGATGTGAACAGAGACGCGGCGTGAAATACAAAAAAGCCCGACGCCGGGCGTTCGGGCTGTATGTTAGATTGTGGCAGATATTATATCCCTATGATATATCATCCTGTGACGCTGCCTTTTTCTCTCTTTTCATGCTGCGACATCAGCCAGTACATCACTTCGTTCATGTCGGTCTGATGCCCTCCGTCGAAGATATCCAGAAAAACCCGCGACTGAGGGTATCTGTCGGTTATCATCCCGAACAGGCTGATGCTGTGGCTCACCGGGACTGAGGTGTCGTATTTGCCGTGGAATATCCTGACGTTCGCCTTCGCTATCGAGTCTATGTACGTCACGGGCGAGCGCTTCGCCATCTCGGCTCTGTCGCCGCCGCAGCAGGCCAGCACATGCCGGCGGTAGTGGGAGCTGTACTCCGCCCACTTTTCGAGATCGGTTATCGGGACGACGGAGGCGATAGCCTCGAAATACTCCGGGCAGTATCCCGCCATCATCAGCGCCATATGCCCGCCACCGCTCTCTCCGTACAGCATTATCTGCGCGGGATCGATCCCTCGCTCGCTGACGGCCCAGTCGGCGGCGTCCTTAATGTCGCGCATCGCGTATTCCGACGCGCACGCGAGATCTGGGCGGGGATTGGAGTCGAGATTGGCTCCCCTGAATTCGGGGAGGATCAGATTGAGATCGTATTTCGCGGCGACGGGGACCAGCTTCTCTACCTGATTGAAGCGGTCATAGCTCCATGTGTGCAGTCCTATGAGCAGAGCGCGGCTTTTCCCGGAGGGAGCCGGGTAATACAGCGACGGCTGCATCGTGCCGTCGAGCGTCGATTTTATAAGTATCTCGTTTTCATTCATTTCAGTTTTTCTCCCTGTATTCCCAAGGGTCGATCTCGTCGAACAGCGCCGACAGGGCTTCCTCCTTTGTCGGGAAGGGAAGGCCGAAGCCTCCCTTGTACGCGGTCTTGTAGTGATCCGGCCTGAATTTGTCCGGCATCACCGTCACGATCTCGCCCTTGTACTTGAAATACTCGTTCCCGGCGCGGCTGCGTTTCATTTTCGCCTTGAGGAACGTCTCGCGCCTCGACAGGCGGTTTTTGTACGCGCTTTCGCGCCTTCTCGAGGCTTCGGGGTCTCCCTCCATCTTTCCGGCGCACTCGCATCCGGCTCCGATCGTCCGGGGATAATCGGGATGCCGCATGATGTGGACGTAGCGTATTATCTGATACCCGCACATCCGGCAGATCCCGAAGGGGCCTCCGAGGTCGATGACGCCTTCGCATACCCATCCGCTGTGCGGCACGTCTGCCCGCTTCCATAGATTCGTCTCACCGTCGTCACAGGTGAGCTCTCTCGCCCATTCGGCGTTCCGCCATCGCTTCGGCATCTCCGGCTCGGCGGGAGCGTCTGGCTTTGTGCCGCCGTCTGCGACGTCGGACGGTTTTTCTGTCCGCGGCGTCGGTGAAGGGATGTCAAGGCTTATCTGCCGCGGCTGAGGTTCTGGATGAGGCAGAGGCTCGGTGTGAGTCGGAGGCTCGGTATGAGGCAGAGGCTCGGTATGAGGCTGAGGCTCAGGCTTCGTTTCGGACGGCTGCGGGAGCGGAGCCGATGCGGGCGGCAAAGCGACTGCGGCTTCCGCCTTTTCCTTCTCCTGCTCATTTTCCGGCTTTGGAGGCGCGCTTATCCCCTTCCACGCCGAGAAATCGTAATCGGCGCTGACCGGGCGCAGCTGACCGCTTTTGTCGAAGCGTATGTAAAGAACGCCCTTCGCTTCATCCTTTTTCTCGACGATGCCGTGCCCGAACAGCGGATGATCGACCTCGTCCCCCGCCATAATCCCCGCCTCGGGCTGCGATCCTTCCGCGCTCGGCGAGGCGTCGGGAAGTAGCTCCTTCGGAAGCTCGCCTATTCGGACGGAATCCTTTTCGCCGAGCTCGAACAAAAACCGCGACGGGCGCTTCTGACGGCTCTTGCCGTCATCCTGCGACGTCCCCTCCGATTCGCTCATGTACAGCCGCTTCATGGCGCGCGTCGCCGCGACGAAGCAGAGACGTCTTTCCTCCTCGAGCCCGGCGTCCTTCCGCTCCTCGAGCGTCCTCGACGACGGGAATATCCCCTCGCTCATCCCGACCGTGAAGACTGCCGGGAATTCGAGCCCCTTCGAGGCATGTACCGTCATCAGCTTCACTCTGTCGGTGTCGCTTTCCCGAGTCTCGTCCGATTCGAGCGCTATCTGCCCCAGCCAGTTCTCGGCGGTATACGCTTCTCCCCAGCTCTGCTCCTTCTCCCAGACGCTCCGCTTGAGCTCGGCGAGGTTGTCGAGCCGCTCCATGCTGCCTCCGGCGCGGATCCAGTCCTCGTAGCCGCTGAGCTTGAGCGCCTCCCCGAGCAGGGCGGACGCCGAAAGCGTGTTTTTCAGCTCCCTAAGCCGGTTTATCGTCTCAACAAAGGCTCTCGCGCCGGGAAATGAGAATATCGGATCGTTTATATGCGCCGCGAGTGCGTCGTACAGCGGCGATCTCTCGTCCTCGGCGATAGCCTTGAGCGCGGCGAGCTTCGTCTTCCCGAAGCCGCGGCGGGGCGTGTTTACGACGCGCGTCAGGTCGTCGTCGCCGCTGTATAGCGCGAGCCTGACGTATGCAAGCGCGTCCTTTATCTCCACGCGGTCGTAGAACCGCGCCGATCCGTATATCTCGTACGGTATATGCGCGTCGGACAGCGCCTGTTCGATGAAGCGCGACAAAAACGACGCGCGGTAAAGTACGGCGCAGTCGCGGTATCTGAAGCCGCCGTCCGCGACAAGGCGCTTTATCTCGCCCGATATGAGAGCGCCCTCATCCTTCTCGCTTTTCGCGTGATACCATACGACCGGCTCGCCTTCGGCGTCAAGAGTGTAAAGCTCCTTTTCGACGCGGTTCTTGTTGTTCGATATAAGCGAGTTCGCCGCGCCGAGGATATGCCCGGTCGAACGGTAGTTGCGGCTCAGCTTGATCGTCTCGGCGCCGGGGAAGGTCCTGTCGAAATCGACGAGGATCGACATGTCTGCGCCGCGCCACTCGTAGATGTTCTGATCCGGGTCCCCGACGACAAACAGGTTCCCGTGCGCCGAGCAGAGCTGCTTTATCAGCCGCAGCTCCCGCCTCGACGAGTCCTGAAACTCGTCGGCCATTATGTAATACAGCCTGTCTGACCATTTTTCCCTTACCTCGGGATAGCATTTGAATATCTCGAAGGTGTATGAGACGAGATCGTCGAAATCGAGGCCGTAGATCCTTTTCTGACGCTCGAGGTACATCCTTGCGATCCTGTCGTCGAGCGGGTCGGACGGCACTCCCGGAATAGGCGGGATATGTATTCCCGACAGCTCTCCCGAAACCGCCGCCGAAACGTAGCTCTCGTCCGATTTCAGCCGGTGGATGCCGCCCTGCAGCTTTTCGAACGAGGCGTGGTCGAGCCTGAGATCGAGCTCGGAGTATATGTCGGACAGGATCCGGCGCTGCTCGCTCTCGTCGACTATGACGAAGCGCTGGGGGTACATCAGGCGGTGGATGTCCTCTCTGAGGAGCCTCGCGCAGAAGCCGTGATATGTGGTGATCAGCGAGTTGTCGTACCCCTCGCCGATGAGCCGCCTGACGCGGGATTTCATCTCGCCGGCCGCCTTGCTCGTGAAGGTGACGCAGAGGACGTTCGACGGATGGATGCCCGCCGCCTTGACGAGGTACGCGTATCTGTGGGCGAGGGTGTTCGTCTTGCCGGAGCCGGCTCCCGCGACGACGCGGACAAACCCCTCCGTCATGGTGACGGCGGAGATCTGGTCTTCGTTCAGCCCCTGAAATATATCTGTCATGGCGTGTCCCTGTCGGCTCTGACGCTGCTGTATCACGTCATATTGTATCACAGAGGCGGAGGCATTTCAACTTAAAATATGAAAATTATCTTTTTTTGGATATTTTATCCCGATCATCTTGACACGGGAGGGAATATGGATTATAATTTATCATGGATAATAAGCCTGTACTGTGCGATAGTGTGAATAATCATGACTGAGACCGTTATCTCCGCCAAAAGGCGGGTATCATCGCTCCTTGCCGCCGTCCGCTCCCCTCACGGTTCGGTGTCGGGCATAAACTATTTCAAGGGGCGCGGCTATAAGCGCGATCTTTCGCTCCCAATCCCGCTCGCGAGGGCGAACGCCTTCGACGAGCTCCTTTCCGCCTCCGGCGCGTACGTCTATGACGACGATCTTATCGCCGGATCGCTGAGAGGGATAATGCTCGACGTCGGGGACGGCGGCATACCGAAGGATGAATTCGACTATTACTGCCGCTATCCCGGCATCTACGGCGAGAAGGGCTTCCCGCATCAGGCCGATCACTACGCCCCGGCGTACGATATCCTGCTTGAGAAAGGCGTCGGCGGCATCCTCGAGGATATCGCCGCCTCGATGGAAAGATACGCCGGTGACAAAAAGAGACTGATCTTTCTCGAGTCCTGCCGCGTCGAGATGGAGGCGTTCGCCCGGCTGATACGCAGGTACGCCGAATCGGCGGAGGAAAAGGGGAACACCGCGCTCAGAGACGTCCTTCTGTCCGTCGAAAGCGAGCCGCCGAGATCGTTCGTCTCGGCGCTGCAGCTCGTGTGGCTGGCTCATGTCGTTTTCTGCATGCAGGGACTGTACGCGATGGCGCTCGGGCGGTTCGATCAGTACCTTTACCCGTTCTACAAGGCCGATATCGACGCCGGGATCATAGACGACGACACGGCGACCGAGTACATCGCCTCCGCCTTCATCAAGATAGGCGAGCGCCGCGCCTTCTTCGGCGGCGACGACGTCGTAAACATCTGCATCGGCGGACGGACGCCGGACGGTGAGAACGGTGTGACCGGCCTGACGCTCTGTACACTTCACGCCGTCGGCATCTGCAACATCCCCGGCCCCAACCTCTCGGCGAGGATATCCCGCGACGATCCGGCCGATTTCCTGCCCGAGTGCCTTAAAGTGATAGGCACCGGACTCGGATACCCGGCGCTGATGAACGACGAGACTAACGTAAGGTCGATGGCTCGCCTCGGATATCCCATCGAGGACGCCAGACGCTTCTGCATGGTCGGCTGCATCGAGAATCTCATCCAGGGGCGTCAGGAGCCGTGGAACGACGGGCGCTTCGACACTCCGAAATACCTTGAGTACACGATAAACAGGGGCGTCGATATCCTGAAGGGCGAAAAGAACGGCATCGACGTCGGTGATTTCGCCGCCGGGGACTTCCCGACGATGGACAGCTTCATGCGGGCGCTCGAGAGAGAGCTCCGCGACGGCGTCGGCGACTACGCCGTCAGGGTCATGAACGAGGAAAAGCGGTACAATCCCGAGAACTATGTCAATCCGTTCATGTCCTGCCTTACCTATGACTGCGTCGGGAGAGGGCTCGACATATGCGACGGCGGAGCGCTGTACCCCGGAAATCACGGCGCCGCTACGATGGGCATCGGGACGATGGCCGATTCCCTCGCGGCGATTGAGAAATGCGTCTACACCGACAAAACGGTGTCGCCGAAGCGCCTTATCGAGGCTCTCAAGGCCGATTTCGTCGGCTATGAGGACGTGAGACGCCTGCTGCTCGACGCGCCGAAGTACGGCAACAACGACGATACGGCCGACAAATACGCCGTCTGGTACGTCGATTTCCTCGCCGGTGAGTTTGACAGATACCGCACCCCGAACGGCGGCAGGTTCGTCACCCTCTGCGCTGCGAACACATCAAATATCTGGGCGGGTATGAACACCGCCGCGACGCCCGACGGAAGAAGGGCGAAGGAGCCGCTGTCCGACGCCGGCAGCCCGACCTACGGGCGGGATAAGAACGGAGTCACGCAGACGGTGCTGAGCCTCGTCAAGCCGGATTACACCCTCGTCTCCGGCGGCAGCGTCGTCAACCAGAAATTCACGCCGGACGTGTTCAGGGAGGAAAACCTTCCCGCCCTCGCCGCGCTGATAAAGGTGTATTTCGCGAAGGGCGGTCAGGAGATGCAGATAAACTCGGTCTCCCGCGAGACGCTGAAGGACGCCATGAAGAGCCCGGAAAAATACGAGGATCTCGTCGTCCGCGTGAGCGGCTTCTCGGCGTATTTCACCCGCCTCGATCCCGGCGTGCAGAAGGATATCCTCGAAAGGACGGAACACCCCGGCATATGAGAATCCCGCAGGGATATGATATCCCGTCGCCGTCATAAAATAATTCGCTATTTTCGTTAATATCCCCATACTTGAATAAAAGGCGATTCCGTGGTAAAATATCCGCTGAATCGAAACAATAACACAGTCGCCCGCAGGCATATCCCCGCGGGCGTGGAAAGGCCGACATGAAACCTACCGTAAAGATCGCGCTGATCACCGGCTATCTCGGAGCCGGCAAGACCACGCTTCTGAACCACATCCTCGCCAACACCGACGGCATCCGCGCCGCCGTGATCGTAAACGACATCGGAGAGGTCAATATCGACGCCGAGCTCGTAGAAAAGAGCGGAGCCGTCGAGCGCACCGACATGGTCCCGCTGATGAACGGCTGCATCTGCTGCACGCTCAAGGACGATCTCGCAGAGGGCCTGCGCCGCCTCGCCGCTTCGAAGAAGTTCGACTATATCATCATCGAGGCCTCCGGCATCTGCGAGCCGCTGCCGATAGCCCACACGATAGCCACCATCTGCGAGGAGAGCACGAAGGGCGGAATACCGCTGGTGCTCGACAACATCATCGCCGTCGTCGACGCCGCCCGCATGAAGGACGAGTTCGAGGACGGAAAGAAGCTTCTCGCCGAGAACATCGACGAGGACGATATCGAAAGCCTGCTCATCCAGCAGGTCGAGTTCTGCTCCACCGTCATCCTCAACAAGTCCGATCTCGTCCCGAAGGAGAACCTCGACGAGCTCAAGGCCATCATCCGCTCGCTGCAGAAGGAGGCCATCATCTTCGAGGCGAAGAACTGCGATCTCCCGATCACGGACATCCTCAACACCGGCCGCTTCGATCTCGACAAGGCCGTCACCTCCGCCGCCTGGCTCGACGCGCTCGAGCATCCGGAGGAGCACGAGAATCCCGAGGTGCTTGAGTACGGCATCCAGACCTTCGTCTACTACCGCCGTCAGCCGTTCGATCTCGGCAAGTTCAATAAGATCAGGGAATGGTTCACCGGCGTCATCCGCTCGAAGGGCATGCTCTGGTTCAAGGAGGATCCCAAGATGGCGTACATCCTCTCTCAGGCCGGACGCCAGATAGAGCTCGAGGAGGGCGGCATGTTCGTCGCTGCCGCGCCGAAGCTGAAGCAGACTCAGATGCTGAACAAATATCCCGAGATCAAGGAGACCTGGGACCCGAAGTACGGCGACAGGATGATCAAGCTCGTATTCATCGGACAGGACCTCGACAAGGACGATATCGTAAAGACCCTCGACGGCTGCCTGACTGAGTGACAGACCGATAAAAAACGATCGGCTCCCGAAGCGAAGAAGCTTCGGGAGCCTTTTTTCGTTAGTCGGTCGGCTTCACAGCCCGTAGATATCGGCGTACTTTGTCCGCAGGTAGCCGACGTAATGAGACGGATCGAACGGTCCGCCGAAGACGCGCGTCAGCAGCTCGGATGGGGAATACGTCCTCCCGTGACGCCAGATGTTTTCGCGGTTCCAGGCGTTTACATCAGATATGCAGCCGGAGGCGACGAGCTTTTCGACGTCAAGACTTTCCTTCATTTTGTCGTAAAGCTGCGCTCCGTAGGCGTTGCCGAGGGCGTATGACGGGAAGTAGCCGATAAGCCCGCCAGACCAGTGACTGTCCTGAAGCACGCCTCTCCTGTCGTCCGGCACGTCGACGCCGAGATATTCCTTATACATCCTGTTCCACTCGAAGGGAAGGTCCTTCACTTTGATCGAGCCGTCGAACACCGCTTTCTCGAGCTCGTAGCGGATCATCACGTGGAGCGAGTAGGTGAGCTCGTCGGCCTCGGTGCGGATAAGCGACGGCTCGGCTTTGTTCACGGCAAGATACAGCTCGTTCGGCGTGCGGCCTTTCATATGCTCCGGGAAGATCTCGGTGAGAGTCGGGAATATCAGCTCGCAGAAGGCGCGGCTCCTGCCGATTATGTTCTCGTAAAAACGGCTCTGGCTCTCATGCACGCTCATCGACGCGCCGCCGTCAAGGACGGTGTAGGCGAGCTCATCGTCAGAACCTGAGTCGTACAGGGCGTGACCGCCCTCATGTATCACGCTGTACATCGAGCAGACGAAGTCGCCCATGTGATAGTGCGTCGTGATCCTCACGTCGCTGTGCGAGCCGAAGCTCGTCGTGAACGGATGCTCGGTCGTCGAAAGCCCGACATGCCCCATGTCGAGACCTATCGTCTCCATCAGGCGATAGGCGAGCTTTTCCTGCCTGTCGGCCGGGAAATCGCCGAAGCGGATGCCGTCGTCCGGCTGCGGATGCCGTGAAACCTCGGCTATGAGCGGGACGAGCTCGGAGCGGAGAGAGCCGAAGAAGCCGTCGAGCGTCTCCCTTGTCAGCCCCTCCTCGTATTTTGACAGGCAGTGGTCGTACGGGTCCTTGTCCGGCTCGGCGTAGAGAGCGAAGCGCTTCTCGGTCTCGAACATCTTTTCGAGATACGGCAGGAACATCCCGAAATCGGAGCGCTCCTTCGCCTCGTGCCAGACTGCGTCCGACTTTACCGCGAGCCGCTGATATGCGGCGTATTCGTCCTGCGGGATCTTTCTCATCTCGCGTATGTCCCGCAGCAGCAGATATACCTGCCTCCGCTCCTTTTGGCTGAGCTCGTCCTTTCGCGCGTCAAGCTCCTCGAGCGCGGCGACGGTCTCGTCCGACGAGCCGATGCGGTATATCTCCTCCGAGAGGACGCCCATCGCCGCCGCGCGGTTGTCGGCCGTCTTCGCGGGAGCGGACGTCGCGCCGTCGAACTGTATCAGCGCCATAGCGTGATCGTAGGCCGACATCCTCCGCTGGAGCGATCTCAGAAAATCCAGCCTTTCGCCGATATTTGTGTCATTCATCATATCTTTCTCCCTTGTCTTTCCTGCAGATCATATTATACCATTTAAGCCGCCGTCTGTCAAGCCCGGCGGCAAGGCGATCATGACATGCCGATTCAAAAAATGACAAAATAATGTCAGTTAGTGTTGACTAATACAACGGATATGTGTATAATATATATTATAATATATCAACGCCTGTGATATGAGGATTTCAGGGAGGACATTATGAAAAAGGCTGTTTACACGACGGCTGCGGCGCTGCTGGCGTGCGTGACTCTGTTTGCCGCCTGCGGCGAATCGGGATCGACCGCGCCGTCCGCACCTGCGGCGACAGGACCGTCCGAAACGGCGGCTGACGTGACCGAGACCACGACTACGCAGGACGGTCTGCCTTCGGATCTCGATTTCGGCGGGCAGAAGATACGCTTCGCCTACCGCTCGTACGATCCGTCCGATATCACGGCCGAGCAGACCGGCGAGCTCGTTGACGACGCCATATTCGAGCGCAACTCGAAGGTTCAGGAGCGCTTCAACGTCAATTTCGAGTATCAGGAGTTCAATGCGGGAGTCGCCGCCGAACTTCCGCCGCAGATATCCAGCGCTGTCCTCGCCGGGTCGGACGATTACGACGTCATCGCCTGGTGCCAGTATTCGACGCTGTCGCAGCTGCCGAAGGGGATCTACAGGGATCTTTCCGGCGCGAAATACCTCGATCTCTCGAATCCGTGGTGGAATCAGGAATACATGGAGTATCTGCAGATCGGCAACAACCACACCTATTTCCTGATGGGCGATATCTGCCTCTGTGCTCTGAAAAACCTCAGCACCTGCTTCTTTGACAAGCAGATATACGAGAACTTCTTCGGCTCGCCCGACGACTTCTACCGCGACGTCCTCGACGGCAAGTGGACAGTCGACGTGATGCGCGCCGACTGCGAGGCGGTCTACTCCGACCTCAACGGCAACAGCAAGGTGGACAAGGAGGATCTGCTCGGCTGCATGACATCGACGATAGCCAACACCGAGCACTTCGCCTTCGGATGCGACATACGCTTCTCCGAGCGCGATGACAAGGGACATCCCTACATCGTTCTTGACAGCGAGCGCACCGTGCAGCTCGTCGACAAGCTCAAGCAGCTTTATTACGAGACGAACGGTCTTCTCCGCGTCACCGACGACAAGAACTGGACCGAGGACTCGCACTGCCCGAAGTTCAAGGAAGACACGCTTCTGTTCATGCCGATATGGATGCAGCACGGCGACCGCCTGCGCGACATGGAATCCGACTTCGGCGTACTGCCTTACCCGAAGCTCGACGAGAGCCAGAGCCGCTACCGCGCGCTCTATCACGACACCTCGACCATCATCTCGATGCCGCAGACCCTCTCCGACGAGAAGCTCGACATGATCTCCGCGGTTATCGAGGCGATGTGCTGCGAGAACATGAACACCGTCATACCGTATTACTATGAGGTCAGCCTCAAGACCAAATATGTCCGCGACGACATCTCGGCGCAGGTCATCGACCTCATCCACGACAACGGCACGACCGACTTCATCTACGCCTACAACTACGCCGTGAACTCCCTCGGCACCATCATGCGCACCCTTCTCGGCTCGCAGAAGAAGGACTTCGCCTCCACCTACGCGAAGCTTGCTCCGAAGGCCGAGACGCTTCTCGCCGATCTCATCGCGATATACGAGGACTGATTTAAGGGTAAGACTTGGGATATACACAAAACCGCCTCCGGCAGGGAGGCGGTTTTGTGATGTGAGTCGCTGAAAGTTCACTCCTCCGTCATCAATACGACGAAATCGTGATCTGTTACGCCGAAATCCATCGTCTCGTCTCCGCTCATCGAGAAGCTCTCGCTGGTGTCGAGATCATATACAACGATCCTTCCGGCGTCGGCGAGAGGCTCTATCGTCACATGCGCCGGGCGTCGGTCACGGAGGGTGTAGTGATGGCTTTCGATCCTGTACGGCAGGTAATATCTGAGATACACGATCTTCACCCTTCCGCCGTCGGCAGAAAACGCCTTCCGCTGATAACCGTCTATCCGCCTTATATAAGGCGTGACAGCCTCAAAATCGGCTTCTGACAGGGTTTCGAGCGGGATGCCCGAGCAAAGAGAGAACGATATCGGCGTCCCGTGATCGAGGCTCAGCCTTTCGGCTCTCAGGATCGCCTCGTATTCGGGGCTCACCGCTTTGACGCAGAAGCGGTGCTTTTTGTCCGTCGCCGAGCGGTCGGGACACCATATCTCATCCGGCAGTGCGCAGCCGTCGGAGCCGCCCTCCCACATCCTTTCGAGCGCGGCCTGCGCCTTCGAGATGTCTATCGTAAGCTCCGGCGAAGGCAGCAGCGGGCGGTCAGACAGGGAAGAGAATATCCCGTTTATCATATGATACTGCCCGTCGCCCATCGCCTGCCACGAGACGCATCCCGGCGCGCCGGACAGCAGCGTCATCCACGCCGTGTCGCGGGCGAGAAGCGTTTTCAGCCGCCGTGACGTCTCGTCGTCTTTGTGCCTGAGCTGAATAGCCTCCCATTCCCCCATGGCGGCGGGAAGACAGGACATCGTGTACATTACGGCGGCGTCGCTTACGGCGGCGTAGTCGATCCAGTCCCTCGCCCCGCATATATCGGGGTAGTTGTGCAGGGAGAACCAGTCCGGCTTTATCTCCCGCCCCCAGTGGACGGTGTCGTGACCGAGGACGCTGACTCCCGGGTTGCTTACGCATACCGGAAGATCGGGGGCCAGAGCCTTTATATGCGCCGTCATCTCGCGGTGCCAGTCGATGTAATCGGGCGTGATCTCCCATCGGAAGGTGTTCATCGGCTCGGCGTGAGGGCCCGCCCAGCCCGATTCGTTCATCAGCTCGACGGAGAAAAGATCGTCCCAGTCTTTCAGCTCGGGTATGATCTCATCGAGGAAGAGACGGCAGCACTGACGGACGTCGGGATCGGAAAAGAAGCCCTCGTAGCTTACGATGTCGTCGGTGTTTTCAAGGAACCTCCGCTGAGATGGGGAGGCGGCCTTCACCTCGGCGTCGCTCCACAGGCGGCGTCCCCAGTATGTCCTTGTGTACTTCCGGCAGTAAAAGCTGCATTCCGGCTCGGTGAAAAGGCAGAGCTGCAGCTTTATGCCGAAGGTCCGCGCCTCCTTCATGTATCCTTTGATCAGATCGAGCAGGGGACGGTTCACCCTGCCTCCGATGTCGAGCCCCTCCCACGCCGGACCGCCGCTGTCGCCGCGCGGGACATGCGGATCGCGGTGCAGCCGTCCTTTTCGGAAATATAGCGGAAGAATTTCCTCCAGACGCTCGGTGTGCACCGCTGGAACTCGATGAGCGAATCCCCGTGCTGCGACAGATATCCCGAGTCCTCGCCGGCGTACCCGGCGTCGAAATAGCAGCCGAAGCGCCCTAGCGGGATATACCGTCTGCCGCCGGAGTAAAAGTATCCGTTTCTGATCGCCATGCCCGTATCCCCCCTGTGTTTATGTCACTGAAGCCAGTCGAAGCTCGAGTTGAGGCTTTCAAGGACTCCCGTCACGCGGGACTCCACCGAGGCGATGGTCGAGACGAGGGTGTTGTTGTTCTTCGCCACCATGTTCCTGAGCTCGACCTTGATGCCTCCCTCGTCGGAGTAGACGCAGGACGGATCGATCACGACCGAGTCGACGATCAGGCGGAGCATCTCGACCGATTCGGCGTTCTGCATGTATTTATACGACAGGGCGTTCTCATAGTAGGCGTTGAAGACGCTGTCATAGCTCTCTGAGCCGTAGATGTCGAGGAAGGCGCCCGCGAGCTCGGTCCGATCGCCGGTCACCGTCACCGGCACGAAGCAGGAGGTGAACTGATCCTGAACATACGAGCGGTAGGACGGCTGGCTCTCGTCGAGCTTCGCCATCGGGATGACGGTGAACTCGTCCTGCATATCGCGCATGTAGGTCTCGATGCAGTATATCGGCGTGATGAGCATCATGGCGCGTCCGGCGGCGAACATGCCCGACAGCTCCTGTCCGCGGAAGTTGTCCTTTGATGAGGTGAGCACGAACGATCCGGGACCGCCGTAGTAAAGATTGAGGATGGCGTCGACCGCCTGAGCGTACCGCTCGGTTTTCGGCTCGAAGGTATAGAATCCGGCGCTGTCGCGGCCGTAGAGCGAAGCGCCGCAGTTCGTCCAGAAGGTGTCGATGCCGGTCCTCGCCCCGGCGGCGAAGCCGTACAGGTCGTTTATATCATTTTTGCCGTTGCCGTCGAGGTCGGTGTAGATGTCTCTCGATATCTCGGACTGGCGGTCGAAGGTCCAGACGCCGTCCCTGACGTCGCCGAGCGGGACGTCGAGATCGTATGACGAGAACAGAGCGTTGTTGCATACCGTGACGTAGATGTATCTCAGCATGGATATCGCCGGGGATCCGCTCGCGAGATACTGTCCCGATCCGATCTTCATCTCGCTGTTTACGCCCTGCGACCAGTGTCTGGCGGTCAGGTCGAGGTTCGGCAGCTTCGTGAGATCGAGAAAATAGCCGTTCACCGAAGCCTGAGCCGCGGCGATCGTCGGCATCCAGCAGACGTCGTACAGCGCTTCTCCCGCCTGGATCGACTTTGTCACGTTATCCACAGCCGTGAAATCCTCCGGCCCCACCTGTATCACGTTGAGCGTGACGCCGAGCTTTTCCTCGACCGCTAAATTGCGGCTGTAAACGGCGTCGTTCACTATCTCGCCGTTCTGCTCCTCGACGAAGGCCTCGGAGGCGACGTCCGGCATCGCCCATATGCCAAGATTCACCGTTTCGCCGTCGAATCTTATCTCCGGCTCGGTCTCAGCGGCTGTTTCGGCGGCGGCGCCTGTCTGCTGTGTGTTCCCGGCCGGAGCGGCAGCTTCGCCGCAGGCGGGAAGGATCATGAGTGCCGCTAAGGCCGGTATAAGCGTTTTGATGATTTTCATGTCGTTTTCTCCTGTAATTGTCAAAATGCAGTCATAAGACAGCTATTATTATACCACAGGCGGCTCACGCTGTCAACACAGTAAATATATACACGGATCGAGGAAAAGAATACGACGGCTTTCCGGAGAAAGCCGTCGCTGTTATTTATGTCCTTATCTGCTTACATTCTTCCCTCGCAGATCGCCAGAGCCACGTCGGCGGCGGAGGCGGCGTCGGAAGTGTAGTAGTCTGCGCCGATCTCGTCGCAGAAGGCCTGCGTGATCGGAGCGCCGCCGACCATGATCTTCACCTTGTCGCGGATGCCCTGCTTCTTGCACTCCTCGACGACGTTCTTCATCTCGACCATCGTGGTGGTGAGAAGCGCCGAGCAGCAGATGATCTGCGCGTTGTTTTCGATGGCCGCCTGAACGTACTGCTCGGGGGAGACGTCGACGCCGAGGTCGACGCAGGTCATGCCCTTGCCCTCGATCATCATCTTGACGAGGTTCTTTCCTATATCGTGGAGGTCGCCCTTGACGGTTCCGATGACCGCGGTGCCCTTGCTCTGTACGCCCTCGGCGACGAGCAGCGGACGGAGGATCGAGGTGCCGGCGTTCATGGCGCGGGCGGCGACGAGGACTTCGGGGACGAAGACTTCGTTGTTCTTGAACTTCTCACCGATGATGTTCATTCCGGCGATAAGGCCCTGCTCGAGGATATCCTGCGGCTTTATGCCCTCCTCGAGAGCCTTGTTTACGGCTTCCTTTACCTTGGGTGAACGGCCCGACTGCAGGGCGGTGCTGATATCATCAAGAATGCTCATATATCATTGTTCCTTTCGTTTGACTTTGGATTTACTATATTGTACCACTAATCGACGCGGAAATCTATAATATATTTGTTTTTTTTTGTAATATATTTACCACGCTTTTTCATCAGAGAACAAAAATCATCCCGGCGGGATCCGCCGGGATGAGATGGTATGCGTTATTCGGGAATGGTCTTATCGGCAGGCTCTTCGGTGATATCCGCCGTGTCATCGCCGGTAACGGCGGGTTCGGGAATATCATTTTCCGCCGGAGCGTCTGCTGACGCCTCTGCTGACGTATCTGCCGGAGCCTCTGCTGAAACTTCAGCAATCGTTTCGGTCACGGTTTCGACAGGCGTGCTGTCCGGCACCGATTCCGCTGCGGTATCTGCCGGAGCTTCCGTCATGGCATCTGCCGGGACTTCTGCAGCGGCGTCTGTCTGAGCTTCCGCAGGAGTTTCCGTTGAAACATCCGCTGAAGCCTCAGGTTCGGAAGAAGCTTCCTCGCTTATCGCTTCCGGAGCTTCGAGAGCGGTCGTGTCCGTCTCCTGCGCCGGAGCTTCGGCGGCAGGGGCTTCGACCGGAGTCTCGACCGGCGTTTCGTCAGCCTGAGCGGTGTCAGCCGGGGCTTCATCAGCCGGAGCTTCGTCAGCTGAAGCTTCGTCAGCTGAAGCTTCCACGCCGGCCTTTTCCCAGTCGACGACGATGACCTTGACGTCGGGATTGTCGCCGACCGTCTGATGGTTCTGCGAGATTATCCCGGATTCTATCAGCTTTCTCAGCGCGTCGGCCACCGCGGATTTCGGCAGCTTGTTCACCCTCGACACGGCGTCGACCGTGCCTCGGAAGGTCGGCTGAGCGGGGCGCTCACGCGTACGGCTCACCTCGGCGAGATATCTGAGATTGGAGATGATCATATCCCCTATCTCCTCGGGAGGAGGAAGTCTGCGCTTCTTTTTCTCCTTCTCGGGAGCGTCTTTTTCGGGAGCCTCTTCCGCCGGTGTCTCCGCTTTGTCGGAGGTCTGCTCCGTTTCAGCGGCGGTGTCCCCGGTCTCGGTATTCACGGGATCCGGGAGCTCTTCGGCGGTGAGAACGGCTTCGGCAGCGGCTGCTTCCGCCTTTTCCTCCGGTATCGCTTCGACGGACGGAGCCTCGGACGCTTCGGCGGCGGATTCTTCCAACGCTGATATCTCAGGCTCGGGAGCCGCCTGTACTTCTGCGACGGCTTCTGCAGCTGCTTCGGCAGTCTCGGCAGCGGCTGCGGGTTCCGACACTTCGGCTGTCACCGGCTCATCGGCGGCAGCTTCCGGCGCGGCTTCGGCTTCCGCGATTTCGGCGGAGTCTGATCCCTGAGCTTCGGCGGCTTCGGTGTCAACCGCTTCGGATTTGTCTGATGTCTTCCTTCTGCGGCGTCTGCGGCGCTTCTTCGGAGCGTCGTCCTCCGGCTCTTCGCCGACAGGCGAATCGCTCACAGGAGCGGCTTCGGCATCGGCAGTATCGGCTGCCATATCGGGCTCGGGAATCTTTTCTGCGGCGGATGCAACCGTTATCGGCGGCATGGGCGGCATGCTCGATGCGTAGGCTCCGGCAATCGAGACCGAGCCGTCTGTGACGACGCTCTGAGTCGCGATGACCGGCTTTTCCTCCTCCGGCTTTTTCTCGGCTTCGGGAGCCGCGGCCTTTTCGCGGTTGATCTTCTCGATTATGTCGCTCACGACGTCGGCCTGGCTCTTTTTCACCGGTCTCGCCGCGCGTTCCTGACGCTCTGGCTTTGTCGCCTCCGGCTTTGTCGTCTCAGACTTTGCCGCCTCAGGCTTTGCCGCTTCGTGTCTGGATGTCTCGGCTGTGGCGGCCGCTTCGGCGGGCTCAGCCGATTCGATAGGCTGAGGCATATCGGATGGATGAGATTTTTCTTCCGCCTGACGCTTTTCAGCGGACGAGTCCTTTCTGGACTTTCTCTCTGATGTCTTTTCCGGCTGCTTTTCCGGGTCGGAACTTATCTTTGAAGCCCTTCCGGCTTTGGACGGAGCCGATTCCGCCGGGGCGGCGGAAGCTTTGTCGGCTTCGGCTGAGGCTTTCTCAGGCTGAGGCTTTTCGGGAGCTGACGCGGCTTTTTTGCTCTGCTGCGCCTTTTTCTCCTTATTCGCTTCCTTTGATTCCTTCGGCTCCTGCTTCTTCTCGGGCTTTTCGGGCTTCGCGGCCTTCTTCTGGCTGTCGGACTCGAATCTGGTCTCGGCCTTTTTGTCGGTCTTTCTGTCGGACGCCGGTTTTATCCCGGCTTCCTTTTCCTGCTTTTGGGGCTGCTCGGACTTTATCGCCGGCTTCTTTTCGCCCGCTTTGGACTTTTTGTCGTCCGTTTTCTTTTCTTTATCCGCTTTTTCCGGCTTTTTCGCCGTTACGGCTTCCTGCTTTGACGCGGATGCCTTTTCCTGCTGCTTTTTCTGCCTGCCGGCGCTCCTGCCGCCGTCGAACGGCTTTTCCGACGCCTTCTTATCTGACGCCGGCTTTGCCGCCGAAGCCCTTGGCTGACGGCCGCCGCGCGAGAATAACCCGCGGCGCTCGGACACGCCGACTGCCGGGACCTCGAAGACCTCGCTCGCGGTATTTCTCAGCTGCTGCGACAGGGCGTCCCTGACGGCGTAGATCACGACCGGCTTGTTCAGCCTGTTCATGATGAAGCTCACGGCGCTCGAGAAATGCCCGTCGCCGGTGAATATGACGTAGACGTCGATATCCGGCCGCGAAACGGTCTTCTGATAGATGTGGTCGAGCATGATGAAATCGGTGAAGTCCTTCGTGATGTGAGGAGAGCTGTTCTGAGTCTCGATTATCACGTTGGTGACTTCTCGTATATGCGCGATCTCGGCCCTGAGGGAAGGATTCGAGAAATCGGCGAATACGACGATCTCCTGCAGATCGTATTTGGCGTTGAGCTCGTCTCTCCAGCCCTTTATATCGGGACGGATATGATAGAGATTGTCGAGCGCTATATACCAGTGCTCGAAATCGACGAACGCCACCGCCTTCGGCTTTTCCTTTGTAACCGCAGGCTTTTTCTTGCGGATCAGAAAGTCAAAAAACATACCTTTCGGTATCACCTCCGTTAAAAAAGCCGGAGGATTTTACGGGGGATAAGTGTCCCCCGACAATTCCGGGAGCGTAACCTCCCGGACCGCCGGAATACAGGCAAGGGGGACGCCTCAAATGAAATGCGTCCCCCATACGTCCCGTATAACTTTTTGTCGCTTTATTCGTTTATTCGTGAGGAAAATGAGCGAATCCGGATCAAAAAACCGTGTTATCGGGACCGGCGGGGAAAACTGTGCATCCTCAGGCTTACTTCTGAATTTCGAAGTATCCCTGCGGGTGGGCGCATACGGGACATTTTTCCGGCGGCTTCTTGCCGACGCAGACGTAGCCGCAGTTGGAGCATTTCCAGACGGTCACGTCGTCCGATATGTAAACGGTGTCGGTGTTAAGTTTTTCCAGCCAGGCGCGGTAGCGTTCCTCATGATGCTTCTCGATGTCGGCCACGGCGCGGAAGAGACGGGCGATCTCATCAAAGCCCTCCTCCTCGGCGATTCTGGCGAATTCGGGGTACATCTCGGTCCATTCCCCGTGCTCGCCGTCGGCTGCCAGACCCAGATTGGTCACGGTATCGGCGACGGCGCCGTTTGGCTGCAGGAGCTTGTACCAGATCTTGGCGTGCTCCTTCTCGTTGTCTGCGGTCTCCTCGAAGATCTTTGAGATCTCGATGTAACCTGCTTTTTTCGCCGCGGAGGCATAGTATGTGTATTTGTTTCTCGCCTGGCTCTCGCCGGCGAAGGCGGCCATCAGATTGGCCTCGGTTCTCGTGCCTTTAAGTTCCATAGATATTACCTCCCGTCAGGGATTATGCGGGTCCGGCGGCGTCCCTCGCGCCGTGTCGCCTCGCAGATAATATTATACACCCTTTCGCGCTAAAGCGAAAGGGTGTAAATGTGAATTTTGCGGATTTCGGCGGGTCGGATCACATTTTCACCTCGACGACCTCGGCGTCGGAGAGCTGGCAGTACATCTGCCCGTCCTCCTCTGCTATTCTCCTTTCACACAGGATATTATAATATGGTATTATAACGCTCAAATATATTTTTCTGCCTCTATTATGTAAATAAATCCGTCGGCGGCAACTGCCGGGGATAAACCCCGGCGGCACCGCCCGGCGGCGGGGAAGCGTTTATCCGAGCGCGTCGATCATGTCGACGTAGTCCGATATCTCCTTGTCGGCGTGCGTTTTATATGCCGCCATGAACGAGCCGTAGCCCTTCGTGCTCTTCGTGAACTCGCCGAAGGCGAAGCCCCAGCTCAGGTAGTCGGTCGCCGAGCTGCACTCGATGCCGAAGTTGTAGGTGATATGGTCAAGGATAATGTGAAGCATATCCTCGGCGGTGTCATCGCGGGTGCCCTTTATAAATATCGTCTGCTCAACATACGCCGGGTAGACCAGCTCCCGGGCGTAGTATGCCAGCGCCTCGGCCACAGCCGACGAGCGCCCGGCGTCCTTCGCCGACGACGGGAAGGCGATGATGAGCCCGCCGCTGCGCTCCGACCAGTCGTCGCTCTCGTCGTATTTGGGCAGCGGGACGATGCCGTAATCGACATCGAAATTCCTCAGATAGGTGCAGGTGTGGATGGTGCGGAAGAGATAGACGCAGTTCTCGGCCTCGCCGAAGGTGTTGGCGTCCGTCCAGCCTTCGCCGGTCCAGAAGCCGCTGCTCTCCTTTATCCATGAGCGGAGCTTGGTCCATATCTCCTCGGTGCGCGGGGAGTCGATGACGATCTCGGGATAGTTGTCGGCGTTCTTCTTCGTTATGTCGACATATTCGTTGCCCCATCCGTTCGCGGTGCCGATCAGGGCGTATGTGCCGTAAAGATCCTCGTACTCGTCCCTCGCGCCGTTGCCGTTGCGGTCGACATAGAAGTCCTTCGTGTCGGAGATCAGCCTGTCGAGCGTCCATTTGTTGTCCTCGACGAGCTGATAAGGATGGTCGAAGCCGTAGTCGCCGATAAAGCTCTTGTTGAATATGATGCAGTTGATGTCGCCGTAGTTCGAGCGGCAGATGTCGCCCATGAACAGCAGATGGCTCTTTCCGACCGAAAGCTCGCTGTATGCGCTGGAATTCCACCACGGCATCGAGAAATCGGCGTTTATGAGATTCTCGGCGTCGAGGAAGGCTCCCGAGGCGGCGAGATAGGTCATGTTGTAGGTGTTCCCGGTGAACAGATCGTAGTCGTCGTCGCCCGCCATCGCCGACTGAGTTATCCTTTTGCGGCAGTCGGCGTTGTCCCATTTGTTGATGATGACGTTGATCTTTACGTTAAGCAGCTCCTCTGCGGCGCGGTTGCGCTCGTAGACCGCGTCGTTTACAAGGTCGCCGGTGAGCTCGTCGACCTTCTGCTCTGATATGAAGCGGCTGAGATCGTAGCCGTATATGGTGTATTCGTAGCCGCCGTAATCGAGGCCATCTTCGAGGCCGAGCGGCGGAATCTTCGTCTCGGCGGCGGTCGTCTCCTCGGGCTCGGTCTCTGCCGCCGCGGTCACGACGGTTTCCTCTTCTCCGCCGCAGGCGGCGAGAGCCGATACAGACAGCGCGAGCGCCGTCAGGAGCGTGACGGATCGTTTCATATTATTCCCCCCCCTATTTTTGCGATTCGAT
Source organism: uncultured Clostridia bacterium (assembly GCA_946407735.1). Classification (GTDB taxonomy): domain Bacteria; phylum Bacillota; class Clostridia; order Oscillospirales; family CAG-272; genus JAAZGC01. The sequence goes on from CAMJPL010000001.1 coordinate 172,499, forward strand.
TTATCTGATTAAATTATATCACACGTAAAGCGCCGTGTCAACCGCCGGAGGAGGTTAATTCATGTCGCTGAATGAAACTTTTGCTCCGCCGCGGAAAAACGCTCCCTTCAGGCTCCAATGCCGGGATTATCGGTAGAAATGTTCACAGATCGCCTGTATAATAGACTGTGAGAAACTGGGAATCAAGGGGGGGAGAGGGGCATCATGGACATAAATACACTCAACATACTATCCGACGCGATATCGGAGGTCGGGTCGTGGCAGTGGTGGGATGCAAAGGACGACAGGGTCCTGATGCAGTTCTGCGACGTCCTTCTCTATGATGAAGCGAAGCCTGAGAAGGATACTCATACTACTGACGTTCTGGCCATCCGCTTCCGCGGCCGCTCATTCGCGTTGTTTCTTGATAATCTGGATGAAGACAGCTGGCATAAGCGTCTTCGCGATGACGGCGCGGTCATATATCCCGTCGACACATACACCCTCGCCTTCGACGACAGGGACGGAGCCGAGGCGCTGCTGAAAGATTATAAAAACAGAATACCCGTAAAAGGCCGCATCGGCGGCGAAACTCTGCCCCGGGCGGATCATCTCCTTTTCGCCGGATGCGGGGTTGTCGGGTTCATCGTCGGCGGGGATGAGATGGCGGTCATAGGGGAAAATGGACTGTACACCGAAGAAGAGATCGTCATATCCTCGGGTAAATGGTGGGATTACTGGAAAGCCTACTGGAAGAAAAGGGGCACAAAGGACGCGTACCCAAAGGACTACGCCTGTGAAATAACGATCCCGGTAAGGGAAGACTGACTTAAGTAAAATGAACGGCATTCGACACGCGGCCGGCGGAGGAAGGCATATGCTTGAATATATCGCTCTGCGGGACATGCCGGAGCTGAAAGAGGCTGCGGCGGACTGGCTTCACGGCAGGTGGGGCGTCCCGAAAGAAGCCTATCTTGAATGCATGGACGCTTATCTGAGCGGAAATACGGAATACGGCTGGTATTTCTGCCTTGATGAGGATATGATCGTCGGCAGCGTCGGCGTCATCGAAAACGACTTTCATGACAGGAAGGATCTGTCGCCGAACATCTGCGCAGTTTACACGGAGGAAGCTTACCGGAAACAGGGCATCGCGGGAAGGCTGCTGAACATGGCTGTGGACGATCTTCGCTCAAAGGGGATCTCGCCGGTGTATCTCGTCACCGATCATATCGGGTTCTATGAGCGCTATGGCTGGGAATTTTACTGCATGGTCCATTGTGACGGCGAACCCTGCATGTCGCGCATGTACATCCGCAGATAGGCTCCGCCCGGATCACATGAATATTTATATGGAGGCTTTGTTATGTCGCTGCTTATAATAACGAGACGCGAAAGCGATCTCTCGTCCGTGCTGTCGTCATGCTGCAGGACCGAGATCATGACCCCGGAGCAGGCGCTTGACGCCGATCTGTCTGTATTCGGCTCGATGGCCGTCCTCTTCGGCACGTCCGACGGCGATTTCGCCGTCGACGCCAGACTCAGGGTGAAGCTTGAGGAATTCTTCTCATCCGGGAAAAGGATCTTCCTCGAATACTGCAGCAGCTTCAATTACGTCTACTGCGACTGGCCGAAGCCGGTGCTGACGAGCCGTCTCGTCGCGGCGGAGGATATCGGGAGCGTGAAAATGGGAGATATCCTCGACACCCACGCAAACAGCTATCTGAGACCGTGGTGTCTCATGCCGGGCTCGGAGCCGATCTTCTTCTATCACGACTACATAACCGCTCACAGCCATACGGACATGACGGACGATGAGATAAAAAAGGGCGGATGGGCGGTATGGCGGTATAAAAACGCCGTTATGTGCCAGCTGCGCGTCTGCGATTTCGCGAAGGCGCGGCTGTCGCCGCGAAGCCTTTGGGAGGATCTCGCGTCGCGGCTCTGCGTCTGGCTCACCGGATGCCGCCCGGCTCATATGCCTCAGCCGACAGTCAGACATCTTGACGATATCGACGACTTCGACGCGCGGCTTGCCGACTGCGTCGCAGGAGGCATCGGCTGGCTGCGGCGCAATCTCATAGACGGCGGCAGAGGCGGCATCCGCGAGGGGATGTCCCACGCGATATACCCCGACGGGAGTCAGGGAAGGGCTCTCTCGGTCAGGACCGACTGCGCGGGCGAAGCGTCGGGAGCCTTCGTCTTCGGCGGCTTCACTGAGGAATACGACGCGCTGTCGTCCTTCGTCTACGGCCCGATGCAGATAAAGGGCGGGGAATACGACGGCATGCTGAGATGGTCCGATTCGGCGTGGGGTGTCTGCTACGGCGACGACAACGCGAGGGCTCTGATCCCGACCCTCGCCGCCGCGCTCCTGCTCGGCGAAAAGAAATACCTGCCTCAGGCTCTCAAAGCGCTCGATTTCCTCGCCGACACGACGGCAAGGGACGGCCTCAGACCGGCGAGAACTGACAATATAAGCTATCTCCCGGACAGATCGCCGAGATCTGTCGCCGACACCGAAAGCGGATATCCGTCGGCGCATTACAACGCGTGGTACTCGGCCGCCCTGCTGCTCGGATACCTGAACACGAAAAACGACAGATATCTCGATATCGGCCGCAGGGGTCTCGAGACGCTTATGTCGCTCTATCCCGAGACGAAGCGCGAGCAGAGCGAGACGGAGGAGATATGCCGCCTCGTCCTGCCGCTCGCCCTGCTATGCGAGTGCACCGGGGAGAAAAAGCATCTCGACATGCTCGAAAGGGTGACACGCGATCTTGAGTCCCACATCCACCCGTTCGGCGGCGTCGCCGAGTGGGATACCGGCTACAAGGCGAACTGCTCCCGCGTATCGGGCGGCGAGTGCTCGCTCCTCGCCGACAACGGCGATCCGGTGGCCGATCTGCTCTACTCGTCGAACTGGCTCCCCATCGGCCTCGCGTGGGCGTACAGGGCGACGGGGGCCGAGAGATACCACAGTCTCTGGCGCGGCATCGCCGAATTCATGATAAAGTCGCAGATACACAGCGACATAAAGGATATCGACGGCGGCTGGGCGAGAGCCTTCGACATGGACCGCCGCGAGATATTCGGCCTGCCGCACGACGCCGGATGGGCCGCCTGCTGCATCGAGAGCGGATGGACCGTCGCCGAGATCGTCACCGGCCTTGAGATAATGAAATATATCGGGAAATGAAAGATCCGGCGCTCCCAAAGCGGGAGCGCCGGAATGTTTTTTTACATTTTCGCCGATAAAAGATACCACAATGCCAGATGAATTATCAGTATCAGCGGCAGACCGATGAGGAATTTCATATGCTTCGTCTTGTGCCGGAAGACTATCATCCCGGCGATGGCGCCGACCGAGCCGCCGACGGCGGCCGATATCAGCAGCGCCGCCTCGGATATCCTCCATGCGCGCCGTTTCGCGCGGGATTTGTCGATCCCGAACATGACGAAGGAGACGATGTTCGCCGCCGCGAGATATATGTAAAGCAGATACGTCAGATCAGCCATTTGCAAGCTGCTCCTGAAGCTTCCCGATCTTTTTGTCGACGCTCTTGATCTGTTTCGCTATGCGGGAAGCGTAATCGGTCTTGCCGGTCTTGGCGTATTCGCTCAGAGTGCCGGCTATGCCGTAGATGAATATCGTCATCCTGTCGACCTCTATCGAGTCGTGGATTATCTTCAGCATCTCGATCGATTCCTCGTCGCGCACCATCTTGGTGTTGAGGAAGTTCTGGTAGAACACCGGCATCAGCTCGTTGTAGGCCTGATAATTCATCAGCTCGAGCATCAGCGCCGCAGTTTCCGGATCGGCGACCGAGACCGGCATGCAGGCGACTGGCCCGTTGTAGCAGGAGGTCAGATGATAGTATCTTTCCTGAGCCTCGTTGTATTTCGGGTTCGGCAGGATGCTGTAATCGGATTCCATCTCGCGCAGCCATGGGCGCATCGCGCCGACGAAGAACAGCATGCGGTCGGTCTTCATCATAGTGTCTCTCGCGCCCCAGACGTTGTCGGTGTTCGGGATGTTCTCGCATATCATGCAGGCATCCTTGTTGGTGTACATCTCCAGCACCTTCATGCAGATGTCGGCGTTTTTCTGGGTATCGAGCTGCTGGGTGAAGACTCCGTCCTCCTCCTTGAGGAAATCGGCTCCCGCGCCGATGCAGTAGGTGTAGGCGTTGTAGGATTCCCCGCCGAAGCCCCACAGATCGTACTGGTCGTAGACGCCGTTGCCGTCCGAGTCCTCCTTCACCTGTGTGGCGAGGGAGTAGAACTGATCGAGGGTCCATGTGCCGTCGTTTACCGATTTGTACAGGTCGGAGGCGGCTATGCCGTAGTCTCTCGCGACCTTGCCGTTCATGATCGTCATGTAGAGGCTGATCTTGAAGTTGAGCAGCGTTGAGCCGTAGACGAAATACAGATGCCCGCCGATCTCGCTGCCGTCGTTGACCTTCTTGTCCCACCACGGCTTGTCAAACTGCGGTGTTTCGAGAGTGTTCCAGTCATACACTATACCGTCGAGGCCCCACGCGCCTAAGGTGGACTGGCCGTAAACGACAAGCTGGTAGGCGTCCTCTCCGGCCTTTACGGTCTTTGTTACCAGCGGCTGCAGATCGTTTCCGCTCTTGTTGATCAGCTCGATATTGCAGTTGAAGCGGTCCATTATGTCGTGGTTGCGGCGGTAGACGATGTCGTTGATCGCGTCGCCGTTGAGCTCCACGGCGTAAAGGCCGTTCTCGTAGAAGGATGAAATGTCGGGTGTGAACGGTCCGATCTCGGTAAAGGTGTAGCCGCCGAGATCCTTCTCGGTGACGCCGTCATGGATGAGATAGTCGGGCGGAGCGGTCTCCGCCGGCTCGGTTTCAGCCGGCGAGCCGGCCGAAGGCGCCGTCGTCGAGGCGGGAGCGGAGGCGGAAGAATCCCCGCAGGCGGCCGCCGCGGAGGCGATGATCATCGCCGCGAGTATCGCTGACAGTATGCGTCTCGTCATTTTAATTACCTCACTGATAATACGCTTTGACGTGCATTATTATACCATATCCGGTATCGGATTTCAATACCCGCATGATAATAAAATGCGTGATATATCCGCCGCGGCGAAACCCTCCCCGGACGGTTGATTATATATACATCGCGGTTATTGATTATTCTCATCCGCCGCGGTATAATTATATACGGTGAGCTCACACGGGATACGAAACAGGGAAACGAAAGGAAAGCGCGATGATAAGCGAAAACATAGCGCGTCTGCGCAGGGAAGCCGGGATGACGCAGGAAAAGCTCGCTTCGGCGGTGGGGATTTCGACTCAGGCGGTAAGCAAATGGGAGAACGGCACGACGATGCCGGACGTCACGCTCCTGCCTCTTATCGCCGATCAGTTCGGCGTCAGCGTCGACGAGCTCTACGGCAGGAAAAGGGAACAGGACGGAAGGATCGACCCGTCGGCGCTGCCGCAGGAGGCGTACAGGGCGGTGATCGGATGCCTCGGCAGGGCGTTTCATTTCGACGACAGGACGCCGGAGGAGGCGGCGGACGCGATCCAAAGCGATCTCAAAAAAGATCCGAAGTGTCAGTCGATGTTCTGTAGGGCAAATTACGGAACGGTTTACGCCGCGTGCGATATGGCCTTCGTGCGGACAAAGACCGAGAAGGAGTCCGTCCCGCTGCTTGACGACAGCGGGGCCGTCGGATATCTCGGAATGCTTTGCGATCCCGACATAAGGAAGGTGCTGACATATATCCTCAGCGGTCCGGACGCCGTAACGGCGAGATCTGCCGCCGGGAAATGCGGCATATCAGAAGAAAAGGCAGACGAGGCTCTCGGCAGGCTGACCGGATACGGCAATCTTACCCGTATGCAGGTGGAAACCGGCGACGACGAGCCGCTGACGCTCTATATGAGTAACGCGCGTGAAAGATCGGCGCTGATATTCATGATATTTGAGCTCGCCTCCCGTCTTGCGGGATATAAGTGCAATTATTACGGCTTTATCGGCTGACATGAGTGATACGGACGCCATCCGGCACGGCTGGATGGCGTTCATTTTATGTTTACATTCGATTTAGCCCTTATCGCTTGTTATTTTCCGATGCAGGGGGTATAATATTATCATCATAAAATATGACAACTCGGAGGACGTCATGACCAACAGAGAACGCGCGATGAATATCCTTCACTATAAGCCCGCCGACCGTTTCCCGGCCGTTCATTTCGGCTACTGGGGCGAGCTTCTTGTCGAATGGGCGGAGCAGGGCAAGATCCCGAAGGAGCTGTCGGAGGGCAATTACGACGGCAGCGAGAAGGATATGGAGCTCGACAAGCTGATAGGCTGGGATTTCAACTGGTATCACTGCGTCGGGACGAACAACGGTCTTTCTCCGGCGTTTGAGTCAAAGGTGCTCGAGGTCCTTCCGGACGGCACGAAGCGCGTTCAGGGCGGCAGCGGCATAATCGAGAGGATCAAGCCCGGCGTAAACTCGATCCCGTCCGAGGACGACTATATACTGAAGGACCGCAAAGCCTTCGAGGAGCTGTATCTGCCGAAGATGCAGTTCCGTCCCGACCGCGTGAACGTCGAGTATTTCAAACATTTCAACGAGACCCGCCCGAAGGATATACCGATCGGTCTGCACCTCGGCTCGGTCATGGGCGAGATCCGCAACATGTGCTCGGTCGTCGGCATGAGCTATCTTATCTACGACGACGACGAGACGCTGTTCGCCGATATCGTCGACACCTACGCCGAGCTGCAGTATCAGTGCGCCAAGACAGTGCTCGAGACCGGAGCGAAGTTCGATTTCGCCCACTACTGGGAGGATATCTGCTTCAAGAACGGTCCGCTGCTGGCGCCGGATATCTTTGATGAGCTCACCGCCAAGCACTATAAGAAGCGCAACGATCTCTGCCATGAGTACGGCATTGACATAATCTCTCTCGACTGTGACGGCGTCATCGGCAAGCTGATACCGACGTGGTATAACAGCGGCGTCAACACTATGTTCCCGATCGAGGTCGGCGTCTGGGGCGATCAGTTCGAGGCGGCGAGAAATGAATTCGGGCCAGGCCTTCACGGCGTCGGCGGCATGGACAAGACCGCCCTTCGCAAGGACAAGGCGGCGGTTGACGCCGAGATCGAGCGCATGAAGCGCCTCGCGTCGCTCGGCGGCTTCCTGCCCTGCCCGGATCACAGGCTGATGCCCGGCACGAAGTTCGAGCTCGTGCAGTATTACGCCGAGGAGATAAAGAAGATAAGGGTTTAAGGACGATATATCATAAGCGGGAGCTCCGGATCCGGGCTCCCGCTGTGTTTTGGATGATAAAATGGATTTTCATATATACCGCCCCGACGAGATGCTGGCGGACACCGTACTTACGGATTTTATACTCGATACCATCGTCGAAAATCTGTCATGGCTTTTCGGCGATGATATGGGTTCTGCCGAAAACAGGGAAAAATGGATCAGCTACAATCTGAGGACGGAAGATCCCGTTCTTCATGCCGCCGTCGCCGAAGATTTGCCGGAAAGGATGGGATTCATCCTCTATGCCGTCGAGGACCGGCGCCTTGTCTTCCATGACGTCGAGATCGCCGTCAGCCGCAGATTCAGCCCCAATCTGCTCCTCGGTCTTTTCAGGACGATCTTTCTCGCCGAAGGCGGGAATTTTGACACGATGGGCGGATATATAAACAGGCGCAACGGCGTCTCGCTCGATAATTTTATAAGATACGCGACGACGGTCGGGGAGCGCGAAAGGGGCTGTTCCTTTGTCATCGACGCCGGGGCGACGCGGAAGATCATCGCGAGGGTATGCGGACGGGGGAGAGAATGAATAAAAAAACGGGAGGATGATATATGAAAAATGATCTCGGTTTTCGCGCTCTTTATCCCATAACGGCGGGCTGGTCGGGAGACAGCAAATACTGCGCAGCAGGAAGTGACGGGAAAAGGTATTTCCTGCGCGTCGCGCCGCATGAAAAGGCCGAGCGGGCGAAGAAGTCATTTGAGCTGCAGAAGAAGATGTATTCTCTCGGCGTCCCGATGTGTGAGCCGCTTGAATGCGGAGAGTGCGAAGAAGGCTTTTACACCCTGCAGAGCTGGGTGGACGGCGTGAACGCCGAGGACGCCGTGCCGCCGATGCCGGAAGCTGATCAGTATGAGCTCGGATGTGAAGCGGGAGCGATACTGAAAAAGATCCACTCGATCCCGGCCACCGAAAACGCGCCCGGCTGGGAGCCGCGCTTCAACGCGAAGATGGACAGAAAGATAAAGAATTATATCGAATGTCCGATAAAGGTTGAAGGCGCGGAGTGCTTTATCGAATATATAGAGCGAAGCCGCGATCTTCTGCGCGGCCGTCCGCAGTGCTTTCAGCACGGCGATTATCACATCGGGAACATGATGATCGAAAACGGAAAGCCTGTGATCATCGACTTTGACCGATATGATTTCGGCGACCCGTGGGAGGAGTTCAACCGAATAGTATGGTGCGCGCAGAAGGCGCCGCGTTTTGCCTGCGGCATGGTCGACGGATATTTCGGCGGCAGCGTGCCGCCGCTGTTCTGGCGGCTGCTGGCGCTCTACATAAGCAGCAACACGCTTTCTTCGATCCCGTGGGCGATCCCCTTCGGCGAGGACGAGATCCGTAAGTTCACTGAGCAGACAAAAGAAATAATGAGCTGGTACGATGACATGTGCCGTGTCGTCCCGTCATGGTACGGCGGATGAGCGCGGCACGATTTCTGTTTCTGTTTCCGGCGGCGAAGAAAAAACGGATTCAATACAAACAAAAAACAGGCATTATCGATGCGGAACAAAGCCGGGAAGATAAAGAAGACCGGGATCAGGACAAAAACAAAATAATCGCAGGGAACTGTTTTCACGGCAGTCCCCTGCGTTTTATATCACGTAATATGATTTCGCTTACCGACTTGTTACTGCATAGCCGCGAACGCTCCGACGGATTTAAGGGTGTTCTCATTATATTTCAGCCAGCCGCAGGCGAGAGCCGCGTCGAGCGTGTACCCGCGCTCAAGCTGATGCCCGGCGGTGACATAGCTGAATCGAGGATCGTCTCTGAACCGCATCGGCAGATCGCTGAGTATTACTTTGCGCCCGTCCGCGGAAAGCTTTGAAGTGACAGATAAGATCTCCCGGCGTATGTCCCTGACTTTTTCCGCTTTCGCACCGGATACGCCGTCAGGTATGTCTATCTGCCGTCTTTTAGCGTCTGTGAAGATGACCATGTTCGTCTCATATCTGCCGGCGGCTTTTTTCAGATATCCGAATCCCGCGAGTTCTTCCATGGTTTCGGCATCCTCCGGCTCGCTTTTTCCGCGCAGAACGCTGTAAAGAGTTATCGTCTGGCGTTCGCTGAGAAACAGAGGAGTGTTCCGATCGAGTCCGAACCGCATGAATTTGTATTGCCGGAAATCCATATCGCTGTCAGGGAGATCCTTACAGTTCATATTTCCGTGCAGACCTACAAATTCCGGATGCTCGATGCCGGCCTGCTGATATCCGGTTATGTCCCAGGCTCCGTTATCAGGTCTTTTGGTATATCCTGTCCATCCGCTGTTCGCATTCTCAACCTGTGTGCTGTCGTGAGCCTGCATCAAAAGCGTCCATTTTGCGTCATCATAACTTATCCTGCCGCCCCACAGCGACTCGCCGTAATAATCCGCCGCCGCGTCGACAAGCGCCGTAAGCATCGCCGGGAGTTTTTCGGCGGCAGCCATGTCGAGCTCATGCAGCTTTTTCTGCGCTTCGGCGGAGATGATGGGAAAGTCAGTCTCGTATCTGTCATTTTTCTTCACGAGAAATGTCTCATATGTCAGATAGTCAAGTTCGCTTTCCATGTAGGGCAGGGCGATGCCAAGCTCCAGTGAGAGCTGTTGTGCCGTTGACGGATTATCGTAGCACTCAAGAAATATATTTTTGTACAGAAGATGTTTCAGCACAGACCATGGCTGACCGTTGTCTCCCGTCGACGTGCAGTTGTTCAAGAATGTTATTTCTTCGGGTTTGTAGCTTCTCTTTCCGAATTCTCTTGCCATTTCCATTCCTTCCTTCAGTTTCCGGCGGCTGGCCTGCAGCCGCGTTTTGACGGTCCCGACAGGGAGAGAGTAGCGCTCTGCGATCTTTGAGACGCTCATATCCTCAAAATAATGAGCGACGAGTATCTGCCGGTAATCAGAACGAATGAAAGCCAGCTCGCGCCGCAGCCTCGACAGCTCGTCGGCAAGTATTACCGGGGTTTCGGCTTCTTCGCCGCCGGGGACGGAATCCTCGATCTCCGACAGTTCGGCGACGTCTTTATCCGCTCCGTAATAACTTGCTTTGGCAAAACGTGCCCAGCGGTTGCGCGCCACCGCCCAGACCCATCCGCCAAAGTTTTTCGGTTTTATCCCGCCGGCGAGAGCTTTGACGATCTCTAAGTTGATCTCAGCGGCGAGTTCAGCCGCCGTGTCTTCGACTCCTGTCTTTTTCAGGCAGAAGTAGAACACCTTCGCCATATAGCTTTCGCAGTATTCGTCGATCAGAGCCATGCTTTTCATCTCCCTTCATTTATAAAGTGTCTGAAATCGGGAAACGGATTTCCTGATACTAAAATATAAACACGAAAAAACCACGCTTCTGCGTGGTTTAATCTGTCATGGTGCGGGAAACGGGAATCGAACCCGTATGGAATGCTCCACACGCCCCTCAAACGTGCGCGTCTACCAATTCCGCCATTCCCGCGTGACAGATGATATTATACCACATCGGAGCGGTTTTGTCAAGGGCTTTTGCAAAAAAAGTTCTGCCTTCGGACGATTTTGCGGGGGGCTCATTTTTCGTCCGGCTTTACGGCCCTCAGCCTCGGCAGAGGGAGCAGCATCCTCGTTTCGCGGCGGTAGTCGTCATATCCCGGCTTCGCCGACTGACGTCTGTCCGCCATTGGTATGCTGACGGCGAGGAAGAGCGCGGTATTCGCGGCGGCGCCGGCGATCCAAAGCGGCGAGAAGCCCATCGCGGCGCACGACGACAGGGCGACGCCCCACCACATCATGATCTCGCCGAGATAATTCGGGTGGCGCGAGTATTTCCACAGCCCGACGCGGATGAGACCGCCCGTCTTTTTCGCCCGGAATCGGTGCATCGAGATGTCGGCGAAAAGCTCGAGAGCGACGCCGATTATTGACACTGCCGCCCCGGCTATGACTCCTGTGTTTATCCCGGCTCCCGAACGCATAGTCTCGGCGGCGGGGAGGGTGCAGGCGTACACTATCAGCGTCGGCACCATGTGTATGCCGGTGAAGTTCACGATCTGATAGAATCTCCCGGTCTTCTCCTTCAGCATCGTGTACCGCCAGTCCTGATGCCCGAGCCCGCCGAAGGTATAGACCCAGTTTCCCGTCAGTCTCACCGCCCAGTAAAGGATCACGGCGCACATAAGTGTCCCCGCCGCGCCGAAGCCGTACATCACGGCGGCTGACAGCATGATGACCGGCGGCTGCACGCTCCAGTACGGGTCATAGACCGAGGCGTTCCGCAGAAGGACGCTGAATATGTAGACGATCACCGTCGCGGCGGTATCGGAAACAAGAAGCGAGACAGCCGGGGACAATATCCCGGCTAAGACGCGGTAGAGCAGGATCCCTGCCGCGGCAGCGGCGATATAGACGGCTGTTATTATAACGAACCCGTCGCGGCGGGACTTCGGTATCTTCATCATGTTCACCTCATTCTGATCCACACTATTTTACACCATCCGATCGGAAAAAGCAAGGGGCAGAGGACCCGGTATTACGGAAACGGCAAATTTTATATGGGCGGCGGTGCAAAATGTGTTGATTTGAGCCGGAGTATGTGATATAATTATGTCAGGAGAAAAATGTTCTGCCATTGGGGGAAAACATGATGAAAAAGATATCAGCCGCGATACTCGCCGCGATGCTTCTCGGTATATACGGCTGCGGCACCGCCGCCGAGTCGGGTCAGCCGGCCGAGACCGCTTCCGCCGGGACCGAGACCGAAGCCGCCGCTGCCGCCGAGACGACGACAGAGCTTCCCGGGCCGGAGCTCCCGGAGCTGAAATACGGCAACAAGCCCATCGTCATCTACAAGCGCGAGGGCGACGGAGCGGGAAGGCTCATCGACTACACCTTCGACGAGCTGAGCGGCGATGTTCTGAACGACGCCGTCTATTACCGCAACCTCGCCGTCGAGGAGAAATTCGAGGTCGACGTGCAGGAGGTGGTCGGCGCCGGCGACGCGTACGGCACGAACGCGCGGAACACCATCATGGCCGGAGACGACGCATATCAGCTCGTCGCGGCCCACGCGCGCCTCGCCTTCGATTATCCGGGAGCCGGACTCGCTCTCGACTGGTATCAGCTGCCTTATGTCGACTTCGATCATGAATGGTGGGACAGGCATATGCTCGAGGGCATGACCATCGGCAAAAAGCTGTTTGTCCTGCCGGACGATCTCTCCGAGAGCGCGCTCAAGGAGACCAAGATCTACATCTTCAACAAGGATCTCTTCGCAAAGTATGACCTTGAGCTGCCGTATCAGGCGGTTCGCGACGGGCTTTATACCTTCGACAGGTTCGCGAAGGACGCCGCCGCCTTCTCGTACGATCTCGACGGCGACGGGACGCTCGACATCGAGAAGGATCAGTACGGCTTCGCCGCGACATGGTGGGGCACGCCGATCAATATCATCTGGACGGCGGGGCTCCGCATCGTGCAGGGCGTCGGCGACGAGGGACGGCTCGAGATCGTCCTCGACGTCGCAAAAGCCGACGAGGTCTTCACGAAGCTGTTCGATTTCTTCGATCAGGACTGCGCGTGGCTGGTGAGACAGGACGGCACGAGCTACACGAGCGACGCCTTCCGTCAGGGCAGGCTCGCCATGACCGAGGCGACGATAATCTCGCTCGTCTCCTTCCGCGACGTCGACTACGACATCGGCTGCGTGCCGCCGCCGAAGTTCTATGAGGAGATGACCGGCTACGCCACCGGCGTCGACGCCGGATGCTCCGGCATAATCCTGCCGATAACGAACGGCGACCTCGACATGCTGTCGGCGGTGCTCGAATACTGGATGTACCTGCAGTACCGCGACGTCGCCCCGGTCTACTTCGAGACCGTCTGCAAGACGAAGGCCGCCCGCGACGCCGATTCGGCCGAGATGCTCGACATCATCCGCGCCAACCGCTTCTACGACATCGGATATTATCTCTCGTCGTTCACGATGAACTCCATCGGGCACGATCTGTCCACCTCGAACAAGGGCTTCGCGTCGTGGTACGAGTCGAAGCTCAAGGCGGCTCAGAAGTCGCTCGACAAGATAAACGATCAGTACTTCGACGAGTGAGAGAACGTCAGACAAACGGATAAAACTTATCCCCGTCTTTAAAGGCGGGGATTTTTCGTATGACTGCCGGTCCGCACTCATACCGTATTCAAAATTGCTGTGTGATATTTAATACAGTCTCACAGCTCGACGACGGCGCCGACCGGGTAGTGATCGGAGAGCGTCAGGCCGTCCACCTCGGCGGTGACTGTCGCCGACTTCGACGTGTCGCAGGGGAGGGTGGTGAAGACGTAGTCGATCTTCACTCCCGCCCAGTCCTTGCGGAAGCCGTGGAAGGTCGGGCCGACGTCGGCTGTGACGTCTTTCAGCGGCAAGCCGCAGCCGGTGAAGCCGACGACCGACTTGTAGACCATGCTGTCGGGCGTCACGTTGAAGTCGCCGGTGAGGATGACCGGGAGCGGCCATGTGTCGTAGTCGGCGGCGATGCGGTTCAGGATGAGAGAGATCCCCTGCGCCTGGGCGAACTGCCCGACGTGGTCGAGATGGGTGTTGTAGTGGCGCAGCGCCTTGCCGGTCTCGCGGTCGCGCAGGACGGTGCAGGTGCAGATGCGTGGGCAGTCGCTCTGATCGGTGGAGAAGCGCGATCCGGCCTTGTGCGGCGTGTCGGAGAGCCAGAAGGTCTCGAGCATGACGAGATCGAAGCGGCTCCGGCGGTAGGCGACGACGTTGCTCTCGCCGAGAAGATCGCTGTCGCGGCCGACGCCGCAGATCTCGAACTCGGTGAAATTGTCCATCAGCCACTGTCTCTGCGGCGGCTGCGTCTCCTGGAAGCCGATGAGATCGGGCTTGAGCGTCAGGAAATGATCGGCGAAGAGCTTCGAGCGCTCGGAAAAGCGGGTGCCGCCGGTCTTGGTGCAGTTGTCGGTGAGGATGTTGAAGGAATATACGTTGATGGTGCTCATGGCGTGTCCTTTCGGGTGATATGATCTGCGAGTATATTATACCACTTTGAAATGCGGTTTACAATAGAATGGGGAGAAAAAACTGTCCGTGATGATAACTGTGTGACATGGCATCTTTCCGCTTTGAGATATCATATAGCTGACAAAAGACCTCTTTCGAGGTCTTTTGTCTTTAATAGTGTACATTATCCGAGAGAACTGAAAGCTTCGTTTATCTCAGCCAGCTTCTTTTCGGCTTTTGGCAGGTATTTTTCGTACATCGAGGCGAAGTCCGTGCTGCTCTTGTAGAAAAGTTCCATTATATGAGTGTAATAATCACCGACGGCATAGAACATGCCGAGATCGAAAACTCGGTTGGCGAGGATTATGTCTAGCATCGCTGACGATTCATCATCACGGAAATTCTTTCCCTGAAGTGTTATGTCATAATATGCCGGCGTGACGGTGTACATCGATTCACAGGCCATTGCCTCAAGGATCGTGCCTGTCATTTCGACGTTCTCGACGACTGTCGGAACGCAGATGAAAGCACAGCCATACGAACTGACTGTCGAGTAATAGGTGTCCTGTGCCTCGTCAAACTTCATTACCGGGACGATGCCGAAATCGGAATCCATGTTGCGGTATTTCTTTATCATGCAGAGATACCGGTTGTGGAACAGGATCTGGTCGGCGGCAAACATCGGTTCGACAAGGTCAGCCTGATGATATATGGAATAAGCGATATTACGGTCGTAGGCTGCTTTGGAGAACTGCTCGACAGCAGTAGCGACTTTGGGATCGTTAAGTGTAAGGACAAGCTCGCCCTTCTCATCAAGGTCGCAGAAGCGGCAGCCTACTCCATGTACAAGAGAACGCATCGCTTCGTGCCAGATGCAGAAGCCGTAACGGTCGTTCTCGTCCATCTTGCTGTCGCCGTTCAGGTCCTCAGATACCTGAACGACCATCTCGGCGAACTTCGGATTGGTCCATTTTCCGTCTTTGACGAGATCGTAAGGACTTTCCATGCCATACTGCTGTATCAGTTTTTTGTTGAATATATAGCAGAATGTGGTATCATTGTCAAGAGTGCTGATATCACCTGTGGCATAGAAGGTCTTGCCGAATATCGACACATCTTCTATACACGGCTGATCCCACCATATATTCGAGAGATTCAGATTCGGCACCTCACTCTTGAGTTCGAGAAGATATCCTTCATACGCAAGAGTGGCTACGTCGACTGAGCCTATCTGACACGCGTCATATGCCTGATCGCCCGCCATGACGCTGTTTCTTAACAGCTTTGCGCCGTTTTTGTCGTTGCCTCCCTTGTCAGCACCCATGTGGTTTATCTCGTTTATAACGACATTGTATTGTTCTTCGACGGCGCGGTTGCGGCGGAAGACCATGTCGTTTATCGGCTCTCCGTTCTCCTGTTCGGCATAGAAATCGTATATTTCCGTCCAGGTGTTCGCCCAGTTGCTGGTCGTCAGGATGTCGAACGAAGTACCGCCGAAATCGCTGTCAGGCAGATCCGGATACATACGTTCGGTCGTGGTTTCGGCCGGTTCTGCAGAGGCTTCATGAGTTTCATCTGCAGATGCTGTCGTTGATGCCGGTGTCTGACCTACCCCCCCCGCACGATGTCATGACGGCTGATGATGAGAGCAGCGCCGTCATGATCCATGCTGAAAGATTTCTGATCTTCATTATGATTCCCCTCATTAATATCGGCGTTTACTTTATCTCTTTCCCTCCGACCTTCTCCAGCGGTCTCACATATCCCGTGCCGTACTTGGGATATACCGTTGGGGCGGCCCAGAAGATGGCGTTCTCGATGACCTTGAGCACCTTTTCGTTGTGATAGGTCGGCACAGACTCGTGACCCGGACGGAAGTAGAAGATCTTGCCGCTGCCGCGCTTGTAGGTGAGGCCGGAGCGGAAGACCTCGCCGCCCTCGAACCAAGAGATGAAGATCAGCTCGTCGGGAGTCGGGATCTCGAAGGTCTCGCCGTAGACCTCCTCATGCTCGAGCTCGATGTAGTCGCCGATGCCCTGTACGATCGGATGGCTGTGGTCGATGACCCACAGACGCTCCTTGTCGCCGTCCTCGCGCCATTTCAGGTCGTAGGAGCGGGTGCCGGTGATGCGCTGGAAGATCTTCGAGGCGTGCCCGGAGTGGAGCACGATGAGCCCCATCCCCTGCTGGACGCGGCGCCATACGCGGTCGACCACCTCGTCCTTCACCTCGCCGTGAGCCATATGTCCCCACCAGAGCATGACGTCGGTGGAATCGACGACCTCCTGCGGCAGACCGTTCTCCGGCTCGTCGAGGGTGGCGGTGCGGACGGTGAGTCCCGGCACGGTGTCAAGATAGCTCTTTATCGCGTTGTGGATGCCGTCGGGGTATATCGCCCTGATGTGCTCCTCGCTTTTCTCGTGGCGGTATTCGTTCCATACGGTTACGTTGATGTTTTCCATGGCTTTTTCTCCTTGCAGATGAGGGCAGTTTCCCTTCTATGAGTAAATTATACCACATATCGCGCCCGATGTAAACAGGCAAAGGATATTTTTTTTGAAAAACGGTTGTAAAGCGTCCCATTGTGTGGTATAATGTAACCGGAAGATTTCCGCTTCTATCGACGGAGGTAATAATCAGGATGAAATACGGACTTCAGATGTACAGCGTCCGCGACGTCACCGACAAGGATCTCGCAGGAGCGCTCAAAAAGGTCGCCGAGATGGGCTACAGCTACGTTGAGTTCGCCGGCTTCTTCGGCCATGAGGCCGCCGAGGTGAAGGCCATGCTCGACGAGTACGGTCTCGTCTGCTCCGGCACGCACAGCGGCTGGGAGGCGGCGTACAACGATTTCGACGCTGCGGTCGCCTATCACAAGACCATCGGCGCCACCCGCTACATCATTCCCGGCGCCGACATCGGCACGAAGGAAAAGCTCGACAACTTCATCGAAAAGACGAACGAGCTCGTCCCGAAATTCGCCGCCGAGGGCATAAAGCTCGGCTATCACAACCACAGCCACGAATTCCTGCCGACGGCCGAGGGCATCATCATCCACGACGAGCTCCAGGCCCGCTCGAAGATGGATTTCGAGATCGACACCTTCTGGGCGTGGAACGCCGGCGTCGACCCGATCGCTCTGGTCGAAAAGCTCAGGGACCGCATCGAGGTCGTGCATCTCAAGGACGGCATTAAGGGCGGAGAGGGCAAATCGGTCGGTCTCGGCGACGCCCCCTGCAAGGCCGTGAGAAATTACTGCATCGAAAATAATATCCTCATGGTCGTCGAGAGCGAGGGACTTCACCCGACCGGTCTCGAGGAAGCAAAGCGCTGCATCGACTTCCTCAAGATCTGCGACGCCGACGACGGCAGATGACATCATGACGCTGCGGGGCGTGACGTGAAAAGCTCACGCCCCCGGCATGCCGCGGCTTTTTTATTAACATATAATCATATCAAAATAGTATGCAGATAGCATGAAAATCCAAAAAATATAAAGATTTTTATATTCTTTGAAAAAGGAGAAGGTTATGAACTCAAAGGAACGTCTCGCCGCCTATCTCGCCGGTGAAAAGGTCGACCGCCGCCCGAACCTCACCATCGTCGGAAGCGCCGTCTGCCGCTTCGCTGACGGAGGGAAGGGGATGGATATCGAGACATACTGCAAGGACTGGCGAAAAATGGCTGACGCCGCCGCCGCTGCCGCACGCGAGTACAAGCTCGACTTTATCCAGATAGCCTCCGATCTGCTGAGAGAGGCCGAGGGCTACGGCACCGAGGTCTCGTATTTCCCGCACAAGCTGCCGACGGCGAAGAAATACGCCCTCGGTGACATAAGCGAAGCCGCATCTCTCCGTCCGCTCAGGGCGGCGGAGATACCGAGGCTGTATGATCTCGTCAAAGCCGCAGAGTACGCCCTCGCCGATCCTGACGTCGATCCGATGGTGCTCTGCGTCGGCCCGATGACGGTCGCCGGTAACGTCCGCGGCGTTCAGGATCTGCTGATGGACATGTACGATGAGCCGGAGCTGTGCGCCGGGCTTCTCGACACCGTGACCGAAACGACTCTCGATTTCATCTCCTGCCTCGCCTCCGTCGGCGTGAAGTACGCATATGTCGCCGATCCGGTGGCGTCGCTCGTCTCCCCGTCGGTGTATGAGGAGTTCATACTCCCCGAGCATAAGAAGATCTTCTCACGCATGGCGGAGCTCGGGATCACCGGACGCCTTCATATGTGCGGCAACACGACCGCCATACTGCCGTATTCGAGCGGATGCGGAGCGAAGATAATCGACGTCGATCACGTCGTGAATTTCGCCGAAGCGCTCGACATCGTCGGCGACAGGTGCATACTGAACGGGAATATCGATCCCGTTTCCGACGTCTATTCCTGCGATTATACGCATACAAGGGAGGCGCTGCTCGGAGTCGCGAAGAGCGCCGGAGGACGCCGGGCCATGTTCATGCCCGGCTGCGAGCTGCCGACCGATACCGACACGGCGAATCTTCTCGCCATCCACGACGCCCTCGCCGCGATAGGCGGGTGAGCCTGTCCACGTAAAAAAAGACGAATATCTAGGCCACATAAAAACTCCCCGCCGCTTCTGCGGCGGGGAGAAATGCTTTTCGTGATATCCCGATCTTACTTTTCCTGCATATGCACATCGAGCTGCTGGTGAGGCAGGCCGATGCCGGCGTTGGCGAAGGCCTTCTTCACGGCCTCGTTGAGGCTGAAATAGGTCTCCCAGTAGTCGGCGTTCTTGCACCAGGCGCGGCAGGTGATCTCGATGCCGGCTCCGGTGTTGCTGATCACGCGGACCATGTTGTCGGCCTCCTGCTCTACGGTCGGGCAGGCGGCGATGACGCTCTTGATGCACTCCATGGCCTTCTCCCAGTCGGTGTTCTGAGCGACAGTGAAGGTGTGGTCGACGCGGCGGAGCTCCTTTACGGAGTAGTTCACCACATTGGTGGTGGAGGCGGTGCCGTTGGGGATCGAAACGACGCGGTTGTCGATCGTCGCCAGCTTGGTGTAGACGATGTGGATCTCCTCGACCGTTCCGGTATATCCGGCGAGATCGACGAAGTCGCCGACCTTGAACGGGCGGGTGAAGAGCAGCAGGATGCCGCCGGCGAAGTTGGAGACGGTGCCGTTGAGGGCGAAGCCGACCGCGACGCCGAGAGAGGCGATGAGCGCCGATACGGCGGTCGTGTTGATGCCGAGATAGCTGATGAGGCAGACGACGATGACGATCTTGAGCAGCAGCTTTCCGACATAGGCTATGGCGCTGAAGGCGGAGGCGTCGATCTTGCCCGATTTGGCGTTCGCCGTCTCGAGCTTCTTGAAGATGCTGTTGACGATCTTGAAGCCGATCAGCAGCACGATGAGCGCGATAACTACCTTGATCCCGGCGTTTATTACCCACTGGATCAGGTTGTTGGCCATGTCTTCCATGTTTTTCTCCTTTCGGATATCAGCGGATTTTGTTTGTGTAATATGCTGTAATGATTATAGCTCGAAAATTGAAACGATGTATAAACTGATGATTAAAATAATATAAACTATATTTGTTTAAACTTAATCGCTGACGCGCCGGTCAGAACTGGAAGTAGATGAAGCTGCGGTTGTCGTAGGCGCCGAGGAGGATTATAACGGCGGCGAAGGCGGCGTAGACGAGGATCCTCACGGCGGTCATGCCGACGGTTGACTTTATCTCGCCGGAGGATATGGCCGACAGGTGCTTCATGAGAGGCGTGTAGGTCATTATAAGCTCGACGGCGATCAGGATGAACAGGCAGATCCCGGCCGCCCACAGGCGTATCTCGGGAACGGCTGAAAAGTCGCCTTTGTCGGCGAGGAAGATGTGACCGAGCATCGTGAAGGCGTCGGAGAAGGTGTCGGCGCGGAAGAACACCCACGACAGCGAGATCAGGACGAAGGTGACCGCCGTCGCTCCGGCCGAGCGGATGAAGCGCAGAGGCCTGCCTCCGCGGGAGGCGAGATACTCGGCCTTCGCGTCGTCGTCAAGCTCCGATTCCTTCTTCGCGCCGCCGGGAAGCGGGACATATCCGAGCGCGCCTTGCGTGATCCTGCCGATCATGTCGCCGACGGGTCTGAGCAGGCGGCAGGATATGACCCATATGCCGTTCAGCAGTCCCCAGAAGGCGAAGGTCCATGACGCGCCGTGCCAGATGCCGGACACCGCGAAGGTGATCATCTCGTTCAGGCACCAGCGGGGAGTCGAGACACGGCTGCCGCCGAGCGGGATGTAGATGTAGTCGCGGAACCATGTCGACAGCGATATGTGCCAGCGCCGCCAGAATTCGGCGGGCGAGCGGGAGAAGTAAGGCGTCTTGAAGTTCTCCATGAGGCGTATGTCGAGGATCCTCGCCGCACCCATGGCGATGTCGGAATAACCGGAAAAATCGCAGTATATCTGGAATGTGAAGCAGATGAGGCCTATCACCGCCGGCATACCGGCATAGCCTCCGACGTCGCCGAATACCCTGTCGGCGATGAGGGCGAGGTTGTCGGCGACGGCGATCTTCTTGAACATGCCCCAGAGCATCAGCCGTCCGCCCTCGGAGGCGTTCTGATATGTGAAATAATGCTTTTTCTTCAGCTGCCCGGAGAGGTCGGAGAACCGCTCGATAGGTCCGGCCACCAGCTGCGGGAAGAACATAAGGAAGAGCGAGAAGTCGATGAAATTATGCTCGGGAGCCTTCCCCATGCGGTAGGCGTCGATGAGATAGCCCATCGACTGGAAGGTGTGGAAGGATATGCCTATCGGCAGGACGACGTCGGGGACGGAGAGCGGAGCGGCGGAACCGAACAGCGCGTTCCACGTCCCGCCGAGCATGCCGAGATATTTGAAGTAGACGAGCATCCCGATGTTGAGCCCGAGCGCGAGAACGAAGAACATGTTCTTGTACTCCGGCCGGGACGAGAATTTCTCGATCAGCCGCGCTCCGAAATAGTCGACGAGCGTCGTGAACAGGAGTATGAATATGTAGTACGGGATGAACGACATATAGAAGAACACCGACGCGGCGAGCAGCCAGTATCTTCTGAACCGTTCGGGGAGAAGGAAGAAGACGAGTACTACTATGGGGAAGAATATCAGGAATTCAACGGAATTGAACAGCATAACGGACTCCGGTGGCTTGAAGGTCTTACATGCGTATTACAGCTCGAGGAACAGGAATGTCGCGGCGAAGCTGATGACAAGACCGATGAAGGCGAATTTCTTGGGCTTCTCGCCGAAGAAAATGAAGGCCGCGAGGGCGCTCAGAACGACGCTGCCGCCGGTTATCATCGGGTAGAGCACAGAGGCGTCGAGGTTTTTCGCGCCGGTGAGCTGCAGAAAATACGAGCTCCCGTCGAACACGGCGGCTACGGCGCAGATGCCGAGCATCACCGGCAGAGTGGCGCCGAGCGCTGCCGCGAGCTTTCCGTGAGAGGCGCCGTCATCCGGTTCGGGTTCGGCGCTGCCCTTGACGCGGGAGCGGAAGATGAGATACGCGGCGAGTGAAATGACGAAATTGCAGAGATTGGAAAGGAAGACGAACTCTATTGTGCCGACAGTCTCGAGCGAGCTCGTCTGATGCACCTTCGAGAAGATGGAGACAAAGCCGTTCAGCACGAATATCACGGCGCAGAGCAGCCAGTAGACGGCGGGGGTCTTCTTCTTTCCGCCGCTTTCCGCCTTCGAGTCGAGGAGCGGCATGGCGAGAGACAGCAGCATGAGGATGATCCCGAGGATCCGCGCGGTGTTGATCGTCTCGTTGAGGAAGATGACGCCGTAAAGATACGGCATGAGCATGCCGCCGCACATCAAAAACAGGGTGTAGACCGACACCGGGCCCAGCTTCATCGCGGCGAAGCCGAGCATGGTATAGGCGACGCAGGCCGCCGCTATGACGGCGGCGCAGAGAAGCGAGAAGCCGGAGAATTCGATCCCGCCGACGGCGATAAGCGTAGCGGCGAGGAAGATGACAGTGGTTATGCTCCTGACGATCACGTTGAAGCGCGCCGAGGATATCGGCGACGAGCCGAACTTGAGCTGATACAGCTTTGTGGCCGTGAACTGCAGGGCAAGGAGCACGACGCTCAGAAGCACCGTGAGATAGTTTATCATTTTTCGCTCCGTCATAATGATAGCGGTATGACAATTATTGTATCACAGTTTTGCAGTTTTGTCAATGACAAGGACGCATTTGCGGCAGATAAATCGGACCATCCGCGAAGGCGCGTAAATGGTTTTTTACAATTCGTCGTTGATTTGAGGGCCGATAAGTGATATAATAATGTAAAAATCCGAGCCCTATCGTTTCCCGTCCGATACTGTTTTTTCACCATGATATGGAAATATTTCAGAGATAATATACTTTATCCCGGATGCGTCTTTTTCACGGTGTGCGTGTTCATATTCGCCGCCGTCGCCTCGATGGGCGAGCTGACGAATCCGGTGCCGAATCTTCTGTACATGTGCCTTCTGTTCATCTTCTCCATGCTTTTCGCCGCCGCGAACCGCCTGTTTCACTCCCGGTTCAGCGCCGCCGGGCAGATACTGCTTCATTTCGCCGCACTTACGACCGCGTTCGTCGTCGTTTTCATACTCGCCGGAGGGATCTATCTCAACGGCGGAAGATCGGTGGCCGCGGCGCTGCTGTTTTACGTTCTGGTCTACATGCTCGCGGTGTCGGTCTATATGGGCATCAGGTCGTACAGGAAGAGGAAGAGCGTCGAGCAGAAGGATTACAAAAAGCAGTTCTGAGGGGGTGTGCCGCGTGAATAATATCAAAACATCGGCTTATGCCGCCGCTCTGCTCATATCCGCCGCCTGTCTCGCGTCATGCGGCGCCGCCGCCGGGGACGAGACGTTTTCCGGCGTCATCACGGGTCTGCCGTACGAGGAAGAAGCGGTATATCAGTCTCAGGGCGAGTACGCCGATACCGCCGCCGCCGTCCCCGCCGCGACCGAAGCGCCGCAGACACAGGCTCCGCAGACACAGCCGGCCGACGCGAACATAGTTACGGTGTCGGCCGATCCACAGCCTCAGCAGACCGCGGCTCCGGCGGCTCCCGCCGCTCCGGCGCAGACGTCGTCTTACTCGTCAGTCGCGCCGGACGCGCTGCTCGGCGAGACCGAGGACGCCGGTCAGGAGTACATCGACAGGATCATCTTCGTTGGCGACTCGACGACGTACGGCCTGAAGCCTTACAGGATGCTGTCGGGCGGCAAGGAGACGAAGCAGGTCTGGACCCCGGCGAGCGGGACGCTGACGCTGTCGTACGCCACGATAACCAAGATCGTCTATCCCGACGACGGGAGCGAAAAGCTGATAGCCGAGGCGGCCGGGCTGAAAAAGCCGGAGCTTATGTACATCACCCTCGGCGTGAACGGCGTTTCGTTCATGGACGAGGATTACTTCAAAAGCGAGTACGGCAAGCTGATAGACGCCGTGAAGGAGCAGAGTCCTTCGACGGTGATCGTCCTGCAGACGATCTTCCCGATCGCACGCAACTACGCCAGCCAGTCGCAGATAAACAATACGAAGATCACGGCGGCGAATCAGTGGATAGCCGCTCTCGCTCAGGAAAAGCACGAAAAATACGGGGACGTCTGGTTCCTTGACACCTACTCCGTCCTTGTCGGCTCGGACGGCTGGCTCCCCGACAGCTATCAGAACGGCGACGGCCTCCACTTCAACGAGATCAGCTTCGCCGTCGAGCTCGAGAACATCAGGAAGCATAAGGTGCCTTGATCATATCGGGGAGGAGAGAAACCTTTTCTGAAGAAAAGGTTTCTCTCCTCCCCGAACCCCACCTCTTTTCCAAAAGACTTTTGCTACAGAAAAGGATTATTGCCATGAAAAAAATCGCCGTTTTGCTCGCATCCCTCATCCTTCTCGCCGCCTTCGCGTCATGCGGCGGCAGCTCCCTGCCGGAATACACCGCCCGCGAGATAGCCGACGAATTCGACAAACATATAGCCGCGGTAAACGACCTCGGCGAGCCGGGAGACGATTATCTTTCCGCCGTCGTCGGCGTCGATCCCGCCGGAGTCGACGGATATGTGCTCAAGCTCCAGGTGGCCGGGACGGGCGCCGACTCATACGGAGTGTTCGTGATGAAGGACGGCGGCGACACCGCGTCCGTCCGCGACGCTCTCACGAAGTACATCACCGACATTCAGACCAACTACTCGAACTTCAACTATCTCCCCGAGGAGGAAAGCAAGATCATGAACGCCGAGATCTGGTCGGAGGGAAAGTACATTTACTTCGTGGTCCTCGGCGACGCCGAGAGAAACAGCGTGAACGAAGCCTTCAAGTCGATGATGAAGTGACGGCCGCACGGCGGAACATCTGAATAAAGGAAAAAGCCTCACCGGAGCCTTTGCCCCGGTGAGGCTTTTCATATCGCTTGTATCGCCGCTTTCTGTCTGTCAGATGCTGTCGATGTCAAACGGCGTCATTTGGTAGACGAAGTGGTTGAGCCAGTTGGAATAGAGCAGGCTCGCGTGCGCGCGCCATGTGCAGACGGGCTTGTTCTCGGGATCGCCGCCCGGGAAATAGTTGTACGGCAGGGCGATGTCGAGCCCCTTGTCGCGGTCGCGGAAGTACTCGCGCGCGAGGGTGTCGGCGTCGTATTCGCTGTGGCCTGTGATGTAGAAGCGGCGGTTGTTCTCGTCGGCTATGATGTACGGTCCGGCGATATCCGAGTACGCGACGATCTTGAGCTCGCGCACCTTCGCTATGTCCTCGCGCCTGACCTCGGTATGGCGGGAGTGCGGGGCGTAGAACTTCTCGTCGAAGCCGCGCACCAGCGGATGGCGGGGAAGCTCGACCTTGTGCGGGAAGACGCCGAACATCTTGGAGCGCATCTGGTGCTTCGGCACGCCGTAGTGATAGTACATCGCCGCCTGAGCCGCCCAGCAGATATGGAAGGTGGAAAAGACGTTGGTCTTCGACCATTCCATGATCTCGCAGAGCTCGTTCCAGTAGTCGACCTCCTCGAACGGGAGCTCCTCGACCGGGGCGCCGGTGATGATCAGGCCGTCGAACTTCTCGTTTTTCACGTCGTAGAAGTTTTTATAGAAGGCCGCCATATGCTCGGGGTTGGTGTGCGTCGACTTGTGCGAGGCGGTGCCGAGCAGCGTCAGCTCGAGCTGCAGCGAGGTGTTCGACAGCACCCTTATAAGCTGCGTTTCGGTGGCGATCTTGGTCGGCATGAGATTGAGTATCGCGATCCTGAGCGGACGGATGTCCTGATGCTCGGCGCGGTATTCGTCCATTACGAATATGTTTTCTTCCTCGAGTGTGGCTCTCGCCGGGAGAGCCGAGGGGATTTTGATGGGCATTTTGATTCCTCTTGATATTATGTCATTTCATTGTCCGGCGGTGATGCCGGAGGAGTGCGCGGATGCGGTGTATTCACCCGGCATGCGTGATGAGACTTTGCGCGGAAGAGCTTGAGCTGCGCCCATCATTGACGGACTCCGCGTCCGCGAGCAGTAGCAGCGTCTCATCTTATCATCGCCCCCTTCATTCTTTGATTGTCAATATTATATCAGATATAACGTGAAAAATCAACATCATTGATGTTATATTTGAGATGCGGGATCCTTGTCCGTCTCATTTACGAGTCTGTCCAGCATTTCGAGCGATCTCTTCGTCTCGGCGTTTTTCCACGCCGCCATCTCGTCGTTGAAGACGTATTCCATCGACGCCTCGAAGCCGATGCTGCTGTCCTGCCGCCAGTATTCTACGGCGGCGTTCGTGTTTTCCGTCTCGTCAGCGGCCGTGCGGCGCATGAATCCGGCGAGGGCGTCTACGGAGTATGGCTCTACCCCTATCGCGGCGTAAAGCTCGCCGTCGCATCCGTGAGTCTCCCCGGCTTTCAGCGCGAGGAGCAGGCGCTTGGCTATGTTCCACTCCATGACGTGACGCGCGGTGATATAGGTGCGGCAGATGAATCCGGCGTTCGCCGTCTGCCTCGATATCTCGCTTCCGCATCCGGCGCCGATATCGGCGGCGGCCTTTTCGAGCAGCGCCAGCCCCTCCCTGAACAGCTTTTCCACCTCTCTCACATGGCGGAGGCGGAGCAGCGAGCGCTTCGGGTCGCCGAAGACGCCGTCGGGATAGACCGGATTCCATATCGCGTCGCCGCCGTGCATCGCCCACGACACCGACGGCAGCTTTATATCGTCCTTTGTCTGGCAAAGCAGCAGCGGATAAGTCGGGCCGCAGCGGTAGGGGCCGTACTGGTCGACGTTCGACGCGACGACTTTTGATATCCCCTCGCTGAACAGCCTCCACGCCTCGATAGCGTCGCCGGCCTTCTCCTTCCAGTCTCGGCGGGCGATCATTTTCAGCATCTCGTCGTCCGGGACGGCGTTCGTCATGAAGGCGTTGCGGGAAAACTGACTCAAAAACGACGGGAGCCAGCCGTAATGGTGATCCTCCATCAGCCCGGCGAGACCGTACAGCTCATGCGAGCGGCGAAGCCCCTCGTACCGCTTCTGCCACTGCTGAGGCACCGGCAGATAGGGCGAGGCTCCGTTGTCCCATGTCCGCCCGCCGGTGTTGCACATCGTGTACAGGCGGATCCCGAGCTCATGCGCCTTTTCCGCCTCGCTGACGAACACCTTTGACGGGCCGGGGAAAGATATCGAGTAGTCGTCTATCCGGTAGTCGGCGCCGTTCTCGTCGGTGAATATCTCCCACATGTCGAAGGTGACAAGAAGCGAGATGTCGCGGGGAAGGTTCTCGATCAGCCTGAGCCGCTCCTCGCGTCCGACATATCCCCAGTTGTACGTCCAGAAGACTATGTCCGCTTCCGGGCTGTACCGCCTTATCGTGTTTTTCACCATATTCACGAGATCGGGGTAATCCGAGCAGGGGTACCAGCCGGGGGACGGACGGGTCTCTCCCTTGGGCTTGAGCTGTATGCGTATGCCCGACGTATGCTCGTCCCTCGACGGGAACTCGAAGGTCTCGCCGACGAAGATTATCCCCTTTATCCCGGGGCAGTCGCGGAACATCTTCCCGAACGATGCGTCGTAATACTCGGCGGCACCGGGATCGCATGGGTGGACGTCGCATTTTATATGGCTGTAAACGTAGACGTCGAGACCGTAGCCCTCAGCGCGTCGGACGAGATCGGCGTAATCGCAGTACGCCCTGCTGCTTCCGGGCCAGAGCCCGTCGGGATCGGTGAAGCCGTGCAGCGACATGTCGGGATGCCCGGCGTAGACTATCACGGCGTCCATTCCGGCGTGGGCGGCGGCCGCGAGGAAGCCGTCCGGGAAGGTGTCGAGCTCGACTCCCGAATGAGTCATGCGCGGCGAGAAGAGCGGCGCGTGCTCGGCGTCTTCGGCCGCCATCCTGCCGTCACCCCGCATCCTGAGGCATTCCTCGATATAATAGACGCCCTGCGCCGTGCCGCGTTCGGTCTTCCCGATTACGGTGATGTGATCGTCGGCGGCGGTTATGCGGTACGCCGCCTTCATGTCGGATTGTATTATCCCCGCCCCCGTATTGTCCTCGCAGGCGAGGATGATCTTTTTCGATGGGGAATCAAGCTCGGCCGCGATGTCGCCGGTCCTGCGGACGCGGATATAGACTCCGAAGGCGTCGGCGAGAAAGCGGCAGAGATCGTATGTGTAATACCGAATAAGCCGCGAGCCGCTTTCGGGCGCGACGATCTCCCAGCCGCCGTCAGGCCTGCATGACGCCGGCGCATCGGCGTTCGGCGTCGGCGACAGCCGGGTGACCGATGTAAAGTCCCGGGCGCGAAAATCGTAATCGTGTCTTCCCATGTTCATGATCCCGTCTCCGTTTCTGGCTTTTTCAACATTATATCATACGCCGCCCCCGATGTCAAGAGCCGGAATCGGTGCAAAAAATCCTTCGGCGTACTTTACATCGCGCCGCGCTTGTGATATAATAATACAAACGCGTATGATACGGAGGATTATATCATGGATATAAAGCTTTGGGAAAACGGGACTCCCCTGTTCGACGAGTCATTCGGCCAGCCTGAGCCGACACTTACCCCATTCCTTCTGCCGACATATAAGGAAGGACAGACGCACGGCTGCGTCATCGTCTGTCCGGGCGGCGGATACAGCGGGCGCGCCGAGCACGAGGCGTGGCCGATAGCGAAGATGCTCAACGAGGGAGGCATATCCGCCTTCGTGCTGAACTACCGGGTAAGCCCCTACCGCTATCCCGCCGAGCTGTATGATATCCAGCGGGCCGTGCGTCTCGTCCGCTTCCGCGCCGGAGAGTTCGGCATAGACCCCGATAAGATCGGCGTGCTCGGCTTCTCAGCCGGAGGGCATCTCGCGACAATGGGCGTCACTCAGTACGACGGCGGACTCGACTGCGGCGACGAGATCGACAAGGTCTCCTGCCGTCCGAACGCCGGGATCCTCTGCTACGCCGTCATATCGCTCGGCATCAACACGCACGGCGGCTCGCGCGACAACCTGCTCGGCAGACCGGCCGATCCGGATCTCGTAAGGAAGCTGTCGGGCGAGCTGGCGGTAAAGGACGACTGCCCGCCGGTCTTCATGTGGCATACCGCCGAGGACGGAGCCGTCCCGGTGCAGAATTCCCTCAATATGGCCCTCGCGCTGAGGGAAAAGAATATCCCGTTCGAGCTCCATGTCTTCCCGCACGGCGCTCACGGGCTCGGCCTCGCGCCGTCGATGCCGGATGTCGCCCAGTGGTCTTCCCTCTGCGTCAACTGGCTCAAGGGACTCGGATTCTGAATCTGATAGCCGGACGGAGGCGTTTCGCCTCCGTCCCGGTCGGAGCGCCCTGAGGATAAGCGCATTTAATAAAAAATTAACCTGATATTTCTTTATTATATCGCCCGTGGGTGATATAATATGTACAGCAAAATCATCTTGCGGCCGCGCCAGGCGCGGCTTCTTATCAAGAGCGGCGGAGGGACCGGCCCTGTGAAGCCCGGCAACCTGCCCTAAAAAGGGAAAGGTGCCAATTCCGGAGAGATGAGAGGTCGAGCGGTCTTACGCCGAATGTTTCCGCCGTGCTGCGGCTGTTTTGAGCCGTCTGAATGCGGCGCGGCATAATAACGACACTTTTTCAGCTCCCCCGGATCCGGAGGGCTTTTTTTGCGCCTTTCCGGGTCCTCTGCGCCTTATCATACATGACAGGAGAATTTATCATGGCGTCAAGAAGACTTTTTACCTCCGAATCGGTAACGGAGGGGCATCCGGACAAGCTATGCGACAGGATCTCAGACAGCGTCCTTGACGCTATGCTCGCCTCCGATCCTTTCGCTCGCTCGGCATGCGAGACGACCGCCACCACCGGCGTCGTTACCGTTATGGGAGAGATAACCACATCGGCGGATATAGATATCCAGAAGATCGTCCGCGAAGCCGTGAGGGAGATAGGATACGTCTCGTCCGACATCGGCTTCGACGCCGAAACCTGCGCCGTTATAAACATGATCCACGCCCAGTCCCCGGACATCGCCATGGGCGTCGACCGCTCGCTCGAGAGCAAGGCTGGCGAGATGACCGACGGCTACGACATCGGAGCCGGGGATCAGGGTCTCATGTTCGGCTACGCCTGCGACGAGACGCCGGAGCTCATGCCGCTGCCGATATCGCTTGCGCACCGGCTCGCCAAGCGCCTTACCGAGGTGAGGAAGAGCGGGCTCCTGCCTTATCTTCGTCCCGACGGCAAGACTCAGGTCACGGTCGAATATGAGGGCGGCGTTCCCGTCGCCGTCGACACCGTCGTCGTCTCGACCCAGCATTCGCCGGATATGCCGCTCGAGAGGATAAGGAACGACATAATCGTCAACGTCATAGACCCGGTGATCCCGGAAGCTCTGCGAAGAGACGGGATGAAGATCTTCGTCAATCCCACCGGACGCTTCGTCATCGGCGGCCCGATGGGCGACAGCGGGCTTACCGGCCGGAAGATAATCGTCGACACCTACGGCGGCTATTCCCGCCACGGCGGCGGCTGCTTCTCCGGCAAGGACCCGACGAAGGTCGACCGCACCGCCGCCTACGCCTGCAGATATCTCGCGAAGAACATCGTCGCGGCCGGATACGCCTCGAGATGCGAGCTGCAAGTAGCCTACGCCATCGGCGTCGCCCGTCCGGTGAGTGTCATGGTCGACACCTTCGGCACCGGCAGATATCCCGACGAGACGCTCGAGAAGGCAGTCGAGGCCGCCTTCGATCTCCGCCCTGCCGCCGTCATAGAGGCTTTCGATATGCGCCGTCCGATATATTCCCCGCTCTCCGCCTACGGTCACATGGGGCGCGAGGATCTCGGCGTGCCGTGGGAGAAGCGTGATCTGGCGCTCAGGCTGTGAGAGAGGGCATGATAGTCGGGCCGCTGAGGTGAGATATGCCGCAGGAAAGAAAAAATACTGATAAAAGCGGCGCTTTCATGCCCTTCGGCAGCTACGATCCGTCGGAGGACGAGGGACGCGCCGCCGCCTATGGCGAAGACGGCGATCCCGCAGGTGATGACGGCCGTCCGATGTTCGGCTTTATCCGCATGTCGGACGATACGTCCGACGCGGCGGAGCCTGACGGCTTCGGGCCTCTGCCGGAGGACGACGGGAGAGCGCAGTCGGTCGGCGCTCCTCTGCCCGGCGCGCCTGCGGCTGACGGGAGAGAGCTTATCCGCATCGGCGGCGAGATCTCGAGGATAATATACCGCAACGACGAGAACGGCTACACCGTGCTCGAGCTTTCGCCAGACAAGGAGTCGCGCGAGACCGTCGGCGGCGACGAGCTCATAACGGCGACAGGCGTAGTGCCTTACGCCGCCGAGGGACAGACTCTGAGAGCGCAGGGAAGCTGGGAGACCCATTCGAAATACGGGCGGCAGTTCAGGATCGAGTCGAGCGAGACAGACGTGCCGCGCGACGCCGAGGAGATGTACAGATATCTCGCCTCCCGCGCGGTAAAGGGCATCGGTCCGCGCACCGCCAGACGGATAGTCGACCGCTTCGGCTCCGACACCTTCGACGTGATAGAGAATCACCCCGAATGGCTGACCGACATCCAGGGGATATCGAGGCAGAAAGCCGAGCAGATAAGCGAGAGCTTCAGCGCTCAGTTCGGCGTCAGGACGATGGTCATGTTCTGCGGCGAGATCATCGGTCCCGCCGCCGCCGTGAGGGCGTACAAGCGTCTCGGCTCGGCTGCCGTCGAGAAGGTTAGGAAGAATCCCTATCTTTTAGCCCAGCCGGATCTCGATATCGGCTTCGAGAAAGCCGACCTCGTCGCGTCGGCGCTCGATATCCCGCGCGACGATCCCGAAAGGATAAGGGCCGGTCTGAAATACACGCTGAGGTACAACGCCTCGGCGAACGGCAACGTCTGCCTCCCGCGCGGGAAGCTCGTCGAAGCCGCCTGCCGCCTGCTGTCGCTGCCGGAAAGCTCGGTCATGCCGGCTGTCGATTCTGCGGTATCTCAGGGCGAGCTCGCCCCGTTTGAGACCGATGGCGGGGAATATATCTATCTTTCGAGCTACTCTGAGGCCGAGAGCTATATAGCTCAGAAGCTCAACACCCTTAACGCCGTCACTCTCAGTGACCAGTACGACGGGACGGCGCTCGACAGGATCATAGCCTCCGCCGAGCTTGATTTCGGCATCGAGTACGCGCCGCTCCAGCGGAAGGCCGTCGTCGGAGCCGTCGAGCACGGCGTGATGATACTCACCGGAGGTCCCGGGACCGGCAAAACGACGGTCATCCGCGGGCTCATACGCGTCTTCGACCGTATGGGTTTCAAATGCGCCCTCGCCGCGCCGACGGGGCGCGCCGCCAAGCGGATGAGCGAGGCGACGTCATGCGAGGCGAAGACGGTGCACCGCCTGCTCGAGGTCACCTTCTCCGACGACAGCGACACGATGATCTTCACCCGCAATCAGGAGAATCATCTCGACGAGGACGTGATCATCATCGACGAGGCCTCGATGCTCGATACGATGCTCATGAGCTCGCTGCTACTGGCGATAAAGCCCGGGGCGAGGCTGATACTAGTCGGCGACTCGGATCAGCTGCCGTCCGTCGGGGCGGGGAACGTGCTGTGCGACCTCATCGACAGCGGCGCTTACACCGTCATCGCGCTGAACGAGATATTCCGTCAGGCGGGGCAGAGCATGATCGTTGTCAACGCCCACCGTATAAACAGCGGCGAGGAGCCGATCCTCAACACCGAGGGCACCGATTTCTTCTTCATCCGCCGCGAGGAGGAGGATATCCCGTCCACGATAGCCGATCTCATCTCCAGGCGTCTCCCGGCGAGATACGGAGCCGAGATATCGTCCGGCATACAGGTGATAACGCCTTCCCGCCGTCATGCCTGCGGGGCGGTCGAACTCAACCGCACGCTGCAGCAGGTCATGAATCCTCCGGCGAAGGGTAAAGCCGAGCACGCAACGGCCGGGATGGCCGGCACATGGCGGGTCGGCGACAAGGTGATGCAGATAAAGAACGACTACAACCTCGAATGGGAGCGCGGAGCCGAGCACGGCACCGGCGTGTTCAACGGCGACGTCGGTCGGATCGTCGGGCTTGACGGGAAGCTGAAGGAGCTCACCGTCGATTACGGCGCCAGCGATCAGTTCTACGGCTTTGAGATGCTGGTGAGATACGATTTCACTCAGCTGACCGAGCTCGATCACGCCTACGCGATAACCGTTCACAAGAGTCAGGGCAGCGAATACCCGACCGTCATCATCCCGCTTTACGGTTACACCCCGAAGCTGCTCACAAGGAATCTGCTCTACACCGCCGTGACGAGGGCGAAGAAGATGGTCATCCTCGTCGGCAGGCGCGACGTGCTGAGCGAGATGATCCGAAACTCCCGTCAGGTGATGCGCTATACCGGCTTAAGAGAGCGGATCCTTTCCGGCATCCGCGCCGATATGACGCCGTCGCTGAAAAGCCCGGAGCAGTGAGGCACATCGGCGGCTTCTCCGCGTTATCTTGTTAAATTTCCGTGTTCGCCCATCCTGTCGGCAAATATGATTGAAACGTTCACATTGTTGTGGTAAAATAATCTCAACCAATGTAAATTACGGAGGTATCGGACAATGCCGTCTGTTGAATACACAAAGAAGACAGCGATCGTATATTATTCCTGGTCTGGGACCACCGGCAGCTTCGCGAACAAGCTGGCTCACGACAGCGACGCAGATCTTTACCGGGTAAAGGACCGCAGGCGTCCGGATATACTTAAGGCGCTGCTCAAGGGCTGCCCCGAAGCGAGAAAGCGCATGCCTATCGAGACTGAGGAGCCGCTTCCTGATCTCTGGCGCTATGAAAAGGTCATCTTCTGCGTGCCGGTATGGGCAGGATATCCCGCTCCCGCTTTCAACAACATGATCGCCGCTCTCCCGCAGGGCAGGACTGTCGAGCTTTATATGATATCCGCTTCCGGCAGCACTGTGAAAAGTCAGGAAGAGACGAAGGCTCTCGTCACGGCGCGCGGATGCGACGTCCTTGTATATCAGGACATCTTTGCCGCCGACGTCGACGTCAAATTCAAGTCGGTCAAGTTCTGACCGGCATCGAAAACAAAAAAACAATCGGCGGGAGACGTTCATCTGAATAGCCTCCCGCCGCTTTGTGCATATATTGTCCGGCTCAAATTGAAATCGTTACAGACAAGGGGGAAAAATGATGCAGACGATAAGACTTACCGACCGCGTCACATGGTGCGGCGTTCTCGACAAGGACCTTCGCACCTTCGACATAGTGATGCGCACCGAATTCGGCACCACCTACAACTCGTATATCGTAAGAGGCGACAGCGCCTCGGCGCTCATCGACGCCTCGAAGGAGGCTTTCTCCGACGAATGGCTCGGCAAGGTGTCCTCGATCATATCGGCGTCGAAGATCGACTATCTCATAGTCAACCACACCGAGCCGGATCACAGCGGCGCGATCGCCAGATTCGCCGAGCTCAATCCCGACGTCAGGATTATGGCGACGAGCGGCGCGATAGGATTTTTGAAAGAAATCGTCAACCGTCCGGTCGGCGCTCTCGCCGTAAAGGACGGTCAGACGCTCGATCTCGGCGGCGTCACGCTGAAATTCATGACGCTCCCGAACCTGCACTGGCCGGACACGATGTTCACGTACGCCGTCGAGGAGAAGGCGCTGTTTACCTGCGACTGCTTCGGCTCGCATTACGCGTTTGACGATATGCTGGCGTCGAAGATAACCGCCGTGGACGATTACAAGGCGGCGACGGAGAACTATTTCGTAAATATCCTCGGCCCGTTCAAAAAGCCGTTCCTCGCTAACGCGATGAAGAAGGTCAGAGCGATGGATATCGCCATGATCTGCCCCGGCCACGGCCCGATACTCGACACGCCGGAGACGATAGAGAGGATATACGGCTGGTATGACGAGTGGATGAAGGAAGCGCCGAAAGCCGGGAAGAAGAAGGCGGTCATCGCCTACGTCACGGCCTACGGCTACACAAAGATGCTGGCTGAGAGGATAGCCGCCGGAATCACCGATACCGGCGCCGATGTCGAGTGCTTCGATCTCACCGGTCATCCCGAACTTTCCGATCCGGCCCTCAATGCCATAGCTTCATCAGACGGCTTCCTTCTCGGGACGCCGACCATCGTCGGGGAAGCGCTCAAGCCGATATGGGATCTCGCGACGTCGATGTTCGCCGTCACCCATAAGGGCAAGGTCGCCGGAGCCTTCGGCAGCTACGGATGGACCGGCGAGGGCGTGCCGAACATCACCGAGCGTCTGAAGCAGCTCAAGCTCAAGGTGCAGGACGGCTTCCGTGTCCGCTTCCGCCCGACCGACGCCGATCTTCTCGACGCCTATGATTACGGCTACGATTTCGGCTGCGTCATGGCGGGGAAGGAAAACGACCGCAAGGCGAAGGCTCAGGGAGGCCGGAAGCTGGTGAAATGCCTCGTCTGCGGCGAGATATTCGACTCGTCGATATCCGTCTGCCCGGTCTGCGGGGCAGGGAAGGAGCAGCTTGTCGAGGTCGCCGGGAGCGGGTCTGAGTTCCGTTCTGACAAGGAGCAGATAATCACGATAATAGGCGGCGGACAGGCGGCCTTCGCCGCGGCGAAGGCGGCGAGGGAGCGCTCGAAGGCGGCTCACATCATCATGATAAGCCGCGAGGAGCATCTGCCGTATTACCGCCCGATGCTGACGAAGACGATGCTCGCCGGATTCACCGCCGATCAGCTGTCGATAGAGCCGGAGAACTGGTATGAGGAAAACGACATACTTCCGCTGCTCGGCCGCGACGTCGCCTCGATAGACACGAAGGCGAAGACGATCACCCTCGGCGACGGCGCCGTTTTCGCATACGACAAGCTGATATACGCTCTCGGCGCCGAGAGCTTCGTCCCGCCGATAACCGGGCTTTTCGTAAAAGACGGCCTCAGGAGCGGGGCGTCGGTGATACGCACCGTCGACGACGCGCTGAAAATCAAGGATATGATCGCCAACGGCGCGAAGAACGCCGTCGTCATCGGCGGCGGTGTCCTCGGACTCGAGGCGGCGTGGGAGCTCAGGCGCTCGGGCCTCGGCGTCACGGTGCTCGAGACGGCCCCGAGGCTGATGCAGAGGCAGATCGACGTCCCGGCGTCGGATATCATCATTTCGGCGGCGAAGAAGAGCGGCGTCGAGATAGTGACGGGAGCGAAGATAGCCGCCGTTTACGGCGATACGGCGGCCGATCTCAAAAAGCTCGGGGCTTCCATAATAAACAGTCTGCTCGACGCGAATGTGATAAAGGGCGGCGACGAGGCCGAAAGCCCGGTCCGCGGCGTCGTCCTCGAGGACGGCAGGTACTACCCCTGCGATCTGCTCGTTATATCGACCGGCGTCAGGGCGAACATATCGCTCGCTCAGGCGGCCGGCATCGAGTGCGGGCGCGGCGTGACAGTCGACGATCACATGCGCACGAGCGCTCCCGACGTGTACGCCTGCGGCGACTGCGCCGAGCTCGGCGGGGTGAACTACGCCCTCTGGAGCCAGGCCTCCGGCGAGGGCATGACCGCCGGAGCGAACGCCGTCGGCGACGACGTGACATACAGGCCTGAGGGAGGCCCGGTCAGCTTCAGCGGCTTTGACACCTCGCTTTACGCCGTCGGCGACAACGGCTCCGATCCGAAGAAGAGCTTCCGCACGATAGAATCCCGCGACGATTCTCGCGGGATATACGAGAAATTCTATTTCTCCGGCGGTCATCTCGTCGGCGTGATCGACATAGGCGGAAAGCCGAAGCTCGCCGAGATCGGCAAGGCGCTCGAATCCGGCGCGTCGGTTTCGGAGGCGGCCTCGCTGCTTGGCTGAGCGGATACCGAATAACGAAAGGCAGGCCCGTTTTCAGGGCCTGCCTTATTTCAGCAATAAGATTGATCAGACGCCGATCAATGCTTTTTGGCTATCGTCACAGCCATACCGAGCGCGGCGACGGCGGCGAGTACCGCTATGCCGACCGCGTCGCCCGTCTGCGCGGCAGGAGCCGGGGCGGCCGGAGCTGGAGCGGCTACGGGAGCGGCCGCGGGAGCCGGAGCGGCCTCGGCGGCGGGAGCGGCCTCAGCCACGGGAGCCGGAGACGGCTCGGCGGCTATCGGGGCGGTCTCGACCGGATCGGGAGCGACTTCGACTTCGATCTTCGGCATGAGCTTCAGCTCGGCCCATCCGCCGAAGTCATATCCGCCGGGGGCCTCGAGATCGTCGGCCTGCTGGAACCAGCAGAGCTGAGAGAAGTCGTCGCCGCCGTCGTCATGATCTATCGGAACGAACGAGAGTCCGAGCACGCAGCCGGATTCGGGAGCGAACTGCGGCACTTCGCGCTGGAAGACGGTCCACGGCACCTTGACCTCGATCAGCCATCCGCCGTCGGCGAGAGCCGCCTTCGCGATCATCTCGTCATACTGCACCGTCTCGCGGCTGCCTTCCTCCTCGTTCGTTATGCGGACGGAGGACGCGCCTCCGAGCTGCTCGCTGTTGTCGCCTACGATGTAGAAGATGTGGTGTCCCCAGCCCTCGGGGTTGATGCTGCTGTCGGCGTCGGCGACCTGAAGGAATACGAGGTTTCCGTCGCCCTCGCTCCACGGCGAATCGCTTGAGCCGATGAGTACGACCTCGTCGTCCTTGCGGTACTCATAGATGTAAAGGGCGCTTTCGTCCCACATCATGCGGATCTCGGTCGAGAAGTCGGCGGGATCCCTGTCGCCTTCCCAGTTGCCCTGGTAGACGCCGTACTCGTTTACGATCGGGTCGTCGAGAGTGATGGTGATGACCTTCGCGTCATCCCATTCGCCGGCGGATATCACGCCGTCGATAGTCGGAGTGCCGTAGGCGGCCTCCTCGACGACGGCGTCCGACCAGTGGATTCCGCCTACCACCGACGCGGCGAAGGCCGGCAGTGTCATAAGAGCGGCAAGCGCGAGAGCGCAGACCGTCAGTTTCAGTTTCATAATGATTATCCCTCCTTGAACAGCAGGCGAAATATGAGGTGTTTCCGCCTTTCTGAGCACATTATAGCACTTTTATATATTAAAGTCAATATATTATGACGAAAAATCGGTGGGGTAGCTGAAATATTAACAAACGGTCACGCGTATAGTATCGTGAAAAGCCGGCGCCGGGCGGAAAAATGTCATTTTCCAATTTATTTACTTTTTCCATAACCGCATGTCATCTATTGGCGATAAAATATTATCGTATGTAATGTACGGAGGTGCATTGACAAATGTCCATCAGACTGAATACGAAATATCTTGACAAATTTATAACTGAAGAAGAACTCAGGTCGATGCAGGGGCAGGTCTCCGACGCGGCCGCCAAGGTCGAAAACGGCACCGGTCTCGGCGCCGATCATCTCGGATGGTACACCCTGCCGGTCGATTACGACAAAGATGAGTTCGCCCGCATCAAGGCCGCGGCGAAGAGGATCCGCGAAAACACCGACGTCTTCATCATCATCGGCATCGGCGGCTCGTACCTCGGCGCGAGAGCCGCGATAGAGTTCATAAAGACCCCGAATTACAACGCTCTCACAAAGGATTCTCCCCAGATATACTACGCCGGCAACAATATGAGCGCCTCGGCGCTCGGCGAGCTCATCGCCCTCTGCGAGGGCAAGCGCGTCACTCTCGACGTCGTGTCGAAATCCGGCACCACGACCGAGCCCGGCATCGCCTTCCGCGTGCTCCGCGCTCTCGTCGAGAAGCAGAACGGCGGGGACGCCGAAAAGATAAAGGAGCACATCTACGTTACCACCGACAAGGCCAAGGGAGCGCTCAAGACCCTCGCCGACGCGAAGGGCTATGAGGAATTCGTCGTCCCGGACGACATCGGCGGGCGCTATTCGGTCCTCTCGGCGGTAGGCTTGCTGCCGATAGCCGTCGCCGGATGCGATATTGACGAGCTCATGCGCGGCGCCGCCGACATGAAGGCTGAGCTCGCGAAGAGCGGCTGCGTCCTTGAGAACGACTGCTATAAATACGCGGCGATCCGCAATATCCTCTATTCCAAGGGCAAGGCGCTCGAGATCTTCGTCGGTTTCGACCCGGCCATGACCATGACCGCCGAATGGTGGAAGCAGCTCTACGGCGAGAGCGAGGGCAAGAACGGCAAGGGACTCTTCCCGACCTCGGTCATCGACACCACCGACCTCCACTCCCTCGGCCAGATCATCCAGCAGGGACGCCGCATCATGTTCGAGACCTTCTGCGACGTGAAGTCCTGCGGCTGCGACATATCCATCCCGACGGACAGTGATAATCTCGACCAGCTCAACTACATCGCCGACAAGGGCATCACCGTAAGCCGGGTGAACTCGGTCGCGATGGAGGCCACCTGCATCGCCCATACCGACGGCGGCGTGCCCTGCGTGCTCATCGAGCTTGAAGACCGCAGCGAGTACACCTTCGGCCAGTTCGTCTTCTTCTTCGAACTCGCCTGCGCCGTCTCCGGCTATATCCTCGGCGTGAACCCGTTCGATCAGCCGGGAGTCGAGGGCTACAAGAAGAACATGTTCGCCCTTCTCGGAAAAGAAGGGGCCGAATACGACGCCATCCGCGCGAAGCTCGGAAAATAAGCATTACCGCTAAATACAAAAAGGTGACATCATGCTCAAACTTATCATAGGAGTCAAAGGCACCGGCAAGACCAAGACCATCATCGCGATGGCGAACAAGGCCGTCGAGGAGAGCCACGGCTCGGTAGTCTTCGTGGAGAAGGGCACCAAGCTGATCCACGAGGTCAACTATCAGGCGCGCCTCATCGACTCGGACGACTACGCCGTCAACAACGCCGAGAGCCTTTACGGCTTCATGGCGGGCATCTACGCCTCGAACCACGACGTTACCCATGTGTTCGTCGACTCGGCGCTCAAGATATGCGGCGAAGATATGAACCAGTTCGCCGGGTTCGTGAAGCGCACCGCCGCCCTGGGAGAGGCGAACGGCATCGAGTTCATAATGACGAGTTCGATCCCGGTCGACGAGATCCCGGAAGAGCTGCAGAAATACGTCTACAGCATATGACCCTCGGAAATTGATTTCCGACTCTCATCTGAAGTTTATGTCCGAACACGAAATTTCCGCTTCCGAGAGCCTGTCCCGTCTTGAAGGGATGACGTTCTCCGGAACAGAAGACCCAGCCGCGCCAGACGGCGGCATAGGCACGCTGGGGGAGAAAACGCTTCACGCCGCGCTGAAAAACTATTACGAGCCCGATCACCGTCTGCACGAGGTCCGTTATAAGGGCCTTGTCGCCGACATCATGAGGGACGGCGAGATACTCGAGATACAGACAGGCAGCTTTTTCCATCTCCGCAGGAAGCTCGAGCTGTTCTGCGCCGACAACAGCGTCACGGTCATATACCCGATAGCGAGAAGCAAGACCATCATCACCGTCGATCCCGACACGGGAGCCGCCTCGTCGAGGCGGCGCTCGCCGAAGAAGGGCTCGCCGTACGAGGCCTATGCCGAGCTAATCCATATCATGCCGTTCCTTAAGGAACCGAATCTGA
Source organism: uncultured Clostridia bacterium (assembly GCA_946407735.1). Classification (GTDB taxonomy): domain Bacteria; phylum Bacillota; class Clostridia; order Oscillospirales; family CAG-272; genus JAAZGC01. The sequence continues at coordinate 212,807 of CAMJPL010000001.1, forward strand.
CCGTAAGGGGCGTCATGGTGGATCTGGACGAATACCGCATCGTTCACAGCGGCAAGGCCGGCAGGCGAAAGAGCTATACCCGCACCGAGCGCATCCCGACGGCGTTCGGCGAGGAATTCGAGTGCGGGGCGAGAGCCGGCTGGCGGGCGCTGATCCCTTCGGAGATCGAGACTATGGATTATTTCACGATCAAGGATTTCTCCGGTTTCAGCGGCCTCACCTACTACCGCGCCAACGCCGCCATCAAGGTGCTCTGCGCGGCCGGAGCCGTCGAAAGGATAATCCGCCCCGAGGCGGAAAAGGCCGTCAAGGCCGAAAAGGATGCCTCGGACGCCGAAAAGGCCGCCATCAGGGCGGCGAATATGGCGAGGAGCCGCAATTTCTACAGGGTTATAAAAGAAAACTGAATACGGCATAAAAAAAAACAGCGGACGCGCCGCTGTTTTTTTGTGTTTTCTTTTCCTCCGCCGTCATTTGGACGCGAGGTTCAGAAGGAGCCTTTCGCAGACCGGATTGTCGGGACGCTCGAGCAGCGGGAAGGTGCAGAGCGTGAAGCTGCCCTCGCCGTGACGGTATCGCGCGAGGGTGACGCCGGAGTTGTAATGCCCCTTGTTTTTGTCGATATCGCCCTGTATGTTTCCGACCATGAAGAAGACCGCAGCAGCGGTTTCCGGCGTCGAATCGCTCTCGATCACCATATCCGGCCAGGCGTAGTCGTAGTACGCCCAGTCCATGAAGCCTGGCTTCAGCCATTTTGTCATCGGGCATGACTTTATCATGTGGTCATGATGGTAGAGCCATGATCCGTGGCTGTAAACGACGGCGTTTTCGAGCGGGAGAGTTTTCGCCGCCGGCTTCGATCTCTCGAAGGTCATGCGGTCGAGGAAGACGACGTCGGCGCCTTTCTTCGCGAGATCGAACAGCATTTTCGCGTCGCTTTCCGCCGTTTCGTCCGCCAGAGCCCCGACAAGTATCTTCTTTCCGGCGAGGCTTTCCGATGCGTCCGGCATCGGCTCCGCCGTCACGCCGAGAGAGGCGAGCCGTGCGGTCAGACTGTCTCCGAGAGAGAAGCCGTACACCTTCACGCCGCCGACCGATGCGACCCTGTTCGATACCCATATCTCGAGATCATTCGCGCACGGCACTCCGCCGTGATCGAGATAGGCGCGGAAATGCAGACGCCCGGCCGGGAAGTCGAAGCTGACCTTCTTGTCGTAGACCTTTACGGCGAGAGCCGGGAGGCCCTCTCTGTCCTTCTGAGGCAGGGTGAACTCGGCGCTGTCGCTGAACAGGCAGCGCCCGAAGTCGTCCGTCACCCTGATGTCGGCGCGGTAGCTGCCGTCCGGGAGATGATCCTCATTTGCCAGCACCGCTTCGAGCTCTATCTCATCGCCTCTGAACACATGGCTGCGGTCGGCGAAAAGACACCAGCGGAGCGGCGAGAAGCCCTGCCGGAAGGCGTCGAAATTCCCCGGCTTCATGTCGCGGAAGTATGTGATCGGCCCCTCGCCGCACAGCGCGTGATCGAGAAGCCCGGTGACGTTGTAGCCGCATATCCTCGGATTAGAGCGCACGATATCGAAGCACCGGCGCCTTGTCTCGGCGTTGTCGGCGTTCGACGCCTCGAGGAAATCTATCGGCTGGGGATATATCTCACCGCAGCCGAATCTCTCCCAGTCGCGCAGGAAGAGGGCCTCGAGCTCGGCCGTCTCGGCGTAGTCGGGATTGTGCTTCGGCGTTTTAAGGCGCTCGAAATGGCGGTTGATCGTGATGACGTCGAGCTGGCTCCCGACTCCGGTCTCCGACATGAACACCGGGCGCTGGTCCCTGCCGCAGGAACGGACGACGGCGGCGTTCTCCTTCGTCAGCGGGATGCGCATGTAGTTGTGATAATCGCCCGGCGTCTCCTTTTCGGCGGTGCCGTCGCTGCCCCAGACGTTCTCCCATCTTTCGGAGCCGGGATTCGACGCCGAGCCGATGTGCTTGTCGCCGTCCTTGTCCGCCCACTCGTCCCAGCGCCCGGAATTGAGCAGCACGAGGCGGGTATCGTCGAGAGCGCGGAGCTCGGGGAGGATGTCCCTCGCCGCGCGGAAGGCGTCGCCGTCCCTCGTCTCGTTCAGCAGTCCCCATATCGTGAGGCAGGGATGATTGCGGTCGCGCTTCACCATCGTGAAGACGTTGTCTCGGTAAAGCTGACCTGCCTTCGGCGAGTCGGCGAGACACCACGAGGCGTAGCATTCCTCGTATATCATGAGCCCAAGGCGGTCGCAGAAGTCGAGCTGCTCCGGCGTCGCCATCGTGGCGATATACCTTATGCAGTTGAAGCCGGCGGCCTTGGCGAGGCGGAAGTCCTCAAACTCCATCCCCGGTATCGCCGGGGCGTTTATCCCGATCGGCAGATGATTGCCGGTGTGGGCGCTCTTTAAGTATATGCGTTTTCCGTTGAGGAAGAAGAAGCCCTTTTCGATCCTGAGTTCGCGGAAGCCGAAGTTCGCCCTCGCAGAGTCGAGCAGGGTCCCGTCCCTCGACAGCGTGACGGAGCATGAATAGACGTTCGGCGTATCGGGAGACCACAGCCGGTGATCCTCGATTTTGAAGCGTATCTCGGCCTTGCCGCTCTCGTCCGGCTCGAACTCGTAGCTCTCCGAAAGGCAGAGATCGGTATGGTCGTTCAGCCGCACGTCGATGTCGGCGATATAGCTCTCCTTCAGATCCCCTTCAAGCTCTATCTCGGCCGTCACCTTTCCGGTCTTCATGTCGGGCTTGAGATATACGCCGCCTATCCTCTCCGCCGGGGCCGATTTAAGCGTCACCGGCTGGGTTATCCCTCCGGCGTTGTAGCATGATCCGCCCCGGTAGCCGTCGGGATAGATGTTCCTTGACGGCACTTTGCTCCTTATCAGCCCGTCGATTTCGACGTCCTCGCGGGGATTCACAACCCTGAGCGCGACGAGGACCTTTTTCCCGGCATATCTTTCCGGAACGAAGACGTCGAACGGGCGCTCGGAGCCGAAGTTCGTATGCAGCTTTTCTCCGTTTATATAGACCGTCGTCTTGTAGTCGACGGCGGCGAAATGTATGACGGCAGTCTCACCCTCGGCAGGCTCGGGGATCTCGGTCCGTCTGTAATACCAGGCGACGCCGTGATACTCGCCGAGCGCGTTCTGCATGATCCCGGGAACCGGCACGGGCACGGCGTCATCCCTTACGGAGTCCTGCCATCGCTCGCTTTCGCCTTTGTTGTCCGGATCTGCCGATATCATCCATCCGTCGTTTATCTCACGCAGCTCACGCATCGCTTAACCCTCCGCCGCGCTGTAAAGCGCCTCGAGCTTCTTTGTCCACTGCTTTGAATTCTTCTCGTATGTGCTGGCGTATGTGCCGGTTTTTCCGTTGACGGCGTAGTCGGCGAAGAAGTCGCTGAACCCAAGATCGTTGTAATAGATGTCGACGAACTCTATCCACAGCGAATCGCGGATGAGGTCGAGCACCTGAGCCGAGGCGTCGTCGCGGACGTATTTGCCCTTGAGGGCTATCTCGTAGTATTTCGGTATGATGTCGGTGTAGCCGATGCTGCCGAGAGCCTCGAGGATTACCGCCGAGTTTTCGGCGCTCACCGCCGTGATCGGAACGGCGGCCACGGTGTAGCGGCGGAGGATCGTGTCGTAGTATCTATCCTGATCCTCGTTGTATTTCGGGTAGGGAAGGATGCCGAAGTCGCTCTGCATGTCGCGCAGACGTTCGGCCCCGTCGATGCCGAGGCCCATGAACAGGCATTTGTCGCTCATGAAGGCGTCGACGACGTCCTGCTCCTGATGATCGGTGGGGGCGGTCACGATGCACCGGTCGCTGTGGACGAACTCGTTTATCCTGTCGGCGGCGGTGATATTCGCCTCGCTCGGCATCAGCAGGACATGCCTGCCGTCGGCGTCCTTTTCGGTGTACTCGAAGCCGAGAGACGAGAAGAAGGGCTGGACGAAGTTGTTGTAGGTGTAATAGCCGATGACGTCCTGCCCGTCTATCGCGCTGTCGCCGTTTATGTCGCGAGTCGCCTTCTCCGACAGCGTGAGGAATTTGTCGAGCGTCCATTTCCCGCCGAGGGCGTCCTCATAGGGATATTCCTCCCCGAGGTTAGTCAGCATCGGCTTGTTGAAATATATGACGTTGCCGTAATAGAATGACGAGACGCCGAAGCTGCCGGCGACGGTCTCCACCTTTCCGGCGAGGTTTATGCCCTCGGTGTACGAGTCGAGCCAGTAGGGCTTCTCAAGGTCGAGATACTGTGAGTCGAGCAGATTGACGAAGATCCCCTCGATATTAAGCGGCTGGACGATGTTGCTCTGCCCGGTGACTATGTCGTAGGCAGAGTCGCCCGCCATGACGGCGGAACGGATGACGCCCTTGAACTCGTTCTGGCTCGCCCAGAGCCCGGGCTTGAGAACGTAGTCGATCCTGCAGTTGAACCGCTCCTCTATCGCCCTGTCGCGGTCATAGACGGCGGTGTCCATGACGTCGCCGGTCTGCTCGGCGTAGAACTCGTTGGCCTTCTCCTCGCGCAGCAGCATTGTGATCGTCACGCCGCCGAGATCGAGACCGTCGGGAAGGGAATCGGCCCGGGCGGTCGTCGTTTCGGCCTCCGATACGGCGGCTGTCTCGCCGGGCGACTGATCGTCGGCCGGAGCGGACGGCGCTGACGCCGCCTCGCCGCATCCGGCGAGCAGGAGAGCGGAAAGCATTATCGACGCGAGATATCGTTTCATGAGCGGGCTCCTTTTTTTCATCGGATTTCGTCTCTGATATCTATTTTATCACGCGGAGCGGCAAAAGTCAACCGCTTAAAGGAGCTTTTTCGATTCCTCCTGCATATTCCGCTCAGAATATCGCTTCGGCGCTTGACAAACGGCCCGAAATGGGGTATCATATTATCATGAAGGAATGATTCTGACGATCAGGGGGAAATTATCATGGCAAAAATAACAGTGGACACAGGCAGGATAACCGGAAAGATAAAGCCGATGCACGGAGTCGGACAGCCGCCCTTCCTCGGGCGCGATTTCCACCGCCTCAGCTGGCTCACCGACGCCGGGATCCCGTTCTCGCGCCTGCACGACGTGGGCGGGGCCTACGGCGGAAACAAATACGTCGACATCCCGAACCTGTTCCGCGATTTCGACGCCGATCCGGACGATCCGAAATCCTACGACTTCGCCTTCACCGATCTTCTTATAAAGGAGCTCGTCGAGCATGATGTCGAGCCGTTCTTCCGTCTCGGCGTCACCATCGAGAACGACAGGGTGATAAAGGCGTACCGCATCGATCCGCCGAAGGATCCGGCGAAGTGGGCGAAGATCTGCGAGATGGTCATCCGCCATTACAACGAGGGCTGGGCCGACGGGTATCATTACGGCATACGATACTGGGAGATATGGAACGAGCCGGAAAACCACAACGATCCGAAGCTGAACGAGATGTGGACCGGCACGGCGCAGCAGTATTACGAGCTATACAACGTGACGGCGAAGCATCTGAAGAAATGCTTCCCGGAGCTCAGGATCGGCGGCTACGCCTCCTGCGGCTTCTACGCGATAAAGGACCATAATCCGAGAAACGATTATTTCCTCTCATTCTTCGACGGGTTCCTCGATTCGGTGAAGGAAAACGGCTCGCCGCTCGATTTCTTCTCGTGGCACAGCTACGACGGCATCGCAAATACTATGGATTACGCCGATTACTGCCGCCGCCGTCTCGACGAGGCGGGCTTCAGGGACACCGAGACCACCTGCAACGAATGGGATCCCGAGCATACGAGGCGCGGCACATACCGTCACGCGGCGCTCATCTGCGGCATGATGCTGGCGATGCAGGGGAGCCCGCTCGATTCGGCCATGTTCTACGACGCGAGATTCGGGCTGTCGGTATACGGCGCGCTGTTCGACCCGATGAACGACTGCACTTATCCCGCCTACGACGCCTTCCTCGCCTTCAACGAGCTGTATAAGCGCGGAAACGAGCTGTCAGTGACGGTCGATACCCCGAACGTCTTCGCCGCCGCCGCGAAGGGTGAAGACGATATCTGCGCCGTGATCGCCAATATAAACGACACCTACGTCCCGCTCGAACTCGACGCGAAAAAAATCACTTCATGCCGCATGACCGGTTGGGGAAAGCGGTTTGAAACGGTGCCGCTCCCGGCGAACCTGCCGGCCGATTCGTTCATCTGCGTGACTTATAAGGTGTGAAAAATGTACAGCGCTGAACAGCTTGAAAAAATATTCGCCCGCATAGGGCTCGCCTTCGATCCGTCGGCGAAAAGGGACGGAAAGCTCCTGTCCGATATCCAGCTCGCCATGGTGACGCATGTCCCGTACGAGAATCTTGATATCGTAAACGGCGTGCCGCTGTCGCTCGATTACGGCGATCTGTACGAAAAGATCGTCGTAAGGCACAGGGGCGGCTACTGCTTTGAGATAAACGGCTTCTTCGGCGAGACTCTTCGCTCGCTCGGGTATGATGTCACCGAGTATATGGCGAGGTATCTCCGAGGAGAAACCGAGATACCGATGCGCCGCCACCGCGTTATACGCGCCGTCGGCTGCGACAAAAAGGCGTGGATTTGCGACGCCGGGATAGGTCAGCCGGCCTTCCGCCTGCCGCTTCTGATGGAGGAGGGGTATATCTCTGAGCAGTACGGCGAGACGTATAAGGTCGTAAAGGAGCCTTTCTTCGGCTGGGTGATATATGACCTTCATCACGGCGAGTGGAGGAGGTTCTACGGCTTTACCGAGGAGGAGCAGCTGAATATCGACTACGTCATGCCGTCCTTCTGGTGCGAGCACGCGCCAGATTCGCCGTTCACGAAATCGCCGAGTCTTTCGATAAAGACCCTGACCGGAAGATACACGGTCGACGGCGGCAAATTCCGCGTCTTCGACTGGGACAAAGTCGATGAAAGGGACATCGGTGAGGATGAGAGAGGTGAGATATATGAAAGGTATTTCGGGCTTTGCGTCACATGAAAAATCGGGGTAGGTAAGGCCGCGCGCACAGCTTCGGCGCTTCTTCTGACCGCGGTTTTGCTCGCTCTGACCTCATGCGGGTCGAAGGACGGCGGGACGATGACGCTTACCGGGATATTCGAAGGCGAAGCCGTGGATATGACCGGGGACTATATCATGGCCGGGAAGCCGGTCATCTGCGGCAAGTCGCTGTGCGTTTGCGCCGTCGAGAAGACCGACGAGGATGACAGGGTGTATATTTCGGCATATGATACCGAAACCGGGGATGTCAGCTTTATCCGGATACCGATCGGGCTCGACGAGATCTGCTTTGCCGTCGGCGAGAATGAAGACGTCCTGCTGATGTGCCGGGAGAAGATCGGATACGGCGTCTCGCTCGTAAGAGGCGGGGATGTGATATGGTCGCTTGACCTTAAGGATATCATGACCGTTCCTTCAAATCCTGACGGCAGTCAGAACCTGCTGTATTCGGACGGGCTGTGGTATGTCGTGCTCGGCAGCGAGATCGGCGTCATCGGCGCCGACGGGAAAGCCGTCGGGCATCTGACGGAGGACGAGCCGTTTGTTTTATCCTTCGTCTCCGACGACGGAGTTCACGCTGTGACAAAAAAGCGGCATCTCATCATAAATGGCGCGAGGGCGGAGGAAGGGACGCCGTGGGAGGGGCTCATTCCCGAAAAAACGGCGATATTCCCCGCCGACGGCTCGCGTTTTCTGTCGATGAGCGGGAGCGGCGCCGATATGACCGACGTGGGGACAAGGCAGAGCTTTGAATTCATCAGCTGGGTGAATTCCGGCGTCGACCCGCACACCGTTTCGGGGATCTATTATATCTCCGACGATGTGATATACCTGTACCGCTCCGGTGCCGGAGACAGCCCGGTCGTGAAGATGACGCGCCGACCCGACACAGAGCTTGAGCGAAGCAGGATAGTCGCCGTCACCTGTCCGAAGTCGCTCTGGTTTTCCGATATTCACGAGGCGGCGCTGAAATTCAATTCCTTCCAGACCGGATACCGCGTGATCCTTGACGATATCGGCGATGAGGACTACGAAACGGCACTCGATCTCAGGCTGGCAGACGGAAGCGCCGGGGATATCATAATCCTCCCGGGGAATACTCCCGCAGGGAAATATCTTGACAAAAACATTTTCGTCGACCTGTATGAAGATACGGCGGAAAGGGAGGATATCTTTTCCTGCGTAAGGAAGCTTTATGAGGATGACGGGCGTCTGTTCGTGATGCCGCGGACGTTCTCCTTGAGCTGGTACAGCTTCACCGACCCCGATATCGATCCCGGCTGGACATATGACGAATTCATAAATATGCTCGACGGCGGCGCGAAGCTTTTCGGCAATGAATATATCGGCCTGTTCAATTTCAGCTTCCGGCGGTGCTGGTATGAGAACATACTGCACGGCGGCGAGTTCGACCGCGAAATGTTCATCGAATACTGTCAGAGATTCGTCAGACTTAAAAGCGAGAACAAGGATTACCGCTCCTTCACGCGTTCGGGAAACGTATGGCTTGAAGGAAAAGAAGCGCTGTACGAGGCGTCGGGCGGGCTTCTATATTATATCAAATCCAAAGCCGTCTGGGGAAAAGGCGCGTCGGTGGGATTCGCCGGGATGCCGACAAAGGACGGCGGCAGATACTGTGTCCATCCGTCCGAGATATGCGGCATACTGAAAAAAGCTGCCGGGCTCGAAGGCGCGAAAGCCTTTCTAAGGTATTACACCGGCGCCGGCTTTGCCCGTGACAGGGACTACTTCGACAGCCTGTCCTCCGTCCCGTCCGTTATCTCAGCATACCGCGCCTTGTGCGAAAGGAGCCGGGAATCGTCGAAGTATTATTTCATCCCGTACGATTTCTCCTTCAACTACGCCTCCTGTGACGAGTACACCGACGAGCTTTACGGCGCGGCCGGATACTGCGCGGCAAACGACAAGGCTCTTGCCGATGAGTTCGAGAGATTCATGGATACGGCGGAGCCGATGCCGCTCTGGCCGGAGGATCTTCTCGACATCATCGACGAGGAGCTGTCGGCCGTCGAAGGCGGCCGGGATATGAATGAGATCGCCGATATATGCGAAAACCGCGTCAGCCTCTGGCTGGCTGAGCATGATTACTGATAATTTCCGAAAGGACTTGCACAAAATGGGACTGCCATTAGATTCACCGTTCGACCTCCATTCGGTATTCCCCCGCGGCGGGAGGAACCTCATCTCCGACGTACCCGGCGTGACCGTCGGCCACGTCACCCACAGCGGCGGGGACGTGCATACCGGCGTCACCGCCGTACTGCCGCATCAGGGCGACTGGTTCCACGAAAAGGTCATCGCCGGCTGCGACGTCATCAACGGCTTCGGCAAGACGGCGGGGCTGATGCAGATAGACGAGCTCGGCACGCTCGAGACGCCGATACTCATGACCGGCACGCTCAGCGTCGGCACCTGTCTCACCGGCATGGTGAGATATATGCTGGACAAGAATCCCGACATCTGCAGCGGCACCGGTTCCGTCAACTGCGTCGTCACCGAGTGCAACGATGCCGCGCTGAATGACGCGCGCGGGCTGCATGTGACGGAGGAAGACGTCCGAAACGCTGTCGATTCCGCCTCGGCGGATTTCGCAGAAGGAGCAGTCGGCGGCGGCGCCGGGATGACGTGCATGGGCTTCAAGGGCGGCATCGGCTCGGCGTCGAGGACGCTGGAGCTCGGCGGGAAGGAATACGTCATAGGCGGGATCGTGATGACGAACTTCGGCGGCCCCGGCACCTTCGTCATCGGCGGCAGGCACGTCGGTGAGGAGATACTGAGGGAAAAGAGAAAGCCGGTGCGCGACATCGGGTCGATAATCCTCGTCACGGCGACGGATATACCGCTGTCGGCGAGGCAGTGCCGCCGTCTGTCGAGGCGGGCGGCCGCGGCTCTCGGTCGTGTCGGCTCGACGATGGGGACGCAGTCGGGCGACGTCTCGATCGCCTTCTCGACGGCGAACAGGATTCCGCATTACAGCGGCGGCGCCGTATATGAGCTGAACGTCCTTCACGACGATTATCTCGACCGCGTCTTTACCGCCGCCGTCGAGGCGCTTGAGGAATCGGTCGTGAGCGCGCTGTGGCACGCCGAAACGGTAAGCGGACGGAAAGGCAGCAGGGCGAAGGGCTTCGCCGAGGCGTGGAAGGAATATGATTATAATAAGGAAGAAACCGACAGATAAAAAAGGAGAGGCAAAATGGCTGAAAAGATGATCTGGGCGTATTTTCTGCAGCTTTCGATGCATATGTGGGAGGATGAGTTCACCCCTCCGCGCGGATGGTATCTGAAACAGGGCTATTCGGAGGAAAACGGGACCGATATCTCGGTATGGGACGAGATGGTCGATTTCATAGCCGAGCGGAAATACAATCTCTGCGTGATCGACGTCGGCGACGGGATAAAGTACGAATCTCACCCGGAGATCTCGGCTCCCGACGCGTGGGACAAGGATTTCCTCAAAAAGAAGCTCGACGAGATGCGGGCGCTCGGCATAGAGCCGATACCGAAGCTGAACTTCTCGGCCTGCCACGACGTATGGATGAAGAAATACCGGTTCATGATAAACTCGCCGGAGTATTTCGCCTTCTGCGCCGATGTGATAGCCGAAGTCTGCGAGGCGTTCGGATATCCCCGCCTGTTCCATCTCGGGCTCGACGAGGAGAACATAGCGAATCAGGGCGGCTGCGACATCATCACGATCCGCGGCGAAGCGATGTGGTGGAAGTGCGCTGACTTCCTCTTCGCCGAGTGCGAAAAGCACGGCGCGAGACCGTGGGTGTGGTCGGACTACTACTGGGATCATCCCGACCTGTTCGTGAAGCATATGCCGAAATCGGTCCTGCAGTCGAACTGGTACTACGGCAATATCACCGACTATCCCGCCGACTCATACGGAGGCCGCGCCGTCCGCACCTACCTCACGCTTGAGGAGCTCGGCTACGATCAGGTGCCGTCCTGCTCAACGTGGAACAACAACCGCAACACCTTCCAGACCGTCGCGCTCGGCAGGGACAAAATCGCTCCCGAAAGGCTGAATGGCTTCATGACCATCCCGTGGACGTCGACAACCCGATCTGAGATCTATACGCTGAAAAACGACGCCGAGCGGATGTATCTCGCCCGCCGCGAGCTGTACCCGGAGACGCTGTGAGGATATGAAAGCGGCAGAGATGGAACTTAAAGAGTATTTTGAGAGATTTTCCTCCGACTGCACGGCCGGGAGCGCGAATCAGAAGCTGACCGAAAACGAAGAGACGGTGACGCTGACCGGACGCTGCCCGTATATGCTGTCGCACGGGGGAGAAAATTACTCCCTTCTGTTCGGCGGCGCGACCGACAGCACCTTCGGCGAGAGCCGGGTATGCACCGCGAACGCCGTCGGCGACCCGTGGACGATCCTGAGTATGCGCGTCGGCATAGACAAGGGCTCCGGCGAGCCGGAGGTATTCCATACCGTCACCTTCGGCGGCAGCAGGACAAGGACGGTCGATTCGCCGGATCTCTTCTGCACCGATCCGATCCCGCTGAACGCGAAGGCCGGGGACAGGATGATCTACGAGATCACGATATCCGGCAGGCGTTATCCGTATCACGAGGAGATCGTGCTCCCGGCCGTGATAAAGGGAGAAGACGGGATCTTCCGTCCCGGAAAGACCTTCCCGGTGCCGCTGATGATCGGCTCCGACCGCCCGGTATCGAAGCGCGTCGGCTTTTTAGGCGACTCGATAACGCAGGGATGCGGCACCGAGGTCGATTCCTACACCCACTGGGCGGCGAAGATCGCCGAGGGGCTGCCGGACGATATCAGCGTCTGGGATCTCGGCATCGGCTACGCCAGAGCCTACGACGCCGCGACGGACTCTCTCTGGCTGTACAGGGCAAAGCAGTGCGATACGGTGAACGTCTGCCTCGGGGTGAACGATCTTCTGCGGGACAGGACTGCGGATGAGGTGATATCCGACATAACGGCGGTCGTCCGCTCGCTTAAGAAGGCGGGCTGCCGGGTGATACTCTTCACCGTCCCGCCGTTCGACATGACGGGGGAGGCGAAGGAGCGCTGGTACGCCGTATGCGGCGCCGTAAGAGGATATCTCGGCAGGGAAGCGGACGACGTCTTTGACTTCGCCGACGTGCTCGGCAGGCCTGCGCCGGAGCGGCATATGTCGATATACGGCGGTCATCCGAACGCCGAGGGCTGCGCCGTCCTCGCGAAGGCATATCTAAAGGCGGGACTCATATAAAATCCCATAATTTACAATAATAATATCGGATTTTATGTTGATCTGAAAACCTGTTGCGTATCCGGAAATGATATGTTAAAATATGATCGTACCGTTATTGAACATATCATACGGAGGTTCAGATCATGAAAAAGCTTGTTTCGGTTTCCCTGATACTCGCGCTTGCGGCTGTCCTTCTGGCTCCCGCGGCGTTTGCCGACGGCGCCGATTATACGGCTCCGTTCGCCTCGTCCGCTCCCAAGATCGACGGCCAGATCGACGACATCTGGGCTTCGGCCGAAGAGATCGTCCCCGCCGAGGTGCATGACGACGATTCGATGTGCACCGGCTATGTAAAGATCCTCTGGGGTCAGGACGCGCTCTACTTCCTCGAGGTAGCCAAAGACGCTACTCTTCCGACCGCGAACGAGAGCTCCGCCAACTCCTTCGATCTGTGGATATCCGAAAAGAACACCCAGACCGCCGGCTACGACTCTGATCCCGGCGATTATCACATCTGCGTCAACTCCAACGGCGTGAAGTGCCCGTACACCGGAAACCAGGACATCTACGACGGCGTCTTTGAGTTCGCCGTTGCGAACACTTCCGACGGATACGCCGTCGAGATCCGCATGCCGTACGTTTCGGCGACTCCCGCCGAGGGGCATATCATCGGCTTCAACGTCTCGCTCAACGACGACTTCGACGACGATGACGGCCGCGATTCCTACTCCACCTGGATGGAGCAGGATGGACATGACGGCTTTTACTGGGATTCGACCTACCTGAACACCGTTCAGTTCGGCGCCATCCCGGTCGAGACCGCCGCTCCTGAGACCGCCGCTCCCGCTGCCGAGGCCGCCCCTGCTCCCGCCGCCGAAGCCGCTCCCGCCGCTGAGGCTGCTCCCGCTCCGGCTGCCGAGCCTGCTCCCGCCGCCGCTCCCGTGGCCGCCGCTCCGGCTGCTGCTCCCGCTCCGGCCCCGCAGACCTCCGACGCCGTATCGGTGGCTCTGATCGCCGCCGCCGCCGCGCTCGGCTGCGCAGTGGTCATCGGAAAGAGAAGATAAAACCAAATCGGATTTTCCTCATAAACAATATTACCGGGGAGAGCGCTTTCAAGACGCTCTCCCCGGTTTTTATCTTCATTTTCCTACCGGCGTTATCGTTCTGATGCTGTGATCGCCGTCCGGCTTTATCTTCAGCTTTATCGTCTCGCTGCGTCCGGCCGATCTTCTGACCTTCATCGGCGTCGAGCCGAAATAGCGGCTGAAATCCCGCATGAAGCTGCTGTATGAGCCGTAGCCGGATTCGGCGGCTATCTGCTTGACGGTGTGATCGGAGTGCCTCAGAAGCCCGTCGGCGTACTCGAGGCGCAGGTTCCTCAGGTACTCGGTGAATGTGACGCCGGTTATCTCGTGGAATTTCGCCGAGAAATACTGCTCCTGCATGTAAAACAGCCTCGCGGCTCCCGCCATGGTCAGCTTTTCGGTGAAATGTGAGTTTATGTAGTCGACGGCGCTCTGTATCTGCAGGAACCGCTTCTCTCCGCGCCCGTTGCGCGCCGTCCGCTCCGGCGTCATGCCGCCGTAGGCAGCTATCCCGGTCCCGGCGGTGTCGATGACGTGTCCCTTGAGCGGGCTTTTCTCAAAGCAGCCGATGAAGCGTATTATCAGCGCCGTCAGAAGCGACGTCATATACAGCCTCCGCCGGTCGGCGGGGACAGACTGCCCCGATATCATCTCCTCGAACAGATGCTCCATCGCTTCGGTGTCGGACGGCGTGAGCTGACAGACGAACTGCTCGTCGTTGAGCAGTCTGCCGAGCAGGCCGCTGTCGACGGCGATGTTCTCGAAGTGCAGGTGATACAGCGTGACCGGCTTTTTAAGGATGATCTCGTGAAAGTCGCGGTAGTTTACGAAGTTCACGAGCCCCGGCTTTATCTCGTATATCCGGTCGTTCACCTGCAGAGTGCCCTCGCCGCCGATGAACATCTCGAGCTCGAGCACGTCGTGCCAGTGCATGTAGCAGTTTATGTCGAGCGCGCGCTTCGCGGCGAAGACGCCGGTGTCGTCGTTGTAGCCCTGCGCGTTGAGAGTCGCCGCGAGACCGCGGTTCTCCGGCGGCGTGAAGCTGCCGTCGAGCAGCTGCGTTGTAAAGGTGGATCTCAGCTGCGGCATCGGGTATCTCCTTTCTTTCGGATTATGCGCGCCGGCATTTCAAAGAGGGGAAAGCGTCAAGCTCCGCTTTCCCCTCGCTGTTTATCATTCGCCCAGCTTTTTGTATTCGCTGAGATATCTGTCGTCTAAGTTGACGGTGACGCCCTCGCGGCTGGAGCGGAAGGCGGCCTCCATGACCTTGTAGCAGCGGAGTACCTGCTCCGGCTTTACGATGAGCTCTTCCTTGCCGTCGATGACGTTTATCAGGTTCTTGTACAGGACGGCCCAGTCCTGCGGAAGGGCGATGTCCGGGTACTGGCAGGTCTCGGACTCGTAGACGAGCTTCTTGTCGGTGCGGTGAACGACGCCGAGATCGGTGTAGGCGAGAAGATCGTACGGCTGATACTCGCACTTGGTGACCTTTCTCAGCGATCCGTACTGGGAGCTGATCTCGTCGACCTGGAGAGCGCCGTCCTTGCAGAATACCGACCAGCGCGGGAGCTTTTTCAGGATGAAGGTGGAAACCTCGACCTCGGCGGCGAGACCCGACTCGAAGGTGAGCAGGACCTTGGCGTAGTCGTCGACGAGCGTCGTGGTGATGCTGCGGATCACCGCGGTAACGGTCTTTACCGGCTCCTGGATCAGATACAGCATCTGGTCCATAGCGTGGATGCCCCAGTCGAGGAACATTCCGCCGCCGTGATCGGGCTGGCTGCGCCATCCGGTCATGCTGCCGCCGTCGCCCTGGATGCGGGACTCGATCATGTACGGCAGCTTGAGAACGTCATCGTCAAAAGCCTTCTTGACGATCATGAAGTCGCGGTCCCAGCGGCGGTTCTGATGCACGGTGTAGAATTTGCCGCACTTTTTCGCCGTCTCGATCATGGTCTCGACCTCGGCGCTCGACATGGCGGTCGGCTTCTCGGTCATTACGTTGTTTCCGGCTTCGAGTGCGGCGCAGGCCATCTGGCAGTGATAGTTGTTCGCCGTGGCGACGACGACGAGGTCGTAGTGCTCGGACAGGAACTCGTCAAGGGTCTTGCAGGCCTTGAGCCCCAGCTCCTCGGCATGGGCGAGGCGGTCGGGATTGATGTCGTAGACGGCGACGGTCTCCATGTCGATGTCGTCGCGCTTTGTTGTTGCGTAATGATAGCCCTCGGCCATGCCGCCGAAGCCGATTATGCCTAATTTATGCATAGTCTTCTCCTGTTAATCTTTATTACAGCGGGGGGAGAAGGACCCTTTCTGAAGAAAGGGTCCTTCTCCCCTGCACCCCCTCTTCTCCCAAAAACTTTTGATACTTAAAGCGTTTTGGGGATGAAAAACTGTTTTGACTCAGATGCAGACGCTGATGGTCTGGCCCTTCGCGTCGCTCTCGAAGCAGGCCATGATGACGGCCATCGAGCGCTTGAGCTGAGCGTGGGTTATGAGCTGGGGCTCCTCGCCGTCGATCGCCTTGCAGACGTTGCGGTAGAAGTCATGAACGTCGGAAGCCGGGCGGGCCACGGTGTAGGTGTCGGTGGTCACGCTGTCGCGCGGAGCCATAGTCTTTGTCAGACCGGCGGCAGTCTTGACCGGGAGGACGTCGTTCTCGTGCCAGGCCTTGCATTTGACGACCTGAGTCTCCTCGCGCCAGTCGCGGATCATCGCGGTGCCCTTCTTGCAGCGCATGTAGAAGCGCGGCATCGGGATGAAGTTGTATGTGCCGACCTCGACGAGGGCGGATACGCCGTTGTCGAAGTACATGTTCAGCTTGAAGCCGTCGTCGACCTCGGTCGTCGTGATGTTGTCGAGCTTGCAGTTAAGCGAAACGACCTTGTTGTCCGGCAGGAGCTGGAGGATCTGGTCGATGGTGTGGACGCCCCAGTCGAAGACCATTCCGCCGCCGTAGGGCTTCTGGGCGCGCCAGTCGGACGGTATGCCGCGGGAGCCGTGGATGCGGGACTCGATGTTGATCAGCTCGCCGATCTCGCCGGAATTCAGTATCTGCTTCATCGCCAGGAAGTCGACGTCCCAGCGGCGGTTCTGATGGACGGTGAACAGCTTTCCGGTTTCGTTCGCGGTGGCGATCATGTGGTCGAGCTGCTCCATGTTCAGAGCGACCGGCTTCTCGCAGATGACGTTCTTGCCGCCTCTGAGGCAGGCCTCGACGACCTCCATGTGCTGATCGTTCGGTATGGCTACGGTGCAGAGATCGACGCGGGAATCGCCGAGGACCTCGTCAAGCGAGTGATAGGCGTAAATGCCTCTCGACTCGGCGAGCGTGCGGCGCTCTTCCTTTATGTCCCATATGCCGAGCAGATTGACGACGTCGCTCTGAAGCGCGTGCTCAACGTGCCATCCGCCCATGCCGCCGTATCCGATAACTACAAGATTCTTTTTCATAATTGATACACCTTTGTTTTATGCGATGGGGAAGGGACTATTCTTCAGAAAAGTCCCTTCCACTCGCGCTCCCATATCTTCAAAAGACTTTTGCTAAGGGAGGTTGTGGGGATTGTTGATCGAAGTCAGATATCAGTTTCGCAAAAATCAACGGATCACGCCCAGCCCATGGTGGTCGGCTTGCCGTCGAAGAGTATGGCCTCCTTGAGGAAGGCGACGGCCTTAGAGAGACCCTCGTCTACCGAGGTCAGGCTGTCCTCATGCTCGATGGACATGACGCGGTCATAGCCGACGAGACGCAGGTTGGAGACGATGTCGCGCCAGAACTGCATGTCGTGGCCGTAGCCGACGGAACGGAAGACCCAGCTGCGGTCGATCTCTTCGCTGTAATGCTTGGTGTCGAGGACACCGTTGACGGCGCTGTTGATCGGGTCGATCCTGGTGTCCTTCGCGTGGAAGTGATAGATCGCGCCGGCCTTGCCGAGGGTGCGGATGACCGAAATGAGATCCATTCCCTGCCATACGAGGTGGGACGGGTCGATGTTGGCGCCGAGGTTGTCGCCGGCGAGCTCGCGCAGCTTGAGAAGCGTCTCGGTGTTGTAGACGCAGAAGCCGGGATGCATCTCGAAGGCGAAGCGGACTCCGTGCTCCTTGCCGAACTTGGACATTTCCTTCCAGTAGGGGACGAGGACGTCGTTCCACTGATAATTGAGAACGTCAAGATAATCGTCCGGCCACGGGCAGGTGACCCAGTTCGGATGTTTCGACTCGGGGCAGTCGCCCGGGCAGCCGGAGAAGGTGACTATGGTGTCAAGGCCCATCTTCTCGGCGAGAAGGACGGCGTTCCTCAGATCCTTGTCAAAGCCGTCGGCGATCTCCTTTACCGGATGGACGGGGTTGCCGTGGCAGGCGAGAGCCGCCGGCTCGATATCGTATTTTTTGAAGGTTGCCATGAATTCGTTGAAGGCCGCCTGATCGGCGAGCAGCTTCTCGGGATCGCACTGGTTCTTGCCCGGATAGCCGCCGGCGCCCAGCTCGACGGCCTGAACGCCCATAGGGGCAAGCTTGGCGAGGGTCTCGTCAAGGGTGAGCTTGCTGTAAAGGTTCGCAAGTACGCAAAGCTTCATTGTATGTTCCTCCGTGTATTACAGATACATTTGTTTTTGTCTTGCTGCGTGGGGTGTACGGCGCCCTTACGGGTCATCCGAGAGATTCAAAGGTGGCGACCATCTTGTCGACAGCCGTCTGGGCCTTGTCCTTCACCTTAGCCATGGCGGACGCGACGTCCGGCGATTTCTTGGAAAGCTGTCCCTCGAGCGCCGCAGTCATGCCGCCGATGCTGAAGATATAGCCGATGTCATACAGCTTGCTGCCGAAAATTATGTCGAGCATGCCTTCGGACTCGTTGTCCCTGAGGACCTTGCCCTGAAGCGAGATATCGTAGAAAGCCGGCTTCAGGAAATTGTATGATTCTGCCGCGAGAGACTCGGCGATTATCGCGGCGCGGTCGGGATCCTGCACCGACGCCGGCACGGATGCCGCGTAGCCGTCGGCGCGGACGGGAGTGTAGTATTTGTCCTGTGTCTCGTTGTATTTCGGGAAGGGAAGCACTCCGAAATCGGTATCCATGGATCGGTAGTCTCTCGGGATGTTCTCGAAGCAGGAGGTCCTTATGAGAGCGCGGTCCTCCTGGAATATCTGCGAGGCGTATTTCCAGATGTCGTCGGCTTTGATCTTGTTCGCGTTAAAAACGTTCTCCTTGTCCGATACGAACTCGATGACCCTGGCGCCGACCTCGACGGCTTTCTCGCTGCCGAACTCGATCTCGAGCGTGTCTCCGGTATTTATTATCTGACGGAGTCCCGCGGAATGATAAAAGTCGGAAACTCCCCCGTCCTCGGAGACGATGCCCCAGAGGTCGTACTGATCGAGCACGCCGTTGCCGTCGATATCCGAAGTGACGTCTGAGCCGAGCTCCTTCATCTTGTCCATGATCCATTTTCCGGAGGTGACAAGGTCGTAGGGATTCTCCAGCCCGTAATTTTCCCACAGGCCTTTATTGAAGTAGGAGCAGGCGACGCGCATGTCGTCATAAAGCATGATGTCGCCGCTGTCGAAGAACAGCTTCCCGGCGATGGTCATCTGCTTTTTCAGGTCCTGATCCCACCATGCTGCGTCGGTGTCGAAATACTGGAGATCATACATATTCAGAAGATATCCGCCCGTCGCCAGCGTATAGGAAGAGGCGTAGGAGACGATGCAGAACTGATACGCGTCGTCGCCGGCCGCGACCGATTTCTTCAGGGTGGCGGCGACGTCTGACGGCTCGAACTGGGATATCTTGACGTTGAAGCGGTCTTCGACCGTGAGGTTGCGGCGGTATATGGCGTCGTTGATGGTGTCGCCGTTCTCGGATTCCGCGTCGGCGTTGAGATAATACTTTATGTTCTGACCTTCGTTGCCCTTGGTGATAATGACATATGAGAAACCGTCAAAATCCGAATCCGGAACGTTGGCCCGTACTTCAGCGGCAGTTGTTTCGTTTTCCTCGGGAGCCTCCGTCACCTGAGCGGTGTCGGTGTTGCCGGAAGGCGCGGTCGGCGACGATTGGGACTCTCCGCATGCGGCGGCGTACGACAACAGGAGCGATGAGATCAGAAAACTGAGGATCCTTTCGGTTTTCATAAGCTTATGTCCTTGCATATCTAAAGGTTCGGGCGGCGAAGGCCTGTTCTGGTTTGAGCGGGGAGGGATGAACGGGCATCCCTCCCCGCCTGCAGCGCGTGAATCAGAATCTGTAGATGTCGCCGGACTTGGCGGACTCGTAGATGCCTTCGAGGATGCGGGTCACGCAGAAGGCCTGCTCGGGAAGGACGACCGGATCCTTGTCGTTGATGACGGCGTTCATCCATGTGCGGGCTTCGCGGACCTCGGGAGCCTCGTCGCCGGCTCCGTCGAAGAAGGCGGCTCCTCCGGCGTGCAGGTCGGGAGTAAGGACGTACTGACGGCCGTTGCGGACGCCGTTGATGCGGACTCCGCCCACCATGTCGCCGCCGGCCAGAGTGCCGGATACCTGAGTAACGGCCTCGCGCACGTCGAGGGTGTTGAGGGCCCATGAGGCCTCCAGATTGACGGTCGCTCCGTTTTCCATCACCACGAAGCCGAAGGCGGAATCCTCGACAGTGAACTTCTCGGGATCCCAGGCGCCCCAGGCGTTGGCCTGATCCTTGTCGTTGTTCAGCTTGTGATAGGTGGTGCCGACGCAGTACTTCGGCTTGTAGTTGTTCATTACCCAGAGGGTGAGGTCGAGAGCGTGGGTGCCGATGTCGATAAGGGGACCGCCGCCCTGCTCATACTCGTTCAGGAAAACGCCCCAGGTCGGGACGGCGCGGCGGCGGATGGCGATGGCGCGGGCGTAGTAGATGTCGCCGAAGGTGCCGTCCATCGCTTCCTTCTTCATATAAAGGGAGTCGGGACGCTGACGGTTCTGATAGCCGATGGTCAGCTTCTTGCCGTACTTCTTGGCGGCGTCGAGCATCTTCTGAGCCTCGGCGCTGTTGATAGCCATCGGCTTCTCGCACATGACGTGCTTGCCGGCGGCGAGGGCGTCCACGGTGATGAAGCTGTGAGCGCGGTTCGGTGTGAGCACGTGGACCACGTCGATGGTCTTGTCCTCGAGCAGCTGCTTGTAGTCTGTATATACCTTGGCGTCGGGAGTACCGTACTGCTTCGCGGCCTTCTGGGCGCGCTCCTCGATCAGGTCGCAGAAGGCGACCATCTCGCAGCAGTCGAGCTTGGAGAGAGCCGGCATGTGCTTGCCGTTGGCGATGCCGCCGCAGCCGATTATGCCTATTCTTACCTTATCCATGTCTGATATCCTCCGGATAAAAATATACGTATTGATATTATACCCTATGAATCACATAAAGTCAAGCGGAATTTTGGAATTTCTCGGCCGAACTCGAAAATTAGACGCTTAACCCCGATGAGCGCATATCTTCTAAATTTCGATACATGAGGAGGTGCTTTTTTTGTTGAAAAAACGGATGAATTATTTTCTCTATTCGATTGACATAGCCATAAATAAATGGTATACTCTTTGCGAGTAGTATTACGCTGAGGAAAGGACGGCCGAAATGCGCGACTGCATCGCTGAAATCGCCGAAAACAGACTCATCTGCCGGGAGGGCGGGATATACAGCCTCACGCTCAGAGCCCCGTCGATATCGGACGGAGCGGCTCCGGGAAGATTTTACGAGATAAGGGTCGGAGGCGAGGGCGGACGCTTCACGCTCAGACGCCCGTTTTCCGTCGCGTTCTATGACATGGACAGCATAACGATCCGCTATAACGTCGTCGGCGAGGGCACTAAGTGGCTCTCCGGCATGAAGGCCTGGGACAGGCTCGACGTGCTCGGCCCGCTCGGAAACGGCTGGCCGGTCGACAAGACGAAGAAAACGCTGCTCGCCGGCGGCAGCACCGGGATATTCTCGGTTCTCGGAGCCGCCATGGAACTCGGCTCGCCGGTGAAGGCGGTGCTCGGCTTCAAAACGGCGTCTCTTATAAATTCTCTCGACGATTTCGGAGCCTTCGGCGCCGACGTCTCGGTCATAACCGACGACGGCAGCTCGGGGCGGGGAGGACTCATCACCGAGCTCCTTGCCGAGGAGCTCGCGAAGGGGATATACGACCGCGTGTTCATCTGCGGCTCGACGATGATGATGAAAAAATGCGCCGAAACGGCGGCCGGCTTCGGAGCGGAGGCGTTCGTCTCGCTCGAGGAGAGGATGGGCTGCGGCGTCGGAGCCTGCATGGGCTGCGTCGCGAAGATAAAGGCGGATAACGAAAACGGCTGGGAATATAAGCGCGTCTGCAGGGAAGGACCCGTGTTCCGCGCTTCGGAGGTCGTATGGTGACGGAAAGCGGAAATAAAAAAATAACTCCCGAAAGCGTCGGGATGTCGGTCGAGATCGCCGGGATCACGCTCAAAAACCCGGTCATAACGCCGTCCGGCACCTGCGGCTACGGCCGCGATTATCTCGATTTCTGGTCGCCGGAGCAGCTCGGCGCTATCGCCGTCAAGGCGGTGTCGGTAAAGCCGCGCGACGGCAACCCGCCGCCGAGGATAGCCGAGATACCGTCCGGAGTGCTCAACTCCATCGGCCTCGAGAACCCCGGAGTGCATAAGTTCATATCGGACGAGCTGCCGTGGCTCAAATCCATCGGGGCGACTGTGATAGCCAACGTCGTCGGCTATACCGACGACGACTACGCCGAATGCGTCGGCATACTCGACGGCACCGGCGTCGATATGATAGAGCTCAACATATCCTGCCCGAACGTGAAGGGGACTCCGATATCCGCCAGCGCCGAGAGAACGGAGGCGCTGACGAAAAGGATAAAGGGCGTCACGAAAAAGCCGGTCATAGTCAAGCTCAGCCCGAACGTCACGTCGATAACCGATATCGCGAAGGCGGCCGAAGCGGGCGGAGCGGACGCCCTGTCGCTGATAAACACCGTCATGGGCATGAGGATAAACATAAAGACCCGCCGCCCGATGCTGAAAAACATAACCGGCGGCATGTCCGGGCCCGCCGTCTTCCCTCTCGCCGTAAGGATGGTCTGGCAGACATCGAATGCCGTGAATATACCGATCATCGGCGGCGGCGGCATAACCACAGCCGAGGATGCCGTCGAGATGATGATGGCCGGAGCCGACGCCGTCTCGTGCGGCACGGCGATGTTCTCCGATCCGTCGGCGCCGCTGAAGATTATCGAAGGCCTGAGAAGATGGTGCTCCGACAACGGCGTCGGATCGGTGAGGGAGCTCACCGGCTCTGTCGTGACCGGGTGAGCCATGGATGAAACAAGAGACACGATAGCCGCCGTCTCGACGCCTCCCGGAAGGGGCGGCATCGCGGTGATAAGGATATCGGGGCCGCTTTCATGGTCCGTATCGGACAGGGTGTTTTCTCCCCGAGACGGAAAGCCTCTCTCCGTTCACCCGCCTAGGACGGCGGTATACGGCGACATCATCGGCGAGGACGGCGTGATAGACGACGGGATAGCCCTGCTTTTCAGGGCTCCGGCATCATATACGGGCGAGGATATCGCCGAGATATCATGCCACGGCGGCGTGCTTCTGACGCAGCTCGTCCTCGAGGCTGTTTTCGCCGCCGGAGCGCGTCCGGCAGGACCGGGCGAGTTCACGAAGCGGGCGTTTCTCGGCGGGAAGCTCGGCCTCACCAAAGCCGAATCGGTCATAGATCTCATCGACGCCGAGAGCCGGGGGCAGATCGCCCTCGCGTCGGCGCAGTCGCGCGGGGTGCTGAGCGGCAGGATATCGGATCTCTACGGCAGGATGAAGCGGCTCGCCGCCTCCATCGCCGTCATGTCCGACTACCCGGACGAGGATATGTCCGATATCGACGCGGACGGCGTGAAGAAGGCGCTGTCGGATATAATGTCGTCGCTCGAAGAGCTCGCCGGGACGTACAGGACCGGACGGTCGGTGAGGGAAGGCATAGCCGCCTGCATCTGCGGCAGGCCGAACGTCGGCAAATCGTCGCTTATGAACGCCCTCGCGGGCGAGGACAGGGCCATCGTCACGCCGCTCGCCGGGACGACGAGGGACGTCATCTCCGAGAAGCTGATGATCGGAAGGTGCGCCGTCAGGATATCCGACACCGCCGGCATAAGGGACACGTCGGACGAGATAGAAAAGCTCGGCGTCGAGCGCGCCGAGAGCGAGATGATGAAGTCGGAGCTCATAATCGCCGTGTTCGACGGATCGTCTGCTCTGACGGACGACGATATGAGGTTCATCGGCGGGATAAGATCGGCCGTATCGGCCGATCCGTCAAAGAAGATCGCCGCCGTTATAAACAAGTCCGATCTTCCGCAGAAGATCGGCGCGGATGAGCTGTCTCATCTTCTGCCGGAGGCCGACATCGTGCGCGCCAGCGCCGGGAGCGGGGATGTGTCTCAGCTCACATCCCTCATAGACGGCAGATTCACCGATCTTTCGCTCGATCTCACGTCGGACGCCGTGCTGTCGAACGCGCGGCAGTACGCCGCCGTGAAAAGAGCTTCGGAGGATATAAAAAACGCCCTTTCCTCCGTAGAGGCGGGCTTTTCGCCGGATATCGCGCAGATAGATATCGAGAACGCCATGGCGGACATAGCCGAGGTCGACGGTCTCGCCGTCAGCACCGACGTGGTGTCCGACATCTTCTCCCGCTTCTGCGTCGGAAAGTAAGGACGCTTACCGTATGGAAACAAAGCGATTTCAGAGAAACGACAGCGGCTTCGTCTGCCGCCGCTGCGGGGCCGAGGTGCCGCCGCTCAGGGTGTCGTCCCGGGATCACTGCAACGTCTGCCTGTGGTCGATACATATCGACGTCAATCCCGGCGACAGGGCGTGCGGCTGTCTCGGCGGTCTCGAGCCGGTGACGGCGTCGCCCGACCCGAAGAAGGGATATGTCATAACCTACCGCTGCGACAGATGCGGAGAAGTGAGACGGTGCAAGGCGGCTCCGGACGACGACAGGACGCTTATCATAGAGCTGACGTCGAGACAGTTTTCGGACAAACGCCGCTGATGACAGGATGATGGAATCAAGCAAGCATGTGATCATGATGCGGGTCGACAACCGTCCGGGCGTCCTTTCGCGGATTGCCGGGCTGTTCACCCGCCGCGGGTACAATATAGACAGCCTCGTCACCGGTCCGACAGAGGACCGCTCGGTATATCAGATGACGATCACGGTCATCTGCGAGAGCGACATAATCGACCTTCTCATCCGCCAGCTCGGGCGCATCACCGATGTGATAGACGTCTGCTGCGCCGACGGCGACGGTTATGTGAAGAGCGAGATCATGCTGCTCCGCGTAAGGTGCTCGCCGCAGACCCGGGCGGCGATGCTGATGGCCGCCGATATCATGAAGACCGAGATAGCCTCCATGGACGCCGATTCGATGGTGCTGAAGGTCACGGGCGACGACGTCCGCTGCCGCACCGTCATCGAGGCGTTCTCGGAGTACGGCATCGAGCGGGTGATACGGAGCGGTCCGGTCGGCATTGGCACGTGACCCGGATCAGTCATTGTTTTTGAGATAATAGGTATAGTAGGCTATTATCGTCCGCTCCTCGCCGCCTCGGCCGTAGTCGGGCGCCGTCAGGATGACACCCTCGAGCGACAAAAGCTCTGAGGCGCGAAGCTCGTCTACCTTCGTTCTGAAAACTATGTCGGACGACGAGAAGACCATGAACTCGTCGTCGCGGACTATGAGCGCTCCCGAATGGCCGACGACGTTGTCGACGTTGTCGAGGCGCTCGGTGACGTATTTTACGGCGCGGCCGTTGAGCTTTTTCGCCATGGCGCGGCGATAGGCCGGGCTGTCCGGATTCGGTTTGAAAAATCTTTCACGGATCCTGTCAAACATCGCTGTACTCCCGCAGTGATCGTATTATCATATTTATATTATATATATTATACCCTTTTCACGACTGAAAATCAATAGCAACCGCTGAATAATGTTTTGGAGGTACTGAATGCTTCCGCTTGACAGGCTTGACGCCGAGGCAAGAGACGGCTTCGGCGCCCGGGGCGTAAAGGAAGAGGATCTCGATCTGTGTGTCGAGCTCGACCTTGACGTTACCGGCAATTTCGGCACGACATGGCTGGCGGTCGACCGGAAAAAGATGAGATTCTACGCCATGAGCGCGACCAGCGACGCCGAGTCGGTCTACCGCAAGAGGAAGGCCGACGAGAAGGCGAGACAGAAGGCCGCGAGAAGGGGCGAGGAGGAGAAGGAGGCCGAGGCTGTCGGCATCTTCCGCAAGAGCTTCTTCAAGGACTACGACTGGACGCAGCTCTCGAATCTCTATATCGACAACTATGTCTCCTCGAACCGCCTGCTCGGCAGGATCGGCGAGGAGATCGAGGAAAAGAAGGACGACGACGCCGAGCAGAAGGAAGAGAAGCCCGATATGCGCGAGACGGTGGTCGTCGCCTACTGCACGAACGCCCGCAAGCGCAAGCTGTTCGCCTTCCTTGACATCGTCGCCAGATTCAAGAAAAACGAGGACGTCGCGGAGGACGACCCGATCTTCGAGCAGTTCCACCAGAAATGCCCGAAGTGCGGCAGGGTCTACAAGGACCAGAACCGCCGCATATGCGAGTACTGCACGAACCAGTCGGCGGTACTCAAGCGCCTGCTCGGCTACTTCGCCAAGTTCAAATTCGAGCTCGTGACGGTGCTGCTCTGCATGCTCGGCACCTCCGCCATCAGCCTGCTGTCGCCGATAATCAACGGCCAGCTGCTGTACGACCAGGTCATAGCCGAGCCGGGAACGGTCGGCGGCAGGGAGGTCGGACGGTTCCACAGCGAGGCGTGGGTATGGATCGTCGTCGGCATCATCTTCGGCATGGCGCTGCTCAGCCTGCTCATCCAGATCATACAGAACCGCACGAACGCCCATCTTTCGACGCGCGTCGCGCTCAATATGAAGCTGGACATCTTCACGGCGATGCAGAAGCTGTCGCTGTCTTTCTTCAACAACAACATGACCGGGCGACTGATCACCCGCGTCAACTACGACGCCGACAGGATAAGGGCGTTCTTCATCGACGGCGTGCCGAACCTGATAATCAACGGCCTCAACTTCATCGGACTCACGATCTTCCTGTTCTGGATGAACTGGAAGCTGACGCTGATAGTTTTCGTGCCGGTGCCGATAGTGGTGCTGATCTTCAAGTTCATGCTCCCGAAGCTGTGGAGGATGTACTCCAAGCTCTACCGCCGCTCGAGCTCGCTCAACGCCGTGCTCGGCGACTCGCTGACCGGTATCCGCGTGGTCAAGGCCTTCGCGAAGGAGACCGACGAGTCGAACCGCTTCTATCAGTACAGCCACCGCCTGTATGACGCCAGCCTTCAGCTGAACATGGTGTCGCTCACGATATTCCCGGTCATCGGGCTTCTGATCGCCATCTCGAGCAAGGCGATATGGGGCTTCGGCGGTCTGCAGGTCATGGGCGGGACCATGACGTACGGTCAGTTCACGACCTACTTCGGATATCTCGGGATGATATTCGGCCCGCTCAACTTCTTCACGAACTTCTCCAACATGCTTACCGACACGATGAACTCGGCCGAGCGCATGTTCGAGGTCATAGACGCCGTTCCCGAGATCGCCGACGCACCCGACGCCGTGTCGATGGATCGGATGAAGGGCGACATCGAGTTCCGCAAGGTAATGTTCCACTACGCCCCCAACCGCCCGATCCTGAGGGATATGAGCTTCCATATAAAGCCCGGATATCAGGTCGGACTCGTCGGGCACACCGGAGCCGGAAAATCGACGATAGCGAACCTCATCTCCCGCCTCTACGACACGATCTCCGGCTCGATCTACATCGACGGCGTGAACGTGAAGCAGATAAAGGGCGAGTCGATGAGAAAGAACATCGCAATCGTCTCTCAGGAGATATACCTCTTCAAGGGCACGATAGCGGACAACATCCGCTACGCCAAGCCGGACGCCACGATGGAGGAGGTCATAGCCGCCTCGCGCATAGCCTCGGCGCATGACTTCATCCTCTCGCTGCCGGACGGCTACGAGACGATAGTCGGCACCGGTTCCCGCTCGCTGTCGGGCGGCGAGAAGCAGAGGATCTCCATCGCCCGCGCCGTGCTGCTCGACCCGTCGATACTGATACTCGACGAGGCGACCGCGGCTATGGACACCGAGACCGAGCGCCTTATCCAGGACGCTCTCGACAAGCTGGTCAAGGGGCGCACGACGATAACGATCGCGCACCGTCTGTCGACTTTAAAGGAATGCAACTATCTGTTCGTCATCGATCACGGCGAGATAGCCGAGGAAGGCACTCATACCGAGCTGATCGAGAAGAAAGGACAGTATTACCGTCTGTACACGCTGCAGACGAAGGCGATGAGCAAGGTCCTGCAGGGCATGTGAACAGGAGGCATCGAAAATGGCTGAAGATAAAAAGAAGAAGTCTGCCGAAAGCGAAAAGGCGGACGATAAAGAGAATAAAAAGGCTGCCGCTCCCGAAAAGACGGATGACGAAGCGAAGAAGTCAGACGAAAAGCCGAAGGACGACAAGAAGGAGCTTCTCGACGACGATGACGCCGGCGATCTTATACTTGAGCATCAGCGCGAGTCGATCCCGCTCACCCGCGAAAACGCCGTGTTCACCCGCTCGAAGGGGAACCTCATCTCCCTTAAGCTGACGAAGCCCGACGGCGAAGTCGAGGAATTCGAGCGCGTCGTCGTCATGCGCGCCTTCCCGATATCGAATCCCGACGAGTTCCTTTCGGTGCGCGAGCCGGATACCAAGCGCGCCGGACAGGGGCACGAGATCGGCATGATCCGTCATATGAGCGACTTCGACGACGCGACGCAGAAGCTCTTCCTCGAGGAGCTCGACAGGCGCTATTTCTCGCCGAAGCTGATAAAGATCCTGTCGGTGAAGGACAAGTTCGGCTACCTCTACTGGGACGCCGAGACCACGTCGGGACACGTCACCTTCATCATGAACAACCCGTTCTCGAATATCCGCGTCCTTGACGACGGGCGGATCATCATGCACGATATCGACGGCAACGTCTTCGAGATACCTGATTCTTCCAAGCTCGACAAGACGAGCTTCAAGAAGATCGAGATCTATCTGTAAACGGCTGCGGAGGCAAAGACCGCAAAATGAAATTAATGTACGATCTCCCCGAAGCCGACAAGGCGGTGCTCGACGCCGCCATGGACGGGGAAGAAAAGCTCATGTACTGTCTGCCGTTCACGATATACGAGGATAAGTTCGTGAAGGGCTACATGGCTTTCACCAACACGACGATGTACAAGATCCTCGACGGGAAGCTGCTTGACACCTGGCCGATCATCGGCAGCTCCGACTTCAAGACCGAGGTCATGTACGGCTGCTGCGGCTTCTACGCGAAGGTGAACGGGAGCGACACCCTGATATGCCAGTTTGTGTCAGGCCGCGACCTTCCGAGGTACGCCGTCATCGTCAAGGCCTGCGAGATTCTGAACGAGCAGCATCAGAAAAAGGTCGATATAAAGACCCTGAAGCCGATCACCAACAGCACTCCCGAGCGCTTCTGCCCGAAGTGCGGACGTCCGTATATCAACGCGACGACCATCTGCCCGTACTGCATGGACAAGAAGGAGATATACAAAAAGCTGTTCGCCATGACGAAGGGCATAAGGCTGATGATGTGCTTCCCGTTCGTCGTGGCGGTGTTCAGCGTCATCTTCCAGTTCGTAGTGCCGTGGGTCGAGGGCAAGGCGATAAACGAGTACATCAACCCGTCAAACGGCGTTCACGGCCCGATGTCCGGCTTCGTCGTCATAGTCATCGCCATAGTGTCGATAGACCTGTTCCAGAGGGCGCTCGGCGTCGCTCAGGGGCGGTTCTCGGCTATCGCCGGCAACAAATTCACGCTGATGCTGAAAACGCTGCTGTACGAGAAGCTGCAGAGCCTGTCGCTCGCCTCTATCCAGCGCCGCACCACCGGCGACCTGATGGGGCGCGTCAACAACGACACCTCGGTCATGCAGACCTTCGTCGTCAGCCAGCTGCCGACCTACTTCATCCAGGCGGTGACCTTCGTCCTGGCGCTGCCGGTGCTCGCCGTCATGAACTGGCGTATGTGCCTGTTCGTATTCGTGCCGATACCGCTTGTCGTGTTCATCGTGGCCAAGGTCTGGGACTTCGTTCAGGACCGCAACCGCAAGCTGTGGGTGCTCTCGACGAGGACCGGATATCTCCTGCACGATATCCTGAACGGCATCCGCGTCGTCAAATGCTTCGGTCAGGAGGAGCGCGAGATCGAGCGCTTCAAGGAGTCGTCGATAAGATCGTCCGACCAGAGCGAGTCCAACGCGAAGATATTCGACACCATCTTCCCGCTGCTCGGACTTCTGATCCGCTTCGGCTCGTATCTGATACTCCTTTACGGAAACATGCTCGTCTTCCACAGGGAGATGGAGCTCGGAACGCTGCATCAGATCAACTCGTACGCCAACATGGTCTACGCGCCGCTGATGTACATCACCTTCATCCCGCGTACCATCTCGACCTTCATGACGTCGGCGTCGAAGGTGTTCGAGATCCTTGAGGAGGAGCCGGACGTACAGGATATCGGGCTTCCTATCGACATCTCGATCGAGGGCGAGATCGACGTGAAGAACGTCACCTTCGGCTACGAGAGCTACAATCCCGTTCTTGAGAACGTGTCGGTGCACATAAATCCCGGCGAGATGATCGGAATAGTCGGACACTCTGGCTCGGGCAAGTCGACGCTCATCAACCTCATCATGCGTCTTTACGACGTGAACGAGGGCGAGATCAAGATAGACGAGGTCAATATAAAGGACATCTCGCAGACGGCTCTCCGCGGACAGATGGGCGTGGTGCTGCAGGAGACCTTCCTGTTCTCCGGCACCATTCAGGACAACATCCGCTACTCCAAGCCGTTCGCCACCGAGGAGGAGGTCATCCGCGCCGCCAAGGCCGCGAACGCCCACGACTTCATCATGAAGATGCCGGAGGGCTACAACACCCTCGTCGGCGAGAAGGGATATTCGCTGTCGGGCGGCGAGCGCCAGCGCATAGCCATCGCCCGCGCCATAATCCACGACCCGAAGATACTCATTCTCGACGAGGCGACGGCGTCGCTCGACACCGAGACCGAGAAGCTGATACAGGACGCTCTGACGAAGCTGGTCAAGAACCGCACGACGCTGGCCATCGCGCACCGTCTGTCGACTCTGCGCAACGCCGACAAGCTGCTGGTGCTCGATCACGGCCGCGTGTCGGAATTCGGCACTCACGCCGAGCTGCTCAAGAACAAGGGCATTTACTGGAAGCTCGTCATGGCTCAGAGAAAGATGAACCAGGACGTCGAAAGAGCTCAAGCGGAAAAAGCCGCGGCGGAAAAAGCGGCGGCCGAGAAAGCGGCGGCAGAAAAAGCAGCCGCCGGAGCGTAAGATATCTTATATATTTATTGCCGGGAGAGATGATGATCTCTCCCGGCATTGTTTAACAAAAAATTAACAGGTGAGAACTCGAATGTTGTATAATATGTGAATGCCGTGTGTTATAATGAGTTTAAGCCAGTACTGCTGGAAGATCGTGTATATCCCGTGCGGGGGAAACGGCGGATGCGTGACGGCGAAGGAGTATATCGAAGGCGACTTCGACGCGGGCGACCGGCAGGCGGCGGCAAACGAATAAAAAAAGCGGGTTCTGCCCGCTTTTTTGTTTTGAGCTGTGCTATTTAATCCGCATCATCAGTTCTTCAGACTGTGTATCGGCGCCGGGATGCGTCCGCCGCGGGCGATGAATCTCGCCGGGGATGAGTTGTTCACCTCGATGACAGGCGCTTCGCCGAGAAGACCGCCGAAGCTGACTGTGTCGCCC
The DNA here is from genome assembly GCA_946407735.1 of uncultured Clostridia bacterium. GTDB lineage: Bacteria > Bacillota > Clostridia > Oscillospirales > CAG-272 > JAAZGC01. The sequence goes on from CAMJPL010000001.1 coordinate 244,090, forward strand.
ACCTTCTTGCCGTACGCCGGGATCAGGCGGACGGCAGTGGTTTTGCCGTTTATCACGCCGATCGAGATCTCGTCGGCGATGATGCCGCAGATGACGTCGGCCGGTGTGTCGTAGGATATGACGATCATGTCAAGCCCCACCGAGCAGACGGCGGTCATCGCCTCGAGCTTTTCTATCGTCAGGTTTCCGCCCGACACCGCGTCGATCATCCCGGCGTCCTCCGATACCGGGATAAAGGCGCCGGATAGTCCGCCGACGTGGCTCGACGCCATAACGCCGCCCTTCTTCACCGCGTCGTTGAGCATGGCGAGGCAGGCGGTCGTGCCGTGAGCGCCGCATTTCTCGAGACCCATCTCCTCAAGGATCAGCGCCACCGAGTCGCCGACGGCCGGCGTCGGCGCGAGCGACAGATCGACGATGCCGAACGGGATGCCCATCCTTTTCGACGCCTCGTGGGCGACGAGCTGTCCCATGCGGGTGATCTTGAAGGCGGTGCGCTTGATTATGTCGGCAAGCTCGGACAGATCGCAGTCCCCCGCCTGCCTTATCGCCGCCGCCACGACGCCGGGGCCGGACACGCCGACGTTTATGCAGGATTCGGCCTCGCCGACGCCGTGGAAGGCGCCCGCCATGAAGGGATTGTCGTCCGGGACGTTCGCGAAGACGACGAACTTCGCGCAGCCGATAGAGCCCTTGTCCCTGGTGTTGTAGGCTAGATCCTTTATCACCTGTCCGGTCTGGCGTATCGCGTCCATGTTGATGCCGGTCTTCGTCGACGCTACGTTGACCGATGAGCAGACGACATCGGTCTCCGCCAGCGCCTGCGGGATCGAGGATATGAGCGTCCTCGCCTGATTCGTGTAGCCCTTCTGGACGAGAGCGCCGTAGCCGCCGATGAAGTTGATGCCGAGCTCCGCTGCCGCGCGGTCGAGCGTCCGGGCGATCTTCACATAGCCGTCTGTGTCGGTCTTTCCGCCGATGAGCGACACCGGGGTCACAGAGACGCGCTTGTTTATTATCGGTATGCCGTACTGCTTCTCGATCTCTCCGGCGGTCTTGACGAGGTCCTTCGCCGTGTAGGTGATCTTGTCGTAGATGTTGCCGCAGAGGCGGGAGATGTCGTCCGATACGCAGTCGTACAGCGATATGCCGACGGTGACCGTGCGTATGTCGAGATTTTCCTCCCGGATCATGCTTATGGTTTCGAGGATATCCTCCGTGTTGTATCTGAACATCCCGCGCCCCTTTATATCCTGTGCATGGCGTCGAAGATGTCTTCATGCATCGTGTGGATCTCGAGGCCCGAGCTTCTGCCGAGCTCGGTCATCCTGTCCACGAAGCTGCCGAAGGGCACGGTTATCTTATCTATGTCGACGAGCATTATCATCGCGAAGTATTCCTTCAAGACCGTCTGCGAGATGTCGACGATGTTGACTCCGGTCTCGGCACAGGCCGACGCGACCTTCGCGATTATGCCCATGCTGTCCTTTCCGGTGACCGAGATTATCGCTTTCAATTATTTTTCTCCTTGTCCTTGTCCGCGGTTTTCCGCGGCTTGTTTAGTTTATCCTGAACGTCCTGAACTCGAACGGCTTATATTCGATATCGAAGCTGTCCATAGTGCCGATGTCGGATATCTTTTCCTCGAGCGGCGACTCTTCGGTGACGCAGGCCGTCTTCGGCAGAGTAAACGACGCCGTACCGCTCACGCCGAACGGCTCGTAGGCGCGGACTATGATCCCGCGTCCGTCCTCGGCGGGCTTCACGCAGTCGATTATCATGCCGCCGCAGACGGTGACGGGCGCTTCGGCCGACATATCACCCTTCATGACGAGCATCGGCGAGTTGAAGAGATAGCCCTGCTGCGGCACGCCGCCGGCTGCCAGCCTGCCCTCGTGAGGCAGGAAGGAATAGGCGAAATCGTGCTCGCCCATGTCGTAGAACTTCGACGGGTAGTCGGTCGAGCGGAAGAGGGTGATTATCATGTCGGAGTCGATGACGTTGTGGCCGTACTTGCAGTCGTTGAGCAGCGCGGCTCCGCGGACGTCGTCTGACAGGTCGATGAAGCGGTGGGCGGCGTACTCGTGCTTCCAGCGCTCGGCGGGGGTGTTGGCGTGGGTCGGACGCGTGCAGAAGCCGTACTGCACTTCATACGAGGTCTGCGGCGCCTCGACGGCGACGGGGAAGGATACCTGAAGGATCTTATACTTTTCCTGCCAGTCGATGTGGGAGAAGAAATCGACCCTCGCGATGTCGGCGTAGACGACGATGTCCTGAGTCAGCGTCGTTCTGCCGTTTTGCTTCGTCACCCTTATCACCGCGCGGCCGCCGTCGTCCGCGGCGATGCAGACGCTGTCCTCCCATCCGAGATCGACCGGGCGGAGCTTGTATTCCTTGTCGATGTTCCAGGCGTCCTCGATCTCGGGGCCGTCCTTGTAGCAGACGAAGCGGTTGAGCCCGCACTCCTGCGACCAGACGAAGCCGGAGCGCTTGTCTCTGAAATCATGCAGAGTGCCGTCCGGCATGACGGTGAAGGTGAAGAACGGGGTGTCGGCCGCGATCCCGCCGTCATTTTCGCAGAGCTTCACGCGCGGAGCGGCGTTTTCCGGCTCGGCCCTGCGGAAGACGCGGCATGTAAAGCCGGGGACGTCCTTCGCGAGGAAGAGATACCCGCCCTTTCCGTCCGGGACGACGTCCGACACGCTCTCGCCGTCGGTGAGCGCCCCTCCGGCGAATTCCGCCCCGACCGGGACGTAGGCCGTCGAAACGAAGGAGTTCGGATTGAAGACGGTAACGGCGTCGGGATCGTCCTTCTTCGTGAAGACCTTTTCCTCGAGCGCTTTCTGCTCGCTGTCGGCGAAATCGAAGACCTCTTTATACATCCTCGCCGTGTCGTCGTAGACGGCGTTTATCGAGCTTCCGGGGAGGACGTCGTGGAACTGCATGAGAAGCAGATCCTTCCAGTACTTCACGATGCCGGCGTATTCATCCGAATCGGCCTTTATCCCGGCCATCGCGGCGAGAAGATCGAGCCGGCGGTAAGCCATCTCGGCTTTGCGGTTGCTGCGCTTGTTCTCGGCTATCGTCGAGTAGGTGCCCTGATGCGTCTCGACGCAGAGCTCGCCCTTCCAGACTGGGAGCCTGTCGGAAATCTTCTCAAGCTCGCCGAAATAGTCGTCGGCCCTTGTGAGATGGGTCTTCGGCATGCCGGGATAGTCCTTCAGGCGGCGGTAGTTTTCAAGCATCTGCTCGGACGGGCCGCCTCCGCCGTCTCCGAAGCCGTAGACGAACAGGGTCCTGTCCCACAGCCCCTTCTGCTGCATGTTGTCGGAGGCGTATTTCAGCTGCGACGGCCCGATGAAGCCGTTGTAGTACGCCTCGGTCTTCGGTATCGTCGACAGCAGCCTCGAATGGTCGAGACCCTCCCATATGAAGACGTTGTACGGGAAGTCGTTCGCCGCCTGCCAGCGGACCTTGGTGGTGTAGAAGTATTTCATGCCGCATTTCGAGAAGATCTGCGGCAGGTTGGCCGGGAAGCCGAACGAGTCGGGGATCCAGCACATGTCGGTCGATTTTCCGAACTCCCGCATGAAGAACCGGTGCCCGTAAAGATACTCGCGGATAAGCGTCTCGGCGCCGGAGAGGTTGAGATCCGACTCGACCCACATCGGGCCGACGAGCTGCCATGACCCGGCGGCGACGCGGCGCTTTATCTCCTCGAAGACGTCGGGATAGACCTCCTTTATGAAGTTGTAGACCGACGGCTGGGACATCGAGAACTCGAACTCGGGGTACCTGTCCATGATGCGGAACTGGTTCAGCGCCGAGCGTCCCGACTTGCGGATGGTGTCCTTGTACTGCCACAGCCACGCGACGTCGATGTGAGTCGAGGCTATGCACTCGATGACGCCGAGATCGTCGTCAGAGCCGATCTCCTTCAGCCCGCTCTCGAGCGCTTCGGCGCAGATGGCTGTGTTCTCACGGTATTCGTCGCCCTCGAGCGACTGGTCGCTCATGCGGATGACCTTCTCGAGCAGCGCCTGCAGCTTGTCCTTCTTGTACGGGAGATCGGTGCGGCGGATGACATCCCAGAGAAGCGACATGCCGAACGCGAAGGAGGCGATGACGTCGTCGGATATCACCCACGCGCTGCCGGGTATCGGCGTAACGTCGCGCTCGCCGCGGGCGTGATTCGAGGCGAAAAGCTCGATCTCGATCCCGGTCTTACTGCCGTACGTCTCCTTCGGAAGATATACGCGGTTCCTGCCCTGATCGTTGTTGACTCCGGCAAAGTCGGTGCCGTTTACCTTCACGAAGGCCTCGCAGCCGGAGCCGGTGCGAAGCTCGAGATAGGCGGTCTGTCCCTCTCCCGGGGCTGTCGGGGTAAACGAGGTCCTTGCGAAGAAGGTGTCGGCTGTATTGAGCATCACCGATCTGTCGAGCGGCTGCCAGTCGGTCAGGTATTCGTAATCCTGCCGCTCGCGGTAGCGCGCGAAGCGGTATTCCCATCCTTCGACGGGGATGTACGAAACGACCGATCTTTCGCGGAAGATGCTCAGATTTCGTTCGATAACGGCGTTTGTCATGGCGCTGATTCCTTTCTCTGCTTTAAGTCAGCCGAGGGCGCTGATCTTCTCAAGAAGATTGTTTATCGTCTTTACCTGCTTGTCATACGCCTTTGTCGCGGCGCTGACGTAGTTGTTCTGCCTGCGGTCGTAGACGGCGTTGTACGCCGCCTGGAATGAGCTGCCCCAGCTGAAATCGACCGCCCAGTCGTAGGATTTGCTGTCGAGTATGATGTCGAGCGCCGCGACCGATTCCTCGTCGCGGACCAGCTTGACGTTGAGCGTGATGTCATAGAGCGCCTTGCGGACGGTGTCGGTCGAGAAGGCGGACATGGCGTCGATGACGGTGCCGGTGAGCGCGGCGTCGGACGAGATGATCGGCACGACGATGGCGGTGGTCCATCCGTTCGAGACGTACTCGCCGTAATGCTCCTGGCTTTCGTCCATCTTAGGCATCGGAAGCAGGCCGAAGTCGGACTCCATCTCGCGCAGGCCGTTTATGCCGCCGAGCATGTTGCCCATGAAGAGGGCGTGGTCGATCTTGAATATAGCGTTGTCGCGGTTGCCGTAGGTCATCTCCTCCTCCACCATGTAGTGGAACAGGGTTTCGACGGCGGCTATCTGGCGGTCGCTCAGGGTGTTGACGACGAGCTCGCCCTCCGGGCTGATGTCGACGGACTTCTCGCCCATGGCGTAGATCCAGTGCTTTATCATATCGTTGTTCTCGATATGGCCGACGACGTCGTCCTCGGGCTTTATCACGCCGTCGCCGTTCAGATCCTTGACGACCGTCTTGCAGTAGCCGTTCATCATGTCTATCGTCCAGACTCCAGAGACGGCCGCCTCATAGGGATATTCGAGCGAGTAGTCGCTGCAGATCTTTTTGTTGAAATACAGCGACTCGACGGCGAAATCGTCGAAGATGTTGAAATCTCCGGCAAGCCAGTACAGTCTGTTGCCGAACAGGGTGAAGCTGTCGACTATGTTGTGATCCCACCAGCTGTCCGAGACGTCTATCGTGCCGATGTCGTAGATGTTGAGCAGCTGTCCGCCCGTCATGGCGTCGCTGAAGAAGTCCATCCTTCCTATCGCGGCGTCGAAGTCGCTCGCCCCGGCGAGTACCGTCTTTTTGATCGTCGTTTTCAGCTTGTCGTCGGAGCCGCCGAAGAGCGGGGATATCTTCACGTTCAGAAGCTCCTCGGTAAGGACGTTCCGGCGGTAGACGGCGTCGTTCAGCACCTCGCCGTTCTCGGCCTCGTACCATATCTCGTTCGTGTCGCCGGATATGACGCTGTAAAAATGCTCGCCGGGAGAGGGCGAGAGGATGGTTATCGTCTTTCCCCCGCTGTCGCTGTCCTGATATCTCTCGCGGATGATCTTCTCGGGCGTTATGACGTCCTCCTCAGTCTCGGCGGCGTCAAGGACCGTCTCCGGCGCCTCGGTCGCCTGAGGCTCGGGCTGGGAAGCGCTCTCGCCGCATGAGACGAGCAGGAGCGCGAAGAGGATGAGCGATGACAAGACTGTTTTTTTCATATGAAACTCCCTTCTGAATTATACGGCTGTTTTATGTTTCATTCGTTTTCCTTCGCCGCGCCCGATCCCTCTATCGCCTTTATCAGGGTGTCGGCGAGCACGGCGGGATCGACCGGCTTCGGGATATGTCCGTTCATGCCGCATTCGGCGGCCTTTTTCCTGTCCTCGTCGAAGGCGTTGGCGGTCATGGCGATGATGGGGATCGACGACAGCCGGCTGTCGGCGAGCGCGCGTATCTGTCTTGCCGCGTCGTAGCCGTTCATTACCGGCATCTGGATATCCATCAGCACGGCGTCGAACCGATCGGGCCCGGACGACGATACCGCCTCCGCCGCCTCCTCGCCGTTTTCCGCCGTTTCGACCGATACCCCCAGCGCGCCGAGCATGGCGGCGGCTATCTCGCGGTTGACGGCGATGTCCTCGGCGAGAAGCACTCTGCGGCCCTTCAGGATATCGTACGGATCTTTCGCTGCCTCTTCGGCGCCGGACGCTTCATCGCCGGAGGCTTCGGCGCTCTCCTCCGGCGCGGCAGCCGTGTCGAGCGTGAAGGTCACGGTGAAATCGGCGCCTTTTCCGGGAGCGGTGTCGACGGATATTTCGCCGCCCATCAGATCGACGATGCTTTTCGTTATCGCCATGCCGAGGCCGGTGCCCTGTATGCCGCTTATCGTGGACGATCTCTCCTGCGAGAAGGCGTCGAAGACGTTTTTCGCGAACTTCTCGGTCATCCCGATGCCGCTGTCCTTCACCCGGAGAAGATACGAAGCCCTGCCGCCGGATGATCCAGTCTGCGAAAGCGATACGGCGACCGACCCGCCCTCCGGCGTGAATTTGCATGCGTTGCTTATAAGGTTCATAAGGACGCGGGAGAAGCGGTTCTCGTCAAGCATGACGTATCTGTCGCTCACGCCCGAGACGTCGAGGGTGTAGTCTATCTTTTTTTCGGCCATCTGATCGCCGAACATGTCATACGACGACCTGACGGCGGAGATTATGTCCTTCGCGGCGTATTCGAGCGTCATCCTGCCGTTTTCGATCCGGCTCATCTCGAGCACGTCGTTTATGATCGAGAGCAGGCGCTTCCCGGCCTGATCTATCTTTTCGATATACCCGGCCACCTTCGGCGGGACGTCCTTTTCCTCGGCGGCGAGATGCGTGTAGCCGATCACGGCGTTCATCGGAGTCCGGATGTCGTGGGACATGTTGAACAGGAAGCGGCTCTTTGCTCGGCTGCTTTCCTCGGCGCGCATCATCTCGCGCTCGGTCTTTTCGTACCGCTTCCTGAGAAGTGTCTGGACATACAGCATGACCGTGAAGCCGACGAACACCACGGCTACGGTGATGAAGCCGGTCGCCGTCACCCGCCATTTCTCCGGGCTGCCCTCCAGCGCCGCCGACGTCGTCAGCATATGCCATGTGAGCGCCGAGTACAGCAGCAGGGCGAAGAGCACGGTGCTCGACACCGACATCCCCTGATAGTCGGAGAGCGAGCTTCGCTTCATCGTCTTCCAGTAGAAGAGGAAGCCGACAAGGCACCATACCGCCAGCATGAGGAAGGACTCGGGGCTCATCGTCTCGAACGGCGTCACCATCGGTATCATCTGAACGACGGCGAAGGCGATAGTTATGACCGTCCCAACCCTGCCGAGCGCGGCGGCCGCTCTGTCGCCGTTCTTTTTCGCTATGACGCAGGCCGAGCCGGAGGTGTAGCCGAAGCCGATTATCGCGCCGAAGGTCGTAAGATCGACGAACCATTCGAGGGTGTTGCGCCCGAGGAAGGAGAAGATGATTGATATGACGGTTATGAATACGACGCTGAATGTGGTCGACGAGAATCTCTTCGATATTATCCCGTCCTCGGCCATGGTCGACAGGATGCGGGTGGAGGCACGGCAGCCGGCGATTATTCCGGTGAATATCGCCGAAGCGGCGGTGACGCCCATCACGGCGAGGCCCGGCCTTCCCATTATCCGGCTCGCCGCGTAGAAGGTCGGCACGGCCTCGACGCCGCCGAGGGTGTCGAGATTAGCGATATACTCCTGCCATGAGTGAAAGCCCTCAGGCAGGGCGGCTATGCTTATAAGCGACATGGCCGCATAGACGATGCCGCCGAGGATTATCGAGACGACGGTTATGATCCCCGATTTCTTCATGGGGAAGCTGAAATGAGCCGTTTCGAGCGATATCACGTCGAAGCCGACGAAGGCCCAGGGCGAGAGCAGGACTATCGTTATTATCACCGGCGCCGCGCCGCCTCCGCCGAGGCCGAAGGAGAAAAATACGTCCGTCAGGCGCACGTGCGGCAGGCAGATGGCGGTGCAGGAAAGCGATCCGGCGAGCAGGATCACGGCGAGTATCGTCTGCAGCTTCTGCAGAAAAGGCTTGCAGAAGACGAACAGCAGACTTATCAGGGCGAGCGCCGCCGCCGAAAGCCACACCTCGGACAGGTATATCTCATATCCCGCGACCTCATAGCATGGGCCGAAGCGGAACAGATCGCCGAAAAGCGTCCTCGCTATGACGAATATCGCCGTCGAGTTGAGAAAGATTATCGAGATATACGAGAGATTGAGGAACCACGCGCAGAGGAAGGCGTGGTCGCGTCCGAAAGCCTCTTTGGCGTAGGAATAGACGCCGCCGGTGCCGGGGCGGGCGTTCATGAGATACGAATAGCTCCGGCCGATTACGAGCATTATCGCCGTGCTTATCGCCATCGCGATGACGGTCCCAGCCGGCCCGGCTATCGGCAGGAACGTCGTTCCGGGCATGACGAAAGCACCCCAGCCGATGATGCAGCCGAAGGCCATCGCCCATACGTCGGTCGGAGAAAGATATCTCGCGAGACCGCTCTTGTTGTGTCCGGCGGAAGGTGTTCTGTCGTCCATGGCGGTTGTGTCGGTTCCTCGATGCGGGTGATTAACGTCATTGAATATAATTATACCATATCCCGCGCGAAAAATCAACAAAAAAGACGAACAGCGGGCGAAATCATCGCGGGTCCGGCATTTGTAAATTTTTACCGATTATTTACCGTCAAAACGCATCACCCCTCTTGAAAATCACGGGGAATCTGATATAATATATCCGAAAAAGGTCAATCGCCCCGCAAATCAAGACTTTTGGGGCGGACGCTCTGAGAGGTGGAGTTGAATTGGCGGAAGAAAAGGAAAACAGGAGCGTTAACATAAACACTCCGCTCGGGTCGGTGACCGTCGGCGGAGAAGACGGGGTAAAGGTAAGAGGCCCGGGCGTTTCGGTCGACGTCGGCAATGGCGGCGTCAGAGTGAAGAGCCCGCTCGGTTCGGTCACGGTGGGCGGAGGCGGCGTGAACATATCGGGAGGCACGGCTGACGGATCGCCGCAGCAGATCCAGCGCAGCCAGACCGATTACAACACCGGCCGCTCCGGCACTCGGTGCTCGTCGACATACAAAAAGGACCCGCAGAAGCATCCCGACGCCGGCGGCGACGGCTACCGCGAACCGAAATATCACGATCCCGTCTATAAGGAGCCGGTTTACAGGGAGCCGGAGTACAAAGCCCCTCCGGTGTATCAGAACCAGAATCCCCCGGCGCAGGCAAATCAGACGCCTCCCGCCCCGCCGGACGACGGCAGGCAGTACAAAAGGAAGGTTTCACCGTGGCCGTATGTCGCCGTCGGCGGCTTCTGGCTCGCCTATTCGCTGCTTTTCCCGATGTACTCGGCGTGGCACGTCATTTTGTGCGCGGCGCTGTCATACGGGGTGTACAAGATCGCGAAAAAGAAATTCCCCGACAGGTGGAAGGAGATAATCAAGCCGTATCAGGCGCCGAAGTCGGAGGACCCGGAGGTCTCGCAGACGATCTCCGAGGCCGTGAAGACGCTCGACTCGATCTCCGAGTCGTCGCGCCGGATATCGCCGAAATGCCCGTCCCTCGCGTCGAACGCCGACTCGCTCGTAAATCAGGCGAGGCAGATCATAGACTACATCGCCGAAAACACGCAGAAGGCCCCGCTTGTCAGGCGGACGTTCAGCTACTATATACCGACGCTCGACAAGCTGCTCAAGAGCTGGATATTCTTTGACGAGCACGGCGAGGGCGATTCGATGTTCGCCGGAAAAGCCGATATCGAGCAGTCGGTCGCCGAGATGGACACCGTCCTGCGCGGCCAGCATGAGAAGCTGGTGAACGACGCCGCGCTCGACATCAGCGCCGAGATAAACGTGCTCGAGAAGCTCCTGCGCGACAGCGAAAACCTTAGAAGCAATTAGCATGAATAAGTCAGCTTGCTGACTTATTCGAAGCAACTGAGCAATGAAGGAAACCGACAGACCGGCGAAGCCGGTCTGTCGGAAAAAGTCAATAACGGATATCATTCGGAAAATTAATTTAGGATAATATATAGAGAGGAAATAACAATGGACGAGAACAACGGCTACAATCATTCGGCGATAGATCTTTCACAGCAGGCGGCGGCTTCGCCCATGCCCGAGCTCACGCTCAACTACTCCGAGCCGCAGCAGGCGGCTTCGCAGCCCCAGCCGATGCAGCTGCAGCAGCAGGCGGCTCAGGCGGCGGTCGACACCTCCCTCGACGAGAGCAAGCTCTCGCCCGAGGAGCAGAAGATGGTCTCCGATTTCTCGAAGAAGATCGACATCAAGGACTCGACGATGGTCATGACGTACGGCGGCACCGCCCAGCAGAAGGTGGCCGACTTCTCCGATTCCGCCCTCGCGCAGGTGCGCACGAAGGATCTCGGCGAGACCGGCGGCATGATCCTCGATCTCGTCGATCAGCTGAAAACCTTCTCGGCGCTCGAGCAGGAGAAGGGCTTCAAGCTCTTCCGCAAGCCGGTAGACAAGCTGGCTCAGATGAAGGGGAAGTATGACAAGGTCTCGGTCTCGGTCGACAAGATCGCCGGGGAGCTCGAGCAGCATCAGGTACAGCTGCTGAAAGACATCTCGGTGATGGACAAGCTGTACGAGGTCAACCTCGCCAACTTCAAGGAGCTCTCGCTGTACATAATCGCCGGGCGCAAGGCTCTCGGCGAGGCGAGGAACACCACGCTGAAGGACCTGACTACGAAGGCCGCCCAGTCTGGTCTGCCGGAGGACGCTCAGGCGGCGAACGACTACGCCCAGCTCTGCGACCGCTTCGAGAAGAAGCTTCACGACCTCGAGCTCACCCGCATGGTGGCCATCCAGTCGGGACCGCAGATCAGGCTCATCCAGAACAACGACACGATCATGACCGAGAAGATCCAGACGACGGTCATGAACACCATCCCGCTCTGGAAGTCGCAGATGCTGATCGCCATGGGTCTCCAGCACTCGCAGCAGGCTCTCCAGGCCGAGCAGGCGGTCACCGACATGACGAACGCCCTTCTCAAGAAGAACGCCGACATGCTCAAGACCGGCACCATCGCCGTCGCGAAGGAGGCCGAGCGCGGCATCGTCGACATCGAGACGCTGAACTATACCAACGCTCAGCTCATCTCCACCCTCGACGAGGTGCTGAAGATCCAGAACGAGGGCCGCGAGAAGAGAAAGAACGCCGAGGTCGAGCTCGTCCGCATGGAAGGCGAGCTGAAGCAGAAGCTGCTCGACATCCATCAGTGACGGAAAATCCCGTCGCTTGCCGGATTCAGCGGAACTTTTTCGGGCGGATGACCGTCTGACAGACAGATGAAAAGCAATACCAAAACAAAATCCGGGACCGAGCCGCTCAGGTTCGTCAAAGTCGGCGACACCTCCCTCGCCGTGATCCCGGAGAGCGAAAAGAAGAATCCCCCCGCCGCCGTCGGAGCGGTGATAATGGCGGCGATGATCGCGCTGTCGCTCATCGCCGGTCCGGCGAGATGGCTGATCCCGGAGCGGAGCAGGGTGTCGAAGGCGTTTTACGACGGGAGCAAGGTATCGGACGGAGTTTCGATAAACGACGATCTCGTCAGGCTGTCCGACTCCGCCTACAACATGGCGGCTCTCGCCGAGCAGACGCTCGGAGACGGCGGCAACGTCGGCGAGGTAAAGCGGCTCGCCTACGAGCTTAACGAGGACGGCACGATATCGGCGAAATTCGCCGACTACACCGAGCTGAAATACGCCTCGTCCCGTCTCTATTCGGAGATATCCGAGCAGACCGGGCTTTCCGAGACCCAGTCGCGGCTGATAAAGCAGTGCTACTCCGACATCCAGTCGCGGGCGCTCACCATCGAGAACAACGAGTACAACGGGCTCGCCGAGAAATACAACGGCAGGCTCACCCGATTCCCCGCGTCGATCGCGGGATGGCTGTTCGGACTGAAAGAGGCCGAGCTGTTCAAATGACAAGAAAAGCATTGAGATTCATCCTTCCGGTACTTATCCTGATAACGGCGATCCTGTCGCCTTTATCAAGCTTTGCCTACAAGGTGCCGGCCGCGCCGAAGAACGGCGGCGTATATGACGACGCCGGGGTGATGGACGCGGCGGACATCGAGCACATCCTGACGCTCAACGACAGGCTTGACGACTACTGCGGCGGGCAGATCGCCGTGGCGGTGTTCACCGGCCTCGGCGGCGCCGACATAGCCACATACGCGAACGACGTCTTCAACGAGTGGGGAGTCGGCAGCAAGACGAAGAACAACGGCGTGCTGCTGCTCATGTCCATAGCCGACGCCGACTACTGGGTCGTTCAGGGCAAGGGCATCGAGGACGACATAACGTCCGGCGAGCTCAGCCTCATCCTTGACGACGAGCTCGAGCCGTATTTCGCGAAAGAGGAATACTCGAAAGGAGCCGTCAGCTTCGCCGACGCCGTCTATCAGAGATACGCCTCTGTCTACGGCTTCTCGTCGTCGATACCTCAGGCAGAGCCGCAGGTGCAGTATATCGAAGGCTACGGCGGCGGACTGCCGAAGTTCAGCTTTTCCGGGCTGCTGAGATTCGCGCTGTACGTCTTCCTGCTCTATCTCGCCGTCAGGATGATAGCCTCGCTGCTCCGCTCATGCTGCGGAGACGATGACGGCTGCGGCTGCTGGAGCTGCTGTCTGCCGATGCTCTGCTGCGGCGGAGACGGTGGGTACAGAGGCTCGGGCGGCGGCTGGAGAGGCCCCCCTCCCGGAGGCTTCGGCGGTACACGCGGCGGCTTCGGCGGCACGCGCGGGAGCTTCGGAGGCGGAGTAGGACGCACGAGCGGCGGATCGAGCTTCGGAGGCAGCCATCACGGCGGCTTCGGCGGCGGCTCGTCGAGAGGCGGAGGCGCCGGAAGAGGCAGACACTGATATCGGTAAAGCAAAAATAATCATCAATAAGGAGGAGCCGCAATGATCACTTATCTTCTTCTGCGCGCCATATGGCGCTCTCTGTTCGGCCGCAGGTACTACGCGGCTCCGCCGAGAAGCAGGGGCTGCGGCAGCGGATACGGCAGGTATCCCCGCGGCCGCTCGTACTTCTATGTCCGTCCGCGCGTGACTCCTCCGCCGAGAACTGGGAGATCGCCGCTCGGCGGCATGAGAGGCCCTGTCAGAGGCCCGGGCTTCGGAAGCCGGCATCACGGCGGCTTCGGCGGCGGCATGAGCCGCGGAGGCGGAGCCGGCAGGGGCAGAAAATAAATAATTCGCATAACCGACGCGGAGAAACGATTCCCCGCGTCTTTTTTTATCGCTCCGACAAATCCCGTTAACCCTATTGACATTTTATTTTAACCGGGGTATAATAATAAATGTCATTTCATGATATTTTTAAGAAAATCATATCGAGGGCACGACCTATGAAAAGAATCATCCCGGCGATCATGACGCTTCTCACCCTGCTCTGCGCCTGCGGCGAGGCCGCTGTTTCGGCTCCGGCCGAGACTTCGGCGGCCGCGGCGTCGACCGAAGCCGCCACGGAATCAGAGACCGAGACCGAGATATTCCCCGACGTTCCGGACGATCTCGACTTCGGCGGCAGGACCTTCACGATACTCTGCAACGAATACCCGGTCCCGGGATGGACGCAGTACGACATCGACGCCGAGGAGCTGAACGGCTCGCCGGTGAACGACGCGGTCTACACCCGCAACAGCGTCATCGAGGAAAAATACAACTGCGTGATAAACGAGAGAAAGATAGACTACGGTCAGGTCTCGACGACGCTGTCAAAGGTCGTGAAGGCCGGAGACCCGGCGATCGACATCGCGACCCCGCTGTTCTGGTGCGGGCAGATAGCCACGAACGCCACGGCCGGGCTTTTCGTCGACCTCAACACCGTGCCGACGATGAACCTCTCGTCCCCGTGGTACGATCAGCAGTCGGTCAGGGACTTCGGGCTGATGGACAGGCTGTATTTCATCACGTCGGATCTGACGATAGGCGACCTCATCGCGACGGCCGGCATGGTGTTCAACAAGAAGCTCTACGACGACTATCAGTACGCGTCGAGCTACGGCGACATCTATGATCTCGTCCGAAGCGGCAGGTGGACGCTCGAGATGATGAAGACGATGGTACTCTCCCTCTCGTCCGACCTCAACGGCGACGGCGTGATGAACGACCTCGACTTCTACGGGCTGCTCTATCAGCGCGACTCGCTGCCCAGCTTCTTCAACGCCTTCGGGATGCGCGTGGCCGACGTCGACGGCGACGGGATGCCGGTGTACACGCTGATAAACGACACGAACGCCGTCAAGCTTGACGCCCTGTTCTCCTTCCTTTACACAAAGGAGAACTGCTTCCACGTCATGAACTGGTTCGACAAGACCTCGACCGACTTCACGACCGGCATGTGCAACATGTTCATGAACAATCAGGGCATGTTCATGTGGATACGCTTCGCCGACGTCGAGATGCTGAGGAACATGGACATCGACTTCGGCATCATCCCGGTGCCGAAGTGGGACGAGCCTCAGGAGCAGTATTACAGCGCGGTGAACCAGCATATGGGCACGGCGACCGTCATCCCGGTCTCATGCGAGAGCGTCGATATGGAGGGCTATTTCCTCGAGGTGCTCTGCTGCGAGTCGATGAAGAAGCTCATCCCCGCCTATTACGACGTGACGCTGCAGGGCAAGGTGACCCGCGACGAGGAGAGCGTCGACATGCTCGACCTCATATTCGAGAACCGCGTCTACGATATAGGCTCGATCTTCAACTTCGGCAACTTCGGGCAGGATATGTACCAGATGACCGTCACCTACGATTCGTCCTACGCCTCGATCTGGGCGAAGAAGGAGTCGAAATACGCGACCGCGCTCGAGAAATTCATAACGAAGTATCAGGAAATAGGCATGTGACATCACGCCGTCCTCCCCGCGCTTCCCCCATGCGGCGGCGCGGGGAGGAATTTTTGCCTTAATTTTTAACATTTTTCGAAACCGCTTGACAAACGCGTCTGTCTGTGCTATAATATATAGCGTCCTCGAAAAAAGGATGCGTCATTAGCTCAGCCCGGATAGAGTGCCTGGCTACGAACCAGTAGGTCGCAGGTTCGAATCCTGCATGACGCGCCATAGCCCGGTTCCAATAGGAGCCGGGTTTTTTGTGCGTTTTGAACAAAAATGACGCAAAAAATTTGTTTACTATTGGTATTGAAAAAACCCCAAAATGTGTTAAAATATATATTAAGAGAACATACGTCCATCGTCATCGGGGAGACAGATAATGATTTGAGGAACGGAGAGTTCCGGCGGGCGGCATGTTTTCGAAGGAGGTTTTTCACCGTATACAGAGAGGAAACACAATGAAAATCAGGAAAATAGCTGTTTTCGCGCTCGCCGCGGCGGCCGCGCTCATGATGACCGCGATCCCGTCGTTCGCCGCGCTGGAATATGTGACGAGCGAGGTGCAGTATCAGCTGGACACTCTGCCGGACGAGTATAAGGACGCCAAGGTCGTGGCTCTGGCCGATTTCTGGGAGGAGGGCGCCTCGGACGCCCGTCACGGCGGCATCTTTGACAAGGAAAACGACAACGGGGATATAATCGAGTTCGATTACCTGTTCCTCAAGGCTGACGGCGTCGGCGATTTCGTCATCCCGTTCACCGTCGAGAAGGACGGGTACTACAAGTTCGCGCTCAGGCTGATGGGATGGACGGCGAGCGTGCCGCGCTCCACCGAGTTCTGCATCGACGACGGCCCGATGGTCTACTTCGTGCGCGACTACGTCGAGGAAAACCAGTATCACAACGACTATGTCTACGGCGTCTCCGCCGTGCTCACCGCCGGCGAGCACAAGGTGACCTTCTCGCTTGCCGACGACTTCGACGACAGCGAGGTGAAGTCGCTTTACATGTGCGATTTCTACTACGCCGAGGCCGAGCTGCCGCAGGAGTCCGCTCCGGCTCCCGAGACTGCCGCTCCCGAGACTGCCGCGCCTGAGACCGCGGCTCCCGAACCGGCTCCGGCGCCCGCTCCCGCTCCGGCTGAGCCCGCTCCGGCTCCCGTCGCTGAGACTGCCGCTCCGGTCGCCGCCGCCGCTCCGGCCGCTCCGGCTCCCGCCGCTCAGACCGGCGACGCCGGACTGCCGATACTTCTCGCGGCTGCCGTCATTTCCGTCGGATCGGCTGTCGTCATCAGCCGCAGACGCAGCTGAGCGCTGATGGCTCAGAGCTGAGCTTAATGCTTTGTGAGCATATAGCTCTGTGAGCATAAAGCTCTGAATGATTCAGGAAAAGTCAGTATCATTATTTCCGATCACCTTTAAGAGGGAAAATCCGCCGCAGCAGGGGACGGCGGAACGACCGAGGCCCGTTTTCGGGGCTCCGGTCTTTTTTTGCGAAAAAAAGCAAAAAGGTGTTGATAAACCGCCGCGGATGGGATATAATATTAGTACAGACACAAACGGATCAAACGACATTTTCTATCGGGACATGACCTTCCTTCATACAGGCGACCTTCATCTCGGAAAGAGGCAGAACGGCTTCGACAGGATCCCCGACCAGCGGGATATCCTTGAGAAGATAACCGGCATCTGCCGCGAAAGAAGACCGGACGCCCTTCTCATCTGCGGCGACGTTTACGACGCGGCTTTCCCGCCGCGCGACGCCGTCACCCTGCTCGACGATTTCATATGCGGCGTGTCCATGCTCGGCGTGAAGGTGCTGATGATATCCGGCAACCACGACAGCGCCGAGCGTCTGCGCTTCGGCGGGCGGCTGATGAGCCGGGCCGGGGTATATATCGCCGGTGAGACCGACCGGCTGCCGATCGCCTTCGAGACGCTCGGCGACGGCTATGGCGATGTGAGGTTCGTTATGCTGCCGTTCCTTCGCGCCGCCGATATAAGGAACATGCTCGGAGACGGTGCTCCCGACGATCCCGCAGAGGCTTTCAAAGCCCTTTTCGATACTCTGCCGCCGTTCAGCGGCAGGCAGGTGCTGCTCAGCCATCAGTTTTATCTGCCGTCGTCGGGAGATATCTTCCGCTGCGACTCTGAATCGCCGACGGTAGGCGGGCTCGACGCGCTGCCCGTCTCGGCTCTTGACGGCTTCTGCTACGCCGCACTCGGGCATATACACACCCCTCAGGCGGTCGGCAGGGAGAGTGTCAGATACTGCGGCTCGCCGCTGAAATATTCGGCTTCGGAGGCCTTCGCCGAAAAATCCGTACCTTTCGTCACGCTCGGAGAGGACGGCGAAGCTTCGGTCGAGCTCATCCCGCTGAAGCCGGAGCGGGACGTAAGGGTGATATCCGGCTCCTTCGATTCGCTCATCGGAGCCGCCGCGTCGACGGATCCGGGGGAGAGGGAGCATTATTACTACGTCACGCTGAAGGGCGGGGACGAGCCGCCGGACGCGATGGCAAGGCTGAGATACTGGTATCCGAACATAATGCAGCTGTCGGTCGAGGCGGCGGGATCGCCTTCTGTGTTCGATGACTCCGACGGCGACTCATATGACGGCGGCTCGACAGCCGAGCTGTTCTCCGAGTTTTTCGGGATGCAGAACGGACGCGCGCCGGATGATAGCGAGCTGCGGCTGATAGACGAGGCGCTGATGTCGTCCGGGGAGGAGGATCGCCCATGAAGCCGATTTCGCTCACGATGACCGCCTTCGGACCGTACAGCGGCAGCGAGACGATTGATTTCACCAAATTCAACGGCAAGGGCATCTTTCTCATAACCGGGGACACCGGCTCCGGCAAATCCACCGTGTTCGACGCGATATCATACGCCCTTTACGGCGAGCCGAGCGGCGATCTCAGGACGGGGAGCTCGCTTCGGAGCGATTTCGCCGACCCGTCGGTAAAGACCTCGGTCGTATTCGAGTTCGAGTACAGAAAAAGCCGGTACAGAGTCGAGCGCCGCCCGATGTACATGCGGGAAAAGCAGAGGGGAGAAGGCCTCACGTCGGAGCCTTCGTACGCGCGGCTCGAGCTGCCGGACGGGACGTCGGAGAACAAGGACAGGGCGGTCACCGAACGGATCACCGCGATACTCGGCGTCGACCGCGATCAGTTCAAGCAGATATCCATGATAGCTCAGGGCGAGTTCAGGCGGCTGCTCTCCGACAAGGTGTCGGAGAAGGGCGAGCTTTTCAGCCGTCTGTTCGGCACCGGGCATATAGCCGGATTCACCGCCGCGCTGAAAGATATGGCAGATGTGTCGAAGCGCCGCCTCGCCGAGTGCGACGCGGCCGCCCGCGCGGCGATGTCGCGCGCCGAGTGCGGACAGGACGCCGAAAGGATGGCGATCCTTTCTTCGGGGGACATCGCCGACGAGTATCTGCGCGAGGCGTCCGAGATCATCGGCGCTCAGCTGTCGCGCGACAGGGCGCTGTCGGCCGAAGACGATGAGAAGCTGGACGCGCTCAGGAGCGAGCTCGTCGAGCTCGGCAGGAAGCTCGAGATCTGCGAGAGGGACAACGCCATCCTCGACGAGCTCGAGGCGGCGGAAAAGGAGAGCCGGAGGATATCGGACGGCGAGGAGAAGCTGTCCTGCGACAGATCGGCGCTGATAAGGGCCGAGACGGCGCGTGACGCCGTCCGTCCGGCGAGGGAGAGATATCTCACGGCGTCTTCGTCGCTTGCCGAAAGGCGCGCTCAGGCGGAAAAGACGCAGGCCGAGCTCGAAGATCTCACGATGAAGGCCGAAAAGATATCCGGCCTGCTCGACGGCGCGAGGGAAAAGGCCGCCGCCGCGTCGGAGCTTAAGACCGTCATATCCGGGATAGAGGGCACGATGGCGCTGTACGGCGAGCTCGCCAAGCTCGAAGCCGAGAAAAAGAAGCTCACGTCCCGCCTTGAAAGTCTTAAAAAGTCGGCCGACGATACCGCGAAGAAGCTTGCGGCGGCGCAGGAAAGGAAAAAGAACTGCGAGTGCCGCCTCGCCGGGCTCGAGGACTCGGCCGCAGCGGCGGCGAGGGCGGAAAGCGCCGTCAGATCGGCGGACGAGAGATCGAAGGCGCTTTCGGCGCTCGCAGGCGACGGGCAAAAATGGCTCGGGCACGCCGATCTCATCAAGGGCCTTGCTTCGTCGTTTGAAAGACGTCAGGCCGAGTATCTCGAGGCGAGCGAAAGGCACGACCGGCTGTCGCTCATATATCTGAGGGGACAGGCCGGACTGCTGTCGGCGTCGCTTCGCGACGGCGAGCCGTGTCCCGTCTGCGGATCGAAGGAGCATCCGGCTCCCGCCGCCGTCTCTCACGACATGCCGGACGAGAAAAGCATCAAAGACGCGAAGTCCGGCCGCGACATGGCCGAGATCCGTATGAAGGAGGCGTCGTCGACCCTCTCGTCCGAGAGAGGAGCGGACGAGTCGATGAGATCGTCTCTCATCTCGTCTGCCGGACGGCTCATCGGCGGCGTCGCCGATGATATCGGAGCGGATGAGCTGATATCGCTCATAAATACGGCGTCGGACAGGGCGAAATCCGCTCTCGCCGAGGCAGAGGCGGAGGCGGAGAGGGCGGCGAAGCTGGTCCGGGAGCGCGAGAGAGAAAAAAACGACCTTTCAATGCTCACGGCGCAGGTATCGGCGCTCGACGCCGACGCACGGGAGACGGCGGCTGGCATCGCCGAGGCGGAAGCCGGGCTGTCCGGCATCACGGCGTCGATATCGGGGAAGAGGGAATCGCTCATAGCTCCCGACCGCGCGTCGGCCGAGAGGATGAAGGCCGACGCCGAAAGAAGGATAAAGGACGCCGAGGACGCCCTTCTTACGATCGAGCAGTCCTACGCCGCGGCGAAGGAGGGCGCCGACCGCGCCGCCGGAGCGCTGAAGGCTGCAAGGGACGGCATCGGGGCGCTGGAAGCGGAGACCGAAAAGGCGAGGGCGGAATACCTGTCCGCCGCGGAGTCGGCCGGATTTGCCGGGGAGGACGATTATCTGTCCGCCGTGATGAGCGACGCGGCGATAAAGGCTCTTTCCGAGTCGGTCGCGTCGCGCGAGCTCGAGGCGAAGCTGTCGGGCGAGCGGCTGTCAAGGGCGAGGCGTCAGGCCGAAGGGCTCTGCCGCCCGGATATCGCCGCCGTGAAGGCCGGGATAGAAGAGCGGCGGGAGACGTCGGCGCGCGTCTCGGCCATGGCGGACGCCGTCAGGCTCCGCATCGGCGTGAACGAGTCGGCGAAGGGCACGCTCGACTCGCTCATAAAGGAACGCGCGGCGCTGTCCGACGATGCGGCTTTGAAGGACCGGCTGTGGCGCACCGCCGACGGCAAGCTCTCAGGCGCGGCGAAGCTGAAATTCGAGCAGTACGTTCAGGGAAGATATCTCGACATGATAGTGCGCGCGGCGAACCGGCGCTTCATGTCGATGACGTCGGGACAGCTCTCGCTTCTGCGGCGGGCGGTATCGGAAAGCGCCGGGAACCGCTCGGCCGGGCTCGGCCTCGACGTTTACGACGCATATACCGGGCGGGTGCGCTCGTCCGACACGCTTTCCGGCGGCGAGTCGTTCATGGCGTCGCTGTCGCTGGCGCTCGGGCTGTCGGATGTCGTGTCGAGGCAGAGCGGCGGCGTCAGGCTCGAGTCGATGTTCATCGACGAGGGCTTCGGCTCGCTCGACCGCGAGCATCTGGCGCTGGCGGTGAAGACGCTGTCGTCAATAGCCGGAGGCGACACGATGGTGGGGGTGATATCCCACGTCGAGGAACTGAGATACGGAATCGAGCCGAAGATCATCGTCACAAAGGACAAAACCGGCTCGCATATAAGGACCGAGGTCTGATAAAAAACAAAACTCATATACATACGAGGTGATACAGCTATGGCTAAATACTCGCTTGGCATCGACTACGGGACGCTGTCGGGACGGGCGCTGCTCGTCGACGTGTCCGACGGCCGGGAGATCGCCTGCCGGGCATACGAATACCCTCACGGCGTCATCGACGACACCCTCGCCGGGAATAAGCTGCCGATGGACACGGCGCTGCAGGATCCGCGCGACTACATCGAGGTGCTGAAAAACACGGTGCCGCAGGTCATTTCCGACGGCGGCGTCGACCCCTCCGATATCATCGGCGTCGGCATCGACTTCACCTCCTGCAGCCCGATGCCGGTGTATAAGGACGGGACGCCGCTCTGCTGCGTGCCGAAGTGGGAAAACGACCGCAACGCCTACGTCAAGCTCTGGAAGCATCACGCGGCTCAGGACAAGGCCGACCGCCTCAACGCCGTCGCCGCCGAAAGAGGCGAGAAGTGGCTTGACACCTACGGCGGCAAGGTCTCGAGCGAGTGGATGATCCCGAAGCTGTGGCAGACGCTTTCCGAGGCGCCGGAGCTTTACGACGACATGGATTACTTCATAGAGGCTGGCGACTGGCTCGTCTGGCGGCTGTGCGGGCATCTCACCCGCAACTCGACGTCGGCCGGGTACAAGACGCTGTGGAGCAAGAAGGACGGCTATCCGTCGCCCGAGTTCTTCGCCGCCCTCGACCCGCGCCTCGCCGACTGCGTGTCGACCAAGCTCGCCGGACCCGTCATGACGATGGGACAGCTCGCCGGGACGCTCACCTCCGAGATGGCGGAGCTTACCGGCCTCTGCGCCGGGACCCCCGTCGCCGTCTGCAACGTCGACGCCCACGTCACGATGCCGGCCTTCAACATCACGAAGGCGGGGCAG
Organism: uncultured Clostridia bacterium; assembly: GCA_946407735.1. GTDB lineage: Bacteria > Bacillota > Clostridia > Oscillospirales > CAG-272 > JAAZGC01. Next base: position 266,188 of record CAMJPL010000001.1, read on the forward strand.
ATGCAGGCCATCATCGGCACCTCGACCTGCCATATGCTGATCGACTCCGAGTATCATATGGTGAAGGGAATATGCGGCACCGTCGAGGACGGCATGCTGCCCGGGATGTTCGGCTATGAGGCCGGTCAGGGCTGCGTCGGCGATCATTTCGCCTGGTTCGTGAATAACTGCCTGCCGAAGAGCTACGCCGACGAGGCGGAAAAGAGGGGGATATCTCCCCACGTACTGCTGACGGAGAAGGCGCAGGCTCTCAAGCCCGGCGAGAGCGGGCTGATAGCGCTCGACTGGTGGAACGGCAACCGCTCGATCCTCGTCGACTCGCAGCTTTCCGGCGTCATCGCCGGAATGACCCTCCAGACAAAGCCGGAGGAGATATACCGGGCCTTAATCGAGGCGACGGCCTTCGGCACGAGGGAGATAATCGAGAATTACAGGAGATCCGGCGTCAGCGTCAGCAGCTTCACGGCGTCGGGAGGAATACCGAACAAGAACCCGATGCTCACCCAGATCTACGCCGACGTACTCCGTCTGCCGGTCAGGGTGGTGAAGTCGACGCAGGGACCGGCCCTCGGCTCGGCGATATTCGGCGCTGTCGCGGCCGGATCGGGGCGCGGCGGCTACGACGACATCTTCTCGGCCGGAGCCGCCATGGGCAGCACCGAGGGGAAGACCTATTACCCCGACGAGAAGGCGTCGAAGGTCTACGACATGCTGTACGCCGAGTATCACGCCCTGCACGACCGCTACGGCAGGGAGGACAGGCTGCTCAAGAATCTCAGACAGATCGCGCGTGACGCGAAGGGAGTTTGATCTATGAAATTCTGGTTCATAACAGGGGCTCAGGAACTCTACGGGGAAGAGACGCTGCGCATGGTGGCGTCGGACAGCAGGAAGATGGTAAAAGGTCTCAATGACGGCGGACGCCTGCCGTATGAGATAAAATTCACGACGCCGGTGACGTCCGACAGGGCGATAACGAAGCTGATGCAGAGCGCGAACGCCGATCCCGACTGCGGCGGCGTCATCACGTGGATGCACACCTTCTCGCCGTCGAAGATGTGGATCGAGGGGCTCGGGATCCTCGAGAAGCCGTATCTGCACCTTCACACCCAGTTCAACCGTGAGATCCCGTGGGACGGGATCGACATGGACTTCATGAATCTCAACCAGTCGGCTCACGGCGACCGCGAGCACGGCTTCATCGCCGCACGCCTGCGCAAGCCGAGGATAATCGCCGCCGGCTACTGGCAGGACGAGGAAACTCAGAGAAAGATCGCCGACTTCATGGCGGCGGCGGCCGGAGCCGCCGAGAGCCGGAACGTGCGCTGCGCGAGGTTCGGCGACAACATGCGCGAGGTCGCCGTCACCGAGGGCGACAAGATCGAGGCGCAGATCCGCATGGGCTGGCACGTCAACTCGTGGGGCATCGGCGATCTCGCCGACATGATGAAGGAGATCCCCGATTCCGACGTCGGCACGGCTCTCGACGACGCCTCGAGGCGGTACGAGATGGCGACCGACGACATCGCCGAGGTGAGAAATCAGCTCCGCGTCAAGCTGGCGCTGGAGAGGTTCATGAAGGAGAACGGCGTAACGGCGTTCGTCACCGCCTTCCAGGATCTGCACGGCATGAAGTCGCTTCCCGGCATGGCGTCCCAGATGCTGATGGAGGATGGCTACGGCTTCGGCGCCGAGGGCGACTGGAAGACCGCCTGCCTTCTCAGGGTCATGAAGGTAATGGCGAAGGCGAAGGGCACGAAGGGCGGCACATCCTTCATGGAGGACTACACCTACGACCTGACGAAGGGCAGCGAGGCCGTCCTCGGCGCCCATATGCTCGAGGTCTGCCCGTCGATCGCCGGGACGAAGCCGAAGATCGAGGTGCATCCTCTCTCCATCGGCGGAAAGGAGCCGCCGGCCCGTCTCGTATTCGAGTCGGGCGAGAGCGACGCGATAAACGTCACGGTGATCGACATCGGCGGGCGTCTGCGCATGATAGTGCAGGAGATCCATACCATCGCGCCGCTGCATCACATGCCGAAGCTGCCTGTCGCGGCGACTATGTGGCAGACGAAGCCCGATTTCGCGTCGGCCGCCGAGATGTGGATCAGATGCGGCGGCGCGCATCACTTCGTGCTGAGCCAGCAGCTGACCTACGCCGACATGAAGCGCTTCGCCGACATAATGGGCATCGAGTGCGTCCGCATCGGCGACGGCGTCTGCATGGAGAGCCTCGGGCAGACGCTCATGATAAACGACATCGCGTACAGGCTGGGGATATAAATGACGTATGAATCGCTGAGGCGGGAGACATATCTCGCCAACATGGAGCTCAAAGCCGCGGGGCTGATCGTCCTGACGTGGGGCAACGCCTCGCAGGCGGACAGGGAGGCGGGCGTCTTCGCTATAAAGCCGTCCGGCGTCTCATACGAAGCGCTGAGGCCGGAGGACATCGTCGTCTGCTCGCTCGAGAGCGGGGAGAAGATCGACGGCGATATGCGGCCGTCGTCCGACACGCCGACGCATTTCGAGCTTTACCGTAGCTTTAAGGGCATAGGCGGCGTCGTCCACACTCATTCGCGGCACGCCGTCGCCTGGGCTCAGGCGAAAAGGGACATCCCCTGCTACGGCACGACGCACGCCGACGTCTTCTGCGGCTCCGTCCCGTGCGCGAGGGAGCTGACTGACGATGAGATCGGCGGCGAGTATGAGCTTTGTACCGGGAAGGTGATAGCCGAAACGTACAGAGAGAGGGGCATCGACCCTCTCGCCGTGCCGGGGGTGCTCGTCGCCTGCCACGGGCCGTTCACATGGGGAAATAGCGCGATGAAGGCCGTCGAGAACGCGATAACACTCGAGGAGGCGGCGCTGATGGCGTTCGAGACCGAGCTTTTGTCCGGCGGCCCCGCCGAGCCGGTGAAGAAGGCGCTGCTCGATAAGCATTATCTGCGAAAGCACGGGAAAAACGCATATTACGGTCAGAAATGACGAATGAGGACGCAAAAGCGCCCTCTTTTTTGTTCTTTTGGATATCCCGCCGTTCCAATTTTAACATTATCCCTCTTTAATAGAATAAACTCTTGTGATATAATATTTCCGATTATCAGTTTCACCGATGAAGGGAGAAAACGGAATGTACAGAGACGATCGGGGAAGGGTCTGGTATAAGGGGAATCTTCACACTCACTCAAAGCGCAGCGACGGACGTCTCGAACCGGATCAGATATTCCGCATGTACGCGGAGCACGGCTACGACTTCATCGCCCTTACCGACCACTGGAAGCAGTCTTCCGACGGCGAGTCCGACCGCCTGCTCACCATCCCCGGCATCGAGCTCGACCACTCGCCGAACGTGAGGGACGGGATATATCACATCGTCGGCGTCTGCATGACCGGCGAGATCGACGTCTCGAGGCGCGGTCAGATGTCGGCGCAGGAGATGATCGACGAGATAAACGACAAGGGCGGCTGCGCCGCTCTCGCCCATCCGGCGTGGTCGCTGAACACTCCCGAGCAGATCATGGCCTGCCGCGGCATCTACGCCTTCGAGGTGTTCAACAGCGTCTCCGACAAGCCGCACAACGTAAGGCCGGATTCGGCGCTCCTCAGCGACATGGTATCGGCGCGCGGCCGCTTCATCAATCTGACCGCCGTCGACGACGCGCATTTCTACGACGGCGACGCCTGCCGCAGCTTCATCTATCTTCACACCGACGTCCTCGACACGGCGCACATCGCGGCGGCGCTCCGCAGCGGCGATTTCTACGCTTCTCAGGGGCCGCAGATAAGCTGGGAATGGGACCCGGAGACGCTGACCTGCGTCGTCAAGACCTCCCCCGCCGCCGACATCACCTTCTTCTCCGACGCCGCCTTCGTCGGGCACCGCGTGTTCAGCGAGGCGAGGGGCGACGGCGAGCTGCAGACCGGGGCGACATACGTCTGCCAGAAGAACGAGACCTTCCTGAGGTTCGAGGTGACCGACTTCATGGGAAGGAAGGCCTGGTCGCACCCGATAAAGGTTAGAGAGATCAATTAGCAATTAGTAATTAGCAATTAGCAATGAAGGTAGAATAAGTCGGCTTCGCCGACTTATTCAAAGATACCAGCAGATACAAGATATATTCAATCATGTCCACTAACATCACTTACACGCCGGACGCGCTGAGCGCTTCGGAAAGACGGATAGCGATGGGGCAGAGGCCGCTTGTCGTATGGCTTTGCGGGCTGTCCGGGTCTGGAAAGACCACGGCGGCGAAGGATGCCGAGCGGAGGCTGTATTCCCTCGGGTACAAGACATATCTTCTCGACGGCGACAACGTCCGCCACGGGCTGTGCTCCGATCTCGAGTTTACCGACGCCGACAGGCGGGAAAACATACGGCGGCTTGCCGAGTGCGCCTCGCTGATGGCGGGGGCGGGGCTGATCGTCTTCGTCTCGGCGATAACGCCGACGCGTGAGCTGCAGGCTCTGGCGCGGGAGATCGTGTCAAAGCACGCCGGCTTTTCGCTCTGCTATGTCGATACGCCGATAGACGTCTGCCGCTCGCGCGACCCGAAGGGGCTGTACAGAAAGGCCGACGCCGGTCTCATAAAGGATTTCACCGGCGTCTCGGCGCCGTTCGAAGCGCCGGAGAGCGCCGAGCTGACGCTCGACACGTCAAAGGACGACATAGTCGGCTGCGCCGATGTCATCGTCCGCCATGTGCTGTCGTCGCAGATAGACTTGACCGCCGCCGCCGAAAAGATGCGCGCCGCTGCCCTCGAGGCGGGGAAGGCGATCATGGAGGTCTACTCCCGCGACGATTTCGACGTGAGGCTCAAAAGCGACGACTCGCCCGTCACGGCGGCAGATCTGGCGGCGAACCGCATCATCTGCGAGGCGGTGAAGGACATCTATGACGCCGCGGTGCTGACCGAGGAGTCGGAGGACGATCCGACCCGGCTGCTTCGGCGCTGGTGCTTTGTCATCGACCCGCTCGACGGGACGAAGGAGTTCGTCTCCCGCAACGGCGAGTTCACGGTGAACATCGCCCTCGTCTTCGATGGTCATCCGGTGATCGGCGTGGTCTACGTCCCCGTCACCGGCGAGATGTACACCGGCATAAAATGGCTCGGCGAAAAGACCGCCGAAAAGCGGATCATGCCGTATGACGGCGGTGAGCCGTCCGCGCCGGAGAAGATACACGTCTCGGACCGTGACGATCATCTTATCGTGATGGGGAGCCGCTCGTTCTCGTCGAAGGAGCTCGACGAGTTGCTCGAGCGCAACAAGGACAGGATCGCCTCCTTCACGGTCTCCGGCTCGTCGCTCAAGGGCTGCCGGATAGCCGAGGGCAAGGCTGACATCTACTACCGCTTCGGTCTCACGCACGAGTGGGACACCGCCGCCATGCAGGCGGTCGTCGAGGCGGCGGGCGGAATCCTGCGTCAGATACCGGGGCAGGAGATGACCTGCAACCGCCCGGACACGCTGAACCGCAGCGGTTTTTACATACTGAACAAGGAGTCGAGCGCTCTTAAATAAAATCATGAACACTTCCAAGACATATCAGGCGCATCTGGACGAGATCGAGAGCAAGAGCGTCTACATCCTGCGCGAGGCCTACGCGAATTTCAAGCAGCTGTGCATGCTGTGGTCGATAGGCAAGGACAGCACCGTCATGCTCTGGCTGGCGCGGAAGGCCTTCTACGGCCATGTCCCGTTCCCGCTTGTGCACATCGATACCCATTACAAGATCCCGGAGATGATCGAGTACCGCGACCGTCTGGCGAAGGAATGGCGCATCGACATGATCTACGGCGAGAACAAGGCGGCTCTTGACGCGAAGCAGACTTTCCCGGACGGGAAGGTGAGCCACCTCGACTGCTGCCGTCTGCTCAAGACCGAGGCCCTTACCCACACCCTCGCCGGAGACTGGCCGAGATACCGCCTCGATCACGACAGCGGGAAATACGTCCTCGACAAAAACACCGAGCCGTACACCGGCGTCATCGCCGGAGTGCGCGCCGACGAGGAGGGCAGCCGCTCGAAGGAGCGCTACTTCTCGCCTCGCAACACCTACAACAACTGGGACGTGGGCGATCAGCCGCCGGAGTTCTGGGGGCAGTACAAGACCGATTTCGCCCCCGGCACCCATGTGCGCATCCATCCCCTGCTCGACTGGACCGAGCTCGACGTCTGGGAGTACATCCGGCGCGAAGGCATCCCCGTCGTGTCGCTCTACTTCGATCAGGGCGACGGGCACCGCTACCGCTCGCTCGGCTGCGCCCCCTGCACCAAGCCCGTCGAGAGCACGGCGAAGACTGTTGACGAGATCTGCGAAGAGCTTCGCACCGGCAAGTTCTCGAACATCGCTGAGCGCTCCGGCCGCGAGCAGGACAAGGAAGACGGCGGCGGCCTCGAGGAGCTTCGGAAGAACGGGTATATGTGAGAGAGAACGCTTTTTTCTCGGGGTAGGGAAAGCCCTTCTCCTTTGCGGCACAGCCGCAAGGGTACGGGAAAAGCGGTTTCACTCCACCACCCCCACCCTTCCGCAAAAGCTTTCGTACAGGGATAAATCTTTTAAAAACGAGTGATGAAAAACATCGTTTTCGACATGGGCAACGTGCTTATCCGCTGGGCTCCCGCGCATTTCATCGAGCGGGAGGGGATAACCGACCCGTCCGACGCCGCTCTCCTGATGTCGGCGATATTCCGCTCGGATGAGTGGCCGATGCTCGACGGCGGCAATATCGACGAGCCGGAGATGCTTCAGATCGCGAAAACGCGGCTTCCGGAACGGCTTCATAAGACCGCCGAAAGGCTGATATTTTCATGGAACGATCCGATAGAGCCGATAAGCGGCATGGCGGAGCTGATAGCCGGTCTGAAATCGGAGGGGAAGGGGATATATCTTCTTTCCAACGCCAGCCGCCGTCAGGCTGAGTACTGGCCGTCGGTGCCGGGAAGCGGGTATTTCGACGGATGCGTGATATCGGCCGCAGAGGGCGTGAAAAAGCCGTCGCCTGAGATATACCGCCTTCTGCTCGGCAGATTCGGGCTCAAAGCGGAAGAGACCGTTTTCATCGACGACGTGAAGGCGAACGCCGACGGCGCCGAGGCGGTCGGCATAAAGGGGATCGTTTTCGACGGGGACGCGGCGAAGCTCCAAATGACGCTCGCCGGCCTTGACGCGACAGGAGAACAGAAATGACGGGAACAGAGAGAGTACGCGACACGATACTCGGCAAGCCCACCGACCGTCAGCCGATATACGGCTGGGTCTCGGCGAACCTTTCAAATGAGATAACCGCCGCCTGCGGCTCCGTCGCCGCCTTTGAGGACAGGTATGAGTTCGACGCCGCGCATATCTTCGGCGGCCCGGGACCGTACAGAGGCGATGTCTTCGAGCGGATAAAGGCCGAGAACGGCGAGCTTACGCCGGATCTTCTCGTGAACGAGGACTTTTTCACCGATCCGGACGTTCTGACCGACTATCAGGGAATAAAGGACACGGTCGCCTTCCACAAGGCGCGCGGGCGCTTCTGCTACATGCAGACTCCGGGATTCTTCGAGGCGTTCAACGGCGTTTTCGGCATCGAGAACCAGCTCCTTTACGTCGCGATGTACCCGGACGAGCTGGCAGAGCTTTACCGCCGTCAGGCCGAGTGGACGGTGCGCTTCGCCGATCACTGCAGAGACTGCGGCGTCGACATGATCCACGTCTCGGACGACTGGGGAGCGCAGAACAACCTGATGTTCAATCCGAATTTCTGGTGGGAGGCGATCTTCCCGAACCTGAAAAAGGTCGCCGACCATGTGCACTCGCTCGGTCTGTTCTGCTCGCTCCACTCGGACGGCTGCGTCGCGAAGGTGACGGACGGCATCGTGAAGGCGGGGATAAACCTCGTCCATCCGTGGCAGGAGAGCGCCGGGATGGGGCTCGATTATTACATTGACAACTACTCGGACAAATTCGCCATCATGGGCGGCATCTGCGTCCAGACGGCGATAGGGTTGCTGCCGCAGGACAAACTCGAGAGCGAGATACGGCGCGTCTTCTCCCTTTTGCGCGGCAGGCGCTGGGTCTGCTGCACCTCGCACTTCGTGCAGAACCACTGCACGATGGAGGATCTGTTCTTCGCGTTCGATCTGATATACAGGCTGGCGAGGGAGTGAGGGGGAAAAAAGCTCCGCGATTGGGAAGGCCCTCCACTGTCAGTCAGCTTCGCTGACTGACAAAGCTCCCCTGAATAAGTCGGCAAAGCCGACTTATTCTAAGGGGGAAGAACTTAATATGAAAGTTGCTCCGCAACTTTCCAATCAATGCGCCTTCGGCGCGTGGTTTGTTGGGCTGTTGTCGCAAATCCGACCGAGTCACCCCTGACGCGAAGCGTCGGAATACTTAATCTAAGGCGGCGAGGCTGCCTTCCTAACGACATCCGCACACAGCGCTGCGCTGTCTGCGGTACAGTATTTTGTCTTTAACTTAATCCATGAACATAGTAATTGTCGGTCACGTTGACCACGGAAAATCCACCGTTATCGGGCGGCTGCTTGCCGATACCGATTCGCTGCCGCAGGGCAAGCTTGAGCAGATACGCGAGATGTGCCGCCGCAACTCGAAGCCGTTCGAGTACGCCTTCCTTCTCGACGCGCTCAAGGACGAGCGCAGTCAGGGCATCACCATCGACGCGGCGCGCTGCTTCTTCAAGACGGCGAAGAGGGATTATCTCATCATCGACGCCCCGGGGCACATCGAATTCCTGAAAAACATGATCACCGGCGCGTCGCGCGCCGAGGCGGCGCTGCTCGTCATCGACGCGCACGAGGGCGTTATGGAGAACTCCCGCCGCCACGGGTACATGCTGAAAATGCTCGGCATAAAGCAGGTCGCCGTGCTGGTCAACAAGATGGACCTCTGCGGCTACTCGGAGAGCGTCTTCCGCTCGATCGTTTCCGAGTACAGCGGCTTCCTCGCCGAGATCGACATTTCGCCGTCCGCCTTCATCCCGGTGTCGGCGATGGAGGGCGACAACATCGCCTCTCATTCCGACCGTATGCCGTGGTACGACGGCAGGACCGTCCTCGATGAGCTCGACGCCTTCGAGGAGCGCGAGAGCGAGGAGGAAAAGCTCCCCTTCCGCATGCCGGTCCAGGACGTCTATAAATTCACCGGCTCGGGCGACGAGCGCCGGATAGTCGCCGGAACGGTCGAGAGCGGCTCGCTCTCGGTCGGCGACGAGGTCGTCTTCTATCCGTCCGGCAAGCACACCACCGTCGCCACCTTCGAGCATTTCGGCGCCGGTGAGACTCCGTCGTGCGTCACGCCGTCGATGGCGGCCGGCTTCACGATGACCGAGCAGATATACACCCGCCGCGGTGAGCTCTGCTGCCGCGCGTCGGAGAAGCCGCCGAGAGTGTCGTCCGGCTTCGTCGCGTCGGTCTTCTGGCTCGGCATAAAGCCGATGGAGACGGGAAAGGAATATCACATCAAGCTCGGCTCGGCGAAGTCGCCCTGCCGCCTGAAGCGGGTGATATCGACGCTCGACGCCTCCACCCTCGACCGGGTGCATAAGGACAAAATCGACCGCTACGACGTCGCCGAGTGCGAGATCGAGTGCGACAGGCCGCTCGCCTTCGACCTGACGTCCGAGATGCCGAAATCGAGCCGCTTCGTCATCGTCGACGGCTACGAGATATCGGGCGGCGGCATCATCACAGCCGCTTCTGAGAAGAAGGACGAGCCCTCCACCGCGAAGAACCTCGCGATACGCCGCAACGTCAAGTGGGAGACGTCATCCATCACGCCTGAGATGAGAGCGCTCCGCTACGGACAGCGCCCCGGCGTGCTGATAGTGACCGGCCTGCGCGACATCGGCAAGAAGGAGATCGCCAAGGCGCTCGAGAGCGAGCTTTGGAGCGAGGGACGGCAGGTGTACTTCCTCGGCATGGGCAATCTGCTCTACGGCGTCGTCGGCGAGATAAAGACCGAGGGCGAGGTCCCGGCCAGACGCGAGCATATACGCCGTCTCGGCGAGGTGGCGAACATCATGATGGACGCCGGGACGCTGCTCATCGTCACCGCCGCCGAGATCACCGCCGCCGATATGGACGTCCTCTCAGCGACGATAGAGAGCGAGAGGATCCACACCGTCTGGCTCGGCGACGAGATAACGACCGATATCGAGCCGGAGCTCAGAGTGGCCGACACCTCCGATAAGGCGGTGATAACGGCGAGGATAAAGCGCTTCATGGCGGAAAAGGGACTTATTTTCGCGTGAACGAAGCATTGTATCGTATAAACAGACTGTATTTTTCGCAGATCAACTCTTTTCAATAAATCAAAGTACAAAAAGTCTTGGAAAGATGGGATGGGGTCTGGGGAAGGGCAAGGAAACCTTCTTCAGAAGGTTTCCTTCCCTTCCCCAGGAAAAAAGTCGTAACTCAAAATGAAAACAGAACTTAAAGTAGTGAAATTCGGCGGCAGTTCGCTGGCTGACGCAGAACATTTCCGCAGGGCGGCGGAGATCATACGCTCAGATCCCGCGAGGCGGTACGTCGTGCCAAGCGCTCCCGGCAAGAGGAGCTCGGGCGACGAGAAGGTCACCGATCTTCTGTACGCCTGTTATGACGCCGCGTCGCACGGGGAGAACATAAATCTCCGCTTCGAGCATATAGCCAACCGCTTCCGCGGGATAATCGAGGATCTCGGGCTCACGATCAGCCTCGAGGACGACTTCGAGACGATGCGGCGCGCCTTCATGCATAAGGCAGGGCGCGACTACGCCGCGTCGAGGGGCGAGTATCTCAACGGCAGGATAATGTCGGCGTACCTCGGGTACGATTTCATCGACGCCGCCGACGTCATATTCTTCAAGGACGACGGCACCTTCGATTCCGAGAGGACGAACGACGTCCTCGGTCAGAAGCTCAAAGAGCACGAGCGCGCCGTAATACCCGGCTTCTACGGCTCGATGCCCAACGACACCCTCAAGACCTTTTCCCGCGGCGGCTCGGATATCACCGGCTCCATCGTCGCCCGCGCCTGCGAGTGCGACCTGTACGAGAACTGGACCGACGTCTCCGGCTTCATGATGGCCGACCCGAGGATAGTGAAGGATCCCCTCCCCATCGACGTCGTCACCTACAGGGAACTCCGCGAGCTGTCGTATATGGGCGCCGGTGTGCTGCACGAGGAGTCGATATTCCCCGTCCGCTTCGCCGGGATCCCCATCAATATAAAGAACACCAACGACCCGTCGGCGAAGGGCACCATGATACTCCCCGAGGCTCCCGCCGACAGGAGCGTCATAACCGGCATCGCCGGGAAGAAGGGCTTCTCGGTCATCACCGTCGATAAGGACCTCATGAACACCGAGGTCGGCTTCGGCAGAAGGATGCTGTCGGTGCTCGAGCGCGAGAAGATCAACTTCGAGCATCTGCCCAGCGGCATCGACACCATGTCGGTCATCGTCGCCACGTCGGTGCTCGAGGGGCGGCGCGAGCGCATCATGGACGAGATGTGCGACCTGCTCAACCCCGATTCGATCCAGATCGACGACAACATGGCGCTTATCGCCGTCGTCGGACGCGGCATGAAGAAGGCGCCCGGCACCGCCGCCAGAGTGTTCAAGGCGGTCGGCTCGGTCGGCGTCAATATAAGGATGATAGATCAGGGCTCGAGCGAGCTCAATATCATACTCGGCATCGAGGAGAAGGACTTTGAGAAGGCGATGAACGCCATATACAGCGAATTCGTGAGAGACAACAGCAAATAAGGCATACCCGATGTACAAGGTCATAGACGCGCACGTTCATATATATCCCGAGGCAATTTCCGACAAGGCCTGCGACGCCCTCGGCAGGTTCTACGAGTTTTCGATCCAGGGCGGCGGGACCTATTCCGACCTCGAGCGCCAGTCGACCCGCTTCAAGATAGGCGAGCCCGGCTTTCAGGCCGAGATGAGGGGCTTCATGCTCCTCGGCGTCGCCACGACGCCGCATCAGGTGCCGAAGGTGAACGACAATCTCGCCAATACCGTGAAGGCGGCGAGGGAGAAGGGTTTCGAGTGCTGGGGCTTCGCCGGGATGCATCAGGATTACCCCGACTTTGAGGGCGAGGTGGAGAGAGCCGAAGAGATCGGCCTCACCGGCATAAAGATCCATCCCGACATACAGGGCGTCGACATCGACGACGGGCGGCTGCTGAGGCTGTACGAGATAATCGAGGGGCGTATGCCGCTCTTCCTTCATATGGGAGACGCCCGCCCGCAGTACCGCTTCTCGGAGCCGGGAAAGCTCGCGAAGGTGCTCAAAATGTTCCCGCGCCTCAAGGTCGTCGCCGCGCATTACGGCGGATATCAGGCGTGGGACGAGGCGAGCCGCTGCCTGTGGGGGCATCCGAACGTGTGGTACGACTGCTCGTCGTCGCTCTGGGCTATGTCCCCGGAGAAGGCGAAGGAGCTGACGCTCGGCTGCGGCGAGGACAGGGTCATGTACGGCACCGATTACCCTGTTTATTCGCTGATCCCGTATTTCCAGCTGTTCGAGCGGATAGATCTGACGGATGAGCAGCGTGAGAAGCTGCTGTACAAAAACGCGAAGTCGTTCATCGAAGCCATAGAGAGGGACGCGAGGGAATATCATGAGAATCATTAAGTCACTTGCCTGTGAGATCATCGAGCTTCTGATCGAGCTCGCGGCGGAGCTTGCGACGGAGCTCTTATCCGGCGCATGAGCCCGGGGCACAGCTGTCTCCCAAGGGGTGAGCCGCCGCGCGACCCCCGGGAGTATTCGTCGGTATTCAGGCGGATCGCCGACTGCCCCCTGCCGCTCGTGATGTACGGGACGGGGGACGGCGCCGAGCGGATCACGAGGATCATCAAAGGCTACGGACGGGAGATAGAGCTCTATTTCTCGTCCGACGATTTTTTCCGTGAGGAGAGGATCTTCATGGGAAAGCCGGTGGTGAAATACTCGGACGTCTGCCGGGTGCTCGGCGATTTCGCGGTGATACTGGGCTTCGGCTCGGCCCGGCCGGACGTCGTGCGGAACATACGCCGGATAGCGGCCGAGCGGGTGCTGATCGCGCCGGACATATCTCCGGTGAGGTCGTACAGCCCGCATGACGATTATCTCACGATGGAGGCCTTCATCGCGGCCCGTGAGAAGGTGGACGCTCTGGCAAAGGCCCTCGCCGACGACAGGTCGAGGCGGCTCTTCTCGGCGATGATAAGCTACCGTCTGTCGGGGGACATATCGTATCTCGACGGCACGGCGGTGGGCGATCCGTATCTCTGGCTGTATCACTCGTCCATGCGGTACAGTGCCGCGGCGGATCTGGGCGCCGACAGAGGCGAGTCGTCGCTCGAGATGCTGATGCGCTTCCCGGAGCTGAAACGCGTGATCGCCGTTGAGCCGGACGAGACGAGCTTCCGCCGGCTTGGCAGAGCGGTGGTATCCGACCGTCGGATCGAGACCTACCGTCGTGCTGTGTCGCACATATCGGGTGAGATCATAACGATGTCGTCCGACGGCTCGCGGGGGACGTCGGCGGACCGCGCGCCGAATCCGGCGCGGGGCACGAAGAACACGCGCGTCGTTACGGCGGCGTTGGACGATCTCGTCGGCGGCGGGAGCTGCGAGCTTATCCACATCGACGTGGAGGGGATGGAGCACGCGGCGATCCGCGGCGCCTCGGAGGTGATAGAGCGCTGCCGCCCGGACATGATGGTGTCCGTCTATCATCGTCAGCCCGATCTGTGGGAGATCCCCCTCCTCCTTCACTCCCTCCTCCCCGAAAAGCGCCTCCACCTTGTCCGCCCCGACGCCCTCCCCCCATGGGACATCATCTGCGTCGCGGAGGGGTGAGAGGACGGGGACGCTTATATTCTTGGAGAGGGGACACTCCCTTGAATAAGTCCGCTCTGCGGACTTATTCAGACCCCACCCTATCCTTCAAAGACTTTTGATACAGGGAGTTTTTTGCGTTCATACGACCGGGACATTACAGTTTTGCTCTGTTTTGTCTTTAAAATGTTAATTTTTATCTGATTTACCGTCCCATGCTTGATAAGCGGGGGCGGTTTTGGTATAATATATTGACAGAACAATCCGGCGTTTCAAGCGTGACATCAATGAAGATCCTGTTTGTTATAGACCAGTATTACGCCGCCAACAACGGCATGACGAATTCGGCGAGAAGGTTCGCCGACGGGCTTGCCGACAGAGGGCATGAGGTTCGGGTGTGCTCGGTCGCTTCGGCCGGGCAGACGCCCTACGCGATGAGCGAGTTCGTGCTTCCGCTCGTCGGGTGGATCATAAGGAGCGAGGGGATGGCGTTCGCCCGTCCCGACCGGGGCGTGCTCGAGGAGGCGCTGAGATGGTGCGACGTCGTGCATCTCATGATGCCGTTCCCGCTCGAGAGGAAGGCCGCCGACATCGCCGCCGCGCTCGGAGTGCCGTACACCGCCGCCTTCCACGTCCAGCCGGAGAACATCACGTCGACGATAGGCCTCGGGCATTTCTCCCCGGCGTCGGACGCGCTGTACCGCGTCGCCTACCGCTATTTCTACCGGCACTGCCCGTATGTCCACTGCCCGAGCGAGTTCATCGCCGGGGAGCTGAGAAAGCGCGGATACGGGAAGACCTGCCGCCTGTACGTGATATCGAACGGGATATCGCCGGAATTTTCGCGCCGCAGGACAGAGAAGCCGGATGAGCTGAAGGACAGGTTCGTCATACTCTGCTCCGGCAGGCTGTCCGCCGAGAAGCGGCAGGAGGTCCTTATAAAGGCGGCGGCGATATCGAAATATTCCGGCAGGATATATCTCAAGTTCGCCGGACAGGGCCCGAGGGAAGGGTATCTCAGGCGTCTCGCCGACAGGACCGGCGTTTCGTATGACATGAAGCTGTACTCGCAGGGCGATCTCATAAAGCTCATATCGTACTGCGATCTCTGCGTCCATCCCGCCGACGCCGAGATAGAGGCTATGTCCTGCATGGAGGCTTTCGCCGGAGGTCTCGTGCCGGTGATAGCGAACTCGAAGAGATCGGCGACGCCGCAGTTCGCGCTCGACGGCCGGAGCCGTTTCAGGGCGAACGATCCCGTTTCCCTCGCGCGGCACATCGACTACTGGATAGACCATCCCGCCGAGCGGGAGCGGATGGGTCGGCTGTATGCCGTGAGCGCCGGAAGATATTCGATAGACAAAAGCATCCGCGCCTTCGAGGGGATGCTGTACGACGCCTGCGGCGGGCGGGAGGCGGCGAGATGAGCGGCGACGGCGGGCACATCCTGCATTTCCCGCAGCCGTTCTCCTTCGAGGCGGGGCGGGACTACGACTTTCTCCGCCGCGGAGCGCTGGACACGTCGTGGAACAACGCCTTCCGGCGGTTCGCCGAGGTCCTGCTCGCGCCGTACGAGAGGGCGGCGCTCGGCTTTCGCATCGACGGCTCGGAGAACATCGACGTCTTCGATCAGGGCGGGGCGGTGGTCGTCTGCAACCATGTGAATATGCTCGACTGCACATTCCTCGAGTTCGCCTTCCCGTACAAGCGGACGTACTTCACGACGCTCGAGAGCAACTTCCGCATACCGGTGGTGCGGCATCTGATACGCTGGCTCGGCGCGATGCCGATACCCGGCTCGGTGTCGGGGATGATCGGCTTCAAAAAGGCGGCCGTGGAGGCGGTAAAGGGCGGCGACTGCGTGATATTCTACCCTGAGAGCGTTCTCTGGCCGTATTACAACGGTCTGAGGCGGTTCAGCCCGGGAGCGTTCGAGATCGCCTGCGGGGCGGGCGTGCCGGTGATACCGGCGGTGATCACGTTCAGCGGCGGGAAGGGGATCTTCGCGCTGAAAAGGAAGCCGTGCGTCAGGATGACGGTGCTGCCGCCGCTTATGCCGGACGGCGAGGGCAGGGAGGCGGCGGGAAGGCTCTGTGACAGATGCCATGCCGAGATGGAGAGGGCTATTGCCGGGATAAACCAGAAAAACGGAGCGCCTGACGACAGCTTCGCGTATATAAAGGACGGCCGCCTGAGACACGGCGGCAGATGAGGTGATTTTAATGACGAGAGCCGATTACGATGCGATCATGGCGAGGATAGCGTCGAAGGAGCCGAAGAAGCTGGTGCTCGATTCCGACTGCGCGAACGAGATAGACGATCAGTTCGCCGTCGCCTACGCGATGACGGCAGAGGATATCGACCTTTTATGCATGTGCGGCTCGCCGTTCATAAACGGCAACGCCTCCTCGACGGCCGAGGGGATGGAGAAATCATATATCGAGCTGCTTCGGATGCGTGATCTCGTCTGCCCGGGCAGCGAAATACCGGTGTATCGGGGCGCCGACAGGTATCTGCCGGACATGAGCACGCCGGTCGGATGCGATGCCGCCGACGCGATAATAGACGCCTGCCGCTCGACCGACGATCTTGTCTTCATCGCGGTGACCGGATGCTTCACCGACGCCGCGAGCGCGCTGATAAAGGCACCTGACATAAAGAAGAACGCCGTGTTCGTGCTCATCGGCGCGAACGATCCCGACAGATACCGTGACGCCGGGGATTTCAACCTGCGTCAGGACATCCCGGCGGCGAGGGCGATAATGGATTCCGACGCGATGATGCTGCTGCTCCCCGCCATGGGCGGCACGCAGTGCCTTGAGCTGTCGCTCGGCGAGTGCGCCTACGCCCTCGAGGGGCGGGGCATCCCGGCGGGGGACTACCTGACGCATCTGATAAGGCGGGATCACGGCGTGCCGCTGAGCGGAAGCTCCGACGGGCACACGGTCTCGACCTGCCATATCATGTGGGACGTCGCGTCTATCGCGGTCCTGCGCGGGAAGAAGCTGACGTCGCCCGTCTGCCGGGGACGCCTTTCCGTCGACGAAAGCGGCATGTTCATCCCGGCCCCCGGCGTGATGGGGATGTGCTGCAGCTTCGACCGCGACGCAATTTTCACCGACCTGTTCGGCCTGATCGATGAGAAGGCCTTCAGATATTAATAACTGCTGAAAGGAGAATCTGACCATGAAATACGTATGCCCCTGCGGATACGTCTACGATGAGGAGCTCGGCGATCCCGAAAACGGGATAGAGCCCGGCACGAAATTCGAAGACCTTCCGGACGACTTCGAGTGCCCTGTCTGCGGCCTCGGCAAGGACGCGTTTGAAAAGGAAGAATAAGATGAGGAGCCATCCCCCGTCCGCAAGGACGGGGGATCGGTGTTTTGGCGGGGGGAGGGGGGGAGATTTTTTTGATAAGGCAGGGGG
>CAMJPL010000002.1 GCA_946407735.1 uncultured Clostridia bacterium
ATTTCATTCCTGTCGCGCGTATAATTATATCATAAACGGATGCGGATAGTCAAGTAGTTAAATGTATTATACATCCTCATCCCGCCGGTGATCCGTTACAGTTTTATGAGATTGATCATCAGCAGCGAGACGAACGTCAGGATCACTCCGATAACGCATCTGACATTTATCTTTTCCCTGAAAAGGAAATGCGACATCAGCATCGAAACGGAAAGCCCCCCGCCCTGCATCAGAGGATAAAGCTCAGCCGCCGGCAATATTCCGGCTGCGGCGGTCGAGAACAGGGTATTCAGGAAAATGCACACCGACATAACGGAAACGTACGCGCCGAGCATCAGGGTCTGCTTTGTTCCGACGACGGATCCGCCGCGCGGCGATGAGCCGGATCTTATCCTGATCGCTCCCCAGATAATGAAAAGAAGGAGGGAGGAAACCATATATGTGTACAGATTGAAGACCGGGATCCCCGCGTCGGGCGACGAGTACCTGAACCATTTCTGGCTGAATGAAGAAAGCCCGTTCGCCGCCCCGCAGAGGATCAAAAGGGCGTATGCCCTGACATCCAGCTTCTCCCTGATTTTGTTGTTATAGCTGCACATTATGTACGCCGAGATTATGAGGAGGATCATCCCGGCGGCGTGATTTGCCCTTACCGGCTCGCCGAAAAACACGGCGCACAGCATTATCGGTATGATCACTCCGGCGGTGAGGAAGACGTCGACCAGCATATACGCACCGCGCCTGATCACTAAAAGCCAGACCACGACGAACACCGATGTCGATATGCCGGAGAGCAGAAAGATCAGAAGCTGTTTTGCGCTTATCTCCGCCGCCGCGAACGAGCCTGACGATATAAAGACGGCGAAAAGCCCTATCGGGACGCAGATCAGCATCCTGACGGCGTTGAACAGGATCGCCGACGAAAGCGCGGTTATCAGCCCGCTCGTCTTTTTTCCGAAATATCCCTTCGCCGCTCCCGAGAGGACGGCGAGGGCGGTAAACAAATATCCCATACCCGGCATCACTCAGACTATATCGTTTCTCACGTCGCTGTTAAAGGATTTCCCGGTCCTTTTCCTATACAGCTTTCTCATATACCCGGCGTCGCAGAAACCGTTTTTCTCGGATGCCTCATCCGCCGGCATGCCGCGCGTTATCATGCGCTTTGTTTCCTCAAATCGTATCGAATCGCGGTATTCGATTGGCGACACCCCCGCCGCCGCCCTGAATCTTCGCCTGAAATGGCTCTCCGACAGGTGACATACCGCGGCGTATTCGGAGACCGGAATATTCCTTGCGTAATTATCCCTTATATACTCCATCGCAAGGGCTATGACGGGATCGTTTTCGGCATGGCCGTTGTATTCGCTTATCATGGAGTCGATGAGCTTCCACATCATAGCCTTTATATGAAGCAGATTGTTCCCGGCTTCAAGCTCTTCGTTTATTTCGGATATCAGCGAGTGATACCTTCCGCCGGAGTCGTTCCATCCGCAGTAGACGTCGGGATCTATCAGGACCTTAGAGCCATGGGAATACAGATCGAAGCATATCCCTATACCGCCGCATACGGTGTCGGTCACGGTGCGGTAATTCGCCTTATCGGGTATGAGGATAAGCGTCCCGCTGCCGAGCGAAAACGATCCGCCGTCCGTGTCGTATATCCGGGTCCCGTTGGTGATGATATGGATGAGATTCTGATTCCTTCCCGATACCGAGTAATTATGCTCTGTTCCCTTTTCCCAGATATCTTTCCTCGCGAAGATGTTTTCTATCGACAGATCCATCCTGCAAAGATTTTCCAAAAGTGCCATATCCGTCACCTCCTTTTCAAGTGTTTCAAATATATTTTACTCATATTAACGTATTTTGTCAATGATTTTCATAAAAATGATCGAATCACACCCGAAAAAGATCGAATCATATATTGAATATCAAAAATGAGTCTGGTATAATGTTAATGTCAGACATTATATTTATCAGAGGTAAGGACATGAAAAAATACCGCATCGGACTGATCGGCGTCGGCGGGATAATGAACGGTGCTCATATCCCGGGATATCTTTCCGACGATAACTGTGAGATAACGGCGATCGCCGACATAAGCGAATCGGCGCTTGAGAGAACGGGCGACAGGCTGAATCTCCCTCGGGATAGAAGATTCGGCTCTCACACCGAGCTGCTGAGATCCGGACTTGTCGACGCAGTGGATATCGCCACATCGAATGACGTCCATGTCCCCATCGCCCTCGAGGCGCTCTCATCCGGTTATCCGGTCAGCGTCGAAAAGCCGATAGGCATGAATTTCAATCAGGCGCTCGAGCTCGAAAAGAGATCCGCCGAGACGGGACTGCCTGTCTTCGTCTGCTTCTCATGGCGGTACAGGCTCTTCCCGAGATATATGAAATACCTTGTCGACAGCGGCGAGATCGGCAGGCTCTATCATATCTACATAAAATGCATAAAGGACAGCGGACTCTGGAAGGGACGCCGGCTTGAATGGCGATTCCAGAAGGAGCGCGCCGGGTCGGGTGTGCTCTGCGATCTGGGCTCGCATATGTTCGATATGATAAGATTCTTCGGCGAGGAATTCGAGAGCGTTTTCTGCGATATGGGGACGATAGTCAAGCGCAGGCAGATGATCGATTCCGACGAATGGGGTGACGTCACCACAGACGACTGGAGCAACGTCATATGCAGGCTGAAAAGCGGCATCGACGCGACGGTGACGCTCACAAGATGCGCGACGAACGAGAAGG
Organism: uncultured Clostridia bacterium; assembly: GCA_946407735.1. Taxonomy (GTDB): domain Bacteria; phylum Bacillota; class Clostridia; order Oscillospirales; family CAG-272; genus JAAZGC01. The sequence goes on from CAMJPL010000002.1 coordinate 2,760, forward strand.
ACACGATTGAATTCTACCTCATCGGTGAAAAGGGGTCGCTGAAATTCGTATATGACAACGGCCCGCAGAAGCTGTATAAATGCACCGGCGACGACATGAAGGACAACACCTTCCGCGAGGTTGAGGTCCCGTCCGACTTCAAAGCCGGAAGCCAGAGCTCGGCGTATATATCGCTCCTTTCCGGCGTGTCAGACAGCTATACCGCGCTGATAGGCGACGGCATAAAGAGTCAGGCCGCCGTCGACGCGGCGGTCATGTCGTTCGAAACGGGACGGCGCATTACCATCGACGAGCTTTACAGGTGCGGGATATGAAATACGGAACGCTGATAAGGCTCGCCGAGCCGAAAGACGCCGAGCCGAAGATGAGGCAGCTGAGGGAGTGCGGACTTGACTGCTGCCAGCTGGTCTACAAGCCGGAAAAATACGAGGCAGAAGACGCCGAAATAATAAAAGAGGCTTCGCTTAAAACCGGTGTCGAGATCTCGGCGCAGTTCTGCGGGTTCAGGGATCAGTACGCCACATGGAACACGAAAAGCGGATTTCTGACAAACGGCATAAATTCCCCGTTATTCGCCGAAAGCCGCCTCGCGTACCTTCTATCGGCCATCCCGTTCATAAAGAAGCTCGGGATAACCGACATGATAATCCACGCCGGATTCATCCCGAACAATCCTTTTGACGACAGCTACGGCAGGATGCTTTCGGCCATGACCATGCTGTGCGGTCATCTGAAAAACAACGGCCTCAATCTGCTGCTCGAGACAGGCACCGACTCGCCGATATCCATGCTCAGGCTGATTGAGGAGGTCGGTACCAGCAACATATACGTCAATCTTGACACCGGCAACCTGATCATGTACGGTTACGGAAATCCGGTCGACGCGCTGCACACCTACGGGCGTCTTGTGAGAAACACCCACTTCAAGGACGGTCTGCCGCCGACAGTCCCGGGTGCTCTCGGAAAGGAGACCGAAATAGGCTCGGGAAACGTCGATTTCAAAAAAGTCATCTCGATCCTTAAATCCCTGGGATATGACAGATATATAACGATAGAGCGCGAGCTGTCCGGAGGAAATCAGTCGGATGAGATAATACGGGCGTTAAGTTATATACGCGATATCTGGGATAACGGATAAAGCCCGAACGGGGGGTAGGTATGTTAAAGAAAATACTTGCATGTGTCCTTTTCCTTGGCACGGCGCTGCTGCATGTATGCGGCTGCTCCGGCTCCGAGGTATCGGCGCCGGAGGTCACGGTAGATACCGCCGCCGGGACGGCGGCTGAAACCGAGGCGCCGGCCGAGACGGATATCACTGACGAGCTTCCGGACAAAGATTTCGGCGGAGCGGTTTACACAATGACCGGCGTCGACTACACCACGAGGCGCAATTTCGCGAATGAGGATGAAAGCGGCGAAATTGTAAACGACGCCCTCGCGGCCCGCGATCTCGCCGTAAGCGAACGGTACAACGTCTCGATCAAAACCATAGCTGAGGATTCGGCGGACAAGATCAACAGCAACGTGAAGAAGGCGGTACAGGCGGGAGATCACGCTTACGATTTCGTGATCTCGTCGATCTCCGGGTCGATGATATCCCTCATGACGGGAAATCTTCTGTATGATCTTTCCGGTCTTGAGGCGCTGTCCCTCGACAAGCCGTGGTGGTCGCCCGGTATGTATGAAAACACAAGACTCAACGGAACGCAGTACATCACAACGGGCGACATCTCGCCGATGAAATACTACGCCCCTTACTGTCTCGCGTACAACCGCAAGCTCTGTGAGGATTACGGTTATAAGGATATCGACAAATCGGTCCTCGACGGGAAATGGACAATTGACGCGTTCGACAAGATGATAACCGACTCGAATTCGGACCTGAACGGCGACGGGATCATCGACGGCAGCGATTTCTTCGGCTACGCGCACGTCAATACCGAGATAACCGCCTTCTCGCATTATGTCGGGGCCGGTCAGAAATTATCCGTCACATCGTCTGACGGGAATGTCGAGATCCCGATAAACACACCGGCATCCGTCTCAGTCATCGAAAAATGCGGAGCGCTGATATCAAGGTCTCCCGGCTATCCGGCGAGCGACGACAAGATCACGATAAGCATGTTCAAGGAGGACAGGGCGCTGTTCTTCGGAAATTCTTACTCGAACATCATCGCCAATTTCAGGGACATGGAAAGCGATTTCACCGTGATACCGACTCCGAAGCTCGATGAGGCGCAGCCAAGGTATTACAGCTATATCAACACATGGGCTCTGAGCGGGACCGCCGTTCCGGCGAATATCGCCGATCCCGAAATGGTGGGGACGGTGACGGAGGCTCTTTGCAGATACTCATATCGGGACGTACGCCCGGATCTGTACGAGACCGTCATAAAGGTGAAGGTCGCCCGCGGCGATATCGACGCCGTGCTGCTCGACATCGTATTCGACAACACATACGTCGATTTCAACGGCATATTCAATCTCGGGGGATCGGCCTCCGCGGTCGCAAATGCCATACTTACGGGATCCGATTTCATGTCCGCCTACGCGAAGATCGAAAACAAGATCCGGGGAGATATTGAAAAATACCTTTCATTCGGCGGCTGATCATGCTAAAAAGCCTGACCGCATATCACGTCTGTAACGTGCTAGACAAACCCGCCCGCGGAGCAGTCCGCGGGCGGGTTTCATTTGGTTCATTCATCTGAAAATATACTGACTCGCCGGCTCAAGATGCAGCCTGAGTCCTTCCTCTGACGCTTCGGCGGCAGGGCATTCCCCGATGGGGACAAGCGCACGCTTATCGGGGTCAAACCACTCTGACGGCTCGAATCCTGTGAGCAGGATATCATGTCCGCCGCCGTCAAATTCATCAGCGCGCTTGTCCGTCACGACGGTGATCCCGCCGTCATAGAAGCTCAGGATCGCGTCGCATCCGATGATCCTGCCGATTTTTCGCCAGCCGTGATATGGGATCACGTCAAGATCATATCTTCCGTCGAGGTCCGGCAGATGGAACACCGCTTCAAGCCGATGATCGCCGAGAAGTGAAAACACCGATTTCAGATATCTCGTGGTCTCTCTGCAGAGCTCCCAGCGCCATGTGGGCTCGTTGTTCCCGCCGAGGATCGAATAGCTGTGGACATGATAATATACGTAATACTCGACATATCTGCAGCCGTACGCCGCGAGAAGATTGGTCTGCCAGCGCATGAACTGCGGCGTGATATCCGATCTCGCCGGATCAGCCCCTACCCTGATCGCGGCGAGGATGGCTCCGTGGTCGACGCCGTTGTCGACTGCAAACGCCCGCTGCAGCTCGAAATTGGAATAAAAATACGGATCGGTCATTTCCGCACCCCTTTCGGTCATGAAGAAGGGATAGCGGTCGAAGCAGTAGTAATCGGGGTGAACGAGGCGCGAAAACTCGCTGTAAAACGACTGCACGCCATAGGTATGAGCGCGTGGACCGAGATTTATGTAGACCGGGCGTTTTTTCGGATCATACTTTCGGAAGCAGGCCCGCGCGAAGGAGCACAGATTGAAATCCCGCGCGTCCGGCTCGTCCCAGTACCCCCACTGGGATATCCCGTCAAGATCTCCGAAGGCCTCGACAAGGCCCCGGATCTCACCTTCATATTCCTCCGCCTTATCCGGTCGCTCGAGCGGATCAAAGTCCCCGGGATGCGAGGCTCCGTAAAGACGGGCCGTGACGCCCTCGGCATAAAAGCGTCCTATCAGGGCGCGGAGCCTCCGAACATTATCCTGATCATGCCAGTCGGCGTTAAGGGGAACCTCATCCGTCCCGAAATCGACGATACCGCGAAAGGTTTTCTCGTCCTCAAAGGGCGCGAGGTTGTAGGGTGAGCCGTAAAATGACACCGTGAATTTCGGGAAGGCATGGCGGATAGGCGGCGCTTCACAGCCGAATGTCCCGAATGCTTCCCCGTCAAGCCAGGCGTCCTTTTTGTCTTCCGAATATCTCACGCACTCATGGAGCTTTTCGGCGGCGGCGCGATAACCGCCGTAGGTATGCGCGAGAGTGGTCACGGTGCCGCCCCGGCGGATGATGACGTACTGATAGGCGTCTGCGTCGCCGAGCCCCGAGAGATCGGTGGTAAAGCACCGGCCGACATATACCCTGTTTCCCGTGATCTCCCCCGCCGAGTCCTCCGTTATCATCTGCGGCCACTCACCTGTGACGTTCCAGATGCCGGATAGCAGCGTTTTGTTCAGATAATTAAAAAGCTCGGAGGAGATGTTTCTCGACGGCTCGGGAGGCGTGACGTCCTTATAGATCTCAAACGGGTAAGGATATCCCGAATACACGAAGTGACATACGCTCACGCCGTCTTTTACAAGGTAGAATCTTTCATCTGACATATCGGGACACCCTGTTATAAATGGCTCGTTTCCTTTATTATCAGAATCATCCCGGTGTTTCCGGGAAGGGTGACGCTGATGCCGTTTCCGGTATCTTCGGCGGCGCCGCCGTGTATGGTTTCCGTCTTCATGAGCGAATATCCGTCACAGAATATTTCTGCCGTGCGTTCATCCGGAGTGTAGTTCATGACGGTCAGTATGCGCTCGGCTTCGGATCTTATGTGCTCCGTCAGACAGATATACGGCGAATCGGAGCGGGCCTTCTTTTCGGGACTGCGAAGGCCGCACGCCGAGTAGAAGCGGTACAGGTCCTTCGCCCCTTCGCCGGAAACTATACCGCTGCCGCATCCGGCCTCGTATTCTACGGGATAGGCGCAGAAGAACACCTTGCCGCATCCATAGCTGTTTACCGTCAGCGCCGGATTTCCGTCGTCGGCATACGCCAGAACCGTGGCATCCGTGACCTCATACCGCAGCTTGTACTCGCTGCTCATCTCCGCTTTGCTTCCGTCGGCAAACGTCACCGTGTCGGGCTTCGTTCGGCGGCACCGTGTTTTCACCTTGACGCCTGTATATGACGAGAACGGCGACATCAGAGCGCTGCCGAGCGACAGATACAGCGAAGCGCCGTTTTCGACTCGGCGGAGTATCTCTGACAGCACATGTCCCTCGATCGCCGCGAGCCCGCAGAGGTTCGGAAGAAGATATGCCTTCGCCTCGGGGATCTCGTCACTGCACCACGCGAACGTTATGTCGATTCCCGCCTGCTTCGCTAAAATGAAAGCGCCGTACGCAGTCGCCCAGATATCCTGCCCTGCCGTCAAAACACACACGGCGTCCTTTATATACGGCGGCAGAGTGTTCCCATTTTTTCCGTCGGCGCCGGTGATCCCTTCTGAAAAGCCGTCGGCGAAGTCGGCGAACTCCTTCATCGCGCATACTACGGGCTTGGGAGACGCGTCGACGCGGAACAGGCCGAGCTCCCGCTCGACCGAGTCCCAGTCATACGGCGTGTGCGTCAGCTCCGACTGCTCATTTGCGCACCACCAGACAAATCCGCGCAGATCGTGTGCCCATGTCGAGAAAAGACAGGCGCGGATGTAGTCGGCGGCGATATCCTCGTCGGCGATCATGGGTCCGAGCGTGCCGGCCTCTTCGACAAAGCAAGGTTTGCCGCCGAGCGAGGCGTACATGACCGATTCCGCGGTGGAATGAAGTATCGACTTCATCTCGTTCAGAGGGTCGGTGCCGCAGTGCGGGGTGAACACCGGATAAGGATGCGTGCAGAGTATGTCGAGTATCTCACCCTGATCCTCCGGCGACCATGTCCCGGTCGGCGAAAGGCCGTGCATCCCGGAGACGACGGGATGGGACTTGTCCTCGGAGCGGATCGTGTTAGTGATCGCAGAAGCCCAGAGATACGCCGCGTCGTGCGATATTCCCTGCATGCAGTTGCATTCGTTGCCGAGATCCCACGCGGCCACGGCAGGATGATCCTTGAACCGGCGCACCATATAGCGGACAAAACGGATCTGCCAGCGGATGACGAGCGGATCGGAGAGCAGCCCCTTCCCCTGGAACGCCTCCGGCATATGCATGCGTCCGCTCATCCAGCCGGTGACAAGACCGACGATGAGCCTGATGCCGTGCTTCTGCGCGATGTCACAGAACTGCCCGAAACGGTCGGCCATAACGATATCGACTCCCGCCCTTCCGGCATCGGTAAACGGGAGCGGATCTTCGCCGAGACGCATCTCGCGTTCGCTCGATCCGCCGCCGTAGTGGATGCGCAGAGGCTGAAAGTCCCGCCAGTTTGGGAACATCCGCACCACCCGGACATTGTATTCGGCGAGACGGCGCAGATCGTCGTCGACGACCTCGGGACGCCAGTCTCGCCACATGTTCGTCCCGGCGTGGGAAGCCCAGTAATTGCATCCGGTGAAATACTTGCCTGAGGTGAAAAGTGTATCGTTGTTATTCATATTGATATACCGTCATTCCGCGAAAGGAGTCGATGAGAGGACAGTCCGCCGGGGCAGGATATGAATAACCGTCTTCTCCGGCAGAGCCCGGAGCGGAGAAAGCCGGAGAAGGCGGTCATTTACGCTTCATTTACATCAGATGTCAGTCATTGTATTTTCCGTACATCGTCGACGGCGGGAGGGTCGCGCCTTCGCCGTTCTCATCCGGGAAGGGCGTCGCGTCGTCGTTTTCATAGAGGACACGCTCCTCTTCACTGGAGAAGTCAGGTATCTTATAGTTTTCGCCGTGATTCAGACAGCTGCGCCATCCGAGTATGGCCGTCGCCGACATCGCGGCGCCTTTATACACGTCGAAGAACGGTGTCACGCCGCCGGCGAAATACTCGATGATGTTCTGCACTATCCAGTAGTCGCCGCCGCCGTGACCGGCCTTGACCGCCTTCACGCCCTTCTCGCCCCATGAGGCGGGATCCGGCGTTACGTAATGTACCTGATCCTCCACGCCCTCGGGCTTTGTATGCGAGAAGTAATATACCCTGACCTTCCCGTCGGTATATCCGCCCTGCTCGACCGAGCCCATATCGCCGACGATGCGGTAACGGCTGTAATCGGAGGCAGCGGCGGTGCAGCCGGTGAAGGAAGCTGTCATGCCGTTGTCCATCTCGCAGAACATCCTCGCCATGCCGTCGTCGTTGGGCCTGAAATCTCGTATCTTTTCAAGCAGATTCGAGTGCGCGGCGCGCGCCGAGACGTATTTCGGCATGCTGCCCGTCATATACATGAGCGGCCCCATCGCGTGCGTGACGTAATATGTGCGCGGCATCCATGCCCGCCAGTGGTATTTCGACGGAGTGAGATGATGCAGCTCCTCGAGATTTCCCGAGTGGTTGTACTCGCCCTCCGCGTAAAGCAGCGTCCCGAGCGTCCCGCCCTCGATCTGATGCTTCATTTCGAGGTTCGACGTGCTGAACGGGTAGTTCTCGGCGATCATGTATTTCCGCCCCGTCCTCTCGACGCATCTGACGAGATCGACGCACTGCTTCATGGTTGCCGCCGACGTGCATTCGCTCACCACGTCCATCCCGGCCTCCATGGCCTTTATCGCGTAGATCGCGTGCTCATGGAAATAGTTGGCGAGGAACACCGCGTTCATGCCGACCTCTCTGCCGTATTCGATGAACTCGTCGAAATCTCTGAAAAGCTTCGCGTCGGCAAGACCCTTCACATGGTCCAGCTTGTCAGCCTGCTTGTCGCATACGGCGACGATCTTTATGACCGACGGGTCCTCCGCCGCTATAAGGTCGATGTAGCTGTTCCCGCGCCAGGCCCCGAACATGCCGATCTTGATCGTGTAACTCATAATTGCCTCCCCGATCTACTGTTGTTAATAATGCTTGTTTCGCTCTTTTTCTGCCGTGCAGCCTCACTGCCAGACCTCGTTCATGTTCCAGCCGGACTTCTCAAAATCGCCCTCGGTGTCATAGACGCGCCTGAGGATGCAGGCGGCGTCCTCGTTTCTGAGCTTCGGCATCTCGGTGCTCTTCTCCCATACGCACGACGCGGCGTGAGCGGCGCAGTGCATCCATGCGGGCAGATGATCCCATGTGGTGAGGATGATACCGTATGCGCCGAGGCGTTTGGCGTCGGCGGAAAGGGATCTGATGTTTTCCCAGTTGTCCCACGGGCAGACCACGGTATCGAAGCCCTTGTCCATGATGAACTTCGTGGTCGGGTTGAAATCATTCTTATACCCGTACTGCCAGTCGGCCATGATTATGCGCCGGTCGAGCAGATCTATCGCCTTGTAGGTATCCTTAAAATAGCTGCCGTTCGCGACGATGTCGCCCTCTCCGAAATCCGAGCGGTTGATGAACATATCGTGCCAGAGGATCGGGCGGCGTCCGGTCCTGCATACGTCTTCGGTCAGCCGGTTGATGAATTCGGCGAGCAGCTCATGCGGCACGCGTCTGCGGCAGAGGTCGCAGGTGGCGAAGGAATATGATTCGTCAAAGCCGAGATGGAAGTATTTCCCCTCTCCGCATAGATCGCTCAGCTCCTCCCTTATGTCGGCGAGAAGCTTGTAGGTATCGGGATTTGACAGGCACCATGTCCAGCCGTCCGGCTCGAAAAGCCGGGAAAGGCGCTGATTGCGGTTGAGCACCACATGGCGGCCCATGCCTCCCCGCGACTGCGTGGCGTGCCCGAACTGGTTCGACATCGGTATAACTTCCATTCCGTAGCTGCGCGCGAGGTCGATGAGGGGCTTTATCTCCGCCTTCGTGTATGAATGGCCCTCCCATGACAGCTCGGGACGGCATTCGAAGCGGTATGTCCCCCAGAACTCGAGGATGACATGCGTCATCTTGAGGAATCCGGCGAGATGGATGGATTTTTCGATATTATACAGCTTCGTTTCCGGGAATACGCAGAAATGCACCGCCCTGAACGGGATCGCCGGGGCATCGTGGACCTCGGCGGAGGAGATATAGAAGCTCTCCCTGCCTTCGCCGAGCTCTTTCGGCACTATGAGCTGGACAAGAGTCGAAATGCCGTCGAGCAGGGATTTGCCGTCGGCGGCCCTGACGCACACTCCGGACGGAGAGACATTTATCGAATAGCTGTCGCCGTCATTTAATACGGCGTCGGCGCTGCCGATCTTTAGCGAGAAGCCGTCCTCCGAAGCCGCGGCGCTCAGCGCCGAGGCGTCGCATGAGAAGCGGCGCCAGAGATACATGACGCGCTCGATCTCACCGGCTTCAAGTCCCGATATCTCAGCCCGAACGGACGCTCCGAAGAGAAAACACGAGGACTCGTCCTCCTTAAAGGAGACGGGGGCGGGGAACAATCTCTGAAGATACATTTTTGTTACCTCTGAATATTATGATCTGCCTGTTTTGTCTGAATTATCATGTGCCGTGAGCGACGTTTCCGGAGCCGCTACTCCTTTGCGATATCGCCGACCTTCATTTTCGATATATCCGAGTCGGAATCGAATATCGTTTTCACGCCTTTGGTGTATATGTTTTCCGCGATAAGGTTTCCGACCGATCCTTTGCCGCTTATATGCATCAGTTTGCCGTTCGGTTCCTGATCCTTGAAAACCTTTATATTTCTCAGCACAAGATTGTCTATCTTCTCATACACCCCGATATATTCCGTATCGCGCGGGTCTTCATCGGTCTCGGTTATCGTCACGTCTTCGATGGAGATATGCCTGATGCGCTGGGCTGTGCCGTGCTGGTCTATGCCGGGATATGCCTTCGGGCTCGAAAACGGGAGACCGAGCTCGAAAATCTGCCGGTTGTCGACCGATCCGTGGCAGCGGATGTTTTTGACGGTCACGCTTTCGATATTCCCGCCTATGTTGAACAGTATCTGAGGGCGGTAATCATACGCCGGCTTTATGGCCCTGAGATCGACGTTCTCGATAAGGATGCTGCCGAAGTTACCGCGGTTTTCATCCATGAACCACGGGCATATATAGAATCCGAAGCTGCCGTAACTCCCGCTGACGTTCCGAATCGTGACGCGGTCGAGGCGGCCTTTGTTCCTCGAAAGGAGGCGGATCGCCTGCTCACCGTCGTCCATGAATATCCCGTCGATTAGAACGTCGGTTATGGAGGACTCAAGATCACCCTCGTCGGGGCCGACATTTATAATATCGTCGCCGACTCTACCGCCGCAGTTCAGAATATTGAGGAACTGCCCCGGACCCCAGAAATGGAAGCCGTCCTGATTTTCCCGCGTGCCGTACGGAAGCTCGAGCCAGACATTCTGCAGCGTCACGCATCTGAAGCAGCCGCACATGAAGGCGAAGGTCCTGAAATCGCGGATAATGACATCACGGACGGTAAGCTGCTCGATCCCGTAAAACTCTATCCCGCAGACAAAATGTATGACGTCTTTTCTGACATAATCCGAGACTTCCCTGCCGGACACGTCATGTTCCTGATTCTGACCGTTCTGATGATATGTGCCGCCTATCAGGCTGACGTTTTTCGTCGTTATCGTCTTTTCGCCGAAGACCGCGTTTCTTATCATGGCTCGGTTCGACTGCGGTATCTGATAAAACCCACAGTCCTTCGTAAGGCATTCTATCGTCGTATTGGAGTAGACCCTGAGCTGGCTTATCAGCGCAGCTCCGTCCATTATGAGATAAACCCCGTCGCCGTCCTTTGCGAGATCGAGCGCCTTCTGCAGCGCATCGGTATCGTCCGTCCCGCCGCCGGTATATACATCGCTGTCAAGCGCCGCGACTTCGCTCGCGTATATCCTGTGTATCTTCATTTCGTCAGCCTTTTTGCCGTCTGGTTGTCCTGAATCTGTGTGTCATACGCCCGCCGCGGGATGGTTCCGGAAAGAAAATGCAGACCTGACTGAAATCTCCCGCGGCAGACGGATTTTATATCATATTCGGATAGAATTGTTCATGTATATATGCTATACTTTACTTTCAGCATCCGAATGAACGCGCCGTTTTACGGGACCGCCATGAATTGAATATGAGAAAGATACTTGCCTTCCTTAAAAAAGAGCCGATGCTTACCGCGTCCGTCCTCGCAGCGGCGGCAGCTCTTATAATAACACCGCCCGGGCCGGGCCTTATATCGGATATCGACTGGCGTACCCTCGGCACGCTGCTTATGATGCTCTGCGTCCTCGAGGGCTTCAAGAAGGAAGACGTGCTCCGGCCGCTGGCCGATCTGTGCGTAAGGTTCGGCAGGATGACGTCGCTGTCGCTGTTTCTGATATTCGGCGTCTTTTTCTCGTCGATGTTCGTCACGAACGACGTCTCGCTCATCATCTTCGTGCCGCTGACGATATCCGTCTTCCGAGAAGCCGGGAAGGAAAAATACATCCTGCCGGTCATCTCGATGGAGAACATCGCCGCGATTCGCGGCTCTCTGCTGACTCCGTTCGGCAGCCCGCAGAATCTTTTCCTATACGGTCAGTCCGGCGTTTCGGCTCCGCATTTCATGCTGCACATGCTCCCTCTCTGCGTCATGTCGGCCGCCCTGCTTATCGTATTCGTCATGTGCCTGTACCGCAGGGATATAAAAGAGACGTCAGGCCTGCCGCAAAAGAAGAGCGAGTCCGGCAGATATTTTCAGCCGAGAAGGACAGCCTATATCGCTCTGTTCGTCGTTGTCATAACGACCATCCTGACACGCACCGGGCTTTGGCCGATCTCGCTCGCCGTCGTTCTGATCGCAATACTTATCGTCGACAGGACCGTATTTTTAAGGGTGGATTACGTTCTTCTGATCACATTCCTCTGCTTCTTCGTGTTCTCGTCGTCGATCTCGTCAAATGCCGCCATCGCCGGATTCCTCAGATCATCGGTAGCGGGACGCGAATACTGGTGGGCGATAGGACTGAGCCAGATCATATCAAACGTCCCGGCGTCGATCGTGCTTTACCCGTTCTCGGAGAACTTCGCCGGACTCATCTACGGAGCCGACACAGCCGGGCTCTGCTCGATCATCGGTTCTCTCGCGTCGGTCATAAACTACCGAATCTATGTACGGGAATACCCCGGACGCGGAGGGAAATTCATCAAGGTCTTCACCCTAGTAAGCTGGGCCTTCTTCATCATTGTCGTCATCCCCGGCCTCCTTCTCAGCGGCTGGGAATTCCTGTGAGACATTTTTCACGCGCCGCGAAGGCGCGTTTTTTTATCTCCGGTGAGGCATCCGTCGGCGGTATGATTTTCCCGACGCGCTGTATTATTCTAAAATAATATAACATATTTATCCTGATCTGTCAAGTGATTCGGGAAATCTTTCCGGCAAATCGGAGTGCAGGATATTCAGGCATGTGTGTCTGAAAACATCGGCCGGGATCCCTCCCGGCCGAGTTCTGTATTTTTCTTTATATTATCTGTCTGTTTTTCAGTCTCTTTTCAGAGTCTTTTTCCCTGTTTTGTTCTCATATACACTGCAGATGAAACGAACAGTATCCTGCAGCAGCACATGACCTTTTGATATCTCCGCTTTTAATTCTCCCATTCCTCACGAAGGATTCGCATCATAACAAAGTCGCTGTACTCACCATTATAGTAATATCCCTGTTCCTGAATACCTTCCTGCCTGAATCCTATTTTTTTATAGAATTCCAAAGCATCGGTATTGAGGCCCACTACACCGATAGATACACGATTCATTTCATACTCATTGAAAGCCATATCCAATATAAGGCGTATTGCTTCTGTACCGTAACCTTTATGCTGTTTTTCTGGGTCCGGAATAATTATTGTCAAGTCAGTACAGCGCCATGCGGGAAACATTCTGAGCAATCCCGTTTCACCGATCACCGTGCCGTCCAAGTCCGTGACAGTAAACCACACGGAATCCTCGGATTTATGTTTTTTATAAATGTATTTGATTTCTTCTTTCTCATTGGTAGGTTCTGTGAATCCGCATTGAAACATAACCAGCGGCTGGTTGAACCAATAAGCAAAGAACTTGGCATCTTCTGCTTTTTGTTCACGCAGAATAACTCTTTTACCTCTGATTTCTTTATGCTCCATACACTTATCCAACCTTCCTGCACCATTGGTGAATTATGAGTTCACATTTATCAACCGGGAATGATCCTGTTTTCGGCTTTTATTTTATGTTTTATTATATCATGCCTTCTCCGGCGTGTCAAGCGGAAGTCCAGATGAGCGGGGAGAATTTGTATGGGGTGGAGAGGGGGGATCATATATAAAGGAAGGGACCTTTTCAGTCCCTTCCCTTTTCACGAATATGATATTATATAGAGCGATTATCAGTTGCATTCGGCCTGAAGCGGACCGGCGAGCTCCTTGAGGAAGAACAGCTTGCCGGGGAGAGTCGGCATGAAGGTCGACGGCAGCCATATGGACGGGCCGTAGCGCAGCGTGCCCCATACCTCAAGGCCCTGCCACATCATGCCGCGTCCGAGAGCTCCGTCGCAGCCGCCGATGCAGTAATCGGAGGAGAGGAAGAGAGCGGGACCGATGGTGTTGGCGCGGCAGGGGACGAGAGTCGTGCGCGACTTGAATGAGGTGATCGCGTTCTGCTCGATGGTCAGCGGATGCAGCTTGGCGCCGAGACGGTAGGCGTTGGCCTTCCATTCCTCGAAGGAATTGAACTCGGCGGCGAAATGCGGCTCCCAGAAGGCGATATGGAACATGCGCCCGATGCCGTAGACGGTCACGAGCTTGGCTCCCTCGGCCTTGAGGGCGGCGATCTTCTCGGGATAGGTCGGAAGATTGGTTTTGGTGGCAAAGTTCCGCTGGCACTCGGGCACGGTGAGCTCGCCGAGAGGACCGTAGAAGGCGCCCGTCATGGCGTTCTGGAAGGCTCCCGGATCGTCGGCCGGCAGGGTGTTGCCTTCTCCGTCGGCCCACTCGTCCATGTTGAAGCCGTAGACATGAGAGCAGGAGACGTTCCACTCCTTCAGGAAGTAGACGGCCCAGCGGTACATGCCCATCGGGCCTACCGGCAGGATCAGAGCCAGCTTGCGTCCCTCGTCGCGGGTAGTGCGGATCTGCATGGCGATCTCGTGACCCATCATCATGTCGAAGTCGGCGAGCTGATCGCACTGAACCGGCTTGAAGCAGTCGTTCCAGTGCGGCTGTCTGTCAAGTATGTCCTCGGGCGGATTATTACAGCAGTCATCCAGCTTCTGCATATCCCAGCCGGCCGGGAAGAAGCCTTCAAGAAGAGAGCCTTTAACGGTTGACATGAAATCCATGATGTTTTACCTCCGGATGTATGTTGTTTGTTGCTATCCTGATAAAATTATTGAACGGAAATCAGAAATTCTCTATTTCGGAATTGACTATATCCGCCCATTCGGTGAGACACTCGGGACGGCGGCTGATGGTCGTCAGATCCTTGAGCACGAAGGCGACGGGCGTGCCGCTACCGCGGCAGGCGGCGAGCGTCTGACGCGTCTCCTTTTTCACCGAATCGACGTCGGGATGACCGCTCGCGACAAAGGCCGGATTGGATTTCCTCAGCATGACGAAATCCTTTCCCATGGCCTGCGACTGACGCTCGACATTCGTCCATGGGCTGGCCGAGATCGACCGCACCGTCTTCATCTTGCGGATTATGCCGATCTTCGAGTCAAGCGGCTCGCAGCAGCCGTAATTTACCCAGCCGAACCTGTCGTAGAGCGGCTTCATGTACTCGATCTCGAACTCGTCGTGCATGGCCGGAGAAACCTCCGAGAATATCTGGGCCGCGCCTGAGATCCAGCAATCCTGCGTGCGGATTCGGCTCTGGTCGATATCCCGCCAGCGCTGCTCGTCGACGTACGTCTCGACGCAGTGGCACTTCGTTCCGACTCCGGCCGCGAGAAGGTTATGCGCTTCAAGCTGGTCGATGTAATCCATCTCGATGTCGACCATCTTCCGCATCAGCCTGTGAACGAACTCCGGCTCGTCTATGACGGCGTACAGGCATGACTCGGCGCCTTTGCAGAAGGTTATGAAATCCCATATCGCCGCCCAGATCATCACTCCCATCGGCCGCACCTCGAGGATGTCTCCGACGATCTCCTCTGCGTGAGCCTTATTCGCCGCCGTGAGGTCGTCGTGTACGGTTATCACATGGTTGTGCAGCTTTTTCAGGGCATCGTCGTCGGCGAGCTGATCTATGTAAAGATGGGTCTGAGCTCCCTTGTGGTCGCTCTCGTCCTGATTTACCGAATGCACTCCGTATCCGGTGTCCTCGAATACCTTCGATACCGGATAGAACGGCGGGAGCACAAGATCGGCGCCGAAATGGTCGTGACGGTACATCTCATAGCGGAAATATGACTCCATACCGCGGAGGAACCCGTCCTCACAGACGCATCTGAGCTCCTCCTCGCCGCCGAACTCATGCCAGCAGATCTGGTCGATGATAACGGGAGGCCTGGCAGTGCTGTCGAGCGCGTTCAGACGTCCCCAGTTCGCAGCTTTCGCCTTCGTTTCATCGGAAATGGCGATTTCGGCGTACCGCTTCGCGAGATCCCGGACGATTTCTCTTTCATTCATGACGCTGATAAATTGTGTGGCTGTATTACGGAAGCAGGCGCTTCGTCGGGATCCTCGGCCATGTCATGCACATGCGGAAGCCCTCGGCGTAAGCGACGCCGCACTGATATCCGCGGAACTTCGAGCAGGTGCGCACGAAGTCGCAGAAGTCTATATGATCGTGCTCAAGCATCCATTTGATCTGGCTCTCGTGGCACTGGAGCGCCTGTATCTTGAGCTCTATCGTGTCGGAGATATCGACGTATTCGGTCGGAAGGAAGTTCACTCCGCCGAGATTGTCCATGTAGTATATCGGGCAGTCGTTTCCGCCGAAGGCGGGCGACTCGGTCACATAGTGGACGACGGAGGTCGAGAAGGACGCGTTGAAGACGGCCTTTCCGGTCTCGACGTGGTCGCGCATATAGTCCTTGTCGTCATGAGTGATTATGGCGTCGGGCTTGGCGTAGCGGACGACCTCGCAGATGCGGCGGGCGAGATCCTCGTCGTAGGATGAAACGAACAGATCTCCGATGTCAAGATTGATGACCTCTTTCGCGCCGAGCAGCTTGCCGCCCTCCTCGGCTTCCTTTGTCCTGATCTTGCCGAGCTCGTCCGGCTCGATGATCACGTGTCCGAGATTTCCGTTGGCAAGATGGCAGAGGATGACGTCGTCGCCGCGCTGAGCGTATTTGGCGATGGTACCGCCGGCGGCGATCTCAAGGTCGTCAGGATGACATGTGATTGCGAGTATGCGCATGATAATACCTCTCTATCAGATGAAATAATAAGCCGATTCTATCTCATGCCGGCATAATCCCGGCAGGCGTCTATATAAGCGACGACATTTTCAACAGGGACCTCCGGCTCGAGCATGTGCGTCGGGCAGACAAGCAGACCGCCCTCTCGTCCGGCGATGTCGAGATTCTCGAATACGGTCCTCCTGACATCCTCGGGGGTGCCGAACGGCATCACGCTCTGAGTGCCGACGGTGCCGTGGAACGAAAGCCTGTCCCCGAACTTCTCCCTGAGCTCACGGAAATCCATGCACTCCGGCTGTACCGGATCGAGCACGTCGACGCCGGCTTCGATGAGCTGCGGGATCAGCTCGGTGACATATCCGCATGAATGATAGAAAATCAGGATATCGGGGTTTATGGCCTTCGCGGAGTCAATCACCCTTTTGAGCCTCGGTTTCAGCCATTCGCCGTAGAGCGATTCGCTCATCATGATCGTGCGCTGGGTGCCTATGTCGTCTCCGAGGAACAGGCAGTCGGCTCCGGATTCGGTAAAGCTCACCGCTCTCTGGACCGCGAGATCTGTGACACGGTCGAGAAGGGCGGCCGCCATCGGCGATCCCTCCATCATGTCGCACATCAGGTTCTCCATCCCGCGCATATACCACGCCGTCTCCCATACAGTGCACTGCATGTTGCCCATTACGGCGAAGCCGTCCCCGTGGATGCGCTCGGCGCTCTTTTTCTGCTCCTCCGCGCTTTCCGGCAGGAATTCCGGCAGCGGATAGGCCATGATCTGCTCCACCGAGTCGAAGCCGTCCATCGGGTGATGCATGTATGTCATGTGAAAGGCCGCTTCGGACCCCGGCTCGTGAGCCACGCCCCAGATGTCTATATTCGTCCCCGGCTTGAAATCCTTGTCTTTGTAATAATGCTCTTTGAAATACTCCGGGGACGCGGCCTTTACCCTCAGATCCGGGACAGACATCTCGCCCTTTGGAATAACCAGATCGTGAGTTTTGAGATATTCGTCGAATTTCAGTTTCAGGCTCGGGCACAGGTTTATGCTCGCCGGCATGTATTCATATCCGGTGCGCCGTGCGATGGAAAGAAAATTCTCTCTCGGTGTCATCGGCTTTTTTCCGCTTTTCGTCTCGTTCATTTTCGGTACCCTTCTCCCGCCTTTATCCGCATGAAGCGAACAGCGTCATATGTTCCCAATGAAGGCGAGGAACCTCTGAATATGCTCGTCCCAGTACTCCCATGTGTGAGCGCCGGGATCCTCCTCATAGACATAGCCGAACGGATTTCCCTCAAGCGAGCCGAAAAGATCGCGGGTGAAATGGGCCGACTCGAGAAGGAAGTCCTCCGAGCCCGTCGAGTGATATACCTTCGGCGCCGGAAGCCCTTCTCTCACGATCCTGTGTATATTCCCGATGATGTCCTCCTCGGTGCCTTCAAGATCGCGCCCGTCGAACTGGATATAGGCTCGGCGGTTTTTGTCAGGGTCGATCGACCTCGTGTCGGTCGGCAGGGTGCGGTTGAATATCCCGGCGGAAAGACAGCCTATCGCCGCGTATCTGTCTGGATTGGCGAGGCCTATCTTCAAAGCTCCCGCCCCTCCCATCGAAAGACCGCATACGAAGTTGTCCTCTCTCAGCGCCGAGAAGCCGAAGAAGCCGCGCATGATAGAGGGGAGCTCCTTTGCGACGTAATCGTAGAATTTTCCGCCGTGGGCAAGGTTTGAATATCCCGATACCTCGACCGACGGCATGACGACGGCCATGCCGAGCGGTGCGACATATCTTTCAATGGATGTCCGGCGCTGCCAGATGGTCTCGTCGTCGGACGCGCCGTGAAGGAGCCAGAGCACCTTCGTTCTTTCCTTTTCGGCGGATTCCATGCCGATGAGCCCGGTCGCCTTCTGCGGAAGGATCACCTCGCAGCTGACGCAGCGGCCGAGAGACTCCGAGTAAAAATGAGTATGTACGAGAGCCATGTCAGAGCTCCTTTCTGAATCCGTCGATCAGGTTCAGCACGGATTGTATCTCTTCGTCCCAGAAGCCCCAGTTGTGCGAGCCGCTTCTCTCGCGGTATGTGACGTCATATCCGAGCGATCCAAGATGGTCTTTCATCTTTCTGTTCTCGCCGATGAGGGAATCCTCTGTCCCGCACGCGATATAGATCTTCGGCAGCCTGCTTCCGTCCTTCGCCCTTAGGCTCGTCATATGATACATATCGCCGACAGAGCCGTCGAAATCCCCGATATCGCCGAATATATCGGTGAAATACGTGGAATCGGGCCTGTACAGTATCTTCGGGTCGAACGCCGCCGAGAGCGGGGCGCAGACTGAATAATTGTCAGGATATGTCATTGCGAGAGCGAGAGAGCCGTAACCTCCCATCGAGTTTCCCGATATGTAGTTGTCTTCGCGTCTACCGCTCATGCCGGGGAAGAAGGAACGGCAGATGAGCGGCAGTTCCTCGCCGATGAAGGTACGGTAGCGGTAGCCGAATTTCATGTCGGTGTACCAGCCGAGATACGTCGTCGGCATGACGACGGCGACGCCGTGCTCGTCGGCGTATCGCTCGATAGATGTCCGTCTCGACCATATGGTGTGGTCGTCGCTCATGCCGTGCAGCAGCCACAGCACGGGATATTTATCGGCTCCCTGCGGTATGACGCAGTTCATCGACATGCACATCCCGAGCGTGTCGGAAAAGAAGTTTACTTCCATTAACGCCATAATATTTCTCCTGAATACCGATTGAAGCAGATCCTTACGTTATGGTTCTTTGTTTTTTTACAGCGGCAGAGGATGCGAAAACAGCTTTCCCCTGCCGTCTCTGTAATACAGATTGCCGTCTGAGATGTCTATGAATTCCGGCTCGTTTCTGAGCCCTGTCCCCCACAGATCGATAAGCCCCGTCTGCTCTCTTTTCGTCGTGTCGATGATCCTTATGGCCGGGGGGACTTCCTCGCTCTCAAAGCCTTCGAGCGAATAAATGATCCTGCCCCGGCAGCAGGCGCCCTGAAGGTAATTCGAATACGGGACATCGAACATGTCGAGGATCATATCCTCGCCGAGCGTGACGACGGGAACGCCGTATCTTTCATCCACGACGCCCGATCCGGGATCCGGCAGATCAAAGGCAAAGAACCTCGTCACTTTCTCCCTGTCGCGCATCACGAAAGCGTACAGCCTGCCGCTGTCAGCGTCGATGACGAAGTTTCCGTACGGTCTTACGTCGCCTTTGTCGGGAAGCGACATCCAGAGCCCCGGCGAAGACGCGAAGCCGACACGGATCATCTGAATCAGCCGGGATGAAAAAGATTCTTTGTCCTTGATGAGCCGGTAAACGCAGCAGACGCCCTCCATCCGGTCCGGCATCTTCGCGCGGTTGTTGTAGATATTCGCGTACAGCGGCGGATATCCGCCTGAGGCGTCGGGTCTGCCGAAGCAGACCGAGTTGCAGTGCGGGACGATGATATCGGCTTTGTCAAGCGTGAACGAGGCGGTCTTCGACTTCTTTGACAGCGAGTACACCTCGCATCTCCCGGAAGCGTCGAAATTGAACATCTCGTCGCCGCATATGACGCCGTCCTGAAAACGGCTCGCTTCGAAAAGATACTCAAATCCGCCGATATCGCTTGTATCTGCTGTTTTCTCCATTTATTACACCTGCGGCATGTCACGCCGGAATGAGCGAGGTTATGCGGATGGCCTAGAGGATTATTTAAATTATACCATAATACCAGTCCAAATGCAAGAGATACCGCAGAATTCCTTTTTAAATACGAGCGGCGCGGATATCAATAAAAAGTGAGAAATAAGACGCTGTAATCCCGTATAAACTGAATGTATCAACGGAAGCTGTTATATACCCCGCATATAAACATTCCCGTCCGGGCTCAGCAGGACGCCGAAGCCCGGACGGGTTTCATATCGCTTTTATTCGTACCGTCGTTCAATTATTTCCGAAAGTCATTTTCTCCCACGGGATCGACGCGGGGGAATGATGCAGGATATCGTCCACCTGCATGAGAAGCGGGTAATCATCGAGGGAAAGCTCGCCTTTTTCGGCTCTTACGCGCACCGCTCTCGCGACGCGCTCGGCGACGACGAGAGACTCAAGGGTAACTCCGTTGAGCTCGGCCTTCGCCTCGTCGATGTCAAGCCCTCTGCCGAGCAGGATCCCGACAAGACGCGTCCTTCCGCCGTAAACGGTGACATAGAGATCCCCCGCTCCGACGCAGAGATTATCGAGCGATTCAGCCCCCTGAAGCCTGAGCAGCCTCGCCATCTCGCGGACGCTCTGCCCGAAGACCGCCGCCTGCGAGTTGAAGTGGAGCTCGCTGTCGATGCCTCTTTCCTTCTGATTCATGCCGATGGTAAGAGCTATGGCGAGCGCGTATCCGTTTTTCAGCGCGACGGCGCTTTCTATTCCCGTGACGTCGGTCGTGACGCTGATATGATAATAATCGGTGCTCATGATATCGCGGATCCGTTTCAGAGTCGCGATATCGCCGCCGCAGAAGGCGACCTCGGTCTGATCGTGCGCGACCAGCTCATAGCTGGTGCAGGGACCGCCGATAGCGTTCAGAGAGAGCTTTTTACCGAGCTTATCGAGCTTCTGACGCCAGATGTCGGGATATGTGAGCAGCCTTCCGTCGGGGGTGTCCATAAGCCCCTTCGTGACGGTTATCACCGGAGCCGAGCCGTCAAGCCTCGGCAGGACGAAATCGCCGAACCAGTCGACGCCGAAGCTCGATACGCCGCCGATTATAAGATCGGCCCCGGCGATTGCCGTGTCGATCTCATCGACCTGATAATACTCGACTCCATCCGGGAAGTCGGTCTTGAATTTCGGATGTCTGCCGTTTTTTCGGCATGTGTCGATGATTTCGCGGTCAAGCGGCGTGCCGACAAGCCTTACGGTATTGCCGTTCTCTCTCGCCGGAAAGGCAAGCGCCGATCCCATCATGCCGGATCCGATTATCGTAACGATAGCCATTTATGAGTCCTTCTTTATCTTAAAACTCGACGTCGCCCTCAAACAGGCTGTCGTCCACCTCGGCAAGCGAATATATGGTCTTCGGCGCCGGGTCGCGCTTGATCCACATGCCGTCGGTGAAATCGGGGATCGACTTCGGCGCCGAGCCCTCGGCGATGGATTCCTCCGAAAGGATCCCGACCGCCATCAATGTGGCCGAGTCATAGACGTCTATCGGCGTCTGGATCCCGTTTCTCACAGCGTCGAGGAAGGCGCGCATCACGAGCCAGTCCATTCCGCCGTGTCCGCTCTTTATCTCGGTGGCCTTGGTTTTCTTCCAGAGCGGATGCTCGAACTCGTCCCAGTAATTATCCATCGGCTCCCATACTTCACCCTGAGTGCGCCCCTCGATATGCAGGGCGTGCAGATCCTCCATCCAGAGGCCGCATGTCCCCTGCACCCTTCCGCCGCGGGAATAGGGGCGCGGAGTCGATGTGTCATGGGTGAGGACGATGGTCTCGCCGTTGGCGCAGCGTATGTTGGTCGTGATCACGTCGCCAAGTTTGAAATCGGCGTGGGAGTACGGGTGATCGTCGCCGTATCTGTCCTGAAGGTATTTGTTCAGTCCTCTTGACTTCGACGCCATAGAGTTGAGGCTCATCAGACGGTTGCCGTAATTTATATCGAGGTATTTCATTATCGGGCCGAGTTCGTGCGTCGGGTAGAGCTCGGCGTTGCGGTGCAGATAATGCCAGGCCCTCTCGTGATCGCGGGCAAAGCTGTCGGCGACGCCGCGAAGATTGTGCTCATAGCCGCCCTGACAGTGGATGAGCTCGCCGAACAGACCCTTCTTTATCATGTTCAGCACCGTCATCTCCTCGCGGTTGTAGCAGCAGTTCTCCATCAGCATGGCGGGTACGCCCGTTTCCTCATAGGTCCTGACCAGATCCCAGCACTGCTGTATCGACTGCGCCGGGCCGACCTCGAAGGCGGCGTATTTCCCGTGCTTCATGGCGGATATCGCGATCTTGACGTGGTCGTTCCAGTATGTCGTTATCATGACAGCCTCGGCGCCGTCGTCGAGGGCCGTCACTTCCTTCCAGTCCGTCGTGCCGAACACCTCGCGGCCGTATTTCTCGGCGCACATCTTCCGGCCGTTCTCCATCCTGTCCTCATGCTTGTCGCATACGGCAGTGATCTCGACGTCCTCCATCGAAAGGAGCTGCCCCAGCCACCATGTGCCACGTCCGCCGAGGCCGATGATGCTCATCTTTATCGTTCTCATACGATTAACCTCTCATATTCGATCAAAAATCATTTCACGAAGCCGAACGAACAGAGCTTCGCGGCAAAATCGTCACCGAAGAAGCGAAGCTCGGTCTCATGCAGGCCGGATACCGGCGTATCGAGCCTGCCTTTAAATTCGGAGAAGCCCTCACCGGGAGTTATCATAACGCATCCCTTGTAGAATCCGTCCGTCCATATCTCGGCGCGGCATTCTTTGTCGGACGACGCCTTTATCCATACTCCGCCTTCGCCGCCGAAGCTGACCGAGCGGAAGACAGCGCGGCAGCCGTTTCTGATATTCACGACATCCAGACCGCTTCCGGTATCGCCGCCGCATTTATAGGCTCCTCCGGCGAGCTCCGCCGCCCGCCATCCGCCGATATTATCGGCACCGAGGATGCCCGACGTCATTTTTACCTCTCCGATACGGTCCTCGTCGTCGAAAAAGACCGGCTCGGCGCATACATGGCGGGAATTCACGCCGCAGTGAGTCGAGCGGTGGTAGAAGACGTACCACTGTCCTTTGAATTCGCAGAGCGAGCCGTGATTGTTCCAGCTTCCCGGATCGCAGCCGAAATTGTCTATCACTATGCCGCCGTATTCGAAGCCGTGATCCGGATAGTCAGAGACGGCGTAGCCGAGCGAGGTGGCGCAGTTCCCGTGGCGGTGTGTGTCGGTGAAGAGATAATAGTATCTGCCGTTTATCTTCTTCACCGAGCTTCCCTCGTGGAATTCATGCTCCTTCACCGAAAGCGGCTGAGTGATCGAATCGGGATCGATCTCGACCATATTGTCCTTCAGTCTGGCGGCCCTGACCTTGTCGAACTGCCCCCAGTAGAACCACGCCTGACCATCGTCGTCTATCATGACGGCGGGATCTATGCCGAGGACATGCTCCATCGGACCGACGTCGCAAAACGGTCCCACAGGGCTTTCGCTGACGGCGACTCCGCATCTGCCGTCCGGTACGCAGTAGTAGAGGTAATATTTCCCGTTCCTGAACGCGCAGTCGGGGGCGTACAGCGCGCCGCAGTCCTTCGCCCAGTCGGTCATGTCGAGGGAGAACGACACTCCGTGATCTGTCCAGTTTATCATATCGTCGGATGAATAGACGTGGTAGATCCTGCTGCAGTAGCTCTTTTCTCCCTTCATGTCGAAAGAGCCGTACAGGTATATCCTGCCGTCATCCCATACATGCGCCTCGGCGTCCGGGACAAATATGTCCGGCGGCAGGAGAGGGTTCATCGGATTCATATAAAGCTCCTTTCAAAAGCTTTTCGATCTGTTATTCCGGAGGTTTTTTCAGTGTTTTATCAGACTTTCGAGAGCGGCGTACAGATTGTCCGGCTCGACCGGCTTTGTAAGATGAGCGTTGAGCCCGGCCTGGAGACTGCGCTGAACGTCCTCGTCGAAGGCGTTGGCGGTGAGCGCGATTATCGGTATGGTCTTCGCGTCGGGGCGATCCATCGCCCTTATCCTTGTCGTCGCCTCGAGGCCGTCCATCTCGGGCATCCGCATATCCATAAGAACGGCGTCGTAATAGTTTTCCGGGCGGGATGAGAACATCTCGACGGCTTCACGGCCGTTCTTGGCGTGCTCCGCCTCCATCTCGCGCATCTGAAGCAGCATCATGATGATCTCGGCGTTCACGGCGACGTCCTCGGCTAGAAGGATCCGCTTGCCCTTGAGATCGGCCTTCGACGACTCATTCGACGAAGAAAGGCACTTCTTTTCGAGCGCGTCCCTGAATTCCTCCATCACGCTCTCGGGGAACAGAGGCTTCGCGAGGAAGGCGTCGACTCCGGCCTTCTTCGCCTCGTCGGCGACATCGTCCCAGCGGTAGGCCGTAAGTATGATTATCGCGGATTCGTTGCCGACGATATCCCTTATCCTGCGCGTCGTCTCGATACCGTCCATCTCCGGCATCTTCCAGTCGACAAGTATGATGTTGTACGATTCCCGGCGGGCGTGACGCAGTCTGACCATCTCGACGGCCTCCGCGCCGGATCCGGCGGTCTCTGAAGCTATTCCGATCTTCTCGAGCACGATTCTGGCGTGCTCGGCGGCGACGGGATCATCGTCTATCACAAGGACGCTGAGCTCGTGAGGCAGCAGCTGACGGCCGATATTGTCAGACAGCCTGCGGTCGGAGTCCATCAGCGTGACCGTGACGAAGAAGGAGGTGCCCTTTCCCTTTTCGCTCTGCACCTCGATATCGCCGTTCATCATGTCGACGATATTCTTCGTGATGGCGAGACCGAGACCAGAGCTGCCGTATTTATTCGTCGCCGACGAATCCTCCTGACTGAACGCGTCGAATATATGCGGCAAAAATTCCCGGCTCATCCCTATGCCGGTATCGGCGACGGTAAAGCGGATAGTGGATTTGTTTCCGAAGGAGGCCGTCTTCTCTGCCTTGAATTCGACCTTTCCTCCCTCAGGCGTGAACTTGACGGCGTTGCCGAGGATGTTTATCAGCACCTGACGCAGCTTCATATTGTCGCCGATGTAATAATCGTCGATATTCTCGCCCGTCACGCAGTTGTATTCGAGCCCCTTGTCGCTGCACTGTCCGCTGAAGATGTTGTTTATCTGCTCGATGAGCTTGTAAAGCGAGAATTCCTCGTTTTTCAGCGTCATGCGCCCCGACTCGATGCGGGACATATCGAGGATATCGTTTATGAGATTCAGCAGATGATGCGCCGAGTTGCCTATCTTTTCAAGATGCTCCCGCGTCTTTTCCGGGACGCCCGGATCGCTGAGGGCTATATTGTCGAGACCGATGATGGCGTTCATCGGCGTCCTGATCTCATGGCTCATGTTCGACAGGAAGGCGGTCTTGGCCTTGTTCGCCTCCTCGGACGCGTCGAGCGCGTCCTTCAGAGCCTGATTCCTCGCCATCGATTCTCGCATCTCGCTGTCGATGTCGGTGAAGCCGAGCCCGACGGCGTGAACTATGTTGTCGGTGCGGTCCTCGGCGTGACGGACGCCCGCCATACGGAGCATCTCGTATCTTTCCTTTCCGTCACGCTTTATGAGATATCTGTACGCGATTATGGCTTCTCTGCCGAGTCCCGAGCGTATGTTATCCGGGTCTATGAAGCGGATGAAGCCGTCCCTGTAATCCTCAGAGACATATTTTCCGGCGTAATCCAAAAATGTCTGACGGAAGGCGAAATGCTCGCCGTCGCCGATCCCGTTGTCGGAGCTCGGGTCGGCCTGATAGCAGACGCCGTCGTCCGTGTCTAAATTCACATAGTAAACGCTGCGGTAGTCGGACGCGAGGGCGGTGATCATGCTGTCCTGCTGCGCCCTGTGCCTCTCCTGCTCGAGCAGCTTTTCCTGCAGCGTAAGGCGCTGCTCCAGCTCCTCCTGCTTCACCCTGCTCTCGGCCTCCGCTCTCTCCTTTTCAAGCATCAGCCTTGAGCTGCGGCGCATCTGCGAGATCATAACAAGGAACATCGCGAGCAGCACGGCGGCGGTAAGGAGCGTCTGTATCAGGCTGCGGATTATGATCGTATCTGTCACCGAGCTTATCCGCTCGCTTATGACGCTCTCGCGGATAAGATAGGTAAGAAGCCAGTCGGTGCCCTCGACGGGGACATAGCTCAGCGTCTCGCTGATCCCGTCGTAGGTAAACGACGCGACTCCCTTCCTGCCGTCGGCGAAATCCTTCGCTATCGCTTCGGCGGAATTGCCGGACTCGAATTTCGCGTGGTTCAGGGCGTCAAGAAGATTGTCCTCCTGCGCGAGTCCGCCGAGGACCGTGTCGCTCAGGGCCACTCCTTCGGAGGTATATATGTTGCAGAAGGTCGTCCCGTCATCGTCGGAGCTCATCGACACGCCCTGAAGCATGCGGTCCATGTCTATCTCCATGAAGCAGCAGACGAGAGAGCCGCCGTTGAAGGGGATGCTGTCGACAGGGACGGCAATTATAACCTTCTTGTCCCCGCTCGCCGGGTCCTTTATCGAGATCTCCGGCTCCTTGATGGAGGCGTAATCTATCTGATAGCTGTCGATATCGTTCTGCGTCCCGGAAGATGTATATATAAGCCCCTCTGAATCAACGAAGGCGAATTTATTGAGACCGTAGAGCAGCTTCATCCTCGCCTGAAACGCCTGCAGATGAGCCGTGTCGCTGAGATCGTCCGGCGTCAGGAGCATTATCGCCGACTCTGTGTTGGAAACGCTCGACCTGAGGTTTGACGCGACGACCTGCTCGCGACGCCCGGCGAGCTCGTCGAGGTACAGAAGGCTGACCGAACGAACGGCGTCCTCGGTGTCTCGTCCGGCGCTGCGTCCGGTAAGCAGGGTACCGCCGATCAGAATAACGGCGATGATTATGACGCCGATCACTATCGTCCTTGTATTGTAGAATTTATTTATTTTTGTGTTCGTATCATTCATTGGCGCAAACCTCCGCGCTTTATTGCGGCGGCTGATCCGGCATATTTTGTAATTATTTGTCCATTATATTATATCATATTACGGGATGATTTTCAAGGAGTAAACAAAAAAAGCGGGGAAAAACGCCTTTAATCGTTCTTCCCCGCCAATGAAACGGTATTCAAGGCAGTTCCTTTTCGGCGAGCTTTATCCGCCATCCTGCGTTGAGTATCGCCATCGGGGCGTAGGTGCTGTGGTGCGCGGTGTCGAGCCTGTCCTCGATCTCATGTATGCATTCCGCAGTCTCGGGGCTTACCTCATATCCCGGGCACAGCGCGGCTATCGACGCGCTTTCGCCGACATTGAGCAGCGGATAGAAGGCGCTGTCTACCGTCTCCTGCTGCCACGGGCAGTAGTAGGCGTACCCGCCGATAAATCCCCTGTACGCCGCCATAGCCTTATCCCAGCGGAGCATTTTCAGGCTCAGCTTTGCTGATCTTTCCGGCTTCATGAGGCTTTCGGTCTGATATGCGACCGTCTTCTCATATCCGTCGGCGATACGAGCCATGACGGCGCGGTATCTCTCCTTCCATTCCGGATCGTCCTCGGCGTCATGCATCAGCCTGAGCGAATACTGGAGCTGCAGCCCGGCGTAGACGGGATGCCCGTTCATATCATACGGGAGCGTAATCCTGTAAGCCGTGTCTCTCATGTCTAAATAAAGATCGCGCCAATGGCTGTCGCCGGTGATGCTCCACGCCGCGAGATAGAACATCGGAAGCCTGCCGATCTCATGAGAATCGACGTCTCCCCACATCTTCGACACTATCGCCGCTCCGCCGTCGTCGCGGAGAAGATCGTAGCCGTTTTCCTCAACGCAGCGCTTCTCGCACATCCCGGCGATCCGCGCCATGCGCTCCTTTACGCTCTCCTTTTCCCGCTCATCCGCGAGACCGGAGAAGAAGAACAGCCATGCGCCCCAGACCCAGTGCGTGAACTGATCGCGGGACGAGTTATAATAATGGCTTTTTTTGTCCACCGGCGACACGCCTCTCGCGACGAAGCCCGGCGTTTCGCAGACATCGGTGAGAAGCTCCATCCCCTTATAGACGGCGGACGCGTATTCCTTCATGCCGATATCGCCGGTCGCCTTGTATCTCGCGACGACGGTGTCCATCATCGTGCCGGCCGAGAGAGCGCAGTCCTCCATGCCGGTGCCGAAGCCGCCGGGATTCGGGATCTGGCGCTTTATCAGCTCCGGGGACGGCAGATGCGCCACGGCGTCGTCCGGGATCCCGAGATCCGAGTTGTCGGTGATATAATCGTAGAAAAGGCAGGTCCTTCTGTCAAACAGCCTGTTCCACACATAATCCCATGATTTATCGAACATAAGGCACCTCTCAGCTGTAAAGGGTGTTGATCCGTTCGAGCAGAGCGATATCCTTGTCCTTGTTCTTTTCGTAATAGGAAGCGAGATCGCTGCCGGGGCTGGAGGTATTGAACAGATTGTTGAAGGCGAGCGCCATCTGCGCCGAGAAGGAATAGGCTAGCTCGACCTTCATCCTGCCCATGATGAGGTCTATCACCTTCGCCGACTGCTCGTCGTAGGTGTATTTGTTTTTCAGCGCCTTCTCGATGAACGCCGGGGCGACGGTGTAGTAGCCGGAGGCGGTCATCGCCTCGATGCAGGCGCCGATCTTCTCGAGATCCGGCGCCGTTATCGGCACGCCGTGAGAGTAATCGGTATAGCCGGCGATATAATCGGGCTGAGACTCGTCGAGCTTCGGGGTGCAGATGACTCCGTAATCGACGTCGGAATCGCGCAGGAAGGTCTCCATCATCCCGAGAGAGTCGTAATAGTAGAGAGCCTGACCGCTCGCGAATATCTGCTGCACAGGCGAGTTGTCGCCGGAGATAAGGAATACCGACGGCGATTCGAAGAAGACCTTATACAGCTTTTCGACCGCCGCGGACGCCTTCGAGACGTCGAAGACGAATTCAAGCTGCCCGTCCTTGTTCTTCGCGAAGGTATCTATTCCCATGGACGGCTGCATGCAGATATAGTTGTGGGTCTTGACGAGACCGAAGATGTCTCCCTCGTTTTTTTCACCGTTGCCGTCGACATCGGAATAGACGGCGTTTATCATTTCTATCAGCCTGTCGAGCGTCCATGTGCCGTCGAATATGCTGTCGTAGGGCACCTTCAGCCCGTAGTCGGCGGCGAGCGATTTGTTGATATACCACACTCTGGCGCGGGAAAGCCCGAAGTATGACATGTAGTTCGAGAACAGCAGCATCTTTCCGTTGATCTCATACGCGTCGACCGAATGCTTCGGCCACCAGTCGGCCGAGAAGTCGATGCCCTTGATACCGCTGATGTCGCTCATGTACCCGCCGAGAGCCAGCTCGGCCATCCTGAGATCCTGACCGGTGGCGATGTCGAACGCGTCCTCTCCGGCGATAATGACGTCCGCCAGCTTCCCGGGATCGTCATAAAGCACGCTTTTTATCGTGATATTGAGCTTTTCCTCGACCTCCCTGTTGGAGCGGTAGATGGCGTCGTTCAGCACGTCGCCTGTCTCCTCCTCCCTTATCGAGAAGCGATAGATATCGTACTGCCGTGTGTCTCCGAGGCGGAGCGTGTAGCCGCCGAGATCGGATGACGGGAAATCGGCGAAGGACGGCGCCTGCGTCTCCTCTTCCTCCGCGGCGGTCTCAGCCGCCGCGGCAGTCGTCTCAACCGTATCGGCGACGCCTTCTTCGCTCACCGCGGCTTCTCCGCAGGCTGACGAAGCGAGCGCGAGCATGGCAAGGATCAGAGCTGATAACTGTTTTTTCATCAAAATCATCTCCACCGGTATTGCTTTTTCGTATTCCGTATGCTATACTTATTATATCAGCAAGAGACGGTGCGCGCAATATCAATTTCAAACTGTTTTTTAATTATTTCAAACCATTTTCGGTCATACGCGATGAACCTAAAAATGATCGACCCGTATCTGCGATCGGCTTCCACCTTTCTGTGGGATTATATGGACGCCGAGCCCTCGGTTTCATACGAGATGCGGATGTTCGCCGTAAGCGACGGCGAGGCGAAGCTGTATCTCGGGGACGAGATGACTTTGATGAAAGCCGGATCGGTGCTTCTCACCGGGGCCGGGATGCCGTATCTTTTCCGAAATCTCGATGAAGAAACGCCATTCACTCTCTACTGCATAAGCTACGATATAACGCAGGAGTTCAGGGATACCGCGGTATGGATCCCGCCGACCCATCTGTCTTCCTTTCATCCCGAATATATTATAGACAAGCGCCCCTTCGCATCGCAGGGCTTCGGGTTTCCGATACTTCTGCACGGAGCCGGGGAGATAACGGAACTTATCATACAGATCTACGGCGAATGGATGAAAAACGACTCCTTCTCGATAGATCTCGCCTCAGGGCTGATAAAGACCGCTTTGATAACCGCTCTGCGGTCCCGCGGGGACGAAAGCGGAGAGATGAAGAGAGAGCCTTTGAGCCTGCAGAACGCGAGATCGGCTGTAAGATATATGGAAAGCCGCTTCCGTGAGAACATAAGCGAAAAGTCGATCGCAAGGGAATTCAGCTTTCATCCGTATTATCTCGCGAGGATAATCAAAAGATGGTACGGCGTCACGCCGTACAGATATATCCTTGAGCTCAGGCTCCGTGAAGCAAGGCGTCTGCTTGAGGAGACATCGCTCACGGTCGGTGAGATAGGTCGGATATGCGGTTTTTCCAGCCAGCAGGCCTTCGCGGCGGCGCTGAAGCGCGAAACGGGGATGACGGCGCTCGGATTCAGAAAGCCGAAGACGGATATAAAAACCGCGGAGCCGTGACGCTCCGCGGGTAAATCGGTGATATCTTATTCGATTATAT
Organism: uncultured Clostridia bacterium; assembly: GCA_946407735.1. Classification (GTDB taxonomy): domain Bacteria; phylum Bacillota; class Clostridia; order Oscillospirales; family CAG-272; genus JAAZGC01. Next base: position 33,422 of record CAMJPL010000002.1, read on the forward strand.
TCGACGTTATCTCGTCCACTCCCCACGACACAAGCTCGGCGGCCCTTGAAAGACTGTCGACAGTCCAGCAGTTCACCTCGATACCGGCGGCATGGCAGGCTTTGAGCTTTTCCTCGGTAAGTCTGCCGGCCTCTATGTCGAGATCCATGCCGTCGGCCGTCAGCTTCTCTATGAGAGCGGCGTCGACGTCGCCCGTCAAAAACTGGCACTTCTGCTCCGGGCGGGCTTCCTTCACGAGCTCAAGATTGTGATATCCGAAGGAAATGAATATCGTGCTGTCGAGATATCCGTCGAAGATATCGAGGATCGAGCGGATCTCCTCCGCCGTGAAGCGGCTTTTGAGCTCGGGCACGCACACCTTGCCGTAGGACGAGCAGATCTTGACGTATTCGCTCGGAAGGCATAATCTGAGATCGCCGCGGTCCGTCCTGCCGTCTATATCCTTCAATGTTAGAGCGCGCAGATCGGCGAGAGTTGAATCCTCCATCACGAGATCGGTCTCGCAGATCCTTCCGCTCCGGCCGTCGTGATTGCAGATGAACTGCCCGTCGATTGTACGCCAGATATCGGTCTCGACGCCCCAGTAGCTGCGGTTTCCGGCAGCTATGAACGCGGCGGCGGTGTTTTCGGTCTCGACTCCGCTCACGCCTCTGTGAGCGACCATCTTTGTGTTTCCGTGATCTGACAGCTTCAAAGTATCGCGCATGATGAGTCTCCGTTCATAAATCAATATTTTAGAGTATTATTAGTATATACCCAAAAACGCCGGAATGCAACAGGAAACGGTAAAATTAATTCACAATCTTCATAAAAAAGAGGCAGTGACATGAATGATCTGATAAGAAAGGGCTACATCGGAAATCCGTCCCAGCTCGTCACCCTCAGGCGTATCGTATCCGACGAGGGAAAGTCGAAGGGATGCGGTATAATCGAGGCGGAGACCGCAAACGGGCTTCGGGTGGACATACTCGCCGACGCCGGGCTCGACATCGGGCACGCAAGATACAAGGGGATGCCTGTATCGTGGATGAGCAAAAACGGCTATGACGGCCCGGCGGCGATATCGCCGTACGAGACCGAGTTCGTGAACACCTTCCCGGGAGGTCTGCTCTATACCTGCGGACTGAGATCGGCAGGTCCGGCGAACCGGGACGGCGGCGAATGGCATCCGCTGCACGGCAGATACCACAGCCTCCCGGCGGAGAGGATATCCGCCGAGCTTAAAGACGATGAGATCATAATAAAGGGAGTCGTCCGTGAGACAGCCCTGTTCGGGCATTGTCTCGAGGTAAAGCGCGAGATACGGATGCCGGTGTTCGGCTCGTCGATAAGCGTAAAAGACGTTATAACAAATATGTCGCCGAAGGACGAGGAGATAATGACGATCTATCACTGCAACTTCGGCTATCCCCTTCTCTCGGAGAACGCCCGCCTGATCCTCCCGCAAGACAGGGATACGATCCCTCGCACAGATTTCGCCCGGACCGCTCTCGGCCGCGAATGCGGATTCGACAAGCCGATAGACGGCGAGGAGGAGCGCGTCTTCTTCCAGATAATGAAGAGCGAATTCTGCGCCAGGCTTGAAAACAGATCGGTAAAAACGGCCATGACGATTACATGGAGCGGAGACACCCTGCCGATCCTGTCGCAGTGGAGAAGCATGGGCAGCGGGGATTATGTTCTCGGGCTTGAGCCGACAAACTGCTATATCATGGGAAGGCATGACGAGCGCGAAAACGGCACGCTCAGGATCCTTCCGGCGTATGAAAGCGTCACGCACGAAGTTACGATATCCTTCGAGACCGTCGAATGATCTTACGATACACCATCTATGAGCAAAAAAGCGATCTTCTGGGATTTTGACGGGACTCTGGTATATCCGAACGAGGCGTACACTCTCACCCTCGGCGAAGCTATGCGGGAATCGGGATATGAAACGGATATCGGCGACCTCCGAAGATGCGTCATCGAAGCCATACCGTGGCATCACTCCGGCACGATCTATCCTCACGCGAAGGACGGCGGGTTTTGGCGGGAGGTATTCGGCGTGCTCGAAAAATATTACGATGCATTCGGGGTAAGAAAAGAGGACCGGGAAAGTATAAACAGCCGATACGCCGCTCTTATGCCGAAGTTCGGATACACGGCGTATGACGACGCAGAATACGCGCTCGGCGGATGCCGCCGTCTCGGCTTTGAATGCTTTCTTCTGTCGAACAACTTCCCGGAACTGACACAGGCGGTAAAGGCGCTCGGTCTCGGCGGATATTTCTCGGATCATATCATCTCCGGCTCGACAGGATACGACAAGCCCTGCCGCGAGATATTCGATATCGCGTTAAGAAAGGCCGGATATCCCGACGTCACGTATATGGTCGGCGACAATCCATACGCCGACATCGGCGGCGCAAAAGCCGCCGGGATGAAAACGATATGGATCGACCGATCCGGTAAGGGTGACTTAAGCGGCGCTGATCATATCTGCCGCAGCTTATCCGAGATACCGAAAATACTCGCGGGTGAAAAAATATAAGGAAAGATACCGGCAAAACGCTCCCGGCTGAAAAACGCCGGGAGCGTTATTATGCTGTTTTGCCTGACCGAACGCTCATTCGAGCGCCACGGCGACGGCTTCGAAATTCGCCTTTAGCTGAACCTTGAGATATCCGTTTGAGATGGATATCTCGTTGTTTTCGCTCGATACGGCGTCTTTGATCCTCGAGGCGTCGACAGGGAGTGCGACATACTCCGGGATCTTCCCGCCGAAGGTATGGATCACGGCGAGAGTGCCGCCGTCCGCACCTCTGCGCACAACGGCCTGCCAGCCGGTCGGCTTCAGATAGCTGTCCGTGCCGCTGCCGTATATATGCGACTCGCCGTCTCTGATTATATGCGAATACTTTTTATAGAAGGAGATCGCCCTGTCGGCGGCGGCCCACTGCTCGCCCGTGAGATCGTAGACGTCGCCCGACACGCACATTACGCCGAGGAAGGTGTTGACAAGCGAATAGTTGATCCTCCTGATCGAGTCGGTCTTTCTCAGCACGGCCCAGATCTGGCTCTTTGACGGCTGCATCAGGCGATGAAGATTGGCCGCTATGATCGGGATATGCACACATTCATGGGCGTCGGAGAACGACGCCATGTCGCATCTATTCAGCATCGACGGCTCGAGGCGGTGACCTCCGGACGAGCAGCACTCGATAACGATGCCGGGCACGCGCTCGTGTATCTCGTCCATAAAGCTCTGAGTGGCGAGAAGGCTCTTGCGCAGGCCTTCGCCCAGCCCGTCGGCATCGTCGCAGCCGACGCCTATCGAATCGTTGTAGTCGATCTTTATATATCCGAAGCCGTTGCCGCGGAGCTTGTCTATCACCCTGCTTCTGAGATATTCCCTTACCTGCGGCTTCTTCATGTCGAGGAAGGTCCTTCCGCTCGTGATCGGGAAGCCGTTCCTCGTAAGAAGCATATCCTTGTTTTTATACACCTCGCTTGACGCCGAACAGTTCTCGAGCTCGAACCAGATCCCGGGGATCATACCGTCTTTTCTGATCATATCGGTGACCTTGGAAAGCCCCTCCGGGAAGCGCTTCTCGTTCACGTTCCAGTCGCCGATGAGTCCCCAGTCCCTGTCGCAGTACCATCCGGCGTCGATGACGAAGTAGTCGAAGCCTTTGTCTTTTATGACGCCGAGGATGCTTTCGATGTTTTCCTCGCTCGGATTGCCCCATGTCGTGCAGTACTCGTTGAACACCACCGGGAGCCCTCTGCCGGTCTTAGTCTTTACATTGCCCGAATGACGGTGCAGATCGAGCAGACGCTGGGAGACCTCAAAAACGCCGCCCTCGCCCGACGTAAGACAGGCATCGGGAGTCTCAAAGCTCTCCCCGGGGCGGACGGTCTTCTGCCAGTGCCCGTAATCATAGTCGGCAAGCCCGCCTCTGAGGCAAAGCTCGCTTCCCTGACGCCAGAATTCCATCTGCCACGATGACGGGCAGGCAAGCTGAGCCGCCCATACGACCCCGGCGCTTTTGTCCTCGACGGCAGCGTACGGGAACCAGCCTCTCACAGGCATCGAGCCGATCTGACCGAATTTCTCGACCCTCGCACCGTAGCCGCTCCATGACTGCTCAAGATGATAGTCAAGGACGCTGCCGCTTTCGGCCTTTCCCTCGGCGCTCCACCAGCTTCTCGCGCGGTGCAGCATAAGGGCGTCGGTCTCGTCCGTGCCGCCGAACGGAGTCAGCATCCCGAGCGAGAATGAAGATATATGCTCAAGCACGGCGTCATGGTCGGAAAGATTCTCGAAGACAGATCTTATCTTCAGCGCCCGGCTGCCCTGCTCGTATGACAGGATGTGCTTCGCCTTATATCCACGCTCGTCGGCAAGAGTGGTGGTGACGACAGCCGTCCCGTCCTTCTCTTCTTTTGTCTGTGACTCATATTTCATCGCGTAGGTCGACTGAGCGGCCGACATCGTGACGCCGGCGGCGAATCCGGCCGGAAGATTGTCGCCGCGGATATACAGCTGAACGAGACTGTCGACGGCCCTGTCCTTCCATATGACTTTATCCGCCGCGTTGTCCGGGACGACGATCATTCCGACATGACCGCCGTCGTCCGCGGCATACATGACCCTCATATCGCCGAAAAGATAACTGCCGATTATTCTGTTTGGCATAGCCGTGCCTCCTTCTGTGATCAGGATCCGATTTTTGTCAGATTATCCCCTCGCCGGTCGTCTTCCCTTCGCTGTCCGAGAAGGTGACGTGTATCGGGGCTTTATATTCCTCGCCGAGACTTATCATGGCGCCGATATAGTCGGCCTTTTCGCGGTCTTTGTTTTTATGAAGGGGGATCCCTCCGACCACGGCGTCGCAGCACTGGCCTCTTTCGTCATATTTACTTCCCGCGCGCCAGATCTCGGCGCAGTGATGATGGCCGTATATCAGCACCTCGGGCTTTATGCTGTCGCGCATCATAGCCGCCCATTCCGAGTACAGCTCGTTCTCTATATCGAACGGAGGATAATATTTATATGTGAACGGGATATGGCAGATGACGACTCTGTGGCTGACGCCGGGAGCGAGATACTCATCGTCGGCGTTCGCTATCACCTGTTTTATATACTCGGTCTCGCGCAGACGGAAGCCGTGCATGCATATCGTGCCGCCGTACTCCACGCTCGAGTCATCCTTGTCCTCGCCGCAGTCGAGCACCAGTCCCCACAGTCCTCCGCAGCGGAAGGTATAGTAGGTCTTGCCGTCCCTCGTCGGGGTGTAGCGCTCGAACTGCTCGGCGCAGAGGCCTCTCGTGTCGTGATTGCCGCGGCTGAATACGGCTGGGATCATCCCGAGCGTCACGCCGCCGGATATCGCGAAGACCGTCATTATATGATCGACGCTCGCGCTCGAGTCGGGGATATCGCCGTTTAGCACCAGAAGATCGGTCTCGCCGCGCCATCTCTCGGAGAACGCTATCGGCTCGTCGCGGAGATTGTGCGTGTCGGAGATATGTAGTATATTCACGCCCTTTTTCTCCGGCGCAAGAGGCCGGAACTCGAATTCGGTGATGTACGGATCTGAGCCCTTTGGATAATACGGCTGACGGTCGGGGAACAGACGGAACACCGTCGTGTATCTTCCGGCTCTGTCAAGCTCGCTCATCGGCACCTCGACACGGTGGACCTTTGTCTCCGAACGCATGATGCCGTTCGACTCGTCGTAATACTTTACGCCGTTTATCTCAACCCAGAATACAGCCGAAGCGTCTATGACCGCGAAGATCTGATACGTGTCCTTCATCGCGAAGACTGTCGGCGCGAAAACCATATGTTCCGGAAGCGATATATTGTTCAAATCGAAACCTCCCTGATAGCTTTCAGTTCATTATATACGATATCGCTGTCATCCGATCCCGGCTCGAGCACGACCGGAATCTTTTTCTTTTTCGCCGCCTCGTAAACGGCGGCGAGGACATCTTCCCTCTCCCCGCCGGATATCGGCGAGCTCATCGGGTATCTCTGACCGAACATGTCGGTCTTCATATCCGACAGGATAAGCATTCCGGCGTTCTCGGGAAGCGACGCCGCCTCTCCCGCCGCCAGAGCGAAGCAGCTGCTGTACGCAAGCGAGCCGTATCTTCCGCCGTCCCAGAGCTCGTACTGCTCGCTGAGCGGGATGAGCTGATCGCGGTTCACGACATACGGCATGACGCCTCTTTCCCTGCAAAGCGCGGCGATGACTTCGAGCGATCTGAGCGAGCCGCTTACAGCCTGCTCATGCGAGTATTCGTTCTCGGCGTTGCGGTGAAGCGAGAATATCGCTCCGGCGCAGCCGTAGCATGACGCCTTGTCCAGCGCCTCGCGTATGAATTCGATCGCTCTCTCCGTCCTCTTCGGGAAATTCCCGATGATGGTGAGCTCGGGCACGTGATCGAGCATGCGGGTGAAATCGACCATCACCTTCACCGACTGAAGGCGGAACATATGTCCCTCCTTTTCGGCGGCGGCTTTGTCCAGCCTGCCGAAATATGAGGCCGGGAGCTTCACGCCGGCGAAATGATGGGGGAAAGTCGGATGATCGAGCAGATATCTCCCGGCGTCGCTCACATCCTCGGTAAGCGCAAGATAGAGATCGTCTCCTGTGAAAACGGGATTCGTCTCCTCCATCCTGCCGAGCCTTATGCCGTCTGCGCGCACCCTGAACATCCTGAAATCGTACGGCGGCAGCTCATACCTGCCCTCTTTCTTCTCCCCGCCGTCTTTTTGCGTCACGCCTCTCGGAAGAAATTCGCCGAGTCCCTTCACGCAGTCGTCTATGACGATCTCCTCGGCGGACACATCGCCTTCGGCGGCGAGTATATCGAACCGCTCCGTTTCAAGCGTGTTGTTTGCGACATACAGCGTGTATTCGCCGTCGTCCTTCACGGCAAGGGTGTAATGCAGACGGCGGTTCGACACATAGATCAGACGGAGCGAATCGAACAGCGACGCGAGATAACTCTTTGCTTCTCCGCTCAGCCTGTACGGGTGGCAGATCTCACCGTTCGGCTGATTGTCAGCAGAAAGCGCCTCGCCCGTCGGTACGAGCGCATTTCGGATCGTCATGACGGAGCCGGAGCCGTAATGCGTAAGCGAAAGATTTCCGCCGCCGAACAGATGTTCGTCATCGCAGCCGCACTTCGGCTCGAACACGACGGCCGTGCCGCCATCTCGGACGTATTTTCTGATCTTGTCGTAGGTCTCGCGGTCGAGCGTCACGTCCGGCAGGATGACGGCGGCGCGGTACCTTGACAGCACCTCGTATCGGACATCCGACAAAAGCACGTCGGCGATCTCGCCGTACGGAGTCGGTGTCATGAAGCCGCACTCGTCACGGTAAAATCCGGCGTTCTCATATCCGGGGTACAGCATCGAGAACAGGCAGTCGAGGGTATGATCGCCTTCGCCGTACGGGAGATCTCCCCAGACACGGTAGACGGCCGAAGTATAAAGGTGTCTCGGCGGCGTCCAGCCGGAGAAGAAATCGGCGACTATCGCGAGAGGAGCGTAATGCGTCCCGGCGCTCCCGTTCTTTTCGACGAAATCGGCGCAGTAACGCTGGATCTCGCCTACCGGCGTAAGGGTGTATTTTTTATTTCCGACGATATAGTGCAGATCGTCCGTCACATCTCCCGGCTGCGCCTCAGATGTCGTGAACCAGCTCCCCTCGAAGCCGAGGATGTCGCTTCCGTAGATATACTGGTTATATATCAGCCGGCGAAGGAGCGAAAGCGATGTGCCGCCCGTCCTGCCCTTCTCATATCCGAGGAATGTGTCGGGCTCGTCGTCCATGACGGCGTAATCCTTGTAGCCCCATCTGTTCCACACCGACGCGTTGCCGTAGTACAGCAGTCCGTACTGCTTTGCCGCGCCGCGTATGAAGGAAAACCACATCGGATTCGACGGCAGCGCCTGAGCCGTCTCGGCGCCGATCATGATGGTGTTGCCCTCCTTCGCGAAATAATGGAGGTAGGTGAGCGAGGAAAGGGTCACGGTATGGTTGAGCATGGCGTCCCCGAGCTTCTCAAAATAGCTGTGGAACTGCCTGTACTGCGCTTTGCGGTCGTTTATGATCGGAGTCTTGCTCTCGGCGGAGGCGTGGATATATCTGCCGTCCTGCTCGCCGTTGTCATAGCCGAGGAAATGATCGCCGAGCTTTTCCTTCATATATCTGTCGGCGGAAGACGGTATGCTGTACTCTCCCCAGATGCCGGTCACCGGCTTCGATCCTGGCACATATCCCCAGAAATCGAACATGTACAGCCCTCTCTCAGCGCAGATATCGACGAGCTCGCCGAAATTCCCGGCGAAAAGCGTCGGATACACCGGCCAGAGCACCCGCCCGAGACGGAAATGATCGACATAGAGATCGATCGTCTCCTTTATCTCCTTCAGCATCGAGCCGTCGTCGGGCAGAGGTCTAGCCCCCATGTCGGCCGCCTCGCCGATGTCCTTTATATTCGGCGATGTGGACGGAAATCCGCGGAGCGAAGTGAACTGGATCCTGCCGCCGAGAGCCTTTCTCGTGACGGCCTTCGCCGTGCGCCTGCCGTAATCCGGGTATTTCTCCGGTTCTGTCGGATGAAGATAAACCTTGACTGTCATATTATTCACCTTATACGGTTGTTTTTTTCAGAAGCACCTGTCTTTTCTGTCTTTTCTGCACCGTTCGATATTCCCGCATCTGTAGCACAGCTCGTTTTCGCAGATGCCGTCGTTTTCAAAATATGAGAGGATGTTGTCTATCGTAGTCTGCGCTATGCTGGACAGCGCTTCCTCGGTCAGAAACGCCTGATGAGAGGTGACGATGACGTTCGGCATGGATATCAGTCTCGAAAGCAGATCGTCGTCCATTATATGCCCCGAGCGGTCCTCGAAGAAGATATCCGCCTCCTCCTCATAGACGTCAAGGCAGGCGGCGCCTATCTTCCGGCTTTTTATGCCGTCGAGAAGAGCTTCGGCGTCGATGAGACCGCCTCTCGAGGTATTGATTATCACCGCGTTTTTCTTCATCTTCCCGATACTGTCGGCGCTTATGATATGCCTCGTCTCATCAGTCAGCGGGCAATGAAGGGAGATGATATCGCTCTCCGCGAATAGACGGTCGAGGTCAACGTACTCAGCGCCGATATCGGCTGAGGGATATTTGTCATACGCGAGTACCTTCATGCCGAAGCCGCGGCAGATATCTGTGAATATCCTGCCGATTCTTCCCGTGCCGATAACTCCGACGGTCTTTCCGTATAGATTGAATCCGGTGAGCCCGCTCAGAGAGAAATTGAAATCGCGGGTCCGGTTGTACGCCTTATGAATGCGGCGGACAGATGTGAGCAGCAGAGCCATGGCGTGCTCGGCTACCGCGTTCGGCGAGTAGGACGGGACATGGACCACGTGGATCTTCCCGAAAGCCGATCTTACGTCGACGTTGTTGTACCCGGCGCATCTGAGAGCGATCAGCCTGACGCCCAGAGCGTAAAGCCGGTCGATGACGGCGGCATTCACCGTATCGTTCACGAAGACGCAGACGGCTTCGCAGTCCTGCGCCAGATTCACCGTGTCCTCGTTCAGCTTTGTCTCGATAAAGCGAAACCTGACGCCGTGAAGGTCTCCGAATTTCTGAAAAGAAGGCCTGTCGTATTCCCTGGTGTCGAAAAAAGCGACGTTTATCATGATGTCATATCCCCGTTTTCTCGTCTGTCGATCCTATGTCCTTTTATATCCCGCGGCCTTGCTTTCAGCCAGCAGGGTGTTTCCGGCGTCATATATTTCCTCGCTCAGCACGGCGAAGACGATATTTATCGAAGCGTCAGCATGGCGGTCGAGGAAATCGCCGCAGGCGCGGAGCGCCTCACGCCATGCTCCGTTCACCGGATATCCGTATATGCCGGAGGATATCAGGGGAAATACTATCGAGTGACAGCCGTTTTCCGCCGCGAGCGTAAGCGAGCTTTGATACGCCGAGTAAAGCAGCTCCGCCTCGCCGCGCCTGCCGCCCCTCCAGACGGGTCCGACCGCGTGGATTATATATTTCGCCTTTGAATCGAAGCCCGGCGTGATGACCGCTGAGCCGGTATCGCAGCGGCCGATCTTATCGCAGGCTTCGCTCAGCTTTCTGTATCCGGCCGCGTCGAATATCGCGCCGCAGACGCCTCCGCCGGCCATGAGATCCTCATTCGCGGCGTTTACGATGGCGTCGGCGGACAGCTCCGTGATGCCTGCCTTCCTTATTTCTATCGAGTTCATGATCCCTCCGGCATAACTTCGCGTTTTGATCCTGTGTACATATATTATACCATATTATTATCGGTTTGTATAGCCGAAAGAAAATATTTTCATCATTTTTCTTCCGGGACGATTAGCTGTTGAAATGCAGGCGCGATAATGGTATAATATATGAAACGCCGAATAAACGCGGCGCTTGGAAGAAAAATGACAAGAGGTACAAAATGAAGATCCCGATATCGACGGAGAAGAAATGGCGGATATCGCCTTATCTGAATATGCAGTTCATGGAGCCGCTCGGCACGGCGGATTCGTCTGTCGACGCCGGATGGGATTATCTGCGCGGCTGCTGGCATGAGGATCTGATTGATCTTGTGCGTGATCTCGCTCCCGGCATGGTGCGATGGGGCGGCTGCTTCGCGTCCTATTATCACTGGTATGAGGGTGTCGGCCCGACAAGAAAGCCGATGCTGAACCTGTGCTGGGACGGGATATACTCGAACGCCGTCGGCACAAGGGAGTTCGTCGATTTCTGCCGCAAAACAGGCGCCGAGCCGCTGCTTGTCATGAACATGGAGTCCGACGGGCGCATGGGATGGGCTTATCCCGGAAACGGAGACAGCCGACTCGGAACGGCGGATGAAGCCGCCGCGTGGATCAGGTACTGCAACGATCCCGACGACAGGCTTCGCCGTGAGCATGACCCCGGCGGGCCGTACAATGTCCGCTGGTGGCAGATCGGAAACGAGACCTCATACGATCCGAGCGGCTATTCGCTGAATGAAGCCGCAGAAGCTACCGCCCGCTTCGCCGCCGCCGCTCACGCCGCCGACCCGTCGGTAAACCTTATCGCCTGGGGCGACAGCGGCTGGGCGGAGAGGATGTGCGAGACCGCCGGAGACGATATCAGCCATATAGCCTTCCACTGCCACTACGGCTCGGCTCTCGCCGATTCCCCGCTGTACGATACCGAATACCGCCGAGATCCGTACAGGACATGGCAGCACCTTATGTCGGCGTCGACAATAGTCGAAAACACTATCGCGGAGATGAAGGAACAGGTAAGACCGTACGGCAGGCGTCTCGCCATGACGGAGGGGCATTTCACCTTAAGAGGCCGCAACAGATGCGACGTGCTGTCGACATGGGCGGCCGGAGCCGCCTACGCCCGGAATCACAACATCATCCTACGCGGCAGCGACATGCTGGATATCGCGACGATGGCTGACTTCTTCGGCAGCATATGGCAGGTAAACGCGATAATGATCCCGACTCCGCACCGAAGCGGAAAGCCTTATCTGCAGCCTGTCGGACAGGTAATGCGGCTCTTCGGAAGATACTGCGGCGAATATTACACCGGTGAGTTCGTCTCGCCGTCAGCCGACATCGTGACGAGCGTCAGCGGCGATACGCTGTATATCCACGCCGTAAATCTCAGGCCCGACACTCCTTTCGAGATCGAGGCGGATATCGGGACACCGGTGAAAAGCATGACGGCACATGAGATCGCCCCGTCAGACCCGATGATTGAGGTGACTCCTCAAAACAGCGGCGTATTCGATCCGATTGAAAAAACGATAACCGGCGGAAGGTACGTCCTGCCCCCGGCCGGAGTCGCGGCGATAGATATAAAGCTTTGAAATGAACTCTCCATAACAAAAGCCGGGATGTCGGTTTCGGCGGAAAATCAGGCATCCCGGCGCTGTTTTGCCGGGTCTTAGTTTCTCTGTTTTTTCTTTTTCTGAAAAATATGATATCGACGCAAAAGAGCCGAATTTCGGCTTGACATGAGCGGCGCATGAGTGTATAATAATTCCGGCGAACATATCCGCGGCGTCATAAGGCGTCGGATATATATTCTTTTCTTTCTAGTCCAACTAAGAATCGGGTAACAGCTCATGCTCCGTCAGATGCTTTTCCTCTACTTTTTCATACTCATAGGTCTTTTTCTCGGCAAATCGGGCAAGATCAATCCGGATCATACGGGCGTCATCTCCACTCTGCTGGTATATGTCTGCTCACCGTTTGTGAACCTGCGGACATTCGCCGGGAATTTCACGCTGTCGTATATAAGCAAAGGGTATAAATTCCTGATAGCGTCGGTGATTATAATCGCGGCGACGCATATACTCGGCGGACTGCTTTCAAAAAAGCTGACGGATGACGAATATGAGCGGAAGGTATGGCAGTATTCCCTTGTGGTGCCGAATTTCGGGTTTATGGGCATCCCGGTCGTCAGCGGCGCTCTCGGCGAGGAAGCGCTGATGGATTTCATGTTTTTCAGCCTTCCATTCAACATTTATATCTACGCCTATTCCCTCCCCGTCCTCACACGCAGCAAGCCTTCCCTGCGCAGCTTCATAAACCCGCCGATGCTGGCGATCATAGCCGGTATGATACTGGGGCTTTCCGGCGTCGGTCTGCCTGATGTCGTGACCGATCTTATAAGCCCGGCAGCCGACGCTATGGGGTGCATCGCCATGATCCTGCTCGGAGCAGTGATATCGCAGTTCGATATGAAGGCCATGCTCGTCAACAGGAACCTGTATATCATCACCTTCCTGCAGCTGATAGGGCTTCCCCTCATAATCGGTGTCCCGGCCATGCTCATCCTGCCGCCCGAGATGGGGCTGATCATAATGATCTTCGTTTCGCTCGCCTGCGGCCTGAACACGGTAGTCTTCCCGAAGCTCGTAAACGAGAACTGTCTCCACGGAGCCGGCATAGCGATAGTCTCGAGCACGGCCGCCAGCGTCACGGTGCCCGCTATAGTCGCCATCGCCTCAGCCGTATTCATGTAAACGGATGATCTCACGGCGTCAGACAGAAATCCCGCTCACGCAGGCAGCTGATAAAAAATGAATCGGAAATATAAAACTGAAAAATGAAAATAGTCATAATAATCCTTATAATCCTGGCCGTCCTCGTTATTTCGGCGTTCGTCATCGGCATCTCCTTCGCGCCGAACGTTCTCGGTATAAAGCCGCAGACGCTTGACGGGGCAAGAAAATGGCAGGAAGAACACTATGACATATCATGGTATGACGATATCGTAAAGGAAGATTTTACCGCAGAAAGCTTTGACGGATATATCCTTCACGCTCAGACGCTTTTCGCGTCTCAGGATTCCGACAGATACATCATCATCTCACACGGCTATACCGACAACCGCTTCGGCGCGCTGAAATACGCCGGGATGTATCTCGATCTCGGGTACAACGCCGTCATCTACGATCTGCGCGGTCACGGAGAGAACAAGCCTGATTTCTGCACATACTCGATAAGAGAGAGCCTTGATCTGAACGCGCTGATATCCTGCGTAAGAGAAAAGTATCCCTCGCTTTCATCTCTCGCCCTTCACGGCGAGTCGCTCGGCGCGGCGTCGACGGCAGCGGTCCTAAAATACAGGCCTGACGTCGATTTCGCCGTCGCAGACTGCGGATTCAGCGATATTACAAATGTTCTCAAAAACGCGCTCAAAACGGCGAATATGCCGACGTTCATAGTGGATTTTCTGTCGCTGTGCACCAAGATCAGATACGGCTACGCGTTGAGCGATATGAGACCGATAGACGCACTCGAAGAAAACGAGATACCCATCCTTTTCATCCACGGAGCCGATGATGCGTTCATAACGCCGGACAACAGCAGACGCATGAGCGAAGCGACAAAAGGATATTCGGAATTTCATACGATCCCCGGCGCCGGTCACGCCGAGTCGATACTGAAGGACAGGGAGAGATACGCCGAGATCGTGAAGGCGTTCATCGGGAAGATATCTGAGTGATGTGAACATGTGAATCCTGATCAGTTTGTTTTCAAAATATCATTGATATGGGGCAAAGAGTGTGATATAATATTTGAAATATATTTTTCGCGCCGTGAAGATCCCGACATATACTCAGATATGCGTATCACGCTTATGGCTGTCCTGTATCGACGGATCCGCAGCGGTGTCATGATGATTTCCGACAGGTCCCGATATGGCTGATAATATACCCGGAAAAACAAGAAAGACAAACCGGCGTCTCCTTATCTTTTACGACGCGCTGGGGATCATTGCCGTCTGGGCTCTTATCCTGGCACTGCATCCCTCAAGTCCCAGACCGTTCAGCGGCAATGTACTGATATATAATCTGATCGCCGCGCTCGTCTGCTTCACGGGCTTCCGCCTGATATTCGGCGTCTACCGCATGATATGGCGCACCGGCAATGTCGGCGCCTTCGCGAGGGAGACCGCCGCGCTTATTCTCGGAGTCCTTTCATACCTCGCGCTGTCAAGGATTGTCTCCGGTCTTCCGTTCACTACGGCGCTGGCGTTCTCCGTGACATGTGCGGCAATCGGCATATTCGGCAGGATAGCGTATTATTACGTCTACCGTCTGGCGAAGAAGGACAATCCGTTTTCAAGGGCGCTGAAAAAGCTAATCACGGCGCTTACTCTTGTCGACTTCGACTCGGAGGCCGACGGAGGCGTGATGCGGGTTGTGCTCGAACCCGCCGAGGCGTCTCACAGCCCGATAAACGAGATCCAGGCTGTCGCCGAGAAATTCGCCATACGCGGCGAGATCACGTCGGTGACACAGATCAACAAGGGTTATATCAACCGTACTTATAAGATCGAAACGCTTTCCGAGACCGGTCACGTCCATAAATATCTCCTGCAGCGGATCAACACGAACGTTTTCCCGGATGTCGACGCTCTGATGAGCAATTTCAAGCTCACGACAGATCACCTTCTCGGCAGGCTGAAGCTGCCGGGGAGCGGAAAGAAGGGATCGGTCCAGACGAGCAGGCCGACAAAGGACGGCAGGGCCTATCTTTCCGATCAGTCGGGATGCTGGAGAACGCTCGTGTATTTCGACGGAGTTTACTCACTTGATATCCCTGACAGTCCTGAAACATTCTATTACGCCGGAAAGGCGTTCGGAAGCTTCATACGCGAGATGTCGGACGTCGATGTATCCGACGTGGCGGTAGTCATCCCGAACTTCCACAATACGGCGAGCCGCTACCGTGACCTTGAAAAGGTGATAGAGAAAGATCCGAAGGGCCGGCTCGCGGCAGTCATGCCGGAGGTGGAATTCATCCGCGCAAGATCCGGCAGCTTCGGTGTTATAACCGAAGCCCTTGAGTCGGGGAGGATCCCGACCAGAGTATGCCACAACGACTGCAACCTGAATAACATCCTGTTCGACAAGGAGACTCACCTGCCGGTCGCCATCATCGACCTTGACACCGTCATGCCGTCCTCGCCGCTTTACGATTACGGCGACAGCATGAGGATCGGCACCAACACCGCGACAGACGACGAAAAGGATCTCTCAAAGGTCTCCTGCGACCTCAATCTTTACGCGAAGTACGCGAGAGGCTATCTTGAAGAATGCGGACATATGCTGACAAAGGAGGAGCTAGAGCTTCTTCCGCTCGCCTCTCTCATAATAACGAGCGAGGACGGCATACGCTTTTTGATGGATCACATCGACGGCGACACCTATTACAACATCTACTATCCCGGACAGAATCTCGACAGGTCGAGAACGCAGCTCGCTCTGCTCGCCGATATGGAAAGAAAGCTGCCGGATATAATCGCGATTCTGCGGGATATCTACACCGGGCTCGGTCTTGACGCCGAGCTTGACGAGGATAAGATTACTTCAATGTGGAGGATCAGTAAATCATGAGAGCGATAGTCCCCGCCGCGGGAAAAGGAAAACGGCTTCATTCCGAGGAACACGATCTGCCGAAGGTCCTGCATAAGGCATGCGGCAGGCCTCTGCTCGAAACAGTGCTCGGACAGCTCGATTTCATCGACAAAAGCGACATATACATCGTCGTCGGCTACCAGAAGGAAAAGGTCATCGACTATTTCGGCGATGAATACCGCTACGCGGTGCAGGAGCAGCAGCTCGGCACAGGGCATGCCGTCATGATGTGCGAGCCGTTTTTCCGTGACTATCACGGCACCGTCCTTGTCACCTTCGGGGACATGCCTCTCTTCCGCCGGGAGATCATGAGAGACATGTGCAGATATCACGAGGAGAAAAAGGCCGCATGCACCCTTCTGACCGCTGAGAACCCCGAGCTCAGGATGTGGGCAAGGATCGTGAGGGACGACGCCGGGCGATTCTCAAGGATCGTCGAGGGAAAGGACTGTACGCCGCAGCAGGCGGAGATAAAGGAGCTGTTCTCCGGTGTCCTTGTCTTTGACAGCGACGCGCTGTTCGAGACACTTCCGCTGATAGGCAAAAACAACGTCCAGGGAGAGTATTATCTGACCGAAGTCCCCCAGCTGATGGCACAGCGCGGGATGACCGTCGAGACCTATATGACAGACGACGGCGACGATCTCCGCGGCGTCAACACTCAGGAGGATCTTGCCGTATGCGAGGCGGTCATGAGAAAACGCGGCATGGCGTGAGATATCCCCGTCGGCGATGCTTCCCTTCAAATCCGCGGCTTATATCCGCCGCGGCGTCACTGAACTGAAAACACAACGGTATAAATGATCATGAAAAACACGCTTCTCGCCGGATTTGCCCGGCTCGATATCACTCCGCCTCTCGGGATCGGGATAGCCGGTTACTATGTGGAAAGAAAGGCGGAGGGGATCCTCGATCCGCTCGAATGCTCCGCCCTTGCCGTCTCCGACGGAGATAATACCCGCGTCATAATCTCGATCGACACCTGCGGCGGAGCCGGTACTAAATATTACACCTCCGCGAGAGAGGCGGCGGCAAAGTCGACCGGCATCTCCTCCGACGGCGTCTTCATTTCTTCCACTCATACCCATACAGGCCCCTACTGGGGGGAGCGCGACAGCGAGATCGAGAAGAGATACACCGAATTTCTGATCGGCAGGATGGCCGACGCGGCTTGTCTCGCGGTAAAGGACATGAAGCCGGCGAAGCTCGGCATCGGCGCCGGGACGGCTCACAATATCGCCTTCATCCGCAGATATGTGATGAAGGACGGCAGGATCCGCACGAATCCCGGCGTGAACAATCCGGATATCGTCCGTCCCGTCGGGGATGTCGACGAGAGCGTCGGCGTGATGAGATTCACTCGGGATGACGGTCCGGAGATCGTTCTGCTGAACTTCGGATGTCATCCGGACGTGGTGGGCGGAAATCTGATATCCGCCGACTGGCCGGGCTTCGCGAGAAGAACGGTCGAGAGGTCGCTTGACAATGTGCGCTGCATCTTCCTCAACGGCGCCGAGGGCGACGTGAACCACGTCAACGTGCACCCGAAGGGCGGCGATCTGAACGGCATGTTCATGGATTTCGACGATGTGTCGAGAGGATATCCTCATTCCCGCCACATGGGTAACGTGGTCGCGGCGGCGGCGCTGCAGGCGTACGAGAAGGTCGAGTGGCGTGACGTTTCAAGGGTGGGAGGAAAAATAATGACTCTTACCCTCCCGTCAAATTTGCCGACGAAGGAACAGCTCGTCTCGGCGCGAGAGATCGCGTCGCTTCACAGAGCCGGAAGGGACAAAGATATCCCGTTCGAAGCCATGGAGCTCACCACCGTCGTCGCCGAGGCGGAAAGGATGCTTCGTCTTGAGAACGGCCCGGAATCGTTCGCTATGCCGCTCTCGTCGCTGTTCATCGGCGATACGGCGTTCATCGGCATCCCCGGCGAACCGTTCGGCGGCATCGGAAAGGCTCTCAAGCAGGCTGACGGATGGGCTATGGTCCTGCCCTGCTGCATAACGAACGGCTACGAGGGATATTTCCCGATGAAGGATTCCTACGACGAGGGCGGATATGAGGCGAGAAGCTCGATATATGCAGCCGGAGCCGCCGAGAGGATAATCGAGGAAGGCCTTAAGCTGCTGTCGGAGATACGAAAAGACATCTGACGAAGATCCGACTCAAAAACTATCACTGAATTCCCGAAGCAGGTCTGTGATTTCGCCTGCTCCGGGATATTTTTATCCTTATATCGGCGCCGCGTAATTATTTCAAATTTATATCCGAATATTATTGACTTCATATCGGATTTGTGATATAATCAAATCTGTCATAGAGACAATCCCGTAAGCAGGCGTCATATCTCAAAACGCCGGGGCGACAAAAGAAAAGGAGAATACTCATGTCAAGAATCTGCATCCCCGATTACGAGTACAAGGAAAGAATCGCGAAAGCCGCGAAGATGGTGCGCGACAGAGGGCTTGATGTGATGCTGGTCGTCAGCACAGAGTCTGATTACGCCAACGCCCGCTATTTCAGCGGCTTCTGGCCGCTGTTCGAGCGCGCCGGTGTCGCGGTCTCCGCCTCGGGAGACGCGTGTCTGCTCGTCGGTCCCGAGTCCCCGATCTTCGCCAAGGACTTCGGCAAGATCGACAAGGTATTCGTTTTGAAAGAATTCCGCGAAAGCGCCGATCCGTCCTATCCGGAGCTCATCCCGGATTCCTTCAAGGAGGCGTTCGCCGCTATCGGCGTAAAGGGCGAAAACATCAAAATCGGACTCGGAAGCTATGTCGAATGCACGCTGCCGATCCTCGACGGGCTGAAAGACAACTTCCCGAAGGCCGAGATATCCTACTGCAACGACATAATGGTCGAGCTGCGCAAGATCAAGAGCGAAAATGAGATCGCCTGCATACGCGAGGGCTTCCGCATAGTCGACATCGCGACGGACGAGGTCATCCGCGCCCTTAAGCCCGGCGTCACCGAGCTCCAGATGGTCGGCGTGGCCGAGCGCGTGATATACGAAAACGGCGCCGAATACGAAGGCCTGCCGATGTACGTTTTCAGCGAAAAGTCGACGCGCCATGCGATCAGCCGCTCAAGCTACCGCGTCATCGAGAAGGGCGACATAGTCCAGCTCAATCTCTCAGCCAAGATCGACGGTTATTCTCCGTCCACCGGTCTGCCGGTCGTTATGGGCAAGATCACGCCCGACCGCAGACGCTACATCGATTTCTGCCTTGAGATGCACAACTGGACGGTCAAAAACCTAAAGGCCGGGATCCCGGCCGGAAAGATCCCGCAGGAATTCTATCAGAAATTCATCGACGCCGGATATAAGGACAACTTCGTCTACGGCCCCTGCCACGGAACCGGCATGATCGAGGTGGAGGCTCCGTGGATGGAGACGACATCGGACTGGATACTCGAAGAGAACATGACCTTCCAGGTCGACACCTTCATCTCCGGCCCGACCTTCGGCACCCGCTGGGAAAAGGGCGTCGTCATCAAAAAGGACGGCTGCGAAACGATGACAAACTATCTTGAGAAGGGACTGATCGAGCTTGACTTCTGAGAGCATGGGAAAAACCAGATGGCTGATCCCCGACTGCGAGCTCCCTCCCGAGGGAGACGGGGTCCTCAAGGGGCATGAATCGGTCATCATCGTGAACGACAGCGGCGAGGACGCCGAGATCGAAGTAAAGCTGTACTTTACCGACGAGGAAAGCGTTTCCGGGATCTTCTGGCACGTCGGCGCCGACCGCGTGAAATGCTTCAGGATGAACAATCCCGACGACATGGGCGGCTTCATCGTCCCGAAGGAGACCCAGTACGCGATGAAGCTGGTATCGTCCTGCCCTATCGTCGTGCAGTACGGAAGACTGGACAACCGTCAGACGAATCTCGCCTATTATACCACTCTCGGCTACGCCGAGTAAGGAGAATCGTATGAGACTGGATTTTTGTTTTCCCCGTGAGCTGGAAGAAGCCAAAAAGAAACGGACTCCGGTGGTGATCCCCGGCGGCACCGTCGAATATCACGGGCCGGCCTGCGGTTACGGCTGCGACACGCTGATAGTTGAGGGACTGCTGAATGAGCTCGCCAAAAAGCGAGAGCTAATCATCGCCCCGTCGATCAGCTACAGTCCTTCTAGCTGGGCGGTCGGGGGCGACACCTCGGGAACCGTGCATGTGGATGAGGTCATCTTCGAGGAATACCTCTACAACATATTCTGGAGCATGCTCTCGGCGGGGCTGAGGAACATCTATGTCGTGATCCATCATCAGTTCGAGGAAGGCAGCTTCATGCCGATGACCCTCTCATACATGAAGGCCGGAAAGCGCGCGACGATGCGGTATCTCGAAAAGACTCTCGGTCAGGGCTGGTGGGGCAGCGAAAGCTACGCCGATTATTACGACAATCTCGGCGGCGCCGATGATCCCTTCTCATGGATCAAGGTCATCCCGGCGATGTCTCCCAGAGCCCAGAAGGAGACCGGCTACGATCACGCCGGCAAGTACGAGACCTCGCTTCTGATGGCGCTCTACCCCGACGCGGTACATCTCGACAGGCTCGGCGACATCAAGCACTGGTTCACCAAAAACGCGGTCGAGGCAAGTCCCGAGCTCGGCCGCAGGATGATGGAGATCAGTCTCGCCGATCTCGATGAAGCGATAAAGTAAAACAAAACACAATGTTCAGCATATGAAAAATGAAGACGGCATCCCCGCGACCGGCATGGGTGATATTTCTCCCCTATGCGCCCGGCGGCGATGTCTGTCTTCATTTTCTTTGGATATGCTCTTCTCAGACCGACCCGTTATATGATCCGAGAAAGGAAACGCACGGATGAAACTTTATCTCAGACGTGAATTGTTCACCGAAAAAGAGTTTATTCTCGCCGAGGAGGGCGGGATGCGCGCCACGGCGTTCCGGTATTCCACCGGAGTCGAAGCCCTGAGGATAGAAAACAGCCGCGGATATATAGTCATCCTTCCGTTTATGGGACAGCAGATATGGGATATCCGCTTCGACGGCAGAGATCTTAAAATGATGACCGGGATCCGCGAGCCCCGCATGACCGACAGCTTCCTAAAAACATACGGCGGATTCCTGTACCACTGCGGCCTTCGTTCCATCGGCGCTCCCGACGCGGACCATCCGCAGCACGGAGAGCTTCCGAACTGCCGTTATGACAGCGCCTGGCTTGAATCCGGTGTTGATGAAAACGGCGCATGGATGGAGGTCGGAGGAAAGGTCGATTATCAGATCGCCTTCACATACGGATATGCGTTCTCTCCGAAATGCCGCTTATATGAATCGGCCGCTTCTGCCGAGACATGCGTGACGATAGAAAATCTCCGCCGCCAGCCGATGGAATACGCCTACCTCTGCCACATCAATTTCCGGCCGTTTGACGGCGCCGTCATCCGCGATACCGCGCCGAGAGACGCGGATCACGTCAAAGTTCATCGGGTGATCCCGGATTCCCTGCCGGAGGATCAGAAAAAGGCTCTTTCAGAATACATGGACAGGCTGAGCCTTGATCCGTCCGCGATGGATCACGTCGGAGATGAAGGTCAGTGCTATATGCCGGAGATCTGCTTCACCCTCAAATATCTGACAGACGACGGCGGATACGGTTATACAATGCAGTGTCTGCCGGACGGAAGCGCCTGCTGCGTAAAGCATCCGGCCGCGATACTGCCATACGGCATACGCTGGATCTCGCGGACCGGAAACGAGGATTCGATGGGCATGATCCTCCCCGCGACCGCCGAGCATCTAGGATATCGGTACGCGAAGGAGAACGGTCAGATGCGGACGCTTCCCCCGGAAGGAAAGATATCGTTCTCGGTCGTATTCGGCTTCCTGTCAGAGAATGAGGCCGCTCCGGTAAAGGAGAAGATCGGCGGGATATTGTCGGAATACCGGCGGTGAGGCGTTTGCACGGGGGAATGGTGTGGGAGGTTTTGCAAAGAATTATAGGTGAGAGAACACCGCTTCCTGACGGAAGCGGTGTTCGTATTTACTATTTACAGGCTGTCTTTTTCTTCTTAAGATATCTCACTATTATCATTTGCGGAGATATCTGTCGGTTCGCCGGAATCGGTATTATCTTCGGATCCAGTGCTTTCTGCTTCTTCGCCGTCGTCAGCGTTCGGCTCGATCTGCCCGGCAGCCGGTTCGATCTGCTCGGAATCCGCAGCGCTCTGCTCGGATGACGGCTCAGTCTGTCCGGCAGCCGGCTTCGGCCTGTCTTTTGAGGCGAAGTTGAGCGAAAGGCCAAGGAATATGAACGGGTATGTCACGGTGTAATAGAAGCATACGCCGAAGAAGGAGCTTACAAGATACCCGAACGCGCCGACCATGCATATCAGTGTGGCGGGATTCAGCTCTTTTCTGTATTTAAGGCCGTGAATGAAGACAGACGTGCATGCGGCTATATAGCTCAGTCCGGCCGGAATGCCGAAGAACGCCGTATATTCGAGGAATTCGTTGTGAGGGCTTCCGGTGCTTATCCCTTCAAGCGTGATGATCTCAAGCAGTCCCTCGATGCCGTTGCCGAATACCGGGCGGTCGATTATGTGTCTTACCGTAGCCTTCCAGATCTTCCATCTTCCCGAGCCGGCCTCGTCGGCGGCGGCAAGCCCCTGCGCGATATTGCCTACATCCGTGAAGGTGCGGATTATGGAGGTGAAAATGCTTGTCGTAAAGAAGGAGCTTATAATCGACGTGCAGAAGAAGATCGCGAACGGAACGAGCACATATAGATTGAACTTTCCGTCCTTTATCCTGTAAACGATGAAAAGGAATACATGCGACATGACCATGGATATCCAGACACCGAGCGTATTGTTGTAGCCGAGGGCAAAGCACTGGACAATCAGCATCAGGCACCAGATGACAAGATCGATCACCTTCCCCGATCTGTTGTCCTCTTTAGCTTTCGTGCTCAGCATATCAATGATCATAGCTGAGGTTAGGGCTATACTTACAGCGAGATAATATCCGTAATGATTGCTGTTGTGGTATGTGACTCTCAGCGAGCCTCTGTACGGATTGAGTATATACGATATCATGCCGTACAGAGCGTAGGCGCTGGCGATATAGCAGCACATCCTGACGAGGAACTTTTTGACCCGCTCGTCATATACGAGAGAGGATATGAACAGGAACAGGATGACGTTCGCCATATACGTCCACATGCTCATCTTGGTGTACGGATGACCGTGCACGGCGTAATACGTGAAACCGTTGACGCCTATCGACATCAGCACAAGTCCGAGATAGAGCACGAAAAGAAGCAGCGTCGTCTGGAAGGTGTATGTACGCCTGAAGGCGGCTTTTATAAAGTGCCTGTCGCTGCTGCGGATGAACAGTATGACAAAAGAGATAAGCAGCACCGCGACTATCGCTATCGGGAGATACGGTATGATCCTGAACGTCTCGTATTCAAGCGAGGACGTGATGCTCTGAAAGTAGTTGATAAAAACGTCAAGCAGCGGCGTGAGTATGAACAGCGCCGCCGGGATCGCGCATATTATCTGATCGGGGGCGATTCGTTTCTTGTTTTCCATGTTGATTCAGACTGTCGGTTTATAATTTATTCTTTATTTGCCATATAATTATACCATACTTCCGTCGCCATTTCAAGTCATCCGGAAAAAATATCCCCCGCAGCGGATGCCGCGGCGAGATCGATCAGGGACAGGCCGATGACGTAGTATGCGGTCGTGCCGTTCGAGCCGGTGGAGGGGAGAGCATATCCGGTGATATTTGTAACAATTAATGTATATGTTTTGGTCTCTGAATCATATTTTACACCGTTACCGCTTAATGACTGATTGTTGTCTTTCTAGTTGTATATTACTTCAGTATCAGAAACAGTAATAATGATTGGAGAAGTTAGCGAAATATATCCTGCCGGAGCTGATGTCTCAACCATATAATAATCATCAAAAAGCAGATTACCTAGATCTATCTGTCCTTTATTTACATCGTTACTAGAGTCTGCTGACACTATTTCAACCACACAATAATATAAGCAAACTGAATAAAAAGGCAAAATACATAGAATCAAGCTTATCGTAACGGGTAAAAACTTTTCTGGATTCTTTAAGCCAACGAAAAAGTCTTTCGATTATATTTCGTCGTTTATATAGATCCTTATCATAATCCCATGGTTCTTTATGATTCTTCTTAGGAGGAACCACAGGCTTATGAGAATACGCTTCAGCAAGACTGCGAGTCTTATCGCCTTCATAAGCCCTGTCCATAAGAAGCGGCACACCTTCATAAATATTTCCTACTTTTTCGATAGACACTCTTCCTTCTGGAGCGTCATGAATGTTTCCGCCTTAGAGGTGCATTTCAATGATTGTCTTGTCATCTGCGGATACCACGTGAAGCTTGGTATTCCAGCCTCCTTTGGACTTTCCGATTGCTTGTTTTCCGTTTTTTTTAAAGCCCCTTGTCCATCAGGGTGTACTTTGCACGATGTGCTGTCCAGCGCAAGTACTTCAACTTTAATAGATATGATCTTTTCTTGCTGCCTGGCAGTAAATATGCGCCGGATCACTCCATTTGAAACCCAACGATTAAAACGCTTGTATATACTGTTCCAATTGCCGTATTCTTTTGGTAATGCCCTCCATTTGCATCCGTTTTCGGCGATATACAATATTGCATTTATGAAATCGTAGTTGTCGATTTTTACATTCCCGCGTTGAACCGGAAATGGCCTCTCTATTCTTTTGAATTGCTCATGTGATATTTTCATATAGATATTATGTCACATATTTGTTTTAGTGTCAACAGGCCTAATACCGAATCGGGATTGTCCTGCAGATTATACCATATTTCTCTATGAATAACAATCCATGTGGGATAAACCGATGGGATTTGGGATGAGCGGACTGAGCTCTGGATAAACCAGACCAGATAATCAGTTTTCGGGTATTATTCCGGTTTTTTTCACTCAGGTATTGAATATCCGGCCGAAATATAGTATAATAATACACATCATATAAGTTCACACAGACTGCCGTCAACGTATGCCGACGCTCCGGCGCAGTTTTGAGAGGAATTGAAAATGCTGAAGAAAATCACCGCTTTATCCGTTTCGATGATGATGCTGTTATCCGCCGTCCTTGTCTCCTGCGGGGAGGAAGCCTCGGCGCCTCCCGCCGCCGGCGGGACGTCGGCTCCGGAGGCTTCGCCGGAGACCACCGCCGCCGAGACCGAAGCTGAGACGGCGCCTGAGTCGGTCGTCCCCGATCAGGATCTCGAAGGCTACACATACGTCATCCTCGAGCGCAAGAACGCCGCAAACATCGTCGAACGTGAAGGCGACCGCGAAGAGATGGACGGCGACATCCTCAACGACGCGATATATACCCGCAACCGCGCGATCGAGGAAAGGTTCAATGCGAAGATCAAAAGCGCCACGGTCGACGACGTTCAGGCGCCGTTCACAAAGAGCGTGAAGGCGGGGGATAAAGAATACTCGATGGTCTTCATCACTCCCCCGGCGTCGGTGAGCGACGGCATCGACGGCTACAACATGAACCTGTGGGAGATTCCCGGCATGGATCTTACGCAGCCGTGGTACAATGACGTCGTCGTCAACAACTTCACCGTCAGAAACAAGCTGTATTCCGCTCTCAGCGATATGACCTACGGAGCCAGCATATTCGCCTGCTGCATGTTTTACAACACCAATCTGTGCGACAAATACGGCATCGAGCAGATAAGCGAGACCGTCAAAAAAGGTCAGTGGACGCAGGAAAAGGAACTTGAGATAAGCAAAGGGATCAGCTCGGACATAAACGGCGACGGCAAGATGGACACCGAAGATTTCTACGGTCATGTCGCCGGCAGCACGCACAACTGCATGAACTACCAGTACGACGCCGATATCCCGTATCTCAAGATCAACAACGAGGAAGGCACATATGAAGTCGCGATCATGTCGGAGAGGCTGGTAAAGACGGTAGAGCGCATAAACGCTCTGCTCTGGGAGGACAACCGCTCTCTCGTCACCGACAAGCACATCGACATGTTCAAAAACGGTCAGGCCCTGTTCATCACCGGCGGCTATGTCGGCACCATGCTGCTGCTGCGCGACATGGAGGACGATTTCGTCCCGCTCACCTATCCGAAATTCGATGAGGCGCAGGAGAAGTACCTTTCGATGCTGGCCGGCTCGACATCGTTCATCGTCATCCCCGGAGTCTATGCCGACGACCCGGCGACGCTCGGGAAGATCGGGACCCTGACCGAGGCTCTGTCCGAATACAGCTACAACAATCTTACCCCCGTCATCTACGACACCGTCATCGAGAACAAAACCTCGCGCGACTACGAGACCACAAAGCAGATGCTCGACATCATCCGCGACGGGCGTATGGCCGACTTCGGCTATCTCACCGACAAGAACAGCTACATGAGTGTCATCCTCACCAACTGCCTTGACAAGAAGACGAACGACGTCGCCTCTATGTACGCGAAGAAGATCGACAAGGTGACAAAGTTCTACGACAAGCTGTTCGAGAACTTCGCCTGAGATCAAAACAGAAAAGAGCTTTCACGCCGCCTTTAAAAATTGCGGTAAGAGCGTGAAAGCTCTTTTTTTATATTCTGCCGGACGTCATCCTATCTTGAGGACCACCTTGCCTGTATTCTCGTTGTTTTCAAGTATCGCGTGAGCCGCCTCGGCCTCGGTGACCGGCAGTATTTTATATATAACAGGCCGGTCCATTCCCTGAGAAAGCTTCGG
This sequence comes from uncultured Clostridia bacterium, assembly GCA_946407735.1. GTDB lineage: Bacteria > Bacillota > Clostridia > Oscillospirales > CAG-272 > JAAZGC01. The sequence goes on from CAMJPL010000002.1 coordinate 60,166, forward strand.
ATAGACCTTCGATATGATCTCCGAGACGAGCGCCGCCTTGAATCCGGGAGCTCTCGATCTCAGCGTGCTGCCGATTATCCGGATGTTCCTGACATAGATGTTCCTCAGATCTATTTCGGTCTCTGTCCCGGAGAGCGCCGCGATCATTATCCATCTCGCGCCTTTGGCGAGATACGGAAGACATCTGCCCATCCCCTCGCCGCCGACGCAGTCGACGGTGACATCGACAGGAGTTCCCCGCTCGAGCTCGGCTTTCAGCGCATCGGCGAGGTCTTCCTTTCTGGTGTCGATTATAACGTCGGCTCCGAGCCTTTTCACCTTGTCGAGCTTGCTTTCGCCGCGGATCGTGGTTATCACGCGCAGTCCGAAGGCTTTGGCGAGAGGGATCGCGACCGACGCCAGCCCGCTGCCGCCGGCCTGCATGAGAAATGTCTCGCCCTCCTTCGCCTGTCCTTCGACGAACAGATTCAGATACGCCGTGCACACCGCCTCCGGGAAGGCGGCGGCCTCCGCCATCGAGAAGCCGTCGGGGATCGGCATCAGCATATCGTATCTCACGGCAGCGTACTCGGCGTAGCCGCCTCCGCCGAGAAGCGAGCATACCCTGTCGCCTTCGCGGAAGGCGCATTTTTCCTTCGCCTCATCGCCGAGCTTCTCTATCGTCCCGGAGATCTCAAGCCCCATCCATTCAGGCGCTCCGGGCGGAGGAGGGTATCCGCCCGATCTCTGCATAAGATCAGCTCTGTTTATCCCGGCGTATTCGACGCGTACAAGAGCCTCGTCAGGCGACACCGAAATATCCGGCACATCGGACCATGACAGGCTTTTGTCACCGTTTATGATCACGGCCTTCATTCGTCTTTCCCCCTTCGCCTTATACAGATCACAGTCCGATCTCCGATGTGTAATCGACGTCATAGCCGCAGGCGGCGAGGGCCATGCGGTGCGTGTCGAGCTCGAACGCGTAATCGAACGGGTTTTCCTTCTCGCCGAGCACGATCGCGGCGAAATCGAGCATCATCGAGTCATATCTACCGCTCGGAAGCGGGAATTCCTTTATTTCGCCGCCTTTTCCCTGCCTTGATATGATCGCCGAGGGTTTCATCTCAAGAGGCCGGATCTCGTATGTCCCCTTGCTGCCGGAGACGACGAGCTGGCGGTGCTGATATCCGTTTATCTCGGTGCCGTTGGACTGGGCTATCGATATCCCGCGCGGGTATTCGAGTATAGCCGTCCCCTGATCGAACGAGGTGTTGCCGTCGAGACCGCTCGACGTTATATACGGCGTGATACGGCGCGGCATGCCCTGCATCAGATGGATGAGGTCGAGCATATGACAGCCGATGTAGAACATATTGCCGTAATCGAACATCCCGTGCCAGTGACGCTTCTCGGCCGGATGCTCTATGTTCATCTGGGCGGTGCAGGAAAGGATCTCGCCGAGCTCGCCGCTTTTCACCATGCGGAGGCAGTCAAGCACCGCCTCGTTGTAGCGGTACATGTACGCCACCTGCAGCGGCAGCTCCTTCTTCTTCGCGAGCCTGAGAAGATCGGTGAAGGCTTTGATATCCCGCCCGACCGGCTTGTCTATGTGCACCGGGATGCCGTTTTCGACGCATCTCATCGCAGCGAACGGCAGATCGTACTCGAAGCCCTCAACCATGATGAAGTCGCATCCGGCGTTCATCAGCTGCTCCTCGGTAAGTAGAGGATAATCCCTGAACGACGGATGCGCCTTAAGTTCGGCGCTTGTCCAGAAGGTGAAGTTGTTGAATCCCGCGGCTCTGTACCCGGCGATCCTTTCGTCGCTGTCGGGGACTATCCCGACGATCTCGAATATGTCGGGGAATTTTCTAACGCAGTCGAGCTTGCCGACCGAATGGTCGTGAAGCGTACCGAGCATGCCGATTTTCAGTTTTCTCATCGCAGCATATCCTCCTTTTTGTCTATTATATCACATCTGAAGGTCCCTGTAAATACGCAGGGGACGATTTGTTTCCCATTTTATTCATGCGCCTGCGGTAGCCGAGCGGCGTCATACCTTCGCATCTCCTGAAAGCCGAGCTGAAATTAGCGGCGCCTACGAACACGCCGTAAAACCATACTCCCGGCGCGGCAGGAATACCGCGCCGGGGAGCTTTTTCTCTCATCTGCCGTCATAGTAAGTTTACAAACAAATGCAGCGTATGAGTTGATGACATTTTTTCATGTATGGTATAATATCATACAGACTTTGTCCGTCAATGCGAGAAAAACATTATTGAGACATGCGGAAAAAGAATATACCCGATCATATAGAAGTAAGAGGCGCGAAGGTTCACAACCTCAAGAACATAGACGCCGACATTCCCCTTAACCGCATCGTCGGCATCGCGGGGGTGTCGGGCTCGGGAAAATCGTCGCTCGCCCTCGGGGTGCTGTACGCCGAGGGATCAAGGCGGTATCTCGAGTCGCTTTCCACCTACACGAGGAGGCGAATGACCCAGGCGGCGAAGGCGAAGGTCGACGACGTACGGTATCTTCCCGCCGCTCTGGCGCTCCATCAGCGGCCCGGAGTCCCCGGCATAAGAAGTACCTTCGGCACCTCAACCGAGCTTCTGAACAGCCTCCGTCTTATGTTCTCCCGCCTTTCGGTCTACAAATGCCCGAACGGCCACGACGTGCCGCCTTCGATGGGTGTGGCGGCCGAGACAGAGGTACGCTGCCCGGTATGCGGCGAGATCGTCCCGCCGATAGGAGCCGAGGAGCTTGCCTTCAACAGCGGAGGCGCCTGCGAAAAATGCGGCGGCACCGGGACCGTCAGAACGGTGAACCGCGATTCGCTCGTCCCGGACGAAAGCCTCACGATAGACGGCGGCGCCGTCGCACCGTGGAACAGCCTAATGTGGTCGCTCATGACCGACGTCTGCCGCGCCATGGGCGTGAGGACCGATATACCGTTCAAAGATCTGACCGACGAGGAAAAGGCCATCGTCTACGACGGTCCTATGGTAAAGAAACACATCTTCTACAAGCCGAAAAGCTCAGAAACCTTCCCCGCTGCCGAGATGGACTTCACCTATTACAGCGCGACCGCGACGGTGATGAACGCGCTGAGCAAGGTTAAGGACGACACCGGGATGAAGCGGGTCGAGAAGTTCCTGAAGGAGGACGTCTGCCCCGACTGCGGAGGAACGAGACTGTCAGAGAGAGCGCGCTCGCTTCGTCTGCGGGGGCTTTCGCTCGATCAGGTGTGCATGATGACCTTATCCGAGGCGATAGAATGGGTGAAGGGCGTCCCCGCGTCCATGCCCGAGGAGATGAGGCCGATGGCCGAGAGCATATGCGACTCCTTCCTCGGCACGTCAAAGCGGCTCGTCGATCTCGGTCTTTCATATCTCTCGCTCGACCGCGCCGCTTCGACGCTGTCGACCGGAGAGCGTCAGCGGACACAGCTGGCGAGGGCCGTGCGCAACCGCACCACCGGAGTGCTGTACGTACTCGACGAGCCGTCGATAGGTCTGCACCCTTCCAACATCGAGGGACTTACCGGCGTCATGGACGATCTCGCGGCGGACGGCAACTCGATAGTGCTCGTCGATCACGACACGCAGGTCCTGTCGCATGCCGACTGGCTGATCGAGCTCGGCCCCGAGGCCGGCGCGAAGGGCGGCAGGATCATCTCTCAGGGAACGGTCGACGATATCGTAAAAGACCCGGCCTCGATGATCGGGCCGTATCTCGATCCTTCGAAGAAGAATACCCTCAGGACCGGCGCGTCAAAAGACGAGCTGTTCTCGCTCGGAGAGATACGCATGGAAACGTCGGGGATCCACACCGTAAAGCCGCTGTCGGTGGTTTTCCCGAAGGGAAGGCTGTCCGTCGTCACCGGGGTCTCGGGCTCCGGGAAAACGACAATGGTGCTTGAAAGCCTGATCCCGGCGCTCGAAGCAAAGGTCTCCGGCGGGAGTCTGCCGTCTCACGTCAGATCGATTGAAGCGGACGGCATATCACAGGTAAAGCTGATCGACGCGACGCCTATCGGCATTAACGTCCGCTCGACGGTCGCGACATACGCCGATATCCACGACGAGCTCCGAAAAATATACGCGAGGACCGAGCAGGCGAAGGAAAAAGGCTGGAAGGCGAGCGACTTCTCATACAACACCGGCAAGCTGAGATGCCCCGTCTGCGACGGGACAGGCTCGGTCAGCCTCGACGTGCAGTTTTTGCCGGACGTCGACATCCCCTGCCCCGAATGCGGCGGCTCGAGATACTCAAAGGACGCTTACAGCGTAAAGCGCGTAAAGAAAGACGGAAAAGGATGCTCTCTGCCGAAGCTGATGGAATTCAGCGTCAGCGAGGCGCTCGAAGAATGCTCCGATCTCAGGTCCGTCAAAGATAAGCTCACGATCCTGCGCGATCTCGGACTCGGATATCTTACTCTCGGCGAGCAGACTCCGAGCCTTTCGGGCGGCGAGGCGCAGCGCCTCAAGCTCGCGAGCGAGATGGGAAAAAGTCAGTCCGATTCGGTGTTCGTCTTCGACGAGCCGACGATAGGGCTGCATCCTCTCGACGTGAAAACGCTGATGGAAGTGTTCGGCCGGCTGATAGATCAGGGCGCCACAGTCATCGTAATAGAGCACGATCTCGACGTCATAAGGTCAGCCGACTACATCGTCGACATGGGCCCTGGCGGCGGCACCGAGGGCGGTACCGTCGTGGCAGCCGGAACGCCGGAGGACATAAGGAACGATCCTCTGAGCGTCACCGGACGGTATATCTGACGATCAATAAGACAAATAAAAAAGTCACCGGCATGAAAGGAAGGTAAAAACCATGGAAGGGATCACAAGAGTCTGTCAGTTCCTTGACGAAGCCCAGACATATTATCTGGCTACCGTCGAAGGCGATCAGCCGAGAGTAAGGCCGTTCGGCACGGCTCTCGTTTGGAACAGCAGACTGTACATCCAGACCGGAAAGGTCAAAAGCGTCTCAAAGCAGCTCGCCGCAAATCCGAAGGCCGAGATATGCGCCTTCAAGGACGGAAAATGGCTGCGCGTATGCGGAGAGCTCGTCACGGACGACGACCGCGCCGTAAAGGAAGCGATGCTTGAAAAGATGCCGAGCCTCAAGGCGATGTACTCGCCCGACGACGGCAACATGCAGATGCTCTATTTCAGAAACGCCGCCGCGACCTTCAGCTCATTCACAGAAGCCCCGGAAACCATCAATTTCTGAATACATAAAAAGGAGAACCGCAGATGAATGAAAAAGAACAGATCCTCGAAGCGATGAAAAAAGCCGGCGAGCCTATCAGCGCCGGAAAAGCGGCCGAACTCACCGGCCTTGACAGAAAGGTCGTCGACAAGGCCTTCGCCGAGCTGAAAAAGGAGGGCGCTATCGTCTCTCCTGTCCGCTGCAAGTGGGAACCCGCAAATAAGTGATCAAAGGCTGCCTTTCCTCACGGAAGGCAGCCGTATTTTCGGCCGGTCGATATTCAGCCCTGAGATTCAAGGAAGCCGAACACACGGTCATTGAAATCGGCCGCCTCCTCATACGCCGCGTGTCCGAGACCTTCGTAAACATACAGCGTACTTCCCGGGATCATTTCGTTCAGCTCCCGCGACGCTTCTATGCCGACTATCCTGTCCTCCGATCCGCCTATTATGAGCGTCGGGCAGCCGATACGGCAGAGATCATTTGACGCGTCGAAGCCATATATAGCTTTCGCGTTGGCGAGAAATCGTCCGTATCCGCGCGGTCTCCCGATCGATCCGATGACCGGGTACAGCCTTCTGTATCTTTTAAGATACCCTTCCGAATAGCTGTTTTCCGCGGTATCGATCATAAGCTCCCTGTAATCGCCGCGTTTTGCCAGATCCATCCATCTGTCAAGATTGGCTCGGATCATATCGTCCGCTCTCGGGGCGGAGACGGCGATGACAAGTTTTTCCAAAAGGTCCGGATTATCCGACGCGAGATACTGAGCTATCATGCCGCCCTGCGAGACGCCCATGACGGATACCTTCGCAAGGCCGAGCGAGGCTGTCGCCTCAGCCTGATCCCGCGCCATGTCCCGTATCGAAAAGCCGTCCGGGATATCGTCCCTTCTGCTGAACATATATACAGTGAACCTGTCTAGCCATCGCCTGTAAGGCGGCGCCAAAAGAAGCGCCTTGCCCCTCACGGTCGCGAGGCCGTCGGACAAGCCCGGCAGTATGACGAGCTTTTTATCCCCGTGACCGAATGAAACATAGCTCATCTTTGCGTTTTTGAGCGAAACACTTCCGTTTACGGCGTTCCAGAGCATATATCGCACCTTTTTTCATCAAACATATCCCGAGTCTGCTGCCAGAAATTATTATATCACCGTCACCGCCGCGTGTCAACCGTGACATCGGCGCGCGGGGGAAAAACATGTTTTTTTGCGATCTCCATTGACACAACGCCTTCCGGCGCGTATAATATACAATGCGGGATCATGTTTTCCTGTTTTCCGCCCGTCACTCGGAGATCATACGCTTAAGCCTTTCCGCCATGAGATTTTTCAGCAAGAACTTCCGCCTTCTGTGGGCAAGAGACGCCCTCAATACCGCCGCCGTCGCATTGACCTCGACAACAGTGCTGCTGCCGCTTTATCTGCGGCTGTCGATGAGCGACGGGCAGATCGGCGCCCTGACATCGTTCACTCAGGCCGAGAACGTCGTCCTTTCCCTGCTCCTGTCCGGGATCACCGGAAGATATTCAAAAACAAAGCGCATCGTCAGCTGGATGTACGCGATACAGAGCGCCGTGACGATCGGGTATCTGACCCTCTGTCTCATACGAGGCGTCGGAACCGCTCCCGCAGCGGTCATCGTCTTCGCTCTCGCGGCGGCGGTAAACGCGATAATCTCGGTGAGGGTGATATTCGACTACAAGCTGCTGTGCGAGGTCATAGACGTCGCCGATTACTCCTTCTACGCCTCGGTGGGCGGGATAATCAACGGAGCCTTCTCTATCGCGGCGGGGCTGATACTGCCACTGATGTACTCGCTTTTCGACTTTTACAGCGTCACGTCGGCAGCCGTGCTGTGCTCGTCTTTGTTTCTTGTGCTCGCCTGGGCGGCGAATTCCCGCCTCGACCTGCTTCCCGGCAGCGAGAAGGATATCCCGCAGAGCGAAAGGAAAAGTCTGCTGAAGACAGCCGTGTCCGGGATATCAGACGTGTTCAGGGACGGCGATTTCTGCAGGATGATCATACCGAACTTCACGCGAGGTCTCGGAGCCGGGATCCTGTCCATGATACCGCTCCTCGCCGTCAGATGCGGAGCGGTGGCGGAGGAAAATACTTCGCTCATAGTTGGCATAACCAACGCCTCGGTATTCCTCAGCTGCGCCGTCTACGCCGCCCTGAGGAAGGTCCATATGAAGGCGTCGGTACTCAATTTCGCCGGCTCGCTGCTGTTTATACTGATCATCCCCTCCCTCACCGGCGGCTTCGCGGCGTTCGCCGTATTCTACTTCATCGCCTACGCCGGGTATAACGTCGTCTCGTACGCGATACCGGACATCGTCTACAACACCGTGAGCGAGGACATCATAAGCGCCTACAACACATGGCGAATGGCGTTCACGACCTTCGGCATCGTTATCTCCACGGCGGTCATCGGCGCCGTCATGAGCCTGACGAGCGGCATGGTCATAGCCGCCGTGTCGGCGGTGCTCATGTTAATCACCTGCGCGGCGTATCTTAAAAATTATCGGAAAAGGGTCTGACGCGGGTGTCGCGCGCGCGCGAATATCATGACTTATGTAAACATATTGCAAAGAGAGCCTTCCGCGCCGCGTATCAGCTTGACATTTTTTGAAATAATGGTATAATATATATTAACAATCTGTATTAGGAGATCATCCCGTCATGCTTAAGAGCCATGAGAATTTTCATTCGGTAAACGGCAGGAGACTTATACTTGTCGCCGACGATGAATTCATAAACAGAGAGATACTCAAAAGCACTCTCGAAAAGGATTATGAGGTCCTTACCGCCGCGGACGGCCTTGAGGCGCTCAGCCTGATCCGCGAGAACCGCGAGACTCTCTCCCTTGTTCTGCTCGACCTCATGATGCCTGGCATGCCCGGGCTCGATCTTCTGCGCGAGGTCAAAAACGATCAGACTCTGAAATCCATTCCGGTGATCGTCATGACAGCCGATCAGAGCTCGGAGATCGAGAGCCTTAACGTCGGCGCGATCGACTTCATACCGAAGCCGTACCCTCAGGCCGACGTCATACTCGCCCGCGTCAGACGCATCATCGAGCTTTCCGAGGACCGGCAGATCATCCAGGTGACCGAGCGCGACACTGTGACCGGGCTTTACAACAAGGAGTATTTCTTCCGCTACGCCGATCAGTTCGACCAGTTCCACAAGGATACCGAGATGGACGCCATCATGGTCGACATCTATCATTTCCGGATGATAAACGAGCGGTACGGCAAGACGTACGGAGATGAGGTCCTGCGCGACATAGGCAGCCGGCTCAGGCTCGCCGTCGGCGAAAAGGGCGGCATGGTCTGCCGCATGGAGGGCGACACCTTCCTTATCTACTGCCCTCATTACGGCGATTACGGCGAGATAATCGACACAGTCATGTCAGGGCGGGCCGACGACACGTTCGCCAAGCGCATCCGTCTCCGCATGGGGATATACTCGAATGTCGACAAAAGCATCGACATAGAGCGGCGGTTCGACAGGGCGAAGATGGCCTCCGACACGATCCGCAGCAGCTTTACCCGCTCATACGCGATATACGACAACAATCTCCACGAATCCGAGATGTTCGCCGAGCAGCTCATCGAGGATTTCAGGACGGCCATCAGCGAAGGACAGTTCACCGTCTTTTACCAGCCGAAATTCGATATACGCCCCGACATCCCGGTTCTCGCCAGCGCCGAGGCTCTCGTCAGGTGGAAGCATCCGACGCTCGGCATGATCTCCCCCGGCGTTTTCATCCCGCTTTTCGAGGAAAACGGGCTTATCCAGGATCTGGACACATACGTATGGAAGATGGCGGCCGCCCAGATAAAAGACTGGAAGGACCGCTTCGGAATATCGATCCCGGTGTCGGTCAACGTGTCGCGCATCGACATGTACGACCCGGACATAGTCGAGAATTTCCAGGCTCTCATGGAAAGATACGGGCTGACGTCGAACGAGTTCCTGCTTGAGATCACCGAATCCGCTTATACCGAGGACTCGGCCCAGATAATAAGCACGGTCAACCGCCTGCGCTCGCTCGGCTTCCAGATCGAGATGGACGATTTCGGCACGGGATATTCCTCGCTGAACATGATATCGAGCCTGCCGATAGACGCGCTGAAGCTCGATATGAAGTTCATCCGCAACGCCTTCAGCGAAGGCCACGACACGCGGATGATCGAGGTAATAATCGACATAGCCGATTATCTCGGCGTGCCGGTCATAGCCGAGGGCGTCGAGACAGAGGATCAGCTTCTGGCGCTCAAGAAGATGGGCTGCGACATCGTGCAGGGGTATTATTTTTCAAAGCCTCTTCCCCCGTCCGAGTACGAGACGTTCGTCGAGGAAAAGAAAAAGAGGCTCGAAGATGCGCCTATAAAGGAATCCGCCGAGATAAAGGACGAAGGCGCCGAGATCACTGCGTACACAAAGATCGCTCACGCGCTGACGAGCGGCTTCGAATGCATATACTATGTGAACACCGTGAGCGGCCATTACGTCCAGTTCAGCTCTCAGGGCAGATACGAGGACCTGCAGATCGAGCGGAGCGGCCTGGACTTCTTCTCCGATACCGCCAAAAACGTCCCGAAAGTCGTTTACTCCGAGGATGTCGAGCGGGTGCTGATATCCATGCAGAAGGAAGCTCTGCTGGCTCAGCTGATAGGCGGGGAGCACTTCTCGATGACATACCGCCTTGTGATAGACGGAGAGCCGGTTTACTACAATCTCCGCGCGGCGGGCACCGGGACGAACGACAGCAGTCATATAGTCATCGGCATAAGCAATATGGAGCACGACGTGCTCCAGGCGATCGACGACTCGGAGCGCGACAGGCACAACAGGGAGTTTTCCGGCATAGCGCAGGCGCTTTCAAGCGATTTCGAGCATATATATTACATCGACACCGAAACCGGGGCGTATAAGATCTTCAAATCGCAGGGGGCTCTCGAATCTCTCGATATCGGGCATACCGGCGGGGACTTCTTCGAGGACTGCAAAAAGAATATCGCTGATATCGTCTGCCCGGGCGACAGGGACAAGCTCTCCCGCGCGATGGAACGCGGCGCACTGCTCGGGGAGATCGGAAAAGGCCATCCGATGTCGCTGGTATTCAGGCTCATGATCGGCGGCGAGCCGGTATTTTACAGGCTGAAAGCGATACCGACCAGCGGTGACGATCATCATATCATAATCGGCGTAAGCAACATCGACGAGGAGATGACGGACGAGCGCAGGAGGGAAGCCGCGGACGACGGGAGCGTTTCATATTTCAGCATAGCTCAGGCTCTCGCCGCCGACTACTTCTGCATATACTACGTCAACACCGAAAGCGGCAGCTTTATAGAGTACAGCGCCCACGACGATTACAGAAGCCTTGAACTGATGAAAAGCGGAGACGATTTCTTCGGTCTGACGCGCAAAAACATAATCCGGGTCGTCCATCAGGACGATCATGAGCGTCTGCTCTCGGCGTTCACGAAGGAAAATATCCTGAACCAGATCTCGGAGTCCGGCGCGTTCACTCTGGAATACCGTATCATGCTCGGCGGCAAGCCCACCTTCGTCATGCTTAAGGCGAGTCGTATGCCCGACGCGAAGGATCCGCACATAGTCATCGGCATCAGCAATATAGACGCCCAGATCCGCCGCGACAAGGAGCTATGGGCGGCGAGGGAGAAGGCCAACCGCGACGCCCTCACCGGCGTCAAGAGCAAGCACGCCTATCTCGAAGCCGAGGAAAAATGCGATCTGCTGATCGCCGCCGGGGAAAACCAGCCGTTCGCCGTCGTGGTATGCGACGTAAACGGTCTCAAGAACGTCAACGACAACCACGGTCATCACGCCGGGGACGGCCTCATCCGTGACGCCGCGAGGATCATCTGCCGGATATTCGACCACAGCCCGGTTTACCGCGTCGGAGGCGACGAATTCGTCGTCATAATGCGCGGAGAGGATTACGAGCATCGGGATGAGCTGATGGCAAGGATGCTTGAAAGCAACGAGAAGAGCATGTCATCGGACGGCGTTATCATCGCGTCCGGCATGTCGGCGTTCATCCCCGGCAGGGACAGATGCCTTTCCGAGGTGTTCGTCCGCGCCGACGAGGCGATGTACGAAAACAAATCCTCACTGAAAGAGACAAGATAAAAGGGCTTAAATACGCTCATACGGCGGCCCTTTCGGATATGCCGCGCGGCCGTGAAGATATGAGGAGGACGGAAAAATGAGCAGCGCGAACAGAACAGGTCTGGCTCTGCTTATAATGGGAGTCATAGCCGCTCAGGGAGCGGCGCTGGGGAGCGCGGTATTCTGGTATATTGGTCTGGCGCTCGGATTTATCGGGATGATCCTTATGTTCCGGGACACGAAGGAAGACAGATAACGGAGCTTTTGTCGCCCCCTTCGACGCCAGCTCTGCCGCACAGCGCATTTGATTTACAGCGTATAATCATCATAAACGAATCGAGGCAGCCATGTATAACTATCCGAACTTATCCAAGCTTCCGATTCCGGAGACGTCTCACGCGGTCGAGATCGACAACTGGGATACGCCGTCATACGGCAGGTATTACCGAGATCTCAGGCCGCTCGCCGACGACAGGCGGATCCTGCGCAATCCTCACAAGGGATGGTACTGGCATTATATAGACAACGGCTATCCACGCCCGACCTACCGCGCGGAGCACGATCCGTCCGACCATCTCGAGGACTTCCCCGGGCTCAACCATCTGTATCTGCGTTTCGACTGGGGAGATATAGAGAAGGAGGAGGGAGTTTACGACTGGTCGTACATCGACGGTATAATGGAGGAATGGAGCCGGTACGATTACAGATTCGGCCTTCGTCTCGTGACATACGAGGGAGATGCCAGCATCCCGTTCGCGACGCCGGAGTTCGTCTATAAGGCCGGAGCGAGATGCTACGAGCTTCCCGACGGAAGACTTGAGCCGGATTACGGTGACCCGGTATTTCTGGAGAAGCTCAGCCGCTTCATGGAGGAGGCGGGACGAAAATTCAACGGCGATCCGAGGATAGAGGTCGTCGACGTCGGCACATTCGGCACATGGGGAGAGGGACACACCGGTAACGGGACAGATATCATCTATCCGTCCGAGGTCATCAAAAAGCATATCGATCTGCATGTGAAGAACTTCCCGGACAAATTCGTGCTGCTGAACGACGATCATATCAATCACAGATGGAGCCGCGGCCGGGAGGAGAACCTCGAGCTGATCGACTACGCCGTATCGCTCGGCCTCGGGCTCGATGAGGACTCGGTATGCGTCAGTTCTTACGCGGAAAGATGCGGCTACAACACGCTCCGCACGCCGTGGCTGTTCGACCGTTTTTCGCCGAATGCTCCGATAGTGCTGGAATTCGAGCATTATATGTCGGTCGCCCCGGAGGTGTTCAAGAACGGATATCCGTTCCTGGACGCCATGCAGCGCACCCACGCCACCTTCGCAGGATTCCACGGATATCCGAGACCGTGGCTGAAAAGAGAGCCTTACCTTACCGAATACGCGGCGAACCGTCTCGGCTACTGGTATTTCATCGACGGCATCGAGCTGCCTCCGCTGATGTCGGGTGTGACAAACCGCGTCAGGCTCCATATCTCGAACCGCGGCTTCGCCGGCTCGTACAGAAAATACGATCTCCGGCTTAGGCTCAGGGGCGAAAGCGGAGAATACACCGAAACTCTCGACACCGACTGCAGAAGATGGAGATCGGGAACTGTCACGGTAGAGGACGCGCCTTTCCGTCCTTCCCTTCCCGCCGGAAGATACGGCGCCGAGATAGGGCTGTTCGAGGGGACGCGGCCGATAGAGCTTGCGATGAAGCTGAGCGCGAAGACCGATGACGGCTTCTACCGCGTCGGATGCGTCGACGTGAGATGACACCGTAAATAATTTGACACAGAGAAAAGCCGCAGGGCATATGCCCTGCGGCTTTTTGCATTTTAATCGCTTTTTTCACTCGACTCTGAAATCACGGCTCATGATCAGATGATCTGAGCGGTCGGCGAGGAAGACCCTGAAATCTCCGGGCTCGACTCTCCAGACGAAATCACGGCCGAGCGTCCGCATGGATCTCGGCGTTATCGAGACCGATACCCTTCTGCTTTCGCCGGGCGCCAGCGTCACTCTGTCAAAGCCGGCGAGCATGATCTTGGGCTTTACCGTCGAGCTCACCATGTCGCGCAGATAGATCTGCGGCACCGCCGTTCCCTCGACGCTGCCGGTGTTCGTTACGGTAAACGACGCCGTGACGGATCCTCCGGGAGCTATGGCATCGGATGAAAGCTCAAGCCCGCCATAGCTGAATTCGGTATAGCTCAGACCGTAGCCGAACGGATAGAGCGGCTGCCAGTCCATCTCGACGTATCTCATACCGCCTCCGGGACGGCGGCTGTAATGGCACGGTATCTGTCCGACATGGCGCGGGAAGCTGATAGGAAGGCGTCCCGACGGGTTGTTGTCGCCGAACAGCGTCTCGGCGATGGCTCTGCCTCCCTCCTCGCCGGGGAACCATGCCTCGACGATCGCGGGGATATTGTCGTTCTCCCAGCCGCAGGTTACGGGACGTCCGGTCTGCATGACCAGCACGACGGGCGTTCCGGTCGCCGCGACGGCCTTTACGAATTCCTTCTGGCTTCCGGGAAGATCGAGCGATACCCTGTCGAGATTCTCGCCGCAGGTGTCCTGACTGTCTCCGACGAACACTATCGCCGTGTCGGCCTCCTTTGCAAGAGCCAGCGCCCTCGTGAAGTCCTCCTTGCCGCGGCTGCAGCCGAAGACGACTCTCGCGCCCCTGTGATCGTTTGTGAATTCTATCCTGACGTCGTGGCTGACACCCTTCTCAAAGCGGAACGGAACGGTGCGGTCAGCGCTGTTCTTGTCGCCCCAGCCGTCGATCATAAGCTTTCCGTCGACATAAAGGCGCATGCTGTCCTGAGTGTTGAAGCCTATCATGCCGTCGAAGGTCTCGTCCGGGGTCAGCTTTCCGGTCCAGCATACGCTGAAGCAGGAGGCGTCGATATCGGGATGGGGATTGTTCATTATCCAGTTGAAATTGATCCCCCGGTCGATCCTGACGGCTGTCGGCTCGCCGCCTATGACCCTGCCGTTGTAATAGCGCCCGGTAAGACCATGGCTGCCGTCCTCGGCGGTGAGCAGTCTCGCCGGGAACGCCTTCGCGGTGTCGCCGAGGATCTTGCAGCCCTCGTCGTACAGTATCTCGGTATCATCCGAGACGATCTCCCTTATCCCGTCGAGCGCAGATACGCCGGTCTTGCCTTCCGGGGAATAGTCGCCCAGGACCGCGTGCCCGGCGCATGGGCCGATCACGGCGATTTTCTTGATATCCTTTCTCAGCGGCAGAATCCCGTTCTCGTTTTTGAGCAGGGTCACGCTCTGGCGGGCGATCTCGCGGGCGAGAGCCCTGTGCTCGCTGCTGTGAACGTATTTTTCCTTCCTTGTGACGTCGACATATGGATTGTCAAAGAGTCCGAGCAGGTATTTCATCCTCAGCACTCTCGAGCAGGCGAGACGTATCACCGAGATGTCGAGCCTTCCCGATTCGACAAGCTCCTTAAGCCCGCTTTGCCACTCGTCATGCGGGAAATCGTACAGCTGAAGATCGACGCCGGCCTCAAGCCCCATCGCCATCGCTTCTTTTCTCGTTTCGGCGAGATAATGGTTGTCGTACAGGCGCTCGACGGCAGTAAGATCTGAGCGGACGAAGCCGCGCATCCCCCATCTGTCCCTCAGCATCTCGGTCAGAAGCTCGTGATCGGCCGATACCGGGATCCCGTCGATGGCGTTGTATGAGCACATCACGTCGGCGGCGCCTCCGTCGGCGACAGCCGCCTCGAAGACAGGCAGGGCGTCGGAGAACACCTCATGCCGTCCCATCGAGCAAGGCGCGCAGTTGAGGCCGCCGACAGGCGATCCGTACCCGACGTAATGCTTCGGCTCGGCGGCTATGGCGTCGGGATCGGAAAGATCGTCGCCCTGCATGCCTATGACGGTCTCCCTCGCGAACTCGGAGCAGAGATATGTGTCCTCGCCGTAGGATTCCTCGGCGCGTCCGTAGCGCGGGTCGCGGATGAGGTCCATCACCGGACTGTACGTTTCGTGTATGCCCATCGCGCGGGATTCGGTAGCTATGGCGCGTCCCATCCTGCGTCCGAGAGAAGGATTGAAGGTGGCAGCGAGACCTATCTGCTGCGGGAATGACGTCGCTTCCCTGTTGTTGAGACCGTGCAGGGCCTCCTCGCTGAAAAGGAACGGTATGCCGAGCCTCGTCTTCTCGACGGCGTAGCGCTGGATCTCGTTCACCTGCTCGGGGGTAAGGCATCTCGCCTGTATGCTGCCGCAGCTGTTGCCCCGAAGAAGCGAATCCAGCTTGTCCATATCGAGCTCGGCAGGCTCGGCGTCGGATTTTCTTTTGACAAAATCGTTTGTGAAATACTGGTCGGTCTGAAGGATCATCTCCTCCAGCGTCATCCTGTCCATCAGCCGGGCGACCTTTACGTCGATCTCTTTCAGCCTGCCGTCTCTGTCTTTCATTCCGCGATGCTCCGTTTCGTTGTTTTTGATCATTCTATGCTCTGTAAGCTGTCCATCAGCTTGTCGATATCCTTCTGCACCTTCGACTCGTTCTTCGCGAAGGTCGAAGCGAAATCGCCCTTGAGGTTCGCGTAGATGTTTCTCATGCTGCTCAGCATTCCGCCGAACTGATACAGGAGACCCGAGTCGTAGAAGGTGATGCTGAAGATCATATCGAGCATCTTGTTCGATTCCTCGTCCCTCGTGATCTTACCCTGCAGCAGAGTGCCGTAGAAGGACGACAGAAGCCCGGTATAGCCTTCGTATGACATCGCTTCGGTGATGATTCCGGCGTTCTCCTTGTCGGCCACCGTCGAAGGGATCGCGGTCAGCGGGAAGACGTTGCAGAACATCGGGGAGCGGTAGCCGTCCTGAGCGTCGTCATACTTCGGCAGCGGGATGATGCCGAAATGATCCTCCATCGGGCGGAACTGCGGTGCGTAGTAGATACCGGCGAGAGCGAACAGCGCCTGCTTGTTCATGAACATGCCGACCTCGTCGACGAATGCGTTTGTCGAGCGCTTATGTATGTTGAGGCTGGTCTCGGTGTCGGAAAGCATGTCGAGCAGCCGCTGCATGACGGTTATGTTCCTCTCGGTGTTTATCGTGTTCTCCGGTATGCCGTCGGCGTCGAGGGAGGCGTATCTCACGTCGGCCGCGTTTAGCAGGCCTTCGGGCACGTCGGAGATATAGGTGAAGCCGTACCGGTCGTCGGTGGTGAATTTCCCGTCGCTGTTCAGATCGGCGGCGACGGTCTTGCCCATCGAGTACATCTGATCCCACGTCCATCCGCCGCCGTTTACGATCTCGTACATGTTCCCGAGGCCGTAATCGTCCATCATGTTCATGTTGAAATAGGCGCAGAAGATCAGCTTGTAGGCGTTCATCGTTATGTTGGAGACGATGCCGAAGGTGCGGTTAAGCAGCCCGAGAGCCGACAGCGAGTTTTTGTCGTACCACGGCTTTTCAAGGTCGATGTACGGGACGGTGGTAATGTCCATCAAAGCGCCGGACGAAAGCAGCTTCGAGTACTGGTTCGATCTGACTATGGCGATCTGATAGGCGTCGTCTCCCGACTGCGCGGCCTTTAGCAGCTTGCTCTGACCGTCGGCGGAGGGATAGTTCATCTGGACGATGACGCAGCCGTATTCCTCCTCGATCTTCTTCTGACGGGCAAAGATGGCGTCGTTGAAATCCTCGCCGTTCAGCTCCTCGACCGAGATGTCGTCCATGTCGAGCGGAGTATAGCCGGCCCAGTCCTCGGTGAGTATGTTGATTACCGCTCCGTTCATGTCCTTTTCGGGAAGATCGGGCTTTATCTCCGGCTCGGTCTCGGCTGTTTCCTCGGGCACAGCCTCGTTTTCGGCCGCAGGAGACGTCGTGCCGGAAACCGCTCCCGAAGCCGCCTCACCGCAGGAGACGAGCAGAAGAGAAGCGAAAAGCAGCGCTGCCATCAGTTTTTTCATTTCGCACCATCCTTTTTACTTTAGATATCCGTATAAAAATCAATGCGCGTATGTCAAAACCCGTGCTTTGCGGGAGGGGATCCTTATGATCACAGCCCGAGCGTTTCGTCGAGCGATGCCGCCAGCTTGTCGAGGAATTTCTGCGCCGATTTTTCCTGTGACGCCCAGAATGATGAGAATTCCTTGTTGCCGTCGGCGAAGTTCAGGAAGGTATAGATAAGCGCGTCGGTGAACATTATCGTACCGTCGGTGGTCACGTTCGACGCCATGATGTTCAGCATCTCGGCGCTGTCCTCATCCGTCGTGTATTTGTTCTTTACAACGGTCTCGAAGTACGGTACGGCGGCCTTCTTGAAGCCTCCGGCGGCGTAGGCGCTGAGGATCAGAGCCGAACGCTCCGGCGTCGCGCAGGTGGAGGGGATGGCCGACGGGTCGGGGATAAAGCTCGAGTAGTATTTTTCCTGGCTCTCGTCGAATTTGTACTGAGGAAGGATCCCGATATTGAAGTTTACGTTGCGGTAACCGTTCATGCCTTTGAGATCGCCGCTGGAAAGCAGGTAGTTGCCGTTCACGAAATTGTTTTCGCCCGTCCATACCGAGTAGGCGACGGACTTGCTGTCCTTGATATAATCCCTCAGGGCGGTGTATATCTTCTCGAAGCGCTCGATGTTCGTCGACGGGGCGAGATAAGGCATATCGCCGGCGTCCTTGCCGATTATATACAGCCCCATCGCCGGTATGCCCTCGTAGCTGAACTGATTCAGCCTTATCTCATAGCCGAAAAGATCCTCGCCGATATCGACTTCGTTGTTTCCGTTCAGATCGCTGTAAAGGTCCTTCGTGATACCGCGGACATAATCGAAGGTCCAGCGGTCGTCGCGGACGACGTCGTACAGATTCTCAAGCTGATAATCGGCGGCGATATCCTTGTTGAAGAAAACGCAGTTGAGCGCCGAATACAGCGAATAACCGCCGAGAAGATCGACAGACACGAAGGTATGGTTTTTGTATGACAGGCGCTGCGTCGCCTCCTTGTAGAACCACGGCTTTTCAAAGTCGATATAAGGCAGCGCCGTCAGATCGGTGAGGAATCCCTGCGACGCGAAGGTTGACGCCGTGGTGTTCCAGACATACATCAGGTCGATGACGTCGTCTCCCGAAAGGAAGAATTTGTTCATTTTGGCGACGTAGTCACCATAATCGGAGGATTCCATGTGATGATTCGTCAGTTTGCAGTTGAAGCGCTCCTCTATCTCGGCGTTTCTGAGATACATGACGTCATCGAGGATATCGCCGGTCTGCTCGTCAGGGCCGGCCACTTCGACGCCTCTGGTGCAGTGCACGATGATCTCCTCGCCGCCGAGATCCATCTCCGGCAGATCGTCCGAAACGGCATCATGGTCTATCTGCAGTCTTTCGAGCAGCGTAAGGGACGCGTAATCTATCTGCTCCTCCGTCTGCGCCGCGGCGGTCTGCCCGGCGGCAGAGGTTGTCTCCGCCGGCTGGGAGGCGCTACCGCAGGATGAGAGAAGCATCTGGAAAGACAGCAGCGCGGCGAGAGAAAGAGAAATGAGCGAAGCTGTTTTTTTCATGGATTATACCGTCGGTTGTCAGTGTTTTGATCTGTTGTATCTATTATAACACAATCCCTCGACACCGTCAAGACGCTTCGCGATTTTTATTTCCCCGAGCTTTTTCGTGACAGATATACGCCATAATTTATTATCGCCCATACGCTTGACTTTCGGTACGCTGATGATGTATAATAGTGTCAGCTCTTATATAATCACAAAACACACTGAAATAAAGGGAAAAGACATGGAAACTGCATTCAGGAAGGCCGCGGCATCATCGCTCGCTGCGGCGATCATCATTTCGGTGCTCTGCTCATGCGGCGAAAGCGCCGGAGCGCCGGTATCGGGCGCGGAGACTCAGGCTCAGACGGCCGCCGTGACCGAGACCGAAGCGGAAACGACAAAGGAGATCCTTAAGGACAACGTGCCGGAGCTTGACTTCGGCGGCGTGTCGTTCAATATGGCCGGTCAGGGAACTCAGGGCGGCAACAACGATCTCGACATGTATATCTCCGAGCTTACGGGCGACGTCGTCAGAGACGCGATATACGAGCGCAACAGAGCCATTGAAGAGCGCTTCAACGTGGTCATATCAGAGCCGCTCATGACCGATTACACCAATATATCGTCGACGATAAAGAAGATGGTCTCGGCGGGCGACAGCACCTACGATCTAGTCGTCAACCAGCTCGCCCAGACTTCCTCCGACGTCCTCAACGGATACGCCATGAACCTGAACGAGATACCGTATCTCGATTTCAGTCAGAAATGGTATCCGGCTTCGGTTATGGAGTCCGCCTCACTCAACGGCAAGCTCTACCTCATGGTGAGCGACATGTGCCTGAGCTACATCCAGCAGACATGGTCGATGTGCTTCAACAAGGATCTCACGACGAACATGGGCATCGACGGCCTTTACGACCTCGCGAGAAACGGCGAATGGACTATCGACAAGCTGCATGAGATCACGAAGGACATCTATATCGACGTAAACGGCGACGGGCAGAAGGACGAGGGCGACACCTACGGCTTCACGATGGGCAAATCCGGCATAGACGGCTGCATGGGAGCCGCCTTCATCTACGGAGCCGGTCTGCGCTTCCTCGACATAAACGACGATTTCACCATCAACAACCTTCTCGGCTCGGAGCGCGCTCAGACGGTCGCCGACAGATTCCACGAGCTCAACACCCAGCCCGGCAGCACCGCATACACAAAGGAAAACTACACCATTTTCGCGATGATGAATCATGTCGCGGTATTCGCGCCGGCACAGCTCGGACACTATTATCAGAACGCCCGTGATTTCGAGGGCCTGTTCGGCGTCCTGCCGATGCCGAAGCTCGAGGCGGCTCAGGAATCCTACGCCACCCTCTGCGACGCCGGATGCAACTGCATCTCGGTGCCGATAACCTGCCGCGATCCCGAGCTCACCGGAGCCATGATAGAGGCGATGTCGTCGTACTCGAAGAACTACATCCTGCCCGCCTACGTCGATATCGCCCTCCAGACGAAGGTAGCCCGCGACGAGGAATCGGTCGAGATGATGCAGCTCGTCCTCGACAGCCGCGTCATGGACTTCGGATATCTCTACTGCGGATGGAACGGGTGGACATGGAAGCTCAACGCGATGTTCAAGGATCCCGGCAATTATATGTCGACATTCGAGAAGAGCGAGAAATCCGAGACAAAGGCCTATGACAAGATCATAGCGATGTTCATAGACTGAAAAAGCGACACAAACGCCCCTCTTTTGAGGGGCGTTTCAGCTTGCGGCAAAAACAATTGCGCGAAAGGAGGATAAAAGGCAATGGACAGGCAGATCAGTCTGATCCCGCGCCAGCCCGAATCGGTCACATGGAATCCGTGGCACGGCTGCACCAAGGTCTCGCCGGGATGCCTTCACTGCTATATGTACCGGCGGGACGAGTCGACAGGAAGAGACCCGAGCGTCGTCGAACGGACAAAGAGCTTCGATCTGCCGATGCGGACGGAAAAAAGCGGAGACACATATGTCATTCCTCCCGGATCACAGGTCTTCACCTGCTTTTCGTCCGACTTTTTCCATCCCGCGGCCGACGTCTGGCGGGACGAGGCATGGGAGATGATGAGGGCGAGGATCGACTGCTCGTTTTTCATGATAACGAAAAGGCCGGAGCGGATAAAGGATCATCTGCCGTCCGGTTGGGGAGACGGATGGGAGCATGTAGAGATAGCGGTCACATGCGAAAATCAGGATATGGCAGACAGGCGTCTGCCGGTGTATCTTGCTCTGCCGCTCAAACGCCGCTCGGTGATGATCGAGCCGATGCTCTCGCCGGTGGATCTTGGCCGGTATATCGGCAGAGGATCTTGTACGATAGATTCGGTATCGGTCGGCGGCGAATCGGGGCCGGACGCAAGGGCATGCGATTTTTCTTGGGTACTCGGCATAAGGGATCAGTGCGTCGAAAACGGCGTCAGCTTCTCGTATCATCAGACGGGAGCGAAGCTCATAAAGGACGGCAGACTGTACAGCATACCGCGCGAAAAGCAGCACGATCAGGCGAGACGGGCGGGGCTGGACTTTGAGGGGAAGTGAAGGATATTCAGCCGTTCCTTATCGTAATGACGGTTTTTGATTCAGTTTTTGAATCTGTACAGATAATAGAACTTGCCGCTGCCTATATGAAGCCCGATCTTACGGAAGCCCATCGCCTCGTACAGGATCTGACCTCTCAGATTTGCGGTATGCGTCGTGAGCTGGATGCCGCCCTTGCCGTTCTCGAGGGCGTATCTCTGCGCGAAGGCTATAAGCTCGCGTCCGAGATGTCTGCCCCTCATCTCCTCTCTCACGGCTATGCCGAGCCATGGTATCGAGGTGTCGAGATCCCAGAGAAACAGAAGACCCGCCATCACGCCGTCATCCTCGGCGATCCAGTATCTCTCGCTGTCGGAAGGATCGCGCAGATATTTCAGCGCCGTCTGGCGGTTCCAGTCATGATGATTGAAAAGAGCCCGCGACTCGCCTCCCATGACATCGAAAAACTCATTCAGCGCCTGCTCGTCGTCCCGTGTCATAAGACGTATATTCATTTTGTCAGCCTCGTATGATTTTTGTTTTTTCGACCTTATATGAGATAAATTATATCATACGCGCCGCCGCAATACAAGCCCGTGCCGGAAAAAAGCGAAAAATACATAATATCCGCCCCTGAAAACATTATATCCGCTCTTGAAAATCGTTCGATGTTATGCTATACTGTTGAAAGACTGTGATACATGAGGACTTACTGCGCTGAAAGCATGACGGATGAGCGGCGGACAGCGCGAAGCCATTCGGAGGAAACGAGCATGACCGAGATAACAAGACTCGACGAAAACATCTACCGCATAAGGCACTGGACAGGGAGGGAGCCGAGAGAATCCCTTCTCTCAAGATACGGGATAATAAACCTGAAACCCGGCGGAAAAGAGCCGGAGCCCGTGAGCAGCGGCGACAGCGCCTCCGCTGTCATCGAGCACGGATATGAGCTTTGTTTTTCTCTCGGCGCCGGAGGGGACGGCGGGTTCGACATCCGTCTCCCGCTTGAATGCGGCGAACGGCTGTACGGTCTCGGCGACGAGTCCCGGGATTGTATAGAGAAGCACGGCAGGATCGCCGTCATAAAGCAGGAAAACGTCCGCTCATACGGCCCGATACCCTATCTCATGAGCTCGAGAGGCTGGGCAGTCCTCGTCAACTGCACATACGCACACACCTTCGACATCGCCGCGTCCGAGCCGGATCTTCTTCGGATATACTCCGACAAAGGCGCTCTCGACATCATAGTTTTCTGCGGAGATGACCTTCAAAGCGCCCTTTATCTCGCCGGAAAGGTCACCGGCCGCCCTGTCATGCTGCCGAAGGGCGCGTACGGTCTCACCTTCGTGCTGAACGAGCAGACGACGGCGCGCACCCTGCTCGACGACGCTCTGCGATTCAAGGACCGCGGGATCCCGTGCGACGTCCTCGGTCTCGAGCCGAGCTGGATGTCAAAGCACTATGACGCCAGCACCGAAAAGAAATGGAACTCCGACCGCTTCTACATCCCGTACTGGATGCCGGAGAACTATTACGGGAGCTGGTCGTTCATCTGGAACCTCCATAAAATGGGGTATTATCTCAGTCTCTGGCTCTGCTGCAGCTATGACCTCTTCTGGAAGGAGGAGGATGACGCCTTAAAGGATGAGACCGGCTCCGATCCGGACGCCGCGACAGCCGATCCACATCTTGCGCAGTGGTACCGCATGGATAAGGTCACGAAACCCGGAGAGGCGTGGTTCGATCATCTGAAGAAATTCGTCGACAACGGCGCCGAGGCGTTCAAGCTCGACGGCTCCGACCAGATGATACCCTTCCCCGACCGTCTGTGGGCGGGGAGATACAGGGACGACGAGATACGCAACCTATATCCCGCCGTCTACGCGAAGCAGATGAAGGAGGGCTTTGAGGCCCACACCGGACGCAGGGCGATGATATACACCTGCGGCGTTTATCCGGGGACACAGAAGTACGCCGCCACATGGGCGGGCGACACCGGCAGCGGGGAGAAGGTCCTTCTCTCGCTTATGAATCACGCCATGTGCGGACACTCGAACACCTCGTTCGACATGGGTATGGAAAAGAGCTCGATACATTTCGGGTTCCTCGCGCCGTGGTCGCAGCATCTTGGATGGGACAACTGGCTCTACCCGTGGTACTGCGGAGATGAGCTTGAAGAATGCTACCGCTTTTACGCGAATCTGAGATCGTCTCTGTTCCCGTATCTTTACTCTATGGCGCATAAAGCGAACGTGACTTCCCTGCCGGTGCTCCGGCCGCTCAGCCTCGTCTACCAGCATACCGGGAGGTATGACGGCGTATTCAATGAATACATGCTCGGAGACGCCTTACTTGCCGCGGCGCACAGCTGCCATATCATTCTCCCCGAGGAAGACGAGTGGTATGATTTCTTCACCGGAATAAAGCACAAAGGTGATCGTGAATTCGACTACACCCCGCAGCACCCTCAGTGCGGAGCGCTGTTCGTTCGCGCCGGATCGATCGTCGTCACGCAGGGTCCGGCGCCGAATCTGCGGGATTACCGCCCGGAAAAGCTCCACATACACGTCTATCCCGAAAAGGACGCTGAATTTGAGCTGTATGAGGACGATTACTCGACCTACGGCTATGAAAAAGGGGAATTCGCCGTCACGAGGATCAGCCTTAATGACGGCGAAGTTAGCGTATCGCCGCGCGAAGGCGGCTTCCCGGGCATGCCGAAGGAATTTGACTACGAGATCATACTGCACAACGAAGACGGCACGACGGTCATAAAATGACTCAAAATACGAAAATGATCCCGCGGATCCGTGATCCGCGGGATTTTAAGTCAGCTTTTTTCTATCAATACATATCCTGATAGCCGAGATAATAGTCGTAGACCTTGCTGTAATGCTTGTTGGCGCTCTTGAGCTGCTTTGAAACATACGAGGCGAAATCGCTGGTGTCGACTTTCAGCGAGAAGCCGAGGACGTATGACAGCGCGTTGTACTGACCGAGGTTGACGCCGAAATCGTAGACTATCGAGTCGAGGATGAGATAGATCATGCTCTCAGACTCGTTGTCGCGGGCGGCCTTCGATACGAGCATCTTGTCTACGTAGACCGGCATGACGTTGCGGCGCGACTCGGCGCAGAGCAGCTCGCACACGGTGCCGCAGAGAGCGGTGTCTGCGGCAGTCACCGGGACCATAAGGAAGGAGCCGAGCTCGAAGGACATGTATTCCTCCTGATTCTCGTCATACTTCGGGCAGGGAATGATGCCGAAGTCGGTCTCCATCGAGCGGTAGCTCTGAGCGGTGCCGAGACCTCCCTCGATCTCGAACAGCGCGTGATTGTCGGTGAACTTGACCCATGTCGACTGATCGGTGCCGTAAGCCCACACCTTGGCCGAATTTGTGCCGTAGATAAGATCGTGGAGCTTCGTGAAGATGTTGAAGGTCTTCTCGTTGTCGACGGCGACGGTCGGGAAATCCTCATCGTCCTTCTCGACGACGAACTGGTTGCATCCGGCGAGGAAGCCCATGAACTGGTAGTCGGACATGCCGATGAAGCCGTAGAGATCCTCAACACCGTAGACTCCGTCGCCGTTGAGGTCGGAGGAGACGAGCTTCGCGTCGGCGACGAAGCGGTCGAGCGTCCAGACGCCCTCGTTCACCGCGCCGTAGAGATCCTCGATGCCGTAGTCCTTCTGTATCTGCTTATTGAAGAAGATGCACATCGGGGATGAGATGAAATAGTTTCCGCAGGCTATCGGAAGGATCCCCTTTACCGAAAGCGTCGAGTTGAGGCTCTGGTTCCAGTACGGCTGGTCGAAATTGACGTTCGGGATATGGTTCCAGTCATGAACGAGCCTGTCCTTCAAAATGTTCGGTATGCCTTCGATGCAGTGGTTCACGGCGATGTCATACGAGCTGTCGCCGGCCATGACGGCCTTTTTGAGCGCCGGCTGGATATCGACTATGCTCGGCACCATCGTGTAGTCGATGTCGACCTCGAGCTTTTCCTCGACAAGACGCTGCGACAGGTATGTGGCGTCGTCGACGACGTCGCCGGTCTCCTCCTGCGGCGGCTCCTTGTCGCCGGGACGGATTATGTTGAACTTACGCCCTCCGTATTTGGTATCCGGCACGTTCGGCTCGTCGAATTTCAGATACTCCGAAGCGAAAGCCGAGTATTCGGATTCGGTCTCGGCCTCGGTGACGGCTTCGTCCTGAGCGGCCGTCGTAACGGCCGGTCCGTTATCGGACGATTCGCCGCAGGCAGCGACGGCGGCCGATGTCATCAAAAGCGCCAGAGACGACGCCATGATCCTTTTCAGCATTGATTTATCCTCCCTGATATATATGGTTTTTATTCGTCCTGCATGTCATTCATCACGGCCTCGTATATCTCTGGCCTGAGAAGAGTTTTAAGCTCTTCCCGGCTTACGACCCGATTGTGCTGCTCGACATACTCGCCGTTTTCGGTCGCCCATGTATAGCATATCCTCTCGTCCTCCGGGATATCGCAGAACCGGTTGTGTCCCATATAAGCCGAAGGGACGATGAAGGGCTCGGGCGTGCTTTTATAATAATCGTCTATATCCTTCAGCTCCGGCCATCTTGTAAGGTACAGCGGATCGGCGCCTGTCGCCCCGCCAGGGATCTTATAGAAATTATCCTTCAGAACGCCCGAAACGGCCCTGTGCCACTGAGGGATCTCGCTCGCGCCTCGCCCATCCAGCTCTATCGCCGGATGGCAGTCGATGAAGACGTTCCCGTCAACCACGAAATCGCGCCCTCCGCCGAGGAAGCATCCGCGCTGGACCTTGAAGATCACGTTGTCCCGCATTACGGTGCCGCTCAGACAGTCGTCGTTGTAGATCGCCATCGTGCCGTAGCCGACGCGGGTGCCTATGTGATGGATGAAATTGCGGCTGACCTCGTTCCCGCGGAAGGTGTAGTCCCTGCCGCCGTAGATCGCTCCGGCGTCGCCGGTTTCCATGACGCAGCGGTATATCTCGTTGTCAACTATGCTTATGTAGTTGCCGCCGAACAGTATGGCGCTGTGCGGGCAGTCGTGTATCTTATTGCATCTCGCCGTCAGCCCGACGCCGTACAGGCGTATCGGCGGCTCGTAGCAGGTGTCCCATTTGGAGATATCGTGCAGATGACAGTTTTCGACCGTGATCTCGGCTCTTTCGAGCGAGGCGCGGTCGCCGGACCAGATCTGTACGCCGCCGTCCCCGGTATCATGGATATGGCAGCGGCTTATCGTCACGCCCTTCGAGCCGTCTATGTTCATCGCCCTGTTCCCGATGCCGGTCATCTCGCAGCCGGTGACGGTGACGTTTCGGCTGTTTTTTATCGTCACGGCCGTGCCGCGGCAGAAGCCTATCGAGAAGCCCTCAAGGCGCACATCCTCGGCGTCGGAGATGTCGATAAGAGGATGATCGGCGACGGAAACGATGATCTCGGATTTCAGGGGATCGGTCCCCTCCGGCGGGATGAACCTTATGACCGAGGCTTCGTAATCTATCGAATACTCGCCCGGCTCCGTCATCTCGTCAATGACGTTTGTGAAGCAGAATCTCTGCCCGATATTGTACCGGTACACGCCGTAAGGCGCAAGGTTCTTCACAAAGCACCGCCCGGCGTCAAAGATATCGACCGCCTCGTGAGTCGGCGCCCAGTCATACGCCCAGTAGCCGAATACCCCGAGTCCGCTCTGCCGTCTCCAGCTTTTCGGGCGGTCGTCGGAGTAGAAGAATCCGTCTTCCATCCTTCCCCATGTCTGATCCCCGCTTCCCTGAGGATCGGGGAAGCCGGACATCGTAAGGAAGTTTCCGTTCTTCGGATATCTCGACAGGACAAGCGGTCTGCCGTCGACGAACACCTCATTGTGGGACGGGGAGATCGATCTTCCGTACCCCCTCGAAACGAGCGGCGCGGGAGTTATGCCCTCTTTTTTAAGATCTATCACCCACACCCCGTCCGGGTCTGCCTCGGCTTTCACGGTCCTTCCCCCGACGATCCTGCAGCCTTCCTCGGCTTTAAGATGCGTGCCGGACGGGATCCTTACCGTCTTATCTATAAAATGCAATCCTCTCTTTACAGGCAGCATATTGTTTCCTCTCTTACTCCAGCCAATCCTCTCTTACCCTGAGACCAAAGCTTTTCACGATCAAGCGGAGTTCGTCCGGCGTAAGGAGCCGTCTGTATCCGGTATCGACGGACATAAGTCGGACGTATATGTCAGCCGCCTTGTCGATGCACTCTATCAGGCCGTACGCGTCGTCGGCGGTATCTCCGACGGCGGTTATGCCGTGCATCGCCCAGATGAGAGCCCTGAAATCCCTGAATTTCGGCGCCGATTCGATCCCGATACCGTCGCTGCTCGATATCATCCAGTCGAGCGCTCCGACGCCCTCAGGGAATATCACGATGCATTCGTTCATCACCTTCCACAGCGCCTGAGAAATGATCTTCTCATCGCACGGCAGGATCTCGGACAGCAGTATCACGCTTGCCGGATGGCAGTGGATGACGTATTTCTGGCGGCTGTCTATCGCGGACCTTTCAAGATACGCTCCGAGATGCATCGTGGTCTCGCTTGTCGGCCTGCCTCCGTCTTCAAAGCCCCAGAGAAGATCGGCTTCGCGCCCTCCCTCGCATATCCGCATCAGACCGAGGGTGGTCTTCGGGCTTCTCGACACGTTGCGGATGTATTTCAGCGTGCCGGTGATGAGAAAGCTCTTTCCGGCGAGGGCCGGGAACGGAGTCGTAAGCTCTATCTTTCTTTTCGGCTCAAGCTCCGATCCATAGGGACGCAGCTCCTCTTCGGAGACGAATCTGCTGATGTTGCCGCTGTTCCTCTCGTTCCAGCCGTGAGCGTACATGTCGTCGGAAAGACGGCAGATCTCGGAAACGATGTCTGATGATGAGAAATCCATGCTCATATAATACCTGTGTCTGCTTCGCCGTTTTGTCATGATCTGCTTCGCAATATAATTTTATCACCATTTTTTCCGTTTGTCAAGCCGTTGCGGGAAATAGTTGAGGGCAATATAAACCACTTTCCGCGAAATGTGTAAACTATAAATGAACGCATTTCTTCATATCGGCATTATGCCGGGCGGCGTCATGCCTGTTTTCCGGCCGCTTTTTTTACAAAAAAAGAAACTCACCGAAAACACTACCCAAAACGCCGGAAATATGGTATAATAATATTCCAAAGGAGGTGAGACGAAGATATGACACAGGTCACTCAGATGACACCGGACGACTATATAGCGACTCTCGCCGTTATGACGCTTCTTCGCGCCGGATGCGATCACATCCCGGTGGAAGCGAAAAACCTGCTCCTTCACTGCGCCGATCTGTCATTTGAAGGAAGTGAGACGCGGATCGCACAAACGGAAAACGGGTATTCGGTATCTGTCCCGGGATGGACGCGGCTGACCGGAGTTTTCTGCTCCGATACGATCCTCGCGCTGCTTCTCAAAAGCATGGGCAGAAGGTACAAAGACAGCAATGAAAAGCACCGGTTTCGTCAGATCTTCGCCTGTCATCTTCTCTGCCCCCGCCCTGTTCTCGCTCTCTCGCGGGATAATGTATCACAGAGGATGCTTGAAAATCGGTTCGGTCTTGCGGGCTCATTTTCACAGACCCTTTCTGCCTGCCCGCCGTGTTATGTCCCGGCAGAAATGAACGCTCGTCTTGCCGGGCAACTGAAATCAGATATACTCGAGCCGTCTGACGGCGGCATCGGCGACATGCTCCAGATATCCGGCTTCATGGGAAAATACGATGACAAAAGCTATGCGGCTGACAGCCCCCAGCCCAATCTCAGAGCGCTTGAAAAAGCCGTCTGCTCTGTCATTCCCGAGCATGTGCTCACGAAGGGGCATCCCGCTTCTTTATACATAAAATACACCACGGATTTTGAAAAATTCTCGGCTCAGTTCGCCGGGCTCGATCTTTCGGCGCTGTACAGAAGCGTTTTCGGCGAGACGCCTCCCATGCCGCTGCTCGGAGGAAAGCCGGATCCCGCCTCTGACGGCTACGCCGGGAAGATGGAGAGGTATCTTTCCCGCGAGGCGAGCGCAAGGATCGCCTTCGCTAACATATTCTATCAGCGCAGATACCGCCAAGGCGAAGAGGATATACTGACTCCGTCGGTAAAGGCCCTTTTCGCCAATAAGGAGAATGATCAATGAACGGCTCGGTAAATATACTGGTCTCCCGCGCTTCGGCGCTTATCCCGTGCATGCTGGACGCGGTGAAAAGATCAAAGAGACCGCTTATACTCGTTCCCGAGAGCTTTACCCTGACGACGGAGCAGGCGCTCATCGGCGGAGCGGAAAAAAGGGGATTCATCGGCACCCAGGTCTTTTCCCCGACTTCCCTCATCCGCGAGATAAAGGAACGGGCCGGATTCCCCGGCAAAGCCCTGATCTCCGGCGACGGGAGAAACATGATCCTGAGCCTTCTTCTGCTGAAAAACCGCGACAGGCTGCTGTTTTACAGGGAGAACAGCAATCAGGCCAGCATGGCAGAAAAGCTCGCCTCGCAGATAGACGACCTCGCCGACAGCGGCTTCGACCACAGGAAACTCGAGGAGATATCCTCCCTTCAGAAAAAAAGCTCGGCGATGAAATGCCGGGACATAGCGCTCATCTGGGAGGAATACGGGAAGATACTCGAGACCGGGTACATCGACCGCAGCGACGCGTGGACCGAGGCGATGAAAAGGCTTGAAAAAAGCGGCATCATTCAGGGCATGGATCTTCTGATCTTCGGCTTCGACAGGATCAACATGAACCTGACGGATCTCATAACCACCGCCTACCCGCTCGCCGGATCGATAACCGTAGGGCTGGTGAGCGAGACCGGATGCGATGACGACTATATCTTCGCCTACACATCGGACTCGGTTAACCGTTTTCTCAGAAGGATGAAAAGGCTTCATCCCGACATCCCGGCCGCTGTCGGGACATTTTCATCGGACGACGCCGGGACAGACCCGGGGATCCGATTCATCGAGAGAAATGTCTTCGCTCCCGGCAGAGCCGAAAACGTCCCCGATCTCTCGGCTGTGAGCGTCTACTACGCGGAGAACACCTACGTCGAATGTCTTTACACGGTACAGACGCTCATACGCTGGCACAGGGAAGGCATAGCCTGGCGCGATATGGCGGTCGCCGTATGCGACGACACGACGCTCCCGTCTATGCTTCCTCTCGTCATGGCATCGGCCGGCGTACCGTTCACCAGCCGCGTCGGGATATCCATGCTGATGTCGGAATACGCGCAGTTCTTCCTCGCCGTCAT
Organism: uncultured Clostridia bacterium; assembly: GCA_946407735.1. Classification (GTDB taxonomy): domain Bacteria; phylum Bacillota; class Clostridia; order Oscillospirales; family CAG-272; genus JAAZGC01. Next base: position 90,913 of record CAMJPL010000002.1, read on the forward strand.
GAGGTCGATAAGGACGAACTTCCGTCAGGATGAGATGCTGAAGCTCGTCAAATCAAGGTTTTCAGGCCTTTCCGACGACGAGATGATGGACATGGAAAACTACGTCCGCCGCCGCGGCATCGACCGCGGAAGATGGCTGACCGCCTTTGAGGGAGAGGATGAGGAGACCGCCCTCCTCGAGGAGATGAGACAGCGGATCGCCGGACCTCTTTCGGAGCTGAGAAAGACTCTGTCGTCCCGCGAATGCACCGGCAAAAAGGCCGCGGAGGCGATATACGGCTACATGACAGGCATAGGGGCGTATGAAACGCTTCTCAGGCGCGAAAAGGAGCTCATAGAAGCAGATATGCCGGTCGCCGCCGACAGGAACCGTCAGGTATGGACGGCTGTCAACGAGATACTCGATCAGCTCGCCTCATTCGCGCAGAATGACCATCTCTCGGCAGACGAGCTGTGCCACATGCTGGAGGCGGCGATATCCGCGAGGATGATCAAGTCCCTGCCTCAGGTCGCCGAATCGGTGATCATCAGCAGCCCGAACATGTTCTTCTCGTCCGGCATGAGGGCCGTTGCCGTCGTCGGGATGCAGGAGCGCTCGTCCGTCCCGCCCGCGGCGCTGCTGACTCAGGCCGAATGCACCGAGCTTCTCAGGTCTGTGGGCGACGACGACGTATACGCCTCCATCGGCGTGACAAGGCGTCAGGCTGCCGCGAGAGCAAAGCAGGAGATAAACAGAGCCATCGCCTCGGCAAAGGAGAGGATACTGTTTTCATCCTCGGCGAGAAAGCCGAACGGCACCGTGCTCACGCAGTCAAGGGAGTACCGCGATATATACGAACTCGTGAAAAAACACCGCTCCGAAAACGTCATGGGCGGTCTCACAAAAGACGATCTTTCTCCATTCACGCCTCAGTTCGCGCTCGAAAGGCTGGCGACGATGCTCCGAGCGGCGGGAGAGGAAAATGAATCCTTCCTTACACGGGATGATCCCGTCAGCGCCGAATGGCGCGACACGCTGTCGTTCCTTTATAACGACGGCTACTGGCACGACAAGACGGCGGCGGTGCTCGGCGCTCTGAACGTCAGGATCTCATCACCCGGCATCCCGCCTCAGCTCGCCGCCCGGCTTTACGGGCAGAACAGGCTCTCGGTATCGGCGATAGAGACGGCAGGGACGTGCATGTACTGGGCGTTCCTGTCATATGCTTTGCATGTGCGTGAGAGGAAGGATTTCGTCTTCGAGACAGATTCTGAGGGCACCTTCTCGCATGAAGTGCTGAAGGAATTCTTTGACAGGGCGGCGGCGCTGCCCTCCTTCCCCGCCCTCAGCGACGGCGAGATAGCCTCGCTGCTCGACAGCGTAATGACAGCCCAGATAAAGCCGTGGGAGAACGGGCCGCTCGGCAGGAACATGTCGGGGCGGTTCAGAGGCGAGGAGATCACGGCTTATGTCGGCACGGCGGTCACCACGCTCGCGAAGGCCATAAAGAACGTCCCTCATTTCAGACCGATCGGCATGGAGGTCGGCTTCGGGAGGATGCACACAGATTCAAAGCTGCATTTTCCTCCCGTGACGCTGACGCTAGACGGCGGTGAGACGATCACGATCAGCGGCGTGATAGACCGCGTCGACACCGCCGAGTTCGACGACGGCAGAAAGGCCGTGCTCGTATACGATTTCAAGTCGTCGGACAAGGATGTCCGCGCCGACGCTCTAAAGGCCGGTGTTCAGCTCCAGCTTCCGATATACCTCATCGCCGTGAAGCAGGGGATGCCTGATTACATCCTCGCCGGCGCTCTTTACCAGCCGGTGAAGGAAGTTATCGATAAAGCCGACGACGGGGACATCGCGAAGATAAACGAGAATATCGACAACGCGCTTCGGGCGAGGGGAGTTTTCCTCAGCGACGAGATCATAAAGAAGGCGAGCTATCCGCTGAAAGTCCCTAAAAATATGTCTAATACCAACCTGATAAGCGCCGTGACAGCCGAGGGGCTTGAGGACGTGATGAAAAAAGGCGCCGACAGCGCGATAAATGTCATAGAAAGGATGCTGAGCGGCGACACCACGCCGAACCCCCTCCAGGACGGGATGCGCTCCCCATGCGAATACTGCGGCATGAAGGAAGCCTGTCCGTTCGATTCACGCCTTGAGGGCGGCAGATTGCGAAAACTCAGCGAGCCTGCGGACGACGAGGACTGAGATATGCCGACATTCAACAATGAACAGAAAGCTGCGATTTACGCGCGGAACCCATACCTTCTCTGCGCCGCCGGAGCCGGATCGGGCAAAACCACCGTCATGGTCGAGAGCGTGACGCAGAAGCTCGCCGAAAACCTCTCAAAGGACATTTCCAATTTCCTCATAATCACCTTCACGAATGAAGCCGCCGGGAACATGAAGAAAAAGATCCAGGAGCGGCTTTCCGAGGAGGCCGGGAAAGGAAACGCCTACGCCGCGAGAGGTCTGGCGAATCTCGAGAACGCCTCCGTCAGCACGATCCACTCGTTCTGCAGCGGTCTTATCTCCACCTATTTCTACGCGATAGAAGGGATGACGCCGAAGTTCACCATAATAGAGGAGGCGAGACTCGAGAAGATCTTCGCCGAGGCGTACGACGCGGCTCTGGACGAGATATTCAGCCCCGATCAGGAAAAGTGGAGCCCTGATCAGGTCTCTCTCGTAAGGAACGTCATGAACTCATTCAGGCAGAGCGAGCTTGTCGAATCCTGCCGTGAGCTTTACAAGATCATGATGGGGATCCCGGAGCCGTTCGAACGCCTCGACAGGTACATCGACGCCATATCCGATCCTGTCTCTCAGAACATCTGGGCGAAAGAGGTCATGCTCTCGGTCGACATGGATCTTATGGGGCTCGACGACCTGATCCTGCGGGAGAAGGAGATGATATGCCCGATAACTCCAGACCAGTGCGTCAAAGCCGCCGAGACGGACGAAGAAGCCGTGCTGAGCCTGAAAAAGACCCTCGCCGAAAATCCCGGGATACCCAAAAAGCTCGCCGCCATACTGTCCGCGAAGGAGAAGATGAGCTCAGTCAGAGCGACGGTAACGAAAAAAGACGGTGAGGAAGCGAAAAAATGGAACGACGATTTCAAAATAATCAGAAATGAGATGAAGGGCTCGGAGGGGATCCTGAAAAAAGCCGCCGAAAATCTGCAGAGTCTTCAAAGCGCGGGGCAGGCGGACGACAATCTCAGGATACAGAGGACCCTGCGCGGGGTCGCCGTCCTTATGCGGGCCGTCTCCGACAAATTCCGCGAGATGAAGCTGTCGGCCATGGGCATCGACTACTCCGACATGGAGCAGATGGCGTATGAGCTGATGAAAAAGGAGGATATAAGGGAGGCGGTAAGGGAGTCGATAACCGACATCTATGTCGACGAGTGTCAGGATGTCAGCGCCATCCAGTATGCGATCATCGGCGCCCTGACAGGCGGCGAGGGACGCTCGATATGCAGGGTCGGCGACATAAAGCAGAGCATCTACGGCTTCCGCAGTGCCGCTCCCGATCTGATGAGCCGGGATATACAGAGCTACTCCGACGACGAGAACGCCGAGCGCAGAAAGATATTCTTCCAGGAAAACTACCGCTCCTGCGGGCAGGTCATCGAATGCGTCAACGAAGTGTTCGGCATGTCGATGGAAAAAAGCGTGTCCGAGATAGATTACACCCCCGAGGATCATCTAAAGCCCAATGTGAAAGGTGATTTCGGACCGGTGAAGGTGATACTGCTCTCACAGGACGACAGCGCGGCGGATATGCTCGAGGCTCAGTGCGAGGCGGCCGGACGGCAGATCGAGGATCTTGTGACAAACGGCGGCAGGGAGTACAAGGACATCGTGATTCTCGTCCAGAACGCCCGCACCGACGCGCCCGTCATGGCCGATCATTTCAGGCGGATGCATATCCCGGTGATCTACGACGGAGGCCAGACCTTCTACGGGCTGACCGAGATATCTTCGTTCCTCGCCCTGCTGACGGTGATAGACAACGATCACACCGACATCGAACTCGTCGGCGCGCTCAGAAACGCTCCCTTCTCCTTCTCCGACGCCGATCTCGCCATGATACGTGATTCAAAGCCTGACAGCTCATGGTTTTACGAAGCCTTCACCGCCTGCTGCGAGAGAGGCGAGAGCGAGCTCGACATAAGATGCGCCTCAGCGAGAGACAGGATCAGGATGTGGCGGGAGCGGTCAAGGTCGATGGGCGTGTCGGAGTTCATTTGGCATCTTCTGAGAGAAAGCGGAATATATGCCATGAGGGGCGGATATCCCGACGGCAGGCTGAGACAGCTGAACCTCGACTCGCTCTATCAGCGGGCCGTCGAGATGGAAAAGCGCGGGATCTTCCGGCTTTCTGATTTTCTCTCGGAGATAGGAAAGCTGAAGGAGTCAAAATCCGGCGATACCGGCGACACTCCGGCCGCGCTCGGCGACGGCGACAATTTCGTCAGGCTGATGACTATGCACAAATCGAAGGGGCTCGAGTTCCCCGTTGTCATCCTGATGAACCTCCAGAAGAATCTCAGGCGCTCCCCCGCCTCCGGGAAGATGAGGATATCCGTCGGCACGAGCGACGGGCCGAATCCTCCGCTCGGCGTATATATTCCCGCGATATCCCGCAGAGATCACACGAAAAGGGACACCTTCGGCCTCGAGGCGTTCAAGGTAAGGGACATCCGATCGAGCATAGCCGAGGACACCCGCCTTCTGTACGTCGCCATGACGCGCGCGATGCAGAATCTCATACTTATCGGAGGATTCAGGGAAAAGGACGCCGATCTCTGGCGCGAGAGGACAAAGATATCCCGCATATGGAAGACACGATCTATGCTGGATCTTATCATGCCGGCCGCCCTGTCGCACGCCGAGCTCCCGGAGACGGAAGGTGACAGCTATGGAGGACAGTGGATGATATCGGTGCGAAAGCCGCGGAGGATACCGAAAACGGATATGTCGGGCTCCGGGCACCGCCTTGACGCCGGGATAGAAAAGGCCGTGTCCGTCTATACCTCCGCTCCGCCGTGCGTATGGCTCGGCGAGGAGTCGGACTCATCTCCGCTGAAAACCAGCGTCACCTCCCTTCTTCGGGCCGGGTATCAGCCGCCTGAGGAGGAGGAAACGGTCGAGATCAAGCGCCGCCCGGAGACGCCGAGCTTTCTCCTCTCTGAGACGGCTCCCCGCCCCGCGTTCATGGAGGAAGAGAAAGCGACGGCAGTCGACGTCGGATCGCTGACCCACCGTTTTCTGAGGCTCATCGACCTTTCCCTGTTCAGAAAAGGCGGAGATTATTTCTCACATGTCAGAAGCGAGCTTTCCCGGATGAGAGATGAGCAGATCATCTCCGATACCGAAGCCGGCGCGATCTACATAAAGGGCGTCGCCGACTTTCTGAAAAGCGATCTCGGGCAGCGGCTCGTCGCGGCTTCCGACGTAAGGCGCGAATGGCCGTTCACGATGCAGCTGAAAGACGACTCGCCGACGATGGTACAGGGCATCGTTGACGCCGCATTCATCGAAAACGGCAGCTGGGTCCTTATCGACTACAAGACCGACAGGGACACAAGACCGGAGGTGTTCGTCCCCCGGCACGAGATGCAGATGAACTGGTACCGCACGGCTGTCGAGCGGCTTACCGGCGTCAAAGTCGCCGAGATGTGGCTGTACGCTCTGCGGGCGGGAAAAGCCTTCCGCGTCGAGCAAAAGGAGATATGACTGTCGGATATAAAAACCGTCAGAGCAGCTGACAGCCGCTCTGACGGTAGTATTATATCCGATTGTTTTGACGCCGCACCGAATCAAGTCACTTGGCGGATGACAGGTTCACGCTGAAACGGAATTGTTCCGATCCGTACTCATTATGCCAGTCGGTCATTATGTCCGCGAGGTTGGGCCTGTCATTTTCGTCGGCGCCCGTATAGAACAGGTTCAGACCGTAGGCTTCCTTCTCGACCGTCTTCGGCTGATCCGACGTGTAGGTCCTGTTCAGCGAGTATGTAAAGGAATATTCGGTCGATACGCCTCCCGCCGTGATGACGATATTGCCCTTGTCGTTTAACGTCATGGAAAGCGGCTCGCCGCCGATGCTTTCGGGAGCGCCGTTTACGGTCATGCCGTTTTCGTCGATTTTAAGGCTGACGCCCTCGTCGTTGCTCCATTCGCCGTAAAACGTCTCGGGAGATATGACGCTGCCGGCGACAGACGCTGCGGTATTCCCGGCCTCGTCGGCGCGGTAAAGCGTTATCAGCGTCGAATATGTGCTTGACGTCCATTCGTCGAGCTCGTCTACCATCATCATGTAAAGCGTGTCGCCGACTACCTTATACGACGAAAAGGTGACGACGGATGTCGTCGTCTCGACGCCGTCGCTGTTCTCGGTCATGACCGAATCCTCGCATATCAGCTTCCTGTCACCGGCGCTGATGCATGTGAAGGTTGTCGTCTCGTTTACATCGTAAGCGGGATACACGACCGACGTCGTACCGTCATCGGCGTATGCGTACGAATATTCCCCGTCATGGCTGACCCATTTTCCGATGATATCCTTGTCGATAAAGCCGTCGGTGATCTCGCTTACCGACTGGTATTTCCCGTCAAGCCCCATCTCCGTCGCGGTGGCGTAAAGCTCCCCGATCATTTCCCGCATGTTTACGGAATCGGACTTCCCTGCCGGGCTGCCGGAGCCGCATCCCGCCAAGCCGGTCACCGCCGCGGTTATCAGCAGGGCCGAAATGATACCTTTGATTTTTTCCATAACAATCTCCTTGATCGATTGATTTATAATTGTTTTATTATCTGCCAAAAGAAAAACATGGTGACGATGATGAACGGATGGCTGAAAGGGACATGCCGCACCGCGCGTGGATGACTGACGGCCTGTTTATCGTCGACATATATATTATATCAGATATTTATGAAAAAATCATGCATATAAAAGCCGCGATAAACGGCCGGGATCTCACCCGGCCGTTTATCGCTATTCAGGACGGCGATATCCCGTTCATCCTATCTTTATCACATGCACGCTTCCGAGCCTGTCGCCTCCGCCTACGGCGAGAAATTTTTCGTCTGGCGAAAGAGCTATCGACGTCAGAAGGTTCGCGGCGGTCGGGCCGTCGAAGCCGCCGGCGGAGTTGTATGTGAGGATGGCGAGCTGCTTTAAGCCATCCGTCTCGTCGAAGGAAAAGATCGTCGACACCGAGTCCTTATATCCGGCGACGCCCCAAAGCTTCGTGCGGGCGGCGTTCACCGTCATGCAGCGGACGGGGCCGAGCGAGGCGGCGCTGCCGTATGAGAAGACATGCTCCCCGTCTACGACGGCGAAAAGCGCGTCTCCGGTGCCCACCGCGATCCTTCCGCGGCTCCACGGAGCCGTCGCAGTCGCCACGGCGAGATAACGTCTGCCGATCACCGACGGAAGAGAGATCCCCTCCGGGAGCTCGGCGATCTCACCGGGAAGCCCGTTCTCCCTGACAAAGGCGACCCGTTCGGCGTCGGAGGCGGATATCGGCGTCAGGCTGTCGAGCGACCAGAGGAAGGCGCTCGGGTTTTCGACATAAAAGCTGCCGTTTTCCTCAAACGTCCTCGGAAGCCTGCGTCCCATGATCGACCGGATGCAGAAGTATTTCCCGTCGCTTTCGGCGGCCTCCCTTGACGGATAGACGCTGTACGGAGTATAGACGATCCTGAACAGGTATTCGTCTTCTCCGTCGCCGGAAAGGCCCCATAGCGAGCCGTCGGCGTCCCAAGCGAGCTTCCTCACCCTGGATTTCTCGGTAATATCGCCCGGCAGCGACCGCCACAGGCGAACGGGAGATACCACATTCATCGGGAAGGTGGTCGTCGGGTTGTTTACGGACACCTCCTCGCCGCCCTCGGCGCGGACATAGTTCTTCGCACGCTCGGTCTCCTCGGGAGTGTACGGCACGGCCTTGAGATCGAGAGCCGGGCCCTTGTCGTACATATGCTTGCGGAATTCGCGGAGGTCGATGACAAATACGCCGAGATCGCGCTCGCCGCCTGCGCGCGGACCGTGTCCGCCGCCTATCATGTAGAGGATATCGTGTACCGTATCGCAGCAGAAGCAGTAGGCCGTCGGCGAATCCCAGTCCGGAGTGCCGATTATGCCCATGTTCTCTGGTCCTCTGCCGCTCTTCAGATCCCATCTGATAAGGAACTGAGGGCTGGGAAAATGGTAAAAATCGCAGTTCCCGTTCTCATCCGGCTCGGGCATCTCCTGCTGCGGACCGTTCAGGGCGTACCACAGCACGCCCTCGGAATCTATCGCGATCTCGTCAAGCCCCATCGGCGAGCGGCCGAGATCGCTCGTCTGATCGAAGGGCGAGCGCTTTCCTAGAGCCTCGACCTTCTTCGTTATGCAGTCGAACCTGAACAGATCCCAGCCGGTGCTGTCGACGAAGACGAACTCATGGTCGGAGATATTGCACGCCTGACTCATGTAGCGGTAATGCGTGTTGTTCTGATAGCTGTCGGGGTAGAAGGGGCTCACCCACTCAAGGCCCTCGAGCTTCTGCGTGTCAACGTTGACGCGGTAGAGATATCCCGCCTTGTTCATCGAGTATATATGCCCGTCGGGACCGAGATGCAGGCGGTAGTTGAATATCTCGGCGGCCTTTCCGAGATCCTTCACCGACTTGTCGTCGAGCCCGTAGCGGTAGACATGCCCGCGCGTGAAGCCGATCATGTACAGGGCGTTGTATTTCGGATCATAGCATGAGCCGTAGATGCTCTCGCGAATTGCCGGAAGACCGAGATTCTCGCATTTTCCCGTCTTCGGGTCGAAGTGTATGATATACGAGCCGGGGAAGCCTTCCCACGCGTGGTCGATATGCGCCAGCGGCATCCATTCGGGATGACCGGGCGCTCCGGCGGTGTTGTGCGTCGTCGCGATTATCGATCCGTCCGGAAGGAAGTTGATCGACGTATGCAGCTTTGAGTGCGGCTCCTGCTTCTCATACGGCAGGAGCAGCTCCTCCGCCTTCCATCTGACTGCGAAGGAATCGCTGTCGAAATCATACTCGACGAGCCTTGTATGATGTCCCGGCTTCTCCCACGTCGGGGCGAAGTACATCTTCCCGTCATACGGCGAGCAGATCATGTCCCAGCAGGATGAGTACCCCGCTTCGAGCCCGTCCATCTCGGCGCGGCTGTGATGCCTGAGGCCGTGCTGGCTGATGAGCCGCATCTTCTCCGGGTCGTCCAGACGCCCGAGGAAGCTCGTGAATTTCATTTTCTTTATATCCATGGCAGAGTCCCTTTATCATGACGATCGATGTGTGTCAGAAGAACAGGCGGGGATGCTCGATGTTGACGAAGCGGTAATTTTCGGCTTCACGGCGGAAGCGGAATTCCATGCGGTCGATATCACGGTCGAGCTTCGGGAATACGGCGCTGTAAACTCCCCATCCGGCGCCGAGATCGCCTTCCCGGACCAGCGGGAGATACAGCTTCGTATCGCCGGCAACAAGCACGAGAGTCGCTTCGAGCCTGTCGGTGTTGAAGAGATGCACCCTGAGCCCAGAGAATTTCTCAAAATCGAGCTTCTGATACGGATAGGACCTTACAAAGCATCCGAAATCGGCATTCTCCCCGGCGACGCGCAGACTTGCGGCGTCGATGCGGCGAAACGCGGTGTCGGGGCATATTTCGGAATCACCGAGCGGCTCGAATACCGGGCGGAAGAAGAGATCAAGCACGTCGTCATGCAGCTTCGACGCCCAGCGCGACACCGCTCCGCAGTCGTACCACGGGCGGGCTTCGATATTAAGGCAGGCTTCCCTGTCGGTAAAGAAGGGAGCGGCCGGCAGATCCCCGGCGAACAGATTGATCTTCGGCTCCATCGACTGCATGCCGTAGGCCGCGTTCTTCGGCTCCGGTATCTCGCCGCACCAGATATCCATCGTGTAATCCCCGGTGATCTCATACTCGGCGGGAAGATACACGCCGTTTTCACCGGCTATGTACATGCCTCTCAAGCGCTCTCCCGCCGCTGCGCCGACGTGAAGCTTTCCGCCGTCATCGGTGAAATCGAGCTTTATCCGGCCGCCCTCGATCCGCCATGACTTCAGATATGACGGCGATTTCGCGCCGTCAGCGCCGTACACGTTCGTCATCGCGAGGCGGGCGGCGTATTCCCCGACGTAATATTTGTTCGTCGGGTGGATAGGATGGTTGTTTTTGTGATATGCCCAGTCAGGCTCAAGATGCGAGATCGGTATCACGGCGAATTTATCGGGCGACTCCTTCGCCGTCGTAACGAAGGCGTCGTTAAGATATCCGAGACTGCATTCCCCGGAAGGGCCGTAGGTCCAAGGGTAGATCAGGGACGAGATCATAAAGAAGCTGTCGGGATCGGCTCCGAAGCGCTTTGAGTAGACCTTGTGATAGAAGCGCAGATAATCGGCGTAGACGCGGTTGTGATACTCCGCCCCGCACTCGTTCTCACCCTGATACCATATGACGCCGCGAACCTTCACTCCGGTAAGCGGAGCTATCTTCAGATTGTACTGCGCGCAGGGCTGCTGGAAATTCCCGTCGCCGCGCGTGTTCCATTTTTCGGCGTCGGGAAATGTGCCGACGCGGCGGCATGTCTCCGTCATCGCGGGATCGGCTTCGATCTCGTCTCGGGGAAGCCATCCGGTGATCGGAGTCCATCCCCATGATGAATTGAGGAATCCCACCGGCACGTCGCGTCCGTTATTGAGAGCGGAATAAAGGTCGCAAACGAATTTAAGCCCCATGGCCGACACGTTCGCGAGTCCTTCGGCGTCGTTTGCGCCGATCCATCTGCCGGGCTGATCCGTCTTCGGCTCCCACGGGAAAAGATTGTCCGGGACGTCGTAGCTGACGTTGTAGACGCGGATATTCTTTCCCGACACGGCTTCGTAAAGCTTATCGGCGTCCGGGATAAAGGCGTTCGTCAGCTCCATATTCGACTGCCCCGACGCAAGCCACAGCTCGCCGAAGAGTATATCATCGAGCGTTACCGTCTCACCTCCGCCGGATATGACGAGCGAATATCTTATAAATGACGCTTCGGGAGTGGAAACGCTGACGGAAAATGCGCCGCCATCACCGGCTGAGCCTGACGAGCTGGCGATCTCCTCCCCTCCGGGAGCGACGACGGAAACGCGGATCTCGTCCCGAAAAGACGCGGTCCCGGAAACGACGAGCGATGACGACGCCTGATACAGGGCGCCTGACGAAAACACCTGAGGAAGCTTTATCATACCGGTCTCCTTGATTTAAACCGTCGGTCAATGATTCGTTCTGCTGCTGCCGCCTGATATCGGCTTATTCTCTCGCGGCTTCTGCCATGGCGAGAATGTTTTCCGCCGGGACGTTCGGCAGGACCTCCTCGTGGCTCGGTGAAATGACGATGTTCGGGCCGAGGAGCTCTCTCACCCTGTACACCTCGTCCTTTATCTGCTGAGGCGTAGCGCGGACAAAGAAACTCTGGGCGTCGATGCCTCCGACGAAGGCGATGTCATGCTTGAACTGCGACAGCTCGTCGGCGCTCATCCCGGCAGCCTTGGCCTGTATCGGATGGAGCACGTCGACCCCGGCGTCGATGAGATCTGGGATTATGCGGTAGATCGAACCGCATGAATGGAGCATTATCTTCTTTCCGTATTTCTTTCCGACCGCGATCAGCCGCTTGAAGGACGGCATGACGAACTTCCTGAACAGCTCCGGCGATATGAACAGATCCCTCTGCGTGCCGAAATCGTTGCCGAAGAACATGGCGTCCGCCCTGTCGCCGAGAGAGGCGAAGAACTTCTCGTTCGCGGCGACGTAATAGTCGACGATATGCTCGGTGGCCGCCTCGACGACCTCCGGGCACTCATACATCTTGATGAAATAGTTCTCCATGCCGAAGAAATCGGCGACCTGATGGAAGAACGGACACCACATCCCGGTGAACACCATCTTGTCCGGGAATTTCTCTGTCTGTTTGTAGATATCGGTGAAATCGCAGTAATCGGGATCCGGCCACGGGTATTTCTCGATATCGGCGACGGTCTCGGCGTCGGCGAAGCAGCCGCCGGCGCTCAGAGTATGCCGCTCGACGCCGTATGACGGGTCGATCGCCGCCCTGCCCTCCGGATGATGATAGCCGCTGTCGGCGGTGATCCATCGGCAGTCGTCGTCGAGGTATTCGTATATAGCCTCCCTCGTCGGCTCTATCCCCCATTTTTCGGCGTATATCGGTATGGTCCTGTCGTTCGGATGACCTGTCCACATCGCGCCGCCCGACGCGCTCCTGCGCTCGAATATCTGCAGTACCTTTTCTCTCGAAGTCATGCCTTTACCCCGCTTTTATCAAGACATCTCCAAAATATGATTGCCGCCGTATATTATATCATATCCGGCGCCGGTTTTCAAGATGACGCCGTGATATCTCCGCCCCGATTTCGCTTCGCGTCCTCATCCAGCATCCTTGAAGCGTACCTTGCCGCCGCTTCCTCGGGCGGTACCGTCGGCAGGATTATCTCGGCTTTGCCGAGCCGCTGTCTTACAAGCGACTCGAATTCCTCACGCACGATCATGTTTTTCCGGAGCACGCTGCCGTAGATTCCTATCCTGCCGCTTCCGCACCACTGCGCGAGCGTCACGGCGTATGACGAGAGATATCGTGCGGCTTTTTTCAGTATCTCTTTTGCCGCGGCGTCCCCTGATTCGGCGCAGGCGGCGACCTCGGCGGAAAATCCGGCTATTTCCAGCCCCTCGGCGCCGTAGAATACGTTGATGAGCTTTCTCGGCTCGGATACTCCGAAATATGACATAAGCGCGTCTGTAAGCGCCGTTTTAGGAGATATGCCGTCGGCCGCCCTCAGCGCCGCCTTGATGCCGCCGAGAGCGATGTAGTACCCGCCGCCCTCATCGCCGGTAAGACGTCCCCATCCCCCGGCCACCCGCACCTCGCCAGACTCGCGGCAGGCTATCGCCATAGCCCCGGTGCCGGATATCACGGAGACACCGGGACCGTCTCCGCCAGTCAGCCCGATAAGCGACATATACGCGTCGCTGTGTACATAAACCGGGCAGGAAAGCTCACGGCGAAGCGAATCATAGAAGCGGGACGCGCCTTCCCCGGAGCCGGACAGCGAGTCGTCGATAGACGGGTCGCCGATACCGACTGCAGCTATCTCATCCATGGGGATGCGAAGTCCTCTCACCGCCGAGATGAGATTTTCGAGCGCTTCGCTATCGGGTATAAAATTATAGTTCATCGGGCCTGCCGTCGAAGACGATATCATCGCTCCTCCGCGATACGCCGAAGCCCTGGTTTTCGTGCCGCCGCCGTCTATGCCAACGAAATACATGTCTGCCTCTCCGTGTCGTTTTATCAGTCTATATTATACCGCATTTATCTCCGTTTGTCCATGCCTTTTCGCGATATGAGAAAGAAGCCGATAAGATCCTACGTGTCCGCGCCTTCGGCCGCCGTACTTTCGGATATGCCTGCCTCCGTCACGGGAGCGGGCTCAGCATCGGCGCTCTCGCCGCAGCCGAAAGCGAAGGCGGCGGTCACGGCTGCCGCCGACATAAGTGAAATCAACTTGATGCGATCCATAAAAAAACCTCTAAGTGATGAACTCAAATGATTATTAATCCGGATCAGCCCTGCTCCGCCTCCAGCTTCGCGATGGCCTTGGCGATCTTTTTGTTGGCGGCGCTTACCTGCTTTTCGCAGGTCGATGAGAAGTTCGTCTTCTTGTTCGAGAGCAGGTCGGCGATCAGGTTTCCGGCTCCGAACTGACCGTTGTACTCATAGGCGAGATTCTTCTTCGTCACGTCGTGTATGATGTCGATGCATTTTCCCGAGTCAGAGTCGCGGGAGTATTTCGTCTTCATCGCCGTCTCATAGAACGGCTCGACGACCGACCTGAACGATTCGGAGCACATAGCCTCTATCACAGCGCAGACCTCGGGGACATTTTTGCAGGTGATCGGGATCGTGACGAAGCTTGACGAGTTGTGCAGGAGGTTGTGATATTCGGTCTGATCCTCGTCGAGCTTGGGATACGGGATTATCCCGTAATCGTCCTCCATCTTGCGGAGCTCGTCGGAAAACGCCGCCATAAGCTGACTTGCGTGGAAGAAGGTGTGTCTCTGCGCGAAATCGGAATTCGGGACATAATCCGTCTGATAGACATTCCCCATAGTATCGAACAGCAGCTGATACAGTTTATCCGTCGCCTTCTGCCCGCGGTCTATATCATAGTCGAGCACCGGGTAGCCGTTTTCGTCTCTGTAATAGTGCCTGACGTCGAAGCCGTATTCGGAGTGCTTGAGATACTCGGCGTTGCCGAGCTTCAGCCCGTACAGATCGCCGTCATTTACCGCGCTGTCGCCGTTAAGATCCTGATATGCGCCGGACGAAAGCTCGATCAGCCTGTCGACGGTCCAGTCTCCGCCGATGACGGTCTCGTAAAGATCGTTCGGGTCGCCGTACAGATCGGCGTATATGTTCTTATTAAAGTAATAGCATCCTGCCTTGAGATAATTCGACAGCGCGATATCCCCGACGAGATATTTGCGTTCCTTTCCGTCGAAGGAAACCTCGGCCATAGCCTCCTCCCACCACCAGGGCTGGGAGTAGTCGAGATACTCGGAATCCTTAAGATCGGTGAACAGCGCGCCGCGGTTCGACTGTATCGTGGCGTTCCCAGCAGCGAAGACGATCTGCCAGACGTCGTCGCCGGCCATGATAACGGTATTCAGCTCGCTGCTGAAATCAGTCCATTTTTCCTGCGGCGAGTCTGACCACTTTATATCGGCGTTCAGCCGCTCAGCGACCGATTTCGTCCGACGGTATACAGCGTCGAGGACGACGTCTCCGGTCTCCTCCCCCTTGCCGATGATGTCATATGTCTCGAAGCTGAACGAATATATCTGCACCGTCATCCCGCCGAGATCGAGATCCTCCGGCAGGTTATCCTTCACCGAGGCGTTCCCGGTGTCTTCTACCTCAGCCGATGTGACATCGGCCACGACAGCGGACTGCGGCACGGTTTCCGATACCTTATCTCCGGCGCCGTCCGAGCATGATACGGCGATCCCTGACAGAAGAAGCAGCGCGAGCATGGCTGACAATGTTTTTTTCATATTTATACCCCACATGACATACGGTAAGTGATTCAACTCATATGGCTCTGCCGGATGACATGAATAATTATATCATAGCCGATATAAAAATGCAACAGACAATTCACTTCCGATCAAAAAAGCCGCCGCGTCCGATCCGTCTTCGGACGCGGCGGCAATGATCC
This sequence comes from uncultured Clostridia bacterium, assembly GCA_946407735.1. GTDB lineage: Bacteria > Bacillota > Clostridia > Oscillospirales > CAG-272 > JAAZGC01. Next base: position 106,234 of record CAMJPL010000002.1, read on the forward strand.
GCCTCTGAGCTGCCGTCAGCCGTCCCCGCCGTCAAGCAGCTTTTTGTATTCTCCGTATCCTTCCTTTTCGAGATTGCCGTACGGCACGAATCGCAGCGCCGCCGAGTTTATGCAGTATCTGAGACCGCCTCTATCCTTCGGGCCGTCGCCGAAGACATGTCCGAGGTGCGAGTCCGCTTCGGAGCTTCTGACCTCGGTGCGGATCCTGCCGAGGCTGGTGTCGACGCTCTCGGTGAGCGCCGCGCCGTCGACCGGCTTTGAGAAGGCCGGCCAGCCGCACCCGGAATCGAATTTATCGGCGGATGTGAACAGCGGCTGACCGCTGACGATATCGACGTAAAGCCCCTTCTCGAAGAAATCGTCGTACTCACCGGTAAAGGGCATTTCGGTGGCGGCGTTCTGCGTAACATCGAAGGCGAGATCGCCGATGCGGCTTTTTAGCTCTTCCGCCGATTCGGCGGTCTTCTCCCGCTCGGCTATGTGGAAATACTTCTCCGGGATATGGCAGTAGCCGTCCGGGTTCTTTTCGAGGTATTTCTGATGGTATTCCTCGGCAGAAAAGAAATTCCTTATCGGCTCCTTACCGACTGCGAGCTTCGCCCCGTATTTTTCCTCCTGAGCCTTATAAACGGCGTCGATATCGCCGAGCTGGCTCTCGTCCGCGTAGTATATCCCGGTGCGGTACTGGATCCCCGAATCGCCGCCCTGACGGTTGACCGACAGCGGGTCGATGACGGTGAAATAGAATTCCAGAAGCCGCCTGAGGGAGATGACGTCCTCGTCGTAATCGACGCGCACCGTCTCGGCGTGACCGCTGTCGGAGCAGACATCGCGATAGCTCGGCTTTCTGTCGGGCCCGTTCGCGTAGCCGACCTCAGTTTTCACCACTCCGTTGAACTGATCGAGGAATTTCTGCATCCCCCAGAAGCATCCGCCGGCGAGATATATCGTTTTTATGTTTCCCATAGCTTTTCTCCGTTGTGTCGCAATGTAACCTGCAGCGCGGTGTCAATCCAGCATATCATGCCGGCTTTTCAGGCGCTTCAATCGGGGAGCATATCACCAGGCGGTCACCGCCGGTTATGGCGAGGGCCTCCTCGAGCGGCATCTTGTCGCATGGATTCAGATAGATTATCTGGTCTTCTCGCAGTCCGTTGTAATATTCCTCAAGATCCGCCGCCGCTCTGTCGTTAATCTGTACCGCCCTCAGATGCGGCATCGAGCGGAAGGCTTCGATATGCTGTGTGTGCGCTCCGCAGAGATGTATCATCCCGCCGCTTTGGTAATCGCCGAGAAGGGCGTCGTCAAGCTCCATGATATATTCCCTGTACATCCCGCCTGACAAAAGATGGCTCGTACAGCCGCAGAGCTGACCGTATCCCGGCGGCTGCGCGCGCTGGGTAACGACGGTACACTGAAGCTGCCGCTGCGGTATGTTGTCGCGGTACCATTTGTGAAGAGCCCGGATAAGGGTATTTATCACCTCAAGATCATGCCTGACGGCCTCCTCGTCCTCCATCATGGCGACGAGCGCTTCCTCGCCGTAGAGGTTGACGATGATGTTAAGCGGGCTCGAGAGGATCGGCGTGGCGAAAACGGGCAGCGTGACTCCGGCATCAAGGAACTGCTCGGCTATGGTCCTGGCGTCTATCCACATGGGGTTGCTTTCGTAATCAGGAAACTCAAGCGATCCGACCGGGGTATCGAGAGTATCGTTATACCACTGATGACCGTTGGTATAAACATTCGCCCCTAACAGATAATCAATGAAGTGGACGCCCATCGGATTGTACTCGATGCACAGAGGGCAGAATCTGTTTCCCGTAAACTCCGGCATCTTAGCCAGCTTGTCAAGCGCCCAGTTCACGCATTCGCGATCGGACGGCATACCGGCGTACGCGGACGCGCCGGTCAGGGTGAACACATATCTGTCGCTGTATTCATTATTCCGCCCATCAAACAGATCGGACAGGCGCGAGAACCATTCGTCCCTCCTCTTTATCCGCTCCGGATCGCTCAGGATCAGCTTTGCCTCTTCTGACAGCATTATATCTTCTCTCCGTTATGTCTTTCCATAGTACGATGTATTCCCGGCTTCTTTTGGATCGCCGACGCGCCGCATATCAGTTTCCGACAGCGTCGAGCATGGCTTTCATCTCGGCTTCGGCGGCGGACTCCTTCGCGGCGAATTTGGCCGGAAGATTGTTGACGCCCTCGACGGCGAGCTCGCCCGCCGCCTCTACCAGCGCTCCCCAGTTGTACAGCGAGCCGCAGTCGAAGAATATCGAATTGTATATTATATTCAGCATCTCTATCGACTCCTCGTCGCGGACCAGCTTGCGCTCCATATAGTCACGGTAGAACGCCGGCATCACGTCTTCATAAGACGCCTTCGACATCGCCTCGAGTATGAAGGAAACTGTATCCGTATCCGCCGCCGTGACCGGGACTCCCATCATCGGCGCGTTCCAGCACGAGGCGGTATGATAATACAGCTCCTGCTGCTCGTCATATTTCGGCATCGGCAGAACGGCGTAATTGTATTCGTATTCCCTCATCTGATTCTCGAGATTCCCGATAAACACGAGAGCGCGCCCCTCGCGGAATATGGCGTACTGACCGTCCCATATGTTCACGCCCTTGAAATTCTGTGTGGCGAGATATGTCCCGCTGTCAGAGAAGAGTTTACCGCACAGCTTGTCCCACAGTGTCATCGACTCGTCGGAGATCATGCTGAAGTACGGCTCGTCATTATTATCCTTGCGGGCGATCTGGAATCCGGAGCCTACGACTATGGTATAGCCGCCGAACGCCGCGCTCTGCAGCCCCCACTGATCGGTGTGATCCATCACGCCGTCGCCGTTAAGATCAGCGCTTCCCTTTCCGGCGAGATCGATCATCCTGTCGACGGTCCATTTGCCGTCGCGGACATCCTGATACAGATCCTTCACGTCGACGCCGAGGTTCGCTGCGAGATCAGCGTTGACGAACGGGTGATAGGCCGACATATATGTCAGCAGCAGCATGGGCGAGACCGACATGTACAGATGATTTCTCAGCGAAATACCTTTATTCAGGTTCTCGTGCCACCACGGCTTCGAGTAATCCTGATATTTAAGGGTATTCATGTCGTTCAGCATGCCGTTAAGAATAAATCCGTTGAAGAAATTCCCGCCGTCCACGAGGACCTGCCAGGCGTCGTCACCGGCGAGGACCGTGTTCATGACGGCAGTAATCCTCGCCGACCCGTCGGATTCGGTGTAGTTTATATTGAAATTGTACTTTTCGGACAAAGCTGTGTTGCGGTTGAAAACGGCGTCGTTTATCGTCTCGCGGTTAGTTCTTCGGCGTATATGCCCTGCACCGGCCTTCCGGAGTAAAAGCTGACCGTGTATCCGCCGAGATCAAGCTCGGGCAGAGACGCTTCAGCGTCCTCGGTTTCCGCGCCGACGCCGGAGACCGGCTCAGCCGTCTGAGCAGATTCGGTTTCAATGATTTCAGCGCCTTCTTCCGCGCCTCCGCAGGAAAACATAGCTCCGGAGAGCAGCATTGCGGCCAAAAACGCCGCCGCGAGTCGTTTTGAGCGTATCATTTTCGTCCTCAGTCACAATGATAAATCTGAATACAACTAATATACCATATAATTATGAGTTTTTTCAGCAACAAATGTTAATAATACGCATGACACCATAAATCCTGTCCGAGGGGCATCGGCAATCATATCATGCGAACCGTCAGCTCCAGCGTAATTTGCCGCCGATAATACCCGTTATCCGGATATCCGCACTTGACAACCCGCCTTTACGGTGTTATAATAGTTCTGTGAAAAAAGAAAAAGAAAACAACAGGACAGCCTACGCCATGAACGACTTGTCAAAATATTTCGACTCGATCGGCGAGCCGTATGCCGCCGGGTTCTTCATCCACGAAGACGCCTCGCTTTTCCGCAGATACTGCGACGCTCACGCGCATTTTCTCGCCGTGTCCGATCTGCCGGATTACGGCGGAGGGCGGCTATACCCGTCGGGATCGCTGTCATTCCGATCAAAATACGCCGCAAGGCCGGAGTACAGCTACACCTTCGCGCTTGACAGCCGCGCGATGAAGGAAAAGTGCGATGACAAGGCGTTTGAGCGCCTCTCGTCGGAGATGGTCCAGTTTGAGCGTCAGCCTACCCCTCATTCCGTCGGAGGCTACCTCTACACACACTCGATGCCGAACTTCGAGCGTATAGCGAAGGAAGGACTCGACTCATACAGAAAAAGGCTCGAGAGCCGTCCCGACGATGATTTCCGCGCCGGGCTGCTGTCGCTTCTCGACGGCATAGCCGTCTTTCACAGCCGCTCCCTCGAAAAGCTGAAAGCGGCGGGAGCCGACAGCAATCTCATATCGGCACTCGAGAAGGTGCCGTTTTCTCCCGCCGGGACGCTGTACGAGGCTGTCGTCTGCCGCAACTTCATATACTATCTCGACGGCTGCGACAATCCGGGGCGGCTCGATACCGAGCTGTTCCCTTATTACAGCGGGGAAGACATAACCGATCTGTTTTCCGAGTTCTTCGACAACGTCGATGTCAACAGCGGCTGGTCTTCCGCGCTCGGCCCCGATTACAATCCGCTTACGCTGCAGATCCTCCGCGCGGGGAAAGGAAAAAGAAGGCCTTCGCTCGAGCTCAGGGTCACGCCAGACATGCCGGACGATATATGGCAGGCGGCGGCCGACGACATAAAGAGCGGGAGCGGTTCTCCTTCCCTTTACAACGAGCCGCTTTATCAGAGCTCTCTCGCCAAAATCTTCCCGACGATGCCCGAAGCCGACAGGATACGCTTCAACGGCGGCGGCTGCACCGAAACGATGCTCGCCGGGATATCGAGAGTCGGCTCGCTCGACGCCGGGATCAACACCGCGCTCGTATTCTCGGACGTGATGAGAAGCCGTCTGTCATCCTCGCCGTCGTTTGACGATTTCTACGCACAGGTGCTCAGCGGGATAAAGGACGCCGTCGACGACACCCTCGACAAGGTGGAATCTGCCTACCGCAGCCGCATGAAGCTGCTGCCGAATCCGATGCGTACCCTTCTCATAGACGACTGCATAGAAAAAGGTCTGGATTTCAACGCCGGAGGCGCCCGCTGGAACTGGAGCGTGATCAACTTCGCCGGGCTGATCAACGTCATAGATTCCCTTCTCGCCGTCAGGGAGCTGATTTTCGAGAAGAAGGAATACAAATCGGACGAGCTGATATCAGGTCTCGACTCAGACGACCCGGCGCTGTACGCGAGACTTAAAAAATGCCGATGCTTCGGTGTCGACGACCCGGATGCCGACTCTCTCGCTTACGATTTCTCCCGCCGCGTCTTCGGCACCATAAGCGGCAGGACGCCGGTGCTCGGGGGCAGATATCTGCCGTCCAGCATACAGTTCGTCACATACACCGATGCCGGAAAGCCGGTCCCGGCCACTCCCGACGGGCGTCATGCCGGCGATCCCCTCTGCGACAGCCTCGGCGCTATACACGGCCGGGACGTCAAGGGTCCGACGGCGCTGCTGTGCAGCGTTTCAGCTCTCGATCTGTCGACCGCCGCCGGCACCCCTGTGCTGAATCTCAGGATGCGCCCCGATCATATCGACGCGGCCTTGAAGCCGCTCATCGAGGCATTCTTCAGAAAGGGCGGCATGCAGGTCCAGATCAGCTGCGTCAGCAGAAGCGACATGGAGGACGCAATAAAGCATCCCGAGAAGCATGAGAACCTGATCGTCAGAGTCGGCGGGTATTCCGAATACTTCAACCGCCTTACAGACGAGCTGAAACGCACGATAATGGAGCGCACCGAATACTGAGTCATGATAAAAGAGATAATCCGCGATCAGTTCTTCCTTTCAAGACCGTCGTCCGATGCGACAAAGGACGACCTTCCGCTCGCAGCCGACCTTGCAGATACGCTTGCCGCCAACGCGTCGATCTGCGCCGGACTCGCGGCGAATATGATAGGCGTGTCAAAGCGGGCAATAGCCGTCAGCGTCGGCGGGACGCCGGTCGTTATGTTCAACCCGGTCATCGTCGGCCGCGGCGGAAGATTCGAGACCGAGGAAGGGTGTCTTTCCCTCGACGGGCAGCGCCCTGCCGTCAGATACCGCACGATCGAGGTAGAGTATATCGACGACGGATGGAAGAAGCGCCGGAAAAGATACAGCGGCTGGACGGCTCAGATCATCCAGCACGAGATAGACCACTGCTTCGGGATACTTATATGACCCGCAGGACAAGGATACCGTTTATGGACAGAAGAGAGGCAGCGATCCGCGCCTTTCGGCATGAGGAGACGGACCGCGCGCCGTATCACGCCGAATTCACGGCTCAGGAATACGAAAAGATAGTTGCCGAAACCGGCGGCCGGGACTTTATGAAGAGATACGGCGGTTATCTCCATTACACGCAGTACTGGGGCTATCCGACCGAGCGCGGCGCCGGGCCGGAGCGCTTTACCGACGATTTCGGTGTGACATGGAACAGGAGCGGCGCCGACAAGGATATAGGCGTTATAGACGATCCGGTGATATACGAGCCGGACATCTCGCTTTACCCGGCTCCCTATCTTGACGAAAAGCGGATCAGGAGCGAATGCGAAAAGCTGCTCGCGTCGAAGGAAGACAGATTCTGCTTCGCCGGGATCGGCTTCTCGATGTTCGAAAGGCTCTGGAGCTACACCGGCATGGAGGACGCTCTCGCCTACATGATATCCGACCCGGAATTCGTGCATTCGCTTCTCGACCGCATCCTCGAGTTCAATCTGCGCGTGATCGACATATTCAACGAATACCCGTTCGATGCTGTCTATTTCGGCGACGACTGGGGACAGCAGAAAGGCATGATAATGGGTCCGAGGCTGTGGCGCGAGTTCATAAAGCCTAGGATGGCCGAGATGTACCGCCGCGCAAAGAAGGGCGGCAAATTCGTCATACAGCATTCCTGCGGCGACATCCGCGAGGTCCTGAGCGATCTTATCGAGATAGGACTCGACTGCTATCAGACCGTCCAGCCGGAGATCTATGATCTGAGAGAGCTCAAAAGGCTTTACGGCTCGAAGCTGTCGTTCTGGGGAGGCATATCGACTCAGCGCGACCTTCCGTCAAAGACGCCGGACGAGCTCAGGGCGATCATAAGAGAGACCCTTGAAATCATGGGAAGCGGCGGCGGATATATCCTCGCGCCGACGCACGCCGTCCCGAAGGACGTCCCGACCGAAAACGTCACGGCGATGCTGGACGAATTCGAGAGGCTGTCAAAGCGTAACAGCGGATGACCTCATCTCCGCCGGTTTAATATTCCCGTCATCAATCACAAGAAACCCCTTTCATATAATGAATTTCAAAAAGAAATACATCGGAGACCGCGCTTTTTACCGCATGCTCTTTACCCTGGTGCTGCCTCTCATAATCCAGCAGGGCATCACCAATTTTGTTTCTCTGCTGGACAATCTGATGGTGGGCGGGCTCGGCACACTTCCGATGAGCGCCGTATCCATCGTGAATCAGCTCATATTCGTTTTCAACCTTACGATATTCGGCGGACTGTCCGGGATGTCGATCTTCAGCACGCAGTTCTACGGAGTGAGGGACTGGGAAGGGATGCGTCAGACGTTCAGGCTGAAGCTTATATTCTCCCTCTCCGCCGGTATAGCCGCGATTGTAATATTCCTGATATGGGGCGACGCCCTCACGATGCTGTTTCTCAGAGGCGAAACGAATTCGCCTGAGGAGATCGCGCTGACGATAAGCGAGGCCAAGGCGTACATGATAGTCGCTCTGGCCGGACTCATCCCGTTCGCGCTCGTTCAGGTCTACGCCGGGACGATGCGCGAGATGGGAAAGACGGTCATCCCGATGAACGCAGGGCTGATCGCCATACTCGTGAATCTGGTCTTCAATTATCTTCTGATCTACGGCAAATTCGGCTTCCCGCGTCTCGGCGTCACCGGAGCCGCCGCGGCGACGGTGTTGTCGAGGTTTGTCGAGGCGGCGGTCGTCATCACGGCGTGTCACAGAAAAAAAGACACCTTCCGTTTCATCGAGGGCGTTTACAGAAGCATGAAGATCGACGCCTCGCTCGCCGGCAGGATCGCCGTGACGGGCGCTCCGCTGCTGCTGAACGAGATCCTCTGGTCGCTCGGGATGACGTTCATAAATCAGAACTATTCCCTGCGCGGCATCACTGTCATTGCCGCTTCGAACATCTCGGCGACCGTCTGGAACCTGTTCTGCGTCATAATGTTCGCCATGGGCTCGGCCGTGTCTATCCTCGTCGGGCAGAAGCTCGGGGCGGGAGACCGCGAAGGGGCGATAGACACAGACAACAAGCTGATTTTCTTCACCTTCGCGTCGCATCTCGTCATAGGCCTGCTCCTTATAGCCGCGTCGCCGTTCATACCGATGCTTTACAACGTCGAGCCGGAGGTGAGGGAGCTCGCGACTAAATTCCTCATCATATCCGGCGCGGCCGCGCCGATACACGCCTTCATACATGTCGTATATTTCACCATACGCTCGGGCGGGAAAACGGTCATCACATTCATCTTCGATTCGGTCTATCTGTGGCTGTTCCCCGCGGCGATATCGTTCATCCTCTGCCGCTTCACTGCCGTGCCGATAATATGGATATATTTCTGCGTGCAGTTCATCGACATAGTCAAGATCGCGGTCGGGGTGCCGCTGCTCCGCTCCGGCTTCTGGGCTAACAATCTGATCGGTGAAACCGAAAAAGAAGCGAAAACCGAAAAATAAAAACAGCTGTTCAAAATCAACCGGATATCGGCGGCCGCTCCGCTGATACCCATGACAGCAAGAAAAAAATGCGCTCATGGGAGCATCGTCCGAAGAGCGCATTTTCGGTTTATATCAGATGATCGCCGAGAGCCTGAGACATATGTCTTCGATCTCTTCTCTTACCTCGATCTTCCCTGCCCAGTCGGCGGGATAACATCCGGTGTAAGCGCCGACGATGTTTCCTGTCACCGCGCCGGTCGAGTCGCTGTCCCCGTCGTGGTTCACGGCGGCGATAAGCGCCGACTTCATGTCGGTCGGATAGCAGAGAGCGCAGTAAACGGCTATCGCGAGGGCTTCGTGCCCGGTCCAGCCCTCTCCGAGCGCGAGTATCGCGTCCCTGCCGCCGAAATGGGAGAGAGACATGTCGATAGCCTGCCGCATGAGCGAGCAGAAGGCGGCCGTCTCGTCATACCCGCCGTAAACTCTCTCTGTCTCGCTGAGAGATGCCTCGGTTATCTCCCTCAAAGAGCCGTAACCGCCGTACAGGCATCGGAAGACCATGTCCGACAGCATGCCGGCCGGCAGCCATCCGAGCGGACTGCCGTGCGTAACCGCGGCTGAACGGACTCCGTTTTCGAGAGAGCCGCTTATGAATCCGAGCGGGGCCGATCTCATGACGCCCCCGCATCCGCGGCTGTCATTAAGCGGCTGCGCGATCGTTCCCATCCTCCCGGAGAGCAGCGAGCCGACGCATGTGTTTCCCGGCGCCCTTCTGTGCCGCATGACCGGATCGTCCTTAAGCGCGCAGACAAGCTCAGGGGATGTCATATATCCCTGAGTGTCGAGCCAGCAAAGATACGCCTGATAGATCCCGTCGGTGAGATCTGTGCCGTTCTCCTTCGCTGTCAGCATCCCCTCGGCGGTGAAAAGCGTCATCTGCGTGTCGTCCGAGATCAGCGCCTTTCCGCCGGTGAGCTCCGGCTCAAGGATCCCTTTTTCGCCGTAGGCGGCGCGGATTTCATCCCATGACGAAAACTCGACGGCGTAGCCGAGCGCGTCTCCAAGCGCGCCTCCGTACAGGCAGGCTTTTATCCTGTCAAATGAAGTCATTGCATCATATCCCCGATGTCTTAAAAAAAGCTCAGCTTACCGCATATGTGGCGATATACGAAACGCCGTCTCCGGCATCAAGCCCCGGATCGTCAAATGTGAGAGCTGTGTCAAGCCCGATCTCCTTCGCTGAGAGATCGAAATGACACAGCGCTATGCCGATGTCGATCTTCTGGATGTCCCAGCCGTCGGACGAGACATAGCCGCCGCTCCGCTTCTCGTAGAAGTGCGCCTTGCCGCCGGATATGACTACCCTCCACGGCTGCCTGTTCACGGCTGACGGCGACAGCCTCACCGCCTCAAGGACGTCCTTCAGTCTGCCCGCCTTGTCAGGCGTGAGCGGAGTGTCGAACGATCCGTCAAAGAAAAGCGCGGAGAAATCGTCTCTTGTGTCGGCTTTGATACTGCCGCGCATGACGGTCTCCCTGAATGACATCTTTGACGCCGGATATCCGAGAGGGCTGACGCACGGCATGACTTCGCCCTCACCGAGACCGACGGCCTTCTCGAACGCCTGACGGTTCATCGTCCCGGCGATCCATGTCGTGCCTATCCCGCGCGACTGAGCGAACAGAACGATCTTCTCGAAGGAATAGCCGAAAGCCTCCTCGGCCTTCGGTACCCGCTTCATCTTCCCGGTGATATAATGGCTCGCGCCCACTATGACCGGGCTCGAAAGCTTCTCCTTTTCGGCGTCCATTATCTTCCACGTGATCGGTATCCCGAAGGGATTCGACGCTTCCGAGGCATAGCTTTCGATCATTCCGGCGTCTTTCTGAGACAGAGGCTGACCGTCGAAGGTCCTCACGCTGCGTCTCGCGCGTATGGCTTCAACAGCGCCGAAGACATCGTCCCGGCTTTTTGCGGTATCGTTATCCATATTTCTTCTCCGCTGCGGCAGATTATTTTTTATCATACAGTATTATAGCATATCCCGCCGGCGGATTCAACCGTATTTTCATTTGTTTTCAGAATATTCAGTTTGTCCGATATTATTTTGCCCAATATTGTATCATCTTATGTAGGGAGGTTTATAACGATGACATTCATGGAGCTTGCCGGAAGGAGATATTCAGAACGCTATTTCGGCCCGGAGCCGGTCGAGGACGAGAAGCTGGCCCTAATACTCGAGGCAGGGCGGATAGCGCCTACCGGATGCAACTATCAGCCGCAGCGGGTCTACGTGATAAAAAGCGCCGAGGCAATGGCGAAGGCGGTATCTACCGGCGCGTCTCTGTGCGGCTGTCCGATCGCCCTGCTCGTCTGCTACGACAAAACCGAGGCATGGCACAACAAAAGAGACCGCTGCTATGACGATTACACCTGCGGCGAGCAGGACGCGAGCATCGTCGCGGCGAACATGATGTATGAAGCCGAAGAGCTCGGCGTGCACAGCCTCTGGATCAGAGGCTTCGACTCAAAAGACGTCATCGACGCCTTTGATCTTCCGGAAAACATCGTACCGGTCATGATCCTCGCGCTCGGATATCCGTCGGAGAAAAGCCATCCGGCGCGCCTGCACGGCTCGAAGAAGGATCTGAGCGAAACGGTGAAATTCATCTGACGGGGAAATCGCCATGAGGATAACGGATATCCGGCAGACAGTCTTTCTGCGCGGCAATGAAAGCGGGACGCTGGACAATATGGTCAGGATGACCGTGTCGTGCGCAAGACCGGCTCTCTGCCATGTGGTGTCAGGCGGCAAGAACTTCTTGGAAGCGCGTCTTGAAAGCGGGGAAAACGTCCTCGAGATCTGGATTCCAGAGCCGCTGACGCCGCGTGACGCCGTCTTCTCGGTTCTGACGGAGGATGAGACGGCTTCGGCGACGGCAGCTCTTTCTGCCGTGAGACACTGGGATGTATATTTCCTGCAGTGGTCGCACCATGACACCGGGTACACCGATCTTCCGAGCCGGGTTTTCGACCGCCACTGCGAATGGTATGACGATCTGCTGAGTCAGCTCGACCGCGCGTCGGATATGCCGCAGGACACCCGCCCGAGAGCCGTCGTCGAGCAGTTCTGGTCTCTTGACGAGTATCTGCGCCGCGCTTGTGCCGATAAAACGGAAAAGATCAGGCGGTATATAAGATCGGGCGATATAGAGCTGACGGCGCTTTACGGAAATCTTATAACCGAACAGCTCGGCCATGAGGAGTGCTTCCGTGCGATGTTCCCCGCCGTGAGATTCGCGCGTGAGCTCGGCGTCGATATCGTCGCCGCCTCTCACAACGACATACCCGGCGTGTCATGGGGGCTATGCCGGGCTCTGTGCGATGCCGGGATCCGATATTTCGTGCCCGACTTCCCCGACTATTACGGCTGGGGCGGTCATCATATACGCTCATTCTGGGACGACGGACGGATCTGGGACCATCAAGGTCCTGACGCCTTCCGATGGGAGGCTGCCGACGGAAAGCGGATCACTCTGTGGAGCGGGAGGCACGCCGATACCGTATCATACGACGGCGGCTTCGGCGGGCTTGAAGGCTGTCTTGACTCCCTCGCGGCGGGAGGCTATCCGTATGACGTCATCCGCCTGCAGGGCAAGGGCGGGACGACCGACAACTCCCCGTTCAGCGAAAAATACTCCCGCAGCGCCGCCGAGTGGAACAAAAGATACGCATATCCTCACATCACCATAGCGACAAACCGCATCTTCTTCTCCGCCTTTGAGAAGGAGCTTGAGCGGAAAAATATATCTCTCCCGGTGGTGCGGGGAGAGCTGCCGGGGCAGGATTATCCTCTCGCGGCGATGAGCATGGCCGAGATAACCTCGGCTGCGCGCCGCTCTCACGTTTCCCTACCGGCGGCGGAAAAGCTGCTGTCGCTGAGCCGCGGAGACGATCTTCTGACCGATCCGGCGCCGCGTCTCGGCGATTGCTGGAGAGACCTGCTTCTCGCCGACGATCACGCATACGGCCATCATTTCCCCGCCGGGCCGGCCATGAGGGCGTCATACTGGGAAAAGGGCGTCCACGCCATGAGGTGCGAGGCCGAGGTCCACGATATGATGAGCAAGGCGGCGGCGAGCGTCGCCGACAGGATCGGCGCCGGGGACAGCGAGTACCGGCTCGTTGTCTTCAATATGTCGGGATATTCCGGCGATCTTCCGGCGGAAACTCCCCTGCGTCCGCTCGACTGCAGCGGCACCGAGCTCCGTCCGGGCAACCGAGAGCCGGATATGCTCAAGGGATATATCCTGAACAACCGCCGTCACGCGGTGCTGCCGGACGAATTCATCGACGGATTCTTCGACCTCGTTGATATGAAAACGGGCGAAAAGACCGGGTACCAGATCGACACGGTCTCATACGATCAGCCCGAGCCGTACGCCGCGGAGAGAGACGGTCTCGGACACGGCACCCGCCGCTACGGCTTTTTCGAGGACCCGCGCGGTCTTCTCGCGACGATAAGATTCGTCGTAAAGGATATGCCCCCCTACGGCTACCGAGCGTACAAGCTAGTAAAAAGGGCCGACATACGCCCGTCCGGTGCCAAAGCCGACAAAAGCCTTGAGATAAGCAATTCCTTCTACCGGATAAAAGCCGACGAAAACGGCATACGCTCTATCATCGACAGAAGAGACGGTAGTGAGCTGCTCTGCGGTGACAGCCGGTACAGATTGGGCGATCTGCTCGTCAGATACGCGCATGACGAAGAATGGGAAAAAGCCACAGTAAAATCGGTAAAAGCAGAAAGCGGCCCGGTATGCGGCTCGATCATGATCGAAATGTATCATGAGCATCTTCCGAAGGCTCATATAAAGGTCACGCTCTGGCATGGATCGGATCAGATCGACGTGTCGGCTAGGATCCTCTCCGACGCCGCCCCGCTTCGCATGACGGTCATGGCCTTCCCGCTTGAGGGAAGCGGGATAAGATATCAAGGCCTGCTAAATGAGATCGAACCGGTAAAGGACTTCATGCCGGGGAGTCAGTCGGACTATCTCGCCGTGCAGGACTGGGTCCAGGCGAAGGGCACCGGCACGCTGCTGACGAGCCGCGACACGGCCATGATGTCGCTCGGCGGCCTGCATCGGGGATATGTCTCCCCGGCGCACAGCTGTATCGCGGATTACGGCGATCATCCCCCGCTTACGGAAGACGACTACACTCAAAGCCAGATTTTCGCCGTGCTTTCTGCCAACAACTTCGGCACGAATTTCATGTGCAGTCAGGTGTTTGACGGGCTTTACCGTTTCGTTCTGCGCCGCTGCCCCGACGGATATGACGACACCGGCAGAGGACTCTGGGGCGAGTACGCGATGCTCGGGACATCGGTCATGCTGACCGACAGATCGAGGGGAAATCTTCCGCCGTGCGGGACAATGCTCGATACCGGCGATCTGCAGTGCCTGTCGCTGAGATATGACGGCGATATCGGCGGATTCGTCATCCGGCTGTGGAATCATTCCGACCACCCCGCCGAGCCGTCTGTCAGCATGTGGGGGAAAAGATACAGTCTGAAACCGCTCGACGCCGTCGGCAGGGAAAGCGGCAGGCAGCTCACGCTCGGGCCGAAAGAGATCGGATGCTATGCGATGGTATGAGCCCACATATTAAAACCACCGGGAGATCCGGTGGTTTTTATGTTTTATCATCCGCCTTGTGTTCAGAACGTCACTTCGCCATGTCCTTGCAGGCTTTGACCATCATCATCACGTTTTCGAGCGGAGTGTCGGCGCCCATATCGCAGCCGGGAGCGAGGATCTGTCCCCTTCCCGCCGCCGTGCGGATGCGCTCGCAGGCTTCGGCGTAGGTCTCTTCGGCGGTGCCGCTGAGCAGCACTCCGGCGGGGTTTATATTGCCCATTATCACCATCCCGCCGTCAGCGTCGGCAAGGGCGGTGTCGAGATCGACGAGATAATCGCAGGAGAAGGCCTTTACCCCGGCATCGCGGAGGGCCTTTACCCTCGCGCCCGACGCGCCGCAGACATGAGTGAAGAAATACTTGTACTCAGGCAGCATGGATTTCAGCTTCTCGAGCCCGGGTACAACGAGGTCCTCGAACATCGCCTGGCTTATCATGCTGCCGCTCGCCATCGGCTCGGCGGGCATGGCGATGTCGCAGCCGTTTTCATGGAGAAGTCTGAACATTTCGGTGCTGACGCTGCAGGTGAAATCGAGAAGCTGATCGACAAGCTCCGGCTCGTCGAGGATGAGCATGATGAAATCCTGAGCCCCGACAAGAACAGAAGCCATGGTGAACGGTCCGGCGATGTCGCCGAGCAGATATTTCCTGTCGCCGGCAAGCTCCTTCACGTTCTTTGTCTGGCGGATCATGCCCTGCACGAATTCATTCGCGAGCAGCTTTTCCCTGATAGTGCTCTTGTCGAGCAGCGGGATCTCCTCGACGGGATCCTTGAAAGCCGCTCCGGTGTCGACGGGACTTCCGACCCTGTCGATATGTATCGGGCTTCCGAAGGCGGAAAGGCAGGCGGTGAAGACGCCCGAAACGGCGGATACGATATCGGTCTCGATCTTATCCGTCCATTTCACGATAACTGAAGCGCCGCCGTCATCCATGCCGTACAGCTGACGGTAGGTCAGGTTCTCGGTTTTCGCCATCCACGCGCCGCCGTCGACGAGGCAGAACGGGGTGCGGTCGGTCGGCTGATGCGCCAAAACGGCGTCTATACGTTCCTTTGAGGTCATTGTGTTCATCTGAATTCGATCCTTTCGGGAAATTATATGGGGGATAAAACTGTGCGTATAATGGTTATTTATGCGTCACTCGAACATCCGTGCTCCGAGCCTGAGATTTTCGATTATCTTTATATGCTGCGGGCAGGCTCTCTCGCACTGTCCGCATCCGATGCAATCGGAGGCGCGGCGTCCCTCCGGTGCGGCTTCGAGATACGCCTTTTTAGCCTGATCGAGCTGACCGCCGACGAGCTGCCTGTTCATCGCCGAGAATATGTCAGGGATGCTTATCTTCTGCGGGCAGCCCTCAGTGCAGTAATGACATGCCGTGCACGGTATCGCTGCCGAGCTGTGAAGGATCTCCTGCGCCTTTCGTATGATCTCACGCTCCTTATCGTCGAGCGGTCTGAAATCCTTCATGTAGGAGATGTTGTCCCTCATCTGCTCTATGTTCGACATGCCGGACAGCACGGTGATGATCCCGTCAAGCGACGCCGCGAAGCGTATCGCCCACGAGGCGCAGGACATATCGGGATGACAGTCCTTAAGCAGCTTCTTTACCTCGTCTTGACCTGTTCGATATCGGTCCCGAGCCCCTTTTTAGGCAGACGCATCAGTCCGAAGCCGAGCTTCGGCACATCCTTTCCAAAATAATCCGGCATTTATCTTCCCTTTCATGCGTAATTATATCATACCGGAACAGCGGTTACAATACCTATCTGAATACTATGTTTATAACTTTTTGTTATGGATGATATCAGCGGCCGCTCTGCTCATCCCGGCTGACAGCGGGAAAACGGCTGACCGATGTTTTTATCTTGTCGAGAATACCGGCGGACATCCTGTCGCACAGCTGCGCCATCTCGGCAGGTTCCTCTGTCATGCCGCTCATGAACCACTCTATGATGACGCTCCTTACCATCCCGCCGCAGGCGTAGATATAATAGCGGACCTCCGGCTCCATGTCGGGATAATGGTCGCTCATGTATTTCCTCACGTCGACGATCGATTGCTCGATCCTCTCGGATTTCATAAGAAGGCTGAACAGCGAGGCTTCTTCCTTTATCCTCTCAAAGACCTTCGTATATACCTCGGCGCTTCTCCGCTCGATTATCGCCTCCCACGCGAGGCGATTCAGCTCATCGAGCAGCTCGGTGGTAAGCGCCTGCAGCACTCCGTACATCGAGGTATAGTTGTTGTAAAAGGCGGTCCTTGACACCCCCGCCTTTCTCACGAGCTCGCTCACCGATATCCTGTCGATATCCTTGACGGCCATCAGGTGGATCAGCGCGGTCTGTATGCACTCTCTCGTCAGCCTGTTCGCTTCCCGGTTGGACAGACGAAGGATATCGCGCTTCTGCATCTCGGTCCTGTCGTCAGGCATTACAATCCTCCTCCGTTGTGTAACATCGTGCCGATTTTTGCCGCCGCTGTCATGCCCGACGCGGAGAATATTGACAAAAAACGCCGTCTGATGTATAATTATAGTGGTATAACAGTTGTAATATCACGATATATTATATCATGACTAAATGATCTTGTCAACAGAACGGAATCGGATTTTTTTGGAATTCCATGCCTGACTGAGATCAGAATGAAAAGGATTTTACCGCCATGAATTATTCTCTGGATGACTATCTTCTGATGTCCGCCCTCATATCATTTCTCGGCTTCTGCCTCGAGAACATATGGATGTGCTTCAAATACGGCTATATAGACAACCGCAACATGGGCCTTCCATTCCTTCTCGGCTACAGCTACGCCGTTCTCGGGATATACTTCGTCCTCGGGACTCCGGATCAGCCGACCGCCTTACTCAGCTTCCTTACTCCCTGGAACGAGTACGCCGGTTACTATCTTATAGTATTCCTCATAGTGAGCTTCGGCGAGATCATCCTCGGCAAAACGGTTGAGAGGATATGCGGCATCTATTACTGGGACTATACGAACATCCCGCTTCACATCACCCGATACACCTCGGTGTTCACCAGTCTCGGCTTCTCCCTCGTCATAACTCAATTCATGAAGCACTTCTTCATCCCCGTCATGGATATCATCTCCGAGCTTCCGCCGTACATGGATTACATCGGGCGCGGCACATACGCTCTTATGGTGATAGACTTTTTCAGAAGCTTCGGGATAATGTACAAAAAGAGGTCGCTTAACATTACCTGGAAAAAGCAGATCTTCGGAAAACGCAGAAGCGAGCAGAGCGCGTAAAATCCTCCGCTCAAGCGAATATAATCGTATCTGGCATTATTATTCCCGTGACCTTACACGCGCCGCGCCGGGCATATCCCCGGCGCGGCGTTTTTTTATTATTCCAGAAATCCGGTCAGCGGCGTCAGACGATCCGTTTTGCCAGCCCGAGCTCGTCGAGCATAAGGCTGAACATCACCCTGTGCCCCTCGTCGTTCGGGTGAAGTCCGTCGGCGAGAAGGCTGTCGACGCCGATACCCTTCATATCGCAGTATGATCTGAACGCCCGATAAAAGCTGATCATCGGGAATCCCATCTCGGCTGAGGCCTTCATGTACATATCGTGGACGTCGTTCATATGGAAGATGCGCCAGTAATCCGGGCCGTCCTTCTCGTTTTCGGCGGACGCCGGTATGTTCGCGTTGAAGATTACGTTCCTTCCGGCGAACAGGTCGCTAAGCTTAAGTATATTCTGATAGAACGCCTTCATATGCTCGGATTTCGTGTGCTTCGGGCCGTTTGAAAAATACTGATGACGGTTGTTCGTGCCTATCGTGCAGATTATTATATCGTCGCTGTCGTCGACGAGCTCGCCGAAGCGCTCGATGACGAACTCTATGTTCGTACCGGTGCAGGCGTTGTTCACTACCTCGCAGTCATACTGGCTCTGCATATAATCCCTGAACAGATTCGCCCAGCAGTATCCGTTAGGATTTCGCGCGAAGCCCTGCGTTATCGGCTCACCGTCCTGAGAAAAGCCG
This sequence comes from uncultured Clostridia bacterium, assembly GCA_946407735.1. Taxonomy (GTDB): domain Bacteria; phylum Bacillota; class Clostridia; order Oscillospirales; family CAG-272; genus JAAZGC01. The sequence continues at coordinate 124,710 of CAMJPL010000002.1, forward strand.
GTGCCGCCGACGCCGTGCGTTATGGAGTCGCCGAGCAGCTTTATTCTGATCGTATGGTCGGGAAGGATAAGCTTTGAGATTACGCTTTTTACGTCCATAGTCATTCTCCTGTATTGATGAAAGCCGCCTGCTCACGCGGCGGCGTATGAAATGTCTTTGCGCCGGGTCATCTGTAATAGTCATACAGCGTCTGATACATCGCGAAAACGTTTTCCGCCGGGGTGTTGTCCTGGATCGCGTGAGTCGGCGCGAAGTGATAGCCGCCGTAAGGCTTCATCATGTCGAGCACTTCGACGCAGTTCTCTCTGATATCATCCTCCGTCCCGTACGCCAGAGGCCCCGCGGTCGAAATGCATCCGCGCATGTTGAGACGCCCTCCGAAATGTCCGAGCAGATAATCGGGGCTCATGTTCGCCGCCTCGGGCTGCAGGGTATCAACGCCCTTGACGCCGATCTCTATAAAGTCCTCATATGCCCATGAGGACGAGCCGCAGGTATGCACGAGCACCGGGAGGTCATACGATTTCGCGAGATCGCAGAAGGCCTTGTGGATCGGCTTTATCGTCTTCCTATACAGCTCAAGGCTTATCATCGGCGCTATCTGGGTGCCGAGATCCTCTCCGAGCCAGATGAAATCTATCTCGCCGCGGCAGGCTTCAAGAGTCCGCTCCATGATCTCAAGCGAGGACCTTGCTCTGCGCCTGATAAGATTCATCGGCGCCTCGTCATTCATGATCAGGTGACATAGCGTGTCCTCCATGCCCATAATCCGGCCGTTCGAGTTTATTATGTCCGGGACGCCGGGATTTCCGAGATAGAGAGCGTATTTCCCGTCATAAGACCTCGCGGCTGCCGCGGCGGCATCATAATCGAAGTCGTCGGGAGAAGGAACGGGATAGCTGTCGAACGCCTCGTCCGGCGCGTCCTTCAGCGGGAAGTCGCAGAAGTCCCAGTACCCGCCCGACTGATGCTCGACCCAGCGGGTAATGAAGCCCTCAAGCGGATCCCTGTGCCTTCCGGGAGGAGCGGTGAAAAGCTCGGGGCCCTTATACGGAGCGCCTATCCCCCGGCAGTCGACGCCGAGGAGCTCATAGAACGTCTCACGGCTCTCGTTTTCGACGCCGAGAAGCTCCCTGAAACGCCTGTCGATGCCCGCGTTCGCGTCATAGCCAATCGGCGCCCTGTCCGTCTTCTCGAAAGCGAACGTCGCCCTGACGCGCTGTCTTCCCGTCATCGTTTCATTCATCCTGCGAAGTTTCATAATAAACGCCCCGAAATCATCACAAACAGGCCGTCAGTAATATCTGCGGATAAAGCGCACATCTGACGGCCGATACGCATGTCTTGAATCATTATACACGATATCGGATGAAATATCAAGTAGGAGGCGTGAAAAAAAGACATTTCGATTTGTTTTCGGGAGGGTGGCAAGCGTAAAAAAGATCCATTTCAGGAAAGATTACAGATGAATGGCGTGAAATGATTATATATATCAATGGAGTTACCGAAGCGAGAATAATTTACAAACCCAAAAGACATTACAGATATACATTACTGGCTCAAAAGATGGGATGGAAGCATAAGATCTCTGAAAGAAATATCTCACATACCACATCATCATCTAACTAAGCAAACGGAAGCAAAAAAGAATTACAGCGGCTCGGATCCGAAGAATTTGTCTTTGTTTGAGTGTACATTCAATCAGAAATAAATACAGCACAAGCTTATCAGAGAATTTCTCCAGTGACATAATGGTAAATTAGAGCGCTCCCATTGAAAAGACAATAAATACATTTACACTACTCATAGTTTCTATTATTTCAAGTATTTCTCGAATCAATTGAAAATTCGTTATAATAAATACAAAACATTTTTATGAGCCATTTAGGCTGGATTTCTCCAAAACAGTTTCTAGTTAATTAATTGCAAAAGCTGTTAATATCGTTGACAAACAAATATTTGATAAAAACAGATGGAATGAGTTCGATTATACGATCAAGAGTGATGACTGGTTGTATTATACTTATACTCTCGAAGATACTGTCGATTATCCTTCATCGGAACACGGAGTTGAAACGATCAATCTGTCACATTATAATATACAAGCGGAAGTTAATATTCCTGTTGGCTAAGTTGAATGACATTCAGTTAGCATCAGAGAATGCAAAGGCTATCGCCCATGAATCTCACAATACTTCGGCTTCACGCTGATCGCCCTCGCCGCCGCTTATCCGGCGGTCGGGATGATAAAGAGAAGACGGGAGCAGAACAGGTGAGCGGCATCCGAATAAACGCATAAAACGCTCCTCCCCGCGTCATGAAACTGACGCGGGGAGGAGTTTTCGTTATTCATTGTTTTGTCGGCGATCCTTATCCGAGCGCAACGTCGAGAGCCATCATCACGCTGAATCCGGCGGCGAAGGCTATAACGCCGATATTTGAATGCTCTCCCGCCGATATCTCGGGGATCAGCTCCTCGACGACGACATACAGCATCGCTCCGGCGGCGAAGGAAAGCAGATACGGCATCGCCGGTACGATGAACCCGACGAGCAGCACAGTCAGCGCGCCGAACAGCGGCTCGACAGCGCCTGACAGCATGCCGAGCAGAAACGATCCGGGCTTGCTCTTCCCTTCCGAATAAAGCGGCATCGAGATGATCGCGCCTTCCGGGAAGTTCTGGATCGCGATGCCGAGCGTCAGGGCGAGCGCTCCGCCGGCGGTGATATTCTCCGACGAGCTGAGAAGCCCGGCGTAAACGACGCCGACCGCCATCCCCTCCGGGATATTGTGAAGCGTCACGGCCAGCACCATCATCGTCGTCCTCGCCAGGCGGCTGCCGGGACCTTCCGTCTGATTCGCCGCTCTGTGCAGGTGCGGCACGACGTGGTCGAGCAGCAGCATGAAAAGTATGCCGATCCAGAAGCCGATGAACGCCGGGAGGAAGGCGAATCGTCCCATATCCCCGGACTGCTCTATCGCCGGCACGATCAGGCTCCATACCGACGCCGCGACCATGACCCCGGCCGCGAAGCCGGACAGCGCCCGCTGAACGCCGAGCTTAAGATCCTTTTTGAGGAAGAATACGCACGCTGCGCCTGCCACCGTCCCGATAAACGGGATCAGCAGGCCTGTTATCACCGTGATTATTTCAGTCTGAACCATCCCTTCTTCTCCTCCTCAGCCGATTCGCAGGATATAAAGGTATATCCCGTCGCGTCGATCGCTGTCTTCAGCGCCTCTGCATCGGCGGCGGACTCCGTAAGGAAGGAAGCCTCGCCCTTCGTATGAGAAGCGCGCACCTTTTTCGCCTGCGGCACCGCCCTGCGTATCGCGTCGCAGATATGAGCCTCGCACATGCCGCACATCATCCCGTCTATCTTAAGCGTGTTCTTTATCATATGAATACTCCCTTATTCTGAGCCGTGTCAGGCTCCGGATTTGTATTATGGGATTATTATATCATAAGATTATGAACGGAATGAGTTAGAAATAATTAACACAAGTGAACAGTTGAATCCGTATGCCGCGGCCGAAGACGGATGACTGCTGACTGCGCCGTTCACCGCCGATGATGATCCTCTACCCGCGCTCAAACCGGTTCCGCGCCGTCATGCCAGCTTCTCATAGGCAAGACTGATATACCGCTTCTGGAGCTTTTCGGCTTCGACGCAGATATCGTATCCGGCTTCGCGGACCAGGCCTTCCCCGGCGAAACGGTCAGATGCTCCGCAAAGCGAAATGACGCGCTTTGCCCATATTTCATCGCTGTCGTCAAGCGACAGACGGCACGACGATGGGGAGATCAGGACCTCGTCCGTGACTTCATCCGAGAAAACGCACGGGAGCCCCGCTGCCTGTGCTTCTATCCCGACTACCGGGAGACCTTCGAACAGCGAAGGCATGACGAAACAGTCCATCGCCTGGTACCACTCGGCGACATTCCCGGTCTGACCGGCGAAGAGAATCTTTTCATCAAGTCCCATCATCTTCGCCTTTGCCCGCACATCATCCTCAAGCTCGCCGGTACCGATCAGTACCAGACGCGAGTCAGGCCGCGCGCTCACTATACCACGGAAGATCTCAAGCAGTCTTTTGTGATTTTTCTGAATATTGAACCTTCCCACATGCCCGACAACAAGGCCGTCTCCGAGGCCGTGCCGGCGCCTCATTTCCTCCCTAAGAGAAGGCTGAAAGCGGAAACGGTCAAGATCGATAGCGTTGTGTATGATCACACCGCGCTCATTCCAGCGCTTTTCGCCGAAATAATAGATCCCCGCGTCTCTCCCGCATCCCCAGAATTCGGTGGCGGAACCGGGCAGAAGGCTCTTGCAGATCATTTTCAGCGGGTACTTGTAATCCCGGATTATACGGGTATTGTGAGCATGCGCGATCCTTACGCCGATCCCGGCCTTTCTCGCGCTGCTGAGAGCGTAATACGCCATCGCCTCATTGTGGCCGTGCACTATCTTCAGATCCGGCGTTTCGGATACTATCTGACGAACATATCGCTCATACTGCCGGTAATGCAGCGGATTAAGTCCGGGACTGACAAACACCCTGCCGCCGAGTCGGCGTATCTCGTCGTCATACTCGCCGGGGACAGGCTTATTCGCGAGGAAATCAAACTGCAGAATCTCGCGGTCGATATGGCGGTAATAATTCATAAGCATGGTTTCTATGCCGGCTCTCGCCATATTGCTGACCGAATGCAGTACATGAATCATATCAGTCCGTCCTTAACAAGTTTCAGATATACAGTATCAATCACAGATCTCGGCGTCAGTGCCTTTTCTTTCCTCGCTCGAGGACGCTTTCATAAACCTCGAGCGTCTGCTCCGTCGTCTTATCCCAGCTGAAAAGGCTGAGCACCCGTTTTTCGGCCTTTTTCCCGTATTCGGCACACAGCTCGCCGCCCGCACAGAGCTTTGTCAGCATTTTATCGAGATCGTCGGAGTCTCCCGCCTTGAACGAAAATCCGGCGTCTCCGGTGACATCGGTGCACTCGGGGATATCGCTCGTAAGACAGCAGCAGCCATAGCTCATGGCCTCCAGCAGGCTCAGAGGCATGCCTTCGAGCAGGCTCGGAAGTATGTAGATATACGCGTTGCTGTAAAGCTCCTCGAGCGCCTGTCCCTGAACGAAGCCGGTGAATATTATCCGCTCGTCACCGTCCGCCATCTCATGGAGCTTTTTCACATAAGCGCCGCTGTCGGATCCCCCGCCGGCGATAACGAGCTTCTTGTCCGTATCATTCTGCCGGTAAGCGCGGATGAGACAATCTATCCCCTTTTCGGGGACAAGCCTTCCGAGATATAACAGATAATCCCCGCCGCTAAGCCCGTATCTTTCGGAAATAAGCTCCGGGCGTCTCTTCTGGGTTTCAGAAGCGCCGTTATATATCAGCTTCGTCTCAAGCCCGTATGTGTCCCTGAAATAGCGGCGGACATCCTCGCTCAGCACGATAACGGCATCGGCCCAGCGCGCGGCGCTCTTTTCTCCGGCGATGATCACGCTCTTCGCCAGCTTTCCCCATTTGCCCCGCCTGTGATCCAGCCCGTGGATGGTGACGACGACCTTTTTCCCGAACAGCTTCGGCAGCCAGCACATAACCGACGGCCCCTCGGCATGGAAATGGACTATATCGTACCCGTAAAACACGGTGCATACCGACGCGGATATCGCCGCCGTGAAAGCGGCGAGTCCCCTGCGGTCAAGCGTAGGGACCCATTTTAACCGGATATTGCGGTATTCTTTCAGGGTCTGATCGGCCTCGGCGAATTCATCGCCGCCGATATGCCGTCCGCGGCGGTTATAGCAGGTGACTTCATGCCCCATGGCGGCCATCCGCGCGGCCAGCTCCTCCACGACGACCTCGATCCCGCCTTCCCGCGACGGGATCCTTTTATGGCCAAGCATGGCGATTTTCATTGCAGCATCTCCTCCGAACGCGAAAAAAGCGTCACTGTCCGCCTTTTCCGAGCTTCAATATCTCCGCGTATGTGCGCTCGCAGCATCCGCCCTCACGACTGCCGAAGAAGCTTTCCGCACGGCTTCGGTAAAGCTCCTCCGATTCAAACCCGTTGTCCGCCGCAGCGCATAGAGCCTTCATCAGCTCGTCATGCGTTCTTACTACGGGACCGAACCCGTCGCGCTCATATGAGAAATAACCCTGCTTGTAGTGATAGCGCCTGAACTCATCCTCGTCGAACTGATAATAGATGACAGGCTTGTTCATATACGCGGCATCGAAGAATACGCTCGAATAATCGGTTATGAGGATCCGGCACCGTTTCAGCAGATCATGAACGTCATAATCCTCCCGGCGGGCAAGGATGATCCTGTCGGACGGCGAGGTGAAGTGCCGCAGCTCGTCCTGAAGCTCGGCGTGGGGATAGAATATTAGCCTGAAATCGAGCCTGTCAAGAAGCTCGGACGTCTTCGGGTCGCTCAAAAGCGCCTGGAAGCTGCGATAAAACATCGTCTTCGGAAAATCATCCCCATGAGGATAAAACGCCCCCCGCCATGTCGGCATAACGAGGATCTCACGAGTTTTTTCGCCATCCTCAACAAGACTGTCAAAGCGGCAGAGACCGAGGAAGCGGATCACTCCGTCGGGATGCCCGTATGTTTTTTTCAGATACTCAAACTCAGGCAGGGCGCCGCTCACAAACATATCTACCCTAAGTTTCGGGTAGTGTAGCCATTCCATATCGTCCTTTATGATCCCGTGCTGGAGAAAGACCTGTTTTCCCTTCGCGCGGATGCCGATCTGGGCGAGATGATAGTAGATGACCATATCCGGAGCCACCGGCTGCACATGAGCGCTGACAAGATAATCGGCGGCGAGATACATCAGATGGTGCCTGAGACTCCGGAAGATGACAGTTTCGCCGAGCGCGGCGGCATTTCCGAAATCAGGACTGTCGCGGCTTATGACATATCTCGCGTTGATCTCTGGATGCTTCTCACGCAGATAACGGAAAAACCAGTAGCCGTTGTCACGGGCGTCGTTTCCCCGCTCCGAGACAAGCCAGAGGTTTCTGTATCTCCCGCTCATTTTCCTGAGCAGCCTTGCCGGGATCCACAGAATGAAGAACAGCAGGATATGCCGGATATATGACGGCGCTTTCATCAGCTTTCTTATTTTATTGTCTCTGTCCATCTCTGCCGTTCTCCTCGATCTCGTTCACCGCGGCGGCAAGCTGCTCCGGCTCTGGAGGCTTCCATGATTTTGCCGTCTCCCCGCTGACTGTCTTCCTGAAGCTGAATGCCATCGGGATCATTCTCAGCGCGATCGAATTCCAGAAATAGAACGCGGTGTTGTCCGTCATATACGTAACGCTCATATATGCGAGCAGGGAGAAATAGAGCACCGCGCATCTCGCCGAATGCCGGGACGCCCAGTACTGGGGGTAGAAGATATACTGGATCCCTCCCCAAAGTGCGAGCCCGAGAGAGCCGAGCTCGACAAATACCTTGAGATAATCATTGTGAAGCGGATAAGGCCTGTTTATCAGCCCTGATTCGACCCATGAATTGACCAGCGTATCTACCGCCTCGAAGCCGAGACCGCGCCAGAATACCGAGAATTCATAATATCTGCCGGCGTTTGTCCAGAACGTGTCTCTCCCCATCATGTTTATGCCGAGCTGCTGCATAAGAGGCACCAGACGCCCGCTGTATATCAGGTAGACATAAACATATGAGCCGATCACGCAGAGAACGCCGAGCGCAGCGAGCCATGGCCGTATCTTTTTCAGCTTCCCGAGTATGAAGGCGAGCACAACCGCCATGATCACTGCCGGGAAGACAAGCCTTTTGAACGCCAGAAGAAGGAAGAACAGACACGCCGCGACATGCAGGGCGCGTCTCTTCTTCTCTTTCGGAGTTTTCCCCGGAGCGAACATCAGATAATATACGGCAAACTGACCGTAAAGGAAGGCGAAGTCGTGCAGCTCGATGGCGCGCATGAAGCCCTCCGCTTCCCCGCCGGACAGAAGGCCGCGCATGACCGACGCCGCGCTTTCCGCCAGCCCGTAATTCCTGATCTCTATCAGTATGATCGCTAAGTTAGCGCCGGCGACACCGAGAAAGAACCAGTCCACGGCTTTTTCGCCGAACATGTAAACCATACTGACAGAATACAGGATAGTCACGCCCTGAAACACCAGCTTCTCCATCCCTCTTGCCACCGAGCCGAAGGTTTCAAGTCCCGTGACCCATGTCACGAAGCTCGTAAGCAGCGGCACCAGCAGCAGGACAAAGAATACCGGCAGAAAAGACAGCGCCTTTTTCGCGGCTTCGTAATCCGGCTTTATCATAAAGCAGAGCACCGCGCAGGCTATCACGCCGAGCGAAAACAGCTTTGGCAAAGCTCCGATCTGATCGTTCAGCGTCCTCCATTCCCCTATGCCGGCGAGCAGGGTGCAGAGGACCGAGAATAAGACCGCGAAGCCGGCGAGAAGAGACCTTTCGCCGGCTCTTTCACGGGGATCGATCAGCGTTTCACGCATTATCGGTCTCCGAAATCTTCGCCGCACCGCTCTTCGTTTCGGAGCCTTCTCCCGGTGAGAGACGATCGCGTATAGCGGCCTGTATCAACGGACGGATGCTGTATTCACCCGTCTCGGACGTGATTGCGCTGCCGACGGAATACTCCACCGGAACATGCTCGGAGTCCGAGTTGTACTCGTCGGTTTTGGTCTTGAGCATATACAGGATGGCGTCGAGCTTGCTTCTTGAGCATTCATTGAAGAAGGCGATGAACTGGCCTGATCCGTTGTGGGCGATATATCCGAAAGCCTCCTTGAAGCCTTTCAGTATCGAGCCGAAATCGCTGAGAGCCTTGTCCCCGATTTCTCTGCCGTACTGAGCCGTGATCTTCCTCAGATCGAGCTGCATCGTGACGCAGGCGAAATTGTCGGGAAGTATGGCGCTCTCGCGCTTTTCGATATACTGGTCGCAGCTTGCGCGGTTCGGAAGATCCGCGTTCCTGTCGTGATAAAGCAGATTCTCGACGATCTCGATCCCGCGCCCCAGTACTACGGAGATCAGTACACCTAGCACAAGGAACAGCGCGAGGGCGATTATCGCGTAGCGGACGATCTGGATAGACGGCTCGACATCTATGCTGCCGACCGTGGTGAGATATTTGGCGCTGAGGACGCTGTTGAGTTCTTCGCTCGTTCTGTCCGTGAGATCGTAATACTCGGCGTAGAGTCCGGCGCATCTGTCGATAAGAGCCTGGATCTCATCTGCCGACAGCTTCGCTCCCTCGGCGGCGTACGCGAAAATGGCCGCGAGATCGGTATCTTCGGTATTTTCGGCGTCATCGCCGGAATCAGCCGAGTCATCGGACAGCTGCATACTCGAGCTGTTCATGAATATCTTCAGAAGGAACTCCTGGGTATCGAGCTCTATGACATAGCTCTCGTACTCGTTCCTGAGAGATATATAACGGTACATCAGACTGTCGTAAGTCGTCCTCGCGCTGCCGCTGTCAGCGTATTTCGTCTCGTCGAGGATGAAGTTCTCACCGACGGCGCCCTCTCCACGCTGGAAATCGAAGATCTCCTCCGAACGTCCGGCAAAATTGTCCATCAGCTCCTTCTGATACTCGATCTCCTGAGCGCGCGCCGTGATTTTTTCTCTCAAGCGGTCGCAGTTGCGCTCCAGTCTCGCAACAAGAACGTCGGCCTCCGTGGATGAAGAGCCGCCGAGCACCGACATGTACAGGCGCGGTATCTCGCTCAGATACAGGTAGCGGAAGGCCTCATACAGATCCTGATAGCTGCACCCCGTCTTGATAGATCTTGCTTCCGGCTGAACGGCGCGCTTCGCGTCAAGGAAGGTGATCATATCGGCGACCGATTTTTCAAGCGTCTGAACGCTTTCGACAAAATCGAATCCCGAGATATCGAGCATATCGGTCCCGTTCTCCCCGAGTATGCCGGTCTCATACTGCTCGGTATAATAGCGGTAATAGTTCTTTATCACCGCGTCGAGAACGCTGAAAGCGAAGTTCTCGTCGTCGCTCTTGAACGATACCCTGTATGTGTCGGGCTCGAAATCCGGCTTTCTTCCCGATTCGAGTATGGCGTCGACCATGGTCTGATTCGATTCCGAGACGACTGGATCGACCCTGAACCTCGAGCGTATATCGTCCACTCCGACGGTGTCGTATCCGAGCTCATCCAGAGCCGCGTCGATGATCGCCGTGGAATACACCTCGCGCATCTCCTCGGGTATCTCGCCGCCGCTGTAACGCATGACGGCCGAAGCCTCATAGGTCTGTCTCGACGAACCGTACGCGAAAACGAGCAGTGAGCCGCCGACCGCAAAGGCGAAAATCAGCCAGCGGAATTTCTTGAGATATCTCAGAACGCTGAACTGCTTCATGACTCACGCCCCCCTTCGTCCTTTTTCTCCCTTGACGCAATAAATACTATTCCCGCGGCGGCGACAAGAATCACGGCGATGACGGGAGTGATTTTGTCGAACAACGGGTATTCCGGCTTTGAAAACGACAGATATCTGTCCGCGAGGCTGCTCAGATATGCTTTGTCGATCATCTCAAGATCGGACGACAGCTTATCCGTCTTCTGAACGAGATTGTCAAGCAGCTCCCCGGCGCGTCTTTTCAGGGCCGTGCTGTCGCTTCCCGGATTCGATCCGGCGTTCTGCGCGATATTGATGATATAACGCGTGTACTGCATCTCGCCGAGCATATCCATGGCATGCGAAAGCTGAACGTCGGCGTCCTCGCCGAGATCGTTCATGGCGGATCTGGTCATAGACATGTAATAACGCGACTGCTCGTCGATGGTCGGGATCATATATATGGCGGTCATCGCCTTCTCATATATCGAAATGCCTTCGTTGTCGATTCTGTAATGCGCCATGATGCGGTCGTATTCAGCCTTCTGCAGCCGGTAGCGGTATGTCATCATGCCGCTCAGCTCGCCCGGTCTCAGGCTCACGCCGTTCGACTCGATGAACGACAGGAGATTGTAAAGATCGTAATCCCTGAGATCCTTCGCGCGCTCGCGTATGCCGGAAAATGAGAGACCGAGATCGGTATCGGCGAAATCGCCGCTCTCTTTGACGCGCACCTCGGCGTAGCGGTTTATCTGGTTCAGCTTCAGAAGCAGAAGCTCATAACGCATAAAATACTCGTCGCTGAACTCAAGCACGTCGTGCAGACCGCCCGTGCCGATCTTGTTCACCGCGTATTCGCTGATGAAATAGTTTTTGTATGCGTCGCAGAGATAATCAAGCATCTGACCGGCCGTATTGCCGCCGATCCTGCCATAGCCCTTGAATCCGATCCTGTAGGCGGTGCTGATGAAAACATCGCCGTCGGTGCTGTCGGGCTTTGACGCCGCCTGAACCGAGACGCGCTCCGACAGCTCGCCGACGCTCGTCTTCCCCTCGAGGCCGTGATCCGAGATCACGCGCTCGAGGACCGGCGCCGTCCTTATCTCGAACATATTCAGACGTGTGGATATCGGTGTAAGGCCGTCAGACGCCTGATCGTAATTCAGAGACATCGTAACGTACGCTTCGTATCTTCTGACCGCGAAATGCCCAACTACAAGGGCGGCGACCGCAGCGATCAGAAGACAGACGATTATGATTCTGTTCCTTTTGGGAACAAAGCTCCCGCCGGGCGCGGCTTTATGCGCCGCTTTCGCTTTCACCGTTTCTGTCCCGGATTTTTCAGTCGATGCCATCAATTAACCTCCGTGCGTCAATATATACAATCAGATCCGGACAATATCGATAACGACGAGCTCCGGCATATTGTTTATCCTCGGCGGCCATCCCGAATCGCCCATGCCGCCGCTCACTATCAGATCCGCGCCGTTGTCAAGAGTGTATTTTCCCCTGCTGAAGCGCGGAAAAAGACCTTCCTCATATGAATACAGACCGCCGATGAACGGCAATCTTACGATGCCGCCGTGCACATGACCGGCAAGCCCGAGATCGAAATCATACGGCATGAGCTTCTCCCTGAACAGCACCGGGATATGGGCGATCATGACCGTATAGACACCGCCGCCGAAATTCATCTCGTCGAGACGCTGTCTCACGCCGTACAGATCGACTCCGGCCTCCGTGCCTTCGACCCCGACAAGCCTGACCGTATCGTTCCCTGCAGATACGATCATATCCTCGTTTCGTAGCAGGATCACGCCGGTATCGGCGATCTTATCCGTGAGCTTATCGTCGCCGAGATGATATATCCTCTCGCTCTCATGGTTGCCGAGCACCCCATACACCGGCGCTATCTCCGTCAGCCTTGAGCAGAGACCCAGTACGGGGCTGATATCCTTGTCATCCCTGCTTATCATGTCGCCGCCGAGGATTATGAGATCCGGCTCAAGAAATGATATATCCGAAAGAAGCTCATCGCCGCCTCCTCCGTAGACTCTCCCGTGCGTGTCGGCGATAAACACTATCCTGAGATCTTCGCTCAGAAGCGAGGACTCCTCACGGTAGAACGTCGTGACGTAGTGAGAGGCGGTGTATATTTTCGATATAACCGGGACGATGATGAAGAGACAAAGGCAGACGGCGGCTGCGATAAGAAGGCGTGCCTTCGCGGCTTTTCGGTGCTTCGGAGAATTAATGTCTCCGCCGCCGTCAGCCGCGTTTTTTGTTTTCTCCTGCCTCACATGGCGCCCTTTCTGGTAAGAACCACCCAGACGGTACGCAGAAGGATCTGGAAATCAAGTCCGAGTGACCAGTTTTCGATATATTCCCTGTCAAGCTCGACGACCTGATCGAAATCACGGATATTGCTGCGTCCGCTGACCTGCCATAAGCCCGTGATGCCCGGCTTTGTGGACATACGGCTGTGATAGAACGGAGTGTACCTCTCCCATTCGTCGAGCGTCGGGGGACGGGTGCCGACAAGCGACATATCGCCGCGCAGAACGTTCCAGAACTGGGGGAATTCGTCGAGAGAAAGATCGCGGATGACCCCTCCGATGCCCTTCTTCCATTTTCCGTTCGGCAGCTGCTTCTGACCGATTATCCTCGGGTCGTGCTCCGCCTTAAACATAAGGCTGTCAGACTGCCCCTCGGCTTCCTGAACTTCCTTCTTCTGCTGCTCGGCGTTCAGAACCATGCTGCGGAATTTGTAAAGCTGGAATTTGCGCCCGTTCTCTCCGATGCGGGTCTGCTTGAAGAATATCGGTCCAGGCGACGCGATATAGATGGCCGGTCCCAGGACGAGAGTGAGCAGTCCGGTGAATATGCAGCCGATTATGCCGCCGAAGATGTCGATAAGTCGCTTGAGGAAAAGCTCACGTCCCGACACATAGCCGAGACTGGTCGTTACGACGACGTTGCCGAGCACCCTTTCGATGTTCTTGTTTCTCGCGTTGAGGAAGTTGAGACCGTCAAGGGAGAAGTGGATCGTCAGCCCCATGCTGTTTATCGTTCCGACCAGCTCATCCTGCAGTCTGCTCCAGTCCGTTATGTCGAAATAGATCTCGTCGACGATATTCTCCTTTAGATATGAGATGAGCGTGTCGCGGGTGGAGACAACGCGCATATCCTGCGGCTGATACTCGCCGAATGCGGTAAGCTGCTCGTTGCCCTTCTCAAGCGAGGAGTCATCGTCCATAAGCGCCACACCGACGAAACGGTAGGAGTTGAAGTTGTTCTTCATCAGCTCCTCGATGAGCCCGCGTATGCGTCCGGTTTCCGTCACAACGAGCATGCGGCGCTGGCGGTGTATGTCTATGTTCAGACGCGCGCGCAGATGTCTCTTCCACATCGTGCGGACGATAAGACAAAGGACAAAGTATATCGCGATAGTGTACGCGACAAGGATCAGACTGCCCGTCTCGATCTTGAGAAAAACCATCGACATGATCCATGTCAGCGAAATGAACGCGGTATGCCTGAGCATATTCGGGAATTCTTTAAGGAATGTCCTTCTGATGACATCCCGGTATCCGTCAGACAAGACCAGTATGATCAGGTCAATGAAGAGGATCAGAATGAGCTCCTCCCTAAGCGTCCGAGTAAAGGAGATGCCCTGCATGCCTCCGACTATGTAATAGGAGATCAGAAGCGAGATCTCAAATACAAGGATATCGAGTATTATGAAATCGGGATGCTGTGACCACCCGTAGCTTTTCTTTTTATACAACTGACATATCTCCTCTCGTTCAGCCTGTTTTCAGTCCTCGCCGCGAAGCAGACGGCGGGCTTTCTCAGTCAGAAGGACGAATCCCCTGGTTTTCATATATATAAGCGATGACACGGCAAGGCAGACGGTCCCTGAGACGGCAGCCTTTATGAGCCACCATATGACGCCGGAACCGCCTATCATGCCGGTGAGCCATCCGCAGAGCGCGGTGAGAGCAACGACAAGCAGGAAGTTGAGTGCGAGCTCGATGTAGTACCCCGCAGGCTTCATATCGAAATACTCTTCGAATATCAGCTTCGGCTCATACCATACATACGTCACGGCAGCCGATATCGCCGTCGCGAACAGAATACCGGCAAGGCCGATCAGTTTCCCGAGAACGACCGACAGCGCGAGATTCAGCACGGCGCATACAAGCTTCGCGTATTTGGTCTTCCTGTAAAGTCCTGCGGCGTCGCTGAACGCCCATAGCGGGCGCTGCACGCATGACAGGTACATGTTCACCCCTATCGCGGCTACGGCGGCAGGAGGGAGAGTGAATCCCGAGCCGAACCACAGCTCTATAAACCCGCTTACAAGGACCGTATAGCATGGGATCACGACCGCCGATATTATCAGCCCGACAGACTGGGCGCTCAAAAACACCTCATACCGGCGCTCGGCCTTTTCCTCGACGAGCAGGTTCCCGACGCTCGCCGTCATCGAGCCGAAAAGAAGTCTGACAAACCCGACGATCTGCAGCTCTATCATGGCGTAATTCGAGTAATACCCGACCGCCGCCGTGCCTATCATCACCGACGTAAGCAGATTGTCCGTCGCGTCCTGAACAACGGCCGAGAGCTTATATAAAAGGACCGGACGGATGTTTTTGAATATCTCCTTCTTTTCCTCACCGGAAAGATCGGCTTTTCTCAGGATATACGGATATTCTCTTGAAGCTATATGCGAAGTCACGACATTCTGGAGGATCCCTCCGCCGATACCGATGACAAGGAAGGCGAAATAGCTGCCGAAAATCAGTATCGCTAGTATCTGGAGCGTCGTCTTCCCGAAATTCACCCATATGGCGGCGCGGGAGACCATGTAATCCTTCTGATCCGCCGTAAGTATCGAGGTCCTGTAAACGCACAGGTACGTGACGACGACGCCGGACAGGGAAAGAAGATAATAAACCGTCAGGTGCGGTATCTCGTTATCCAGATTGATGATGCGCGGAAGCGCCGGGATAAGAGCGAGGCCGAGAACGGCCGCCGCCGAGGCGATGACAAGATAGATCCTTCTGTAATACTGCGTGAGCGCGGCCAGCTTTTCATGGTCATCCTCCGCCAGCGGCTTGTAGAAGCTGTATATCATGGCGGTCTGAAGACCGAGGTCCGCCAAGGATATGACTCTGAGCACGCTGTTGAAGACGCCGCTCAGACCGAGATAATCGACGCCGAGCCTGTGCACGAACACGGTCCTTGCAATGAACGCGAGGATAATCGTCACTATCTGATTCGCGAAGCTGAACGCTATGTTTTTCCCGGTCTTCTTTATTCTTCCCGCCATGCGTCAACCTCCGTCAGACAAAAAAGCCGGGCATTACAGTTTTGATTTTGAAACGGGTGATCTCAGAAGACGGAACAGCCGTCTTACCGCCCATGCGCCTATCCAGCTGACTCGGCAGCCGAAAAGCCATGCTCTCTCCCCCGTATCCATCGGCGCACTGCATTTTATCAGGCCGCGGTACGCCTGCCGCAAAAGCTTCTGAAGCTCCCTGTATCGCGCCCGATACCTTCTGTCGCCGATATTTCTAATAAGCGCCGAAGCCGCCTTTGAATACATCTGATCTGTCCCTGAAAGCAGCGTTTTTTTCGCCGCTTCCTCATAGCCGGGAGTTTTAGAGTAAAGCTTCGCGATCCTGAACCTCGCCTCGGCAAGATCGAATCTTGAAAGCGACCACGGACGCCCGGTTATGCTG
Source organism: uncultured Clostridia bacterium (assembly GCA_946407735.1). Lineage (GTDB taxonomy): Bacteria > Bacillota > Clostridia > Oscillospirales > CAG-272 > JAAZGC01. The sequence continues at coordinate 140,837 of CAMJPL010000002.1, forward strand.
TCTTCCCGGCGAAGGTAATTATACAGTATATCCGGCACGAACACGATCTTCTCGCTTCTCATGTACAGATCGGCGCTTACAAAAACGTCCTCGTAGGTTTTCCCCTCCGGATATCTGAGAGTATCGAACAGCTCCCGCTTATACAGCTTGTTCCATGCGTAATTCCAGTAGTTGCTGTAGTTTTCGGTGAAGCGGAATACCTCCTCGCACAGCACCTGACGAGGCGTGCACTGCCTGTCCGTCGTATGGACGCTGAGCTCCTCCCCGTTTTCGCCGACGCATCGGTAGCCGCATACGCTCATATCAGCGCCTCTCTCAATAAGCGCGCGATACAGCTTTTCAGCCATTTCCGGCTCGATACAGTCGTCGCTGTCGATGAACATGAGATACCCGCCGGCGGCCGCCTCGATGCCGGCGTTTCTCGCGGATGAAAGGCCGCCGTTCGGCTTATGGATGACTCTTACCCGGCTGTCCGCCGCGGCGAACCCGTCGCAGAGCTGAGGACATCCGTCGTCTGAGCCGTCATCCACAAGTATGATCTCGATATCCCGCCATGTCTGAGCCATGATGCTTCTCACGCATCGCTCAAGGTACTTTTCCACCCTGAATACCGGGACCACGACCGAGATAAGCGGGCTGCCGTCACTTCGATCCATTGCAAAATCTCCGGATTCCCACAGTATCATAACGTGCCCGGGAACCGACATCTTTAAACATAATAACAGGCCTGTCCAAATAATTATAATGTATAATTATAATACCATATAATTGCGATTCTGTCAAGTAAATACGTCAGTTTTATTAATTTAAATCTTAATGAAAAAGTGTTTATTATATCACATTTCAGACTTTTTCAATTTCACGTTCCGATATTCATTATACAGCCGCCGCGCGGACGAGTACGCCAATGACGCAGAAATGACGCGACGTAACAGAGGGGAAAAAAACACATATAAGGAGTGGCCTGTTTTCGATCAAGAATATTCACATACAATATGTAGTTGATTCTCATTTGCTTTACACATCACACATTGCAATATCTCATCCCAGAAAGAATCCGCTTATCCCATTTGCGTTGTGTTTTTCTGGCAGTTTATGGTATAATTTAAGCACGATAAAAATACTACACAGATATGATACCGCAGATGAATATGACCAACAACATTTATCAGAGCAAGAAGTCAAACAATCTCCTGTATACTAAAGTGGAGAACAAATCACGGGCAAAAGTATGGATGCGCGTAGTATCCGGTTTGTCCGCGGTGGCCGTATTCTGCGTGACATACGCTATGATCATTCCGGCTCTGACGCTGGAAGCCGCCGTCGCCTGCGGCCTCACCGATCATATCCACGCCCCTGAATGCTTTGTCGAAGTCCCGACCCTTATCTGCGGCATGGAAGAGATCCCCGCGTCCGCCGGACACACTCACACCGACGCCTGCTATGCCTCCGCTCTCATCTGCGCTCTCACGGAAACCGAGGGGCATACTCATTCCGAGCTCTGCTTTGACGAGGAAGGAAACACCGTCTGCGGGCTGGAGGAAGCTGCCGGACATATACACACCTCTGAGTGCTATATGAATGAGCTGATCTGCGGTCTCGAGGAGTCTCAGGCCGTTTCCGGTCACGTTCACAGCGAGTCCTGCTATATGATAGAGCACGTTCAGATCTGCGCTCTTGCGGAACATATGCATTCTGCGGAATGCTATATTCACGGCGATCCCGCCGCCGACGTTGAGACGGCGGAAGCCTGGGAGACCGATATAATCACTGCCGGGATCACCGGCGCTGCCGCGAACGATGTCGTCACCATCGCCCGCACCCAGCTTGAAAAGAGAGAGTCCGCCAGAAACTACATCGAGGATGAGATCGGCAGACGCTCCGGATGGAACCGCTTCGGCGCTGCCTTCGGCGATCCCTACGGCGAGATCGGCGTCATGTTCGCCCGCTTCTGCTATAAGTATGCCGGTATCGAGCTGCCTCAGGTGCAGAACGCGGCCGAGCTCGCCTCTCTTGTCAGGATCGTCGATCAGCCGTCCGCCGGCGATATCGTCTTCCTAAAGGACGAGACCGGAGCCATCGTCTGCGCCGGGATCTTCGCCGGATACAGCGTGAATAACGAATATACCGTCATCGAGACCCTGACCGGCGTAGTCAGAGAGATGAACTACTCCGCGGACGATCAGGCGATAGCCGGATTCGGCGCGCCTGAGAACATGGAAAGACCGGCAGCCGAGACCGATGTGACCATGATCCCGGCTTCCGGGACCGTCTCTTACGAAATCCCGGAGATCCCTCAGACGACGTCCGCCGACATCGAGACTGCCGATCCGGAGATCCCGATGATGCCGGTAGCCGCGGAAGACACCACGACCGCGGAATCGACAACCGCGGAAAGCACCGCGTCACTCGATACCGCAGCTGCGGAAAGCACGACGGCAGCAGACACCACGATCGAGGAAACCACTGCTGAAACTGCCGCTGACACCGAAACTACGACTCAGGACAGCACTTCTGCCCTCGAGCCTGCGATGCCGATCGCTGAAACAACTGCGGCTCAGGAAACTACTGCTTCCGAAGAAACCACCACTTCAATAGAAACCACTGCTTCTGTAGAGACCACCACTTCCGTAGAAACCACTACTTCCGAAGAGACCACAATTTCCGAGGAAACCACCACTTCCGTAGAAACCACCACCTCTGCAGAGACCACCACTCCCGTAGAAACCTCTACTTCCGAAGAAACCACTACTTCCGAAGAAACCACTACTTCCGAAGAGACCACCACCTCCGAAGAGACCACCACCTCCGAAGAGACCACCACTTCCGAAGAAACCACCACTTCCGAAGAAACCACGGCCTCCGAAGAAACCACGGCGGCTGATGAGACCGAAACCGACGCTCCCGAAACTGCCGAGACCGAACCGGAATATATCGCTCCTGAAATGCCGGCTCAGAGGTTCGTCTACGAGATCGGCGACGTCACGATAAAGGCCTTCGCCGATGAAGGTTCCTTCCCTGCCGGTACCACCATGTCGGTCGCAGAGGTGAGCGAGCAGAGCATCCTCGACACAGTGACGGGAGCCGTCGACGGCGAGATCGTCGGAATAAAGGCGTTCGACATCACCTTCTTCGCCGAAAGCGGTGATGAGCTTGAGCCGGAGAAGCCCGTCCGCGTCAAGATCATCTCGAATATCCCTACCGTAAGCGACAATCAGACCGTCGTGCACGTCGAAAATGACGGCAGCGCGAAGGTCGTGGATCAGTCGGATGAGATCACCGTTCCCTCCGCCGCCGAGGAGATAGTCTTCGACGCGGGCGGATTCTCGGTGTACGCGATCGTATATACCGTCGACTTCCATAACGACGGCATCGAATTCAGCATCGAGGGCGGGACAAGCATCTCTCTCCGCGAGCTGGCTGTAAAGATCGGTCTCATCGACGATATCCTTGAAGCCGATGACTTCATCGCCGGTATCGGGAATGTCGAGTTCTCGAATCCCGAGCTCGTGAAGGTCACTCACAAGACGAAGGTCCTGTGGGTCTTCGGCGAGGAAGACTGGGTGCTCGAGTCGCTTATGCCGTTCGACACCGAGGAGAAGCTGACCATCACGCTGAAAAACGGTGAGGTCATCGAGATCAGGGTGACTGACGCTCAGATAACCAAGGACTTCATTACGGCTTCCGGTGAAACCTATACCATTACCGTGATCTACGGCGAAGACGCCGGGATCCCGGAGGGTGCCGAATTAAGAGTAAGGGAGATAACAGAGGAATCGGACGAATATACCTATTACTTCGATCAGACGATAGCCACCTTATCCGACGGCGCCGCGGAAGAATACGTTGTGGGCCTGGATCACGCGAGATTCTTTGACGTCAGCATCATCGACAAGGACGGAGAGGAAATTGAACCGACAACGCCGGTCGACGTGAAGATAACCTACGCGGAGCCCGTTGAACTGAGCGCGGCCGCGGAGCTCAAGGTGATCCACTTTGCTCAGAACGGGACTGAAATCATAAATATCGAGACAGAAGAAGAGTCCGTCTCCGAAATCACATACGAGCAGAACGGCTTCTCCGTCATCGGAACGGTCGCCGAGACGAATGCCTACGGCTGGCCGACCGCCGAAAACACCCCCTATGTCATGCTGCTGCAGAACGGCGCGGATTACTACGCGGTAGCGCACGACGGGACGCTCAGAAAAGTTTATTACCTGAACGGCACCGTCTCCTTCATGGGCCCCGGGACGACATCGATGGATTATCTTGATGAATATCTTTGGAGCTACTCGATCGTAAGCGCCTCGAGACATACTGCCAGACTGTCGGCTTATGGTACCGACACGGCAAGCTATATCGACCCGTATTTCGGAATCCTTCCGCAGAACGCCGGGACTCCCGACGCCGTTATCGGATCGGCTCAGAGAACGCTCAGCATCTCAAACGGCAAAATCTACGCGAACTACTACAATACGAGCTACACGCTGTCTGCGGAAGGCGGCATCCTGCATCGGACGACTCTGAACGCTGATGACGCTTCGCCGGTTTACTTCGCGGGTATCACGTCTTTCACAGCCGACACCTCCGAGTCGGAGATGTACGATTTCATAGATATCAAGGTCCTGATAGAGAAATGGAAGACCGAGATGACTCAGGATCTGATCGTGGACAAGACCGCCGAGGTCTATGACTACGCGAACAGGATCTATCAGCTCGATCTCATGGCCTCATCCGGCTATCATCTGGTCTCCCCCGCACTCGCGCTGGAATTCGTTGTCGACGCTTCCAGATCAATGTTCTTCCCCGAAAACCTTTACAGAGTTCAGGTAAACGGAAGCGATTATACCTATTCCAATATGCAGGGACTCCGCAGCTTCTTCATTGGACTGGATGCAAGTCAGAGAGACACCGTTTTCTATGTGATCACAGATAAGAATAACGCGGCGACAAACTGGGCTGTCTTCTATCATGACGCGTCTAAACTTACAGTTCCTACAAATACCGGCAGACTGGCTTCCGGATGGTATTACATCGACGCGTCCTACTTTTACGCTCCCGATTCATATGAAAGAAATTATCCTGCGACCGGTCAGTACTGCTATTCGCTGAGCAGCTCCACCCTCAGCAATCTGAATGACGGCTACATCTATACGGCTGATGAAAAGGTCGAGGGCAGACCGTGGTCGCGTCTGGATTACATGCAGATCGCCGTTGAGGCGGCTTCCGAGGTCCTTTTCTCGGTAGATCCCGACGCTCAGATAGGACTGGTGACTTTCAACAAGAATACGCATTCCTACGGTCCCTTCACCGCCGCTCAGAAGGATAATATGATAAGCGCTCTTTATAACATAGATCTCGACGGAGGAACAAGGCATGCTGACGGTCTGGACAAGGCTGTTTCGGAATTCAACACCAAATTCAACAACGTGAAAAATTCTCAGACCGCCGTGGTGCTGATAACAGACGGCGCTCCGAACGGTAATACATGGCCACAGATCCAGACCGCCGCGTCAAGCGTGAAATCCATGAAAAACGCATTCGGACAGAATACCCGCCTCTTTACTCTGGGTCTCAGTCTTGAAAACGTCGGTGAGAACAAGGACAAGCTCGCCGCCATCTCTTCCGAGCCTCATTCCGATTTCTCCTTCAGCGCCGAGAAAAGCACTGATGTCGTCAACTTCATCACGAAGATCATTGAAGGACTCATCATTGACGCCGATCTTATCGGCAGCGTTACCGACGTCATCGACGCGGGCTTCTATCCTGTCGATCCCGAAAGCGGTCTGCCGCTCAAGTCCGGCACGTGGATAAACGGTGACGGAGAGGTCACGGCAGCCAATTCCGAAGACGCCGCCGGACAGATCATCAATACAGATGGTATCTGGAAGGTCGAGTGGAAGGATCTCCGAATCGACTGGCCGACATATACGGATTCAACAAAAACAGAGGTCCTTTACCACGGTTGGAACGGCCGCGTATATGTGAAGGCTCAGGAGGATTTCCTCGGAGGAAACGATATCCCGACCAACGCCGCTGGAAGCCAGGTGGAAGCGCTGCATTACATCAACCGCAATACCGGTGAGGTAAAGAACATTTCGGGCGAGGACGCCGAGAGGATCAAAGCCTTCAACACCCCGTATGTAAATGTCGACGAGCTGTCGTTCGATGAGAACGGCACCGAATGGACCGTCTATCTCGGTGAAACGGTCGATTCGAAAGAACAGCTGCAGAAGCTGATAGAAGCGATCAAGGTCTATGAAGTCGTAAAGGATGACGGAAGTCTGGTATACGATGTGATACCTCAGAACGAGAGCAATCTGTCCGGCGATGACAAGGACAGGACCGGAAAAACCTTCCCGCTGTCCGCTGTCATAAACGGACTCACCGAAGAAAACTGGGCCACTCTTATCAGCGGTGAGACGGCTGAAATAGATTACGAGGCTTACGGACATACTCCGGGCGCGATCACCTTCTCTCTTACGCAGACAGTTAAAGAAGGAGAAGATGATCTGACAAATAACCCGCATACCACGGCCGTCACGGGCGAGGATGTCGAAAAGTACGAGCTGACTGTCGCCTACGCTCCCTTCGCTCCTTCTGTCGCCGACTATCATACCGGAAACAAGGGCAACGGCAGCCACGGAGCCGACACAGACGATATAATCAGCGTCAACAGCCACGAGATCAACGTCTTCGCGAAGAAAATGAAGATCAAAAAGGTTGATCAGAACAGACAGCTCATCACAGACGATTCTGCGACGTTCGTATTGTACCGTAAGGCGACGGCGGATGAGGAAAACGATAATACTGTGACGAAATACGGATCGTTTGGCAATCTTCCCGGGACATATGTCGCCGTACAGACCTTTACTACCGACGGCGGTACTGTTACGACAGACCCGCTCCCTCTGCTTGCCGATAATGAAGCTTATTATCTTGTTGAGACCAAGGCGCCGGCCGGCTACAACACTCTTGCCGAGCCTCTGATGGTCACCATCGACATGACGGATCACAACACCTGGACAAAGCTCTTTGACGGCACAACGTCGCAGGAGAAGCCGGATCCGTATGAACTGTCCGACTGGCTCCAGGAGGCGGAAATAAAGCTTTGGAATCTTGACGGCACCGAATATGCCCCGGCTTCCGAGTCAACGCATGACCACACTGATGACACGGCAGACGCGTCGGTGACATACAAGATCATCAACATATCCGGCTACACTCTGCCCTCCACCGGCGGCCCGGGCACGCATCTCTTCACGATCCTCGGCATAGTCCTGATCCTCGGAGCCGGAATAACGCTGTGGATGAGACGGAAGGCAGTATGAGATCCATCGGAAAGGGATGGGAAACAGCAGTGGGTTAATGAAACGCGAATAGAAAAAGGCTGATCACGGGAATGTGATCAGCTTTTTTGTATGTGGGGATGGGGCGGATTTACAATACTCACCTTTCAAACCCAATATAATATGTCCATGACTCGGTGCGCTCCCACGGGTCGGCGGTGAGACCGATCTTGCAGAGCCGGACCTCAAGTTCCTTCGTCTCCCGGTTTTCCATCAGGGAGAAGTTGGAGAGCTGGACAAGGTCGGACTCACCTTCGCGGCGGGTGTCGATCTCGGTGAGGGTGTCCTTGAGCAGATAGCCGTATCTGTCATCCACGCGGCAGATGTACAGCGGCCAGCGGGGATAGTTGCCGTTTGTCATCTTCGGGTCGGTGATGTTGCCGATCCAGTAGGTGTGCCCTGTCGCCGACGACTTGAAGAAGTATGAAAGAGTCGCCGAGGAATAGACCGCTTCCCTTGTGTCAAAGAACCACGGCATGACCGGGCAGAAGGTCTTTCCGCCGTCGTCCGAGACGGTGAACCACTTGAATCCCGGCGTGTTCGGAGTTATGCGGGTATGCCAGTTCGGAAACTGCACGTTTGAGCCCCGGAAGACCACGATTATCCTCCCGGAAGGAAGCTCGCAGACACACGGCTCGCAGACGCCGCGCGAGCTCAGCATGTCGCTTATGACCTGCGGTCTGGAATATGTCAGTTCATATCTGCCTTCATCAGGCATCCAGCGGGCGCGGACCACGATCACTCCGCACATGATCTGCGGGCAGGACGGGAAGACCTCATTTACATCAAGACCGAGGATACGGCAGCATGACCGGACATCCGCGCCGACCGGTATCAGAAGGTCGCCGTTCAGCGCAAAGCTGACTGTGCCGAAATATGAGATGTTGTGATCCAGATAGTCCGCGCTGTGCGGATCCTGAGGATCGTAATCGGCGCCGTCTTCATATTTTATCAGCTGACGGCGGACTTCGCCGTCAGGCAGACGATAAACAAGATACGAATGGTCGCGATAGGCGTTGACAGCCTCACCCCACATACGGCGGTATGCCTCGATATGCCCTCCGATGAAATATCTCATCAGTCCGCAGGTGACGAGATTTCCGCTCGCGGGATCGGGGATGTTCGGCTCGAAATCGTAATACTCTATCTCATCATTGTCGCCGGCGGCAGTCAGATGCTCTTTGTAAACGTTACGGTATTCGCTCCATGTCCTGCCGTTGTCAAAGCTCTCCCGCCTTTCCGAGCCGTTGACAAAGTCGCTTTCCGACTGGATATCGTGCTGCTCGAACATATGCGTGCCCGAGACGCCCGCGTACCAGCGGGAAAACAGCTCTTCCCGGCCTTCACATGTCAGCCGCTTCTCTCCGCGGACGGTTATTCCGGTATTGCTCATGATGACTTCTCCCTGCGTTCAAGAAAAATGATCAGCCGCATATTTTTCTTCGGTGTTATTGAAATAAAGCGCTCTTTATGATATAATTGATCCGAGAAATACGTTATCGCAATTTAAAAGGCAGCAATATGAAAAAAGAAGATATCATCGATTCCATACTTTCCCTGTACAATGATCTTGACGGGAATACAGTTGAAATCACGGACGACGTATACAAAAGGAAAAGCCCGATATATGATCCCCCTCTCGTGGGTTTCGGGGACGCGCATGACGGACTCTTTGACGAATACAAGAAAACCGCCGTGATCGGGCCGTGGCATATGAGCCCGGAAGAATGGCTTCCGGGCGCCGAAACGGTCATATCGGTTTTCTTCCCGTTCTCCGAGGATGTCCGCAGAAGCAACCGGTCAGGCGATCAGCCTTCATTCGAGTGGCTGTACGGGAGGATCGAAGGGCAGGCATACATCGCCGTGTTCAGCGGCAAACTCAAAGAGCTGATCGAGAATAACGGCGCTGCCGTCTGCGTGCCTTCTATTGACGCAAGATTCAGAAGCTTCAAAAGAGGCGAAGGCCTTGACGGATACAGTGATGCAAGGCCTGACACATACGGGAGCAGGTGGTCGGAAAGACACGCGGCATACGTCTGCGGACTTGGCACATTCGGGCTTTCCAAGGGGCTGATAACTTCAAGGGGGATCGCCGGGAGGTTTACCAGTCTGATCATCTCAGACAAGATAACGCCTGACAAAAGACCGTATTCTGGGATATACGATTACTGCCTGATGTGCGGAGCCTGCGCGAAAAACTGCCCGGCGGGAGCCATCACGATAGAAAACGGAAAAGATCACATATTATGCGAGAAATGGCTCAATCGCACCGCGGAGAAATACGCTCCGAGATACGGATGCGGTAAATGTCAGACGGGTGTTCCCTGTGAAAACTGCATACCGGTAAAAGGATGCACAGACTCCGCGTCTTCTGCCGGATAAACATTGTCCGGCGGAAGACGAGGCATTTGTATCAGCCGTCACAGCCTCTTATGTATCTCATATACTGATTCCAGTCTTCTCTGCTGAAATAATGGGCTCCGGCGCGGATATGATAGCCGATGTTCCCTTCATGGAAGCTTTCTCCGGCGGCGGGATATCTGTCGGGATGGACGAATCCGGATATTCCCAGATTCCTGTAAACCTCATCGGCGGCACAGCAGGAGAGGTATTCCGTCTTCGGGTCCGACCAGTAATCCTCCTCCGCGCTCGCGACGTACACATGCCTCGGCGCGCTCGCGGCTACGAGGAAATGCTGATCGTACGGCATGGATTCCTCGCTGCCGGCGTATTTTCTGTAATTCTGAGCGAACCACTGCATATGGTTTTTCACGCAGAATTCCGCGCTGCAGAACGGCTCCCCGTTTTCTCTGTCCATGCGGTTCCTGCTGAGCGCCGCCCCGGCGAATCCCGAATCGTTCGAGATCACATATTTGAATCTGTCATCGAGCATGCCGGTAAAGAGCGCGGTTTTCCCGAGCCTTGAATGACCGACGACCGCGGATTTTTCATGATCGAGACAGTCGAGAGTCCGGCAATAATCCATGATCCGCGAAGCCGCCCACGACCACATCGGGATCTTTCCGCATTCCCCGCCGGTACGCTCGCGTCCGTTATAAATGATCCCGGCGAGACCGTTCGTAAAATCGAGATCGTCGGAGGTGACGTCCTGATATCCGAATGAGAACACGGCGAAACCGTTGTCCGTTATCTCCTCCGTAGGCATATATCTGTCAGGCACATCGCTCCTGAAATTGATATGCACAAAGAACGGCAGATCCTTTCCGTTTTTAGGTATCGCGGCGTAAAACGGGAATGAGAATTCTTTGCCGCAAATAACCGTTCTGACGGCAATTTTCCTGAAAACCACCTTGCCCGCGCAGAAGGTCGGGTAATACGGCTCGCCGGGGAGGATTTCAAATGAGATCTCCTCCGGGTCAGCCGGCCGGTATCCGAAGAGCTCGCTCTGAAGGATATCGGCTATCTCTTTTCTTCTTATCTCCCAGTCAACGGTCTTGTCCGGCCATATCTCCGGGAGATTTCTTTTTTTCAGCTCGTTTTCGATAAACATGAAAGTCACCCTGTCTGAAAACGTTTTAACTTTTGTCAGCTGTTCAGCGCGGCTTCTATGGCTTTGTTTACCTTTTTTATTTCCTTTTCGATCTTTGAAGCGAGATCGCGTTTGTTGTTCTGGAACAGCGGAACGAATATCCCGTCCTTCACAGTGTCGCAGAGCATCGTTTCGCCGAGATCGTACACCATGGAATCTATTATCAGATCGAACATCTTGGCGGTCTCGTTGTCGCGGCTGTATTTCTGCTTGAGAGCGACCTCGAAATATACCGGTATGACGTCCTTCCACGAATAATAGTTGAGCGCTTCGAGGACGGCTCCGACGACCTCCTTGTTCTTTACCGTTGCCGGGACGACGGTCGTTCTCGATCCGGCGACGGTCATCGAGCCGTAGCCCTCCTGAGCGTCGTCGTATTTGGGATAAGGAACCATGCCGAAATCGGTTTCCATATCGCGCAGATGGAAGATGGAGTACAGCGTTCTGTCGGCGAAAAGCGCCTGATCGTTTTCAAAGAACGGATCGGTGAGGTAATAGTCGTTCGCGCTGTTCGTCTTTGAATACCACACGCCGTCATCCCAGAACAGCGTCATGACCTTGTCGAACACTTCAAAGATGCGCTGATTCGATCCGGCGGTAAGCTCCGGTATGCCGTCAGCGTTGATCTCGACGGTTTTCTGTCTCGCCCCGGCGATAAATCCGGGAAGCATGCTGTTGTATCTGCCGGTGAATCCCCAGTTGTCCTCCTTGCCCATGGTCCCGTCGCCGTTTGTGTCGACGGTCGCGGCTCTCGCCATCGCGGCCATCCTGTCGAAAGACCACAGCCCGTCGTCAGTCAGCCTGTATGGGTTCTCAAAGCCGTTGGCTTCAAGCAGCTTCTTATTGAAAAGAACGACGCAGGTCATGTCATATATGCCGAGATTGAGCGAGCCGAACATGATATAATCATGATCGGTGAGATTCACCTGACTGTTGATATCAGAGAACCACCACGGCTTATCGCCCGAGAGGTAAGGCAGCTCCTTCATATCGAGGAACAGCCCATCTCCCGTGATCGTCCACGCTCCGCGGCCGAGCTGCATCGAGGCGTCGAAATCGTCATCTCCAGCCTGAACGGACTTGCGGATATCGCTGATCGCCGTCCACGCGTCCGCTGAAACGACATCGTCGGAAAAGACGACATTGAGTTCCTCCTCGACCTTCTTCGTGCGCTCGTACATGACGTCGTTCAGCACGTCGCCGGTCTGCTCGTTGTAAACGGTTATCGTGTTGTTCGAGTTTGTCGCGCTCGTGAGCCAGCGGAAGTTATAACCGCCGAAATCCAGATCATCCGGCAGACCGCTGGGTATCTCAGTTTCCGCCGCTTCCGTCTCGGCGGAAGTTTCGGCGGCGGTGTTCTGCGGCTCATCATTCATATCGGTAGAAGAACCGGCATTGTCCCCGCATGACATCATCACTGATGACAGTATCATCGACGACAGGATCAAAAAACTGATTTGTTTTTTCATTTTCAGCACCTGTTACGCATAAAGCGTTATTCTGATTTAATACATCATCCGTCTCCTCATATGAAGACGGAGATGGATTAATGATTGTAATATCTAAATGGCCTGTAATCCGCTGGACGGCATATTTACATCCGCTCATAAAACGAAAACGGCAGAGGTCAGCAGATTGCAAGTTTAAACCGACAATACTGTAAACCGGATGCAGTCGGCGAAACAGATCAAATCCTATCGGGCTATCACATACATCTGAAGTGTTTCATCAAATGTTTTGCTGTAAAATTCGTGCTTCAGGATACCTCCGCAGTTTCTTATGACTCCCGCGGAGGCAGGATTGTTTTTATAACATGAAACCAGCACTTCCTTTATCCCGATCACATCACAGATTTTAAGCGCTGCGGCAAGCATCTCAGTCGCATAATGCTTTCGTCTTTCAGTCGGTCGGATCGAATAGCCGATATGCCCGCCTTCTGTCCGGAGAAAATCATTCAAAGCCAGACGAATATTGATCATTCCTACGATTTTATTATCTTCTTCACGAATATAGAAATATGTCAAGGAAGGGACTTTGGATTCAGGGATGTTCGCTATGTCAATATCGTTCATGATCTTTTTCAGCCATGCTTCATATGTGGATTCCCTAAGGAATCGATCCAGACTTCCGCTTCCGTTGATTTCAGATCCATATTCATAGAACTCTTTGATATATTCGATGGCTTTATCTTTATAAGTCAGATCTGGAAATACCAGTCTCATTTTCTGCCCTCCCGGGTATGGCTTCCTGCGCCGACATCCTCGAATGTAAGGATCTGTTTCCTTTCGCCTGTTTCAGATGATCAGCATCTCCGGGTTAATTTAAGACGAGATGTACTCTTTCTTTCGGAAGTAGAGCGGCATACCGTCAGCATCCGTATTCCCAGTGAAGCAGCATGTAAACACTCGCCGCCCATGTATAGCCGGGAGCTCTCCTGCCGAGACCTGTCAGCGCGTCAAAGTTTTCGTAGTTGCCTTTGGCTTTCGACGACGACATGGCGCAGTAACGCTCGGATATGGTTTTCGCCAGCTCGTCAAGGCCGCCCCTTCTGAGGCCGTCCACTATCAGGTATGTCGTCGGGGCCCAGATCGGTCCGCGCCAGTAACCGTCCGGATCGTATTTCTTGCCTGACGGCATCTCGGTGGCGGGGCCGTTGTCCGTCAGAAAATCGCGTTCAAGCCTCTCCGCGAGCTTTCCGAAGATATCTTTCGGCAGCAGATCGCCCAGCACTAGCGGCATAAGGGAGAGAAGGCTTGTGGGATGTTCTTCATACTCATGCGTTCCGCTTAGCTTCGCGACAAAGCGCTCGCCGTCCCAGCTGTGCTCAAGGAAACTCCGCATAAGCGCGTCGGATCGCTGCAGCCAGTATTCTGCCTTTTCGGTTTCTCCGAGCTTTTCGGCGATCCTCATAAGTGTCCGCATCTGGAGGATCAGGAACGCCGGGAGATCGGGCGATTCGAGGAAAAAGCCGATGTCAAACAGAGTGGAGTTGTCCCAGCCGCTGTCGCATCCCTGCGGATAGTCGGGGATGCCGTCGTGATCGGTATCGCTGCGCTCCGTCCACCATTCCGTCCACTTTTTGAGCCAGACATAAACGGTTTTCAATTCCTCCGCCGTGAAGTCGAAACGATCCATCAGCTTTCCGAAGCACCATCCGTGGATCGGCGGCTTGGTCGTCCCCCAGCGCGTCTCAAGATCGGGATTCCACATATCGGGCAGAACGCCGAGATCGGTCTGAAGGAAGAACGGCGCGGAGAACTGGTTCATCGCGGTCTTCTTCGCTTTTTCCCCGTCCGACAGATGCGCCATCGCCAGAGCATTGAAGCAGTGATCCCAGCTCCATGTGGACGTCATCACCTTCTTCGCCATCAGCATGGTGTCATTTGGATAGCATCCCTGCGCGCGGACAAAGCATGACCAGAGGTTGTACCATGTAACCCCGGCAAATTCCGCCGTCTTGGGATCATGTCCGTCCTCCGGCGGCATCAGAGTCATAAATGATTCCCACTCTTTCCGCACCGCCGTGATATCCTCATCCGGCAGGATCGGCAGGGCGATATCCTTCGGCTCCTTCGGGCTGACACTGACAGCCATAAGGATGCGTCCGTCCTCACAGGAAACGGAGAGATCCGTCCTTCGGTTGCGCCCGATGTTGTCGATCGGACCGTCCAGAGCAGCATGACCGACAGGGACCTCGATACTCGATATCAGGCTGCACGTCCCGGTCATTACATGGAAGGATCTTTCACCTTTCTGCGCGCCGTAGCCCCAGTGCAGCTGCTTTAAGCGAATGTCAAGTCCGCGGCTGTCTATCACGACGGTATCGTCGTCGCGGATATAGATCTGTACCCGCCCGTTCGCGTTTTCAACCGTCAGCACCTCCGGGACGGCGGAACAGGAAAAATCCTCGTCCTCATCTTTCCCGAATGCCAGAGAGAACAACGGGCTCTCCTGAAATCTGCGGCGGACACTCTGGATTATCAGCTCCTTCGCAGCCTTGCCTTCCCTGTTTTCGTCGCGGGTAACGGCGACATACGCGCCGTAACGGCTGAACGGGATATGGGTGATGTCAATTTTTGTCGCGTTCATCAGCTTTTCTCCTTAATATTCGGGATCGATCAAACACAAAATACTATAAATCCAAGTCATATGTGGAACATGTCTTTTTTTGAAGTAATAAACCGTGAAGCCGAAAGCCGCGGAGTACTGTACGGACTCAGGTGGTTTTTGCGTCTTCTGACGCATCGGTTTTCTCAAACAGCGCCTCGGTATATTTTTCACTCTTCTTCGCCTTGATGACGAAAACGATCAGCCTTATCACAAGGATGATATCCAGCAGCGCCAGAAGCAGCGCGACGACCACAAGGTTATCGTTGAGGGCGATGAACTCCTCGCTCAGGGAGAAATCGTAAAGCCCGTGGAGCAGCCATGAGATCAGAAATCCTCCCCACTTGTAAACCGGCTTCCCGTGTTTTACGCTCTTGCCGTAGAAATAACCGACGATAAATCCGTAGCCGGCGTGAGGAAGGCAGATACCGCGCACCAGAACTACCGGGACGCTCGCGCCTATCGCATATATTATAGCCTCGATGAATCCGAAGCCTATCCCCACGATCGTCATCAGTATGGCCGTATCCATCCATGAATACCGATAGGACGTCTTCTTCAGCACGCGCCGGAAAACCATGTATTTTGCGAGTTCTTCCATCAAGGCGAGCACGATGAAGGTATAAAGCGCCTGGTACAGCAGTTGGTTTGAGTTATGTAATCCGGTAAGCCGTACTACAATGTAGCTTACGCCGGAAAACAGAATTACCGGCAGCACGCAAAACACCCCGTGCCCCAGCGTCCTGACGCATAATTTTCTGTATTCAGTATCGTCTTTGCGGGCATTTCTCAGCCACAGAAACAGCGCGGTGTACGGGATGAAGCTTACGATACAGGCGATGATAAAGATCATAGGTTATTCCTTTTCTGCGATAAGCAGAGGGGGGATGTGAAGATGGTTTTCGGGGAGCGGGGTGGGTTGACTGGTATGAAATATTATATCACAATTTTTGGTTTTTGTATAGCGGGAAAGAAAGATTTTTATAGGGATTTTGGAAGGTGGGGGTGTTGAAAATCTCCCCTGTGCTGTTATCTTCACAGCACGGGGGAGATAGGATAAGGTTTTTAATCAGATTCTTTTTTGCTCAGACGCTTTTTTGGGGTCGAGCACGACGACGAGGACCGCACCGATTACGCGGAAGATAGCAGTACCGATACCACCGGTGGACGGGAGGAGGGAACCATTGTTGTTCTCAACTAGCTGCCAAGAAGTATATATTTCATGACTACCAGAAGAAGTAGTTACAGTTTTTACAAAATGAATATTGGCATCAAAAGTACCAGACGTTACCGAAACTTCAACATATTCAGAACCGGAATTCTTGTAATGAGTCTCAGAAGCATCATAAGAAGTAGCCTTCTCATACTTAACTTCTGTCTTAGAATCAAGAACAAGATCAAGAACGATCGGATCAGTGATCATGTTATATCCAGGCAGGGTCTCAATCTCAGTAAGAGTATACTTCCCTTTTTTATCATTATCAAGACCACGAATCTTAATTATACCGCTGCCGTCAGTTATAACAGTGCCTGAACCATTAGGATCAGGGTAGTAATAGCCATCAGCATGCTTCGTGACAAGATAAGTTCCAGATGCATCTTTCAGTGTAAACTTAACACCTTCAAGATCTTCTTCTGTAGCACCATCAATCTTATGAATACCACCGAAATAGGTTTCATACTCAACCTTATCAGGTTTAGATTCATACGGGAAGGTTTCAGTACCGCTGTTATCTTCACGACCGTATTTCAGAGCAGATTCGTTTTTCTTATCAGTGTCAACAAGAGCTTCTTTATTAACAGTCATTGAGAATTTGAAGATAACATCTTTGCCCTGGCTGTTTTAAGTAACAACCATCTTATATCTCCAAGATTCACCTGTTTCAGCTGTTAAAGCTGTAAATGTTGCACCAGCTTCATTTACGATGTTGCCTTCCTTAGTTACATCATTATTATAAGTAAGACCGATAGAGGGGTTATCCCATACGGTTATAATATCGCCAACCTTAGCAGTCTTCGGAATGGTAACCTTGACTTCATAATCAAAGACGTCACCAACAGCTACAGAACGAGTTTCATCACTCTGCTCAGTATCATTCTCATCAGCCTGAGTTTTGTCAATCGGAGGATAAGCGTTCTTTTCGTTTATAGTAATATCCGAAGTGGCAGCTATGAGGTTCTTACCGGCAATGCTCTCAATGATATAGTAACCTGGAGTAACGGTTGCAGACCAAGTACCATTCGCAAGAGCAGCTTCACCGTTTGAGTTTGCTTCGTAAACCTTATTCTTGAGAAGCCATTCAGCAGCAGCCTGAACAGTTGCAGCATCCGTGCTAGTATTAATCCATTTAACAGAATACTTTGCAGGGTTGCTTCCAGCTATCGGAGCGAGATCGAACCAAATGTTGCCGTCGGATTTTATCCAATGGTTATCTTTAGATTCGTCTATATTTGTTGTTTCAGCATTATCAGTAGCCTCAGTCCCCCATGAACCGAGTTTAGCAGCTACTGCAGCAGTTGCCTCATAAGTAACATTGGCATCATTATTCTGTGTAAGGGCAACACCTGCGCCACTAGCATCGTATCCGCCACCTGTAGCACCATCATATGATCCACTTCCGGTTCCATAAGACGCTACGCTAAAAACTTTATACCATGTGAACTGACGGCTATTATCAGCTTCTTCACCAGCAAAGGTAGAATCACGATTGATAGTGATCGTAATACCGCTTGTTCCAGCCGCGAACGAGCTCATCGCTCCGGCTGCCATGGCTGTGATCATGCCGGTAGCAAGCACCGCAGCCAAAATCTTGCTCATCACGAACAAATACCTGAGTTTCGACACAATCCGAATAGTAACTAATCCCTACCGTTGTATCAAAAAATGCTTCTGTTGACTATACACAGCACTTTTTTGCGATATTGTTAACAGACTGATACATGGAGTTGCAAAAATCGCCCCGTTTGCCCCACGTGCACGGCGAAATTGCGCCGCGGAGGTGCGGACAATTTATTGGACTAAATCGCATATTCCAAGATTCCCCGAAGCCCGAGGCGTTGAGCCACCGCCGAAGGCGGCTTGCCCTTGACAGGTTGTCGGGCGGGTGCTATAATTGTTTGTCCGACGGCGATCCTATCATATCCGCATATTCCTGAGTCCTCCATCGCCGTCGGCGACACCGGGAAGCACCCGCCCGGCGTTCTGTCAAGGGTGGCGGCATCTTCCGCAGTTACTCAGAAATAGTCACTAAAATTGTTTACAAGCCGATCAGACCTTTGCTCCTGCGATATTCAATCGGACTCATATACCCCAGAGTTTCCTTGATTCTCTTTTCTCTGTACCAGATAATATATTTTTTAACTTTCTTAATGAATTCCTCCAGAGAAACATCATCCCATTGTCTGCCATAGAACATTTCAGTCTTCAGGTGTCCGAAGAATCCCTCACAGGCAGAATTATCGGCACAGCAGCCTTTTTTGGACATCGATCTGGTCAAACCGGCTTCTTCTATCTTCTTTATCCAGTCAGGCCATCGATAATGACTTCCACGATCACTGTGAATAATCGGCCGTTCCCAGGGTTTCAGCTGCGAGATAACAGAATCAAGCATTGTGTTGGTTAGCTCGGCAGTAGGTGATCTTCCTATTGTCCAGGCAACCGGCATTCCATCAAAGCAGTCGATAGCAGGTGATAAATATTCTTTGCCGGACGGAATATGAAATTCTGTGATGTCTGTCACTATCAACTGATTCGGCGCTTCCGCGTGGAAATTACGATCCACAAGATTCGGTACAGCCGGAGTTATCTCTCCTTCGTATGAACTGTACCGCCTCATTCTCACACAAATAACTTTAAGTTTCTCATCACGCATTATACAGCGAATTATCTTTTCAGATACCTTGCCGTAAGTTTTTCGTATTTCGGCATGGATTCGTCTGTACCCGTACGCTGCGTTAGATTCATTGAAGATATCTATGACTTTTTCACGCAAATCCCCGTACTTGTCACCGTTGTGACGATGGTTTATTGCGTAGTAATAACTGCTTCGCGATAGCTTCAGCTGTCCCAGCAGTTCGTAAAGCTCATACTTTTTTCTTAAGGCATCAATCACCTGAGCTTTTTCATTATTCGTCAATCCTTCCGGATTGATGCCGTCTATTTTTTTAGTATCTGAAGCGTGACCTTCAGCACATCTCTTTCAAGGGAGACCTTATGCAGCAACGCTTCCCGTTCTTCAGCTTCCTGACGAAGCTTTTCATATTCGCAGCGCAGTTCGTCATCCTGTAATTCATCGGATGGCTTATGCTGCTTTAATCCGGTTTTTTTCTTATCTTTCAACATATCAGGAGACGAGTCTATACCCATCAACTGGTTTCGCCAATTGTCAAGTGTAGTGCCGCTGATTCCATATTTGGCGCATATACGAAAGACAGGCTCAGTTCCGCAAACCGCTTCCGTTACCGCCATCAGCTTATGCTCGTCACTATATTTTACCACATCTGTCCCGGAAATGCAATCCGGTTTGCTTGAAATATGTCTTTCCTGAAGCCAATCGACAAGTGTTGAGCGCGGTACCCCGTTCTGTTTGGCTGTCAATGTGATATTTTCACCGTTTGAATAATAACTGTCTATTATCGATTGTTTATATTCTTCTGTGTATTTGCTTTTTCGTTGCTGCGCTTCTTCTCCCCTAAGATATGATCTATACCAGTTTCTTAGCATATTCGGACTTGGATAACCCAAAGTCGAAATCACAGCCCGTACACTTAATTTCGATTTGATATACAGTTCAATTGCCTTGAGTTTTTGTTCCTG
>CAMJPL010000003.1 GCA_946407735.1 uncultured Clostridia bacterium
CTTTCCCAAAAGCTTTACTACAAATATTTGTTGAAATAATCTGAATTTAGTATAAAAAAACTAAAGTTTTAAAATCCAAAAGGGAGATCCGCATCGTGATCTCCCTTTTATCTTTATCTCCTTGCGTATTCCCCGGCCGGTATGAGCGAGCTGCCGGATTCGGATTCGGTTATGACGAGCGTACCGGATTCGTTTAGCGTATATGTCACATCGTCGTTATAAGGCATCGCGGCCCAGCCGATCTGCTCGCAGAGGACGGCGAGCAGGCTGTCGTCGGCGTACCACGCGCCGAGATACACCTTCGCCGGGATATCGTTCCGATTGTCGAGCAGGGTGAAGCCGCCGTCCTTTTCAAAGGAGAGGTACGAATATCCGTCTTCGAAGACGCACACCCACTCGCCGCAGAGCCCGTCCTTCACCGAAGAGAAATCGGTGTTGTAGGCGGAGGCGAACTGCTCCTTTATCGTCTCTCTCACATGATATCTTTCGGCGTTTTCGTCGCGTGTGCGGAAGAAGTCGCTGCCGCCGTCAAGGCTCTTGAAAAACAGCCTGTCCTCGGCGATGAACAGAGTGTATCTGTCCGGCTCGTCCCAGTACTGTCCGGCGTATGAGAATCCCGAGAAGCGCTTTACCGTCACCGGGATCCCCGAAACGGCGAGATCGCCGGTGTACTGATTGAAGAGTATGTCGGGATTGTCGAAATATATCTCCTCAGCGTAATAGTCGAACTTGTTGTTCGTCTCGGAAATAAGGAGATCGCAGATATATCTGATCTCGGTGTAATCCGTGACATCCTCGTCCCCGAAGCCGTCGCTTTTGTCGGAATACAGCCCGGTGAGCATATCGAGCACGATCAGCCCGGCGGGCTCGGGATCACCCTCGTCAGCCGTTTCCTCCTCAGTCACGGCGGAGGTTTCTGCGGCTGTTTCGGCTGCCGTCAAAGTGGTCTCGCCGGCTGCATCCGCCGTCGCTCCGGCGGCATCGGTGACAGCGGTTGTCTCGGCGCCGTACAGCGTCCGGTAGCTGTCGATGAAGATCCTGAGAGCGGTGTCGCAGCCGGTGAGCGGAAGCGCCGAGAGCAGGATGAGGAAGGCGGCCGCCGCGCGTATCATATTGTGTCTGTTGCTCACTTATCTCCCTCCGTTTCAAAGATGTCCGTTTCGGTCATTTTTCATCACGGCGGCGTATGACGACAGCGCCGCGCCGGCCGATACGATTCTAATTATACTATATTTTTTTCCCGGTGTCTGTAAAAATACTGTTAATTATCACACGGCATCCCCGCACGCCCGGCAGACGGCCCGCTAAAAGGAAAGTTCGCGGCGATATTTTTTGCCTCCGCTTATTGTATTGCCGGATGTTTTGTGATATAATAAGACACGGTAAGCATATTCAAATCAGCCGAGTAAGAGGTGAGAATGATGGGACTTCTTGACGATCTTATAAAAAAGGCCGGCAGTCAGGCAAGAAACGCCGCTCAGACGGCGGCGGGGCAGGCTGTGAGAGGCGCGGTGGACGCCGCGTCCAAGGCGGGATCCGCTCTGGCTCAGGGAAAGAGCGTGATCGGTCAAACTGCCGCTCCCGCCGGAGCGGACGGCGCGGGGCCCGCCGACGCCGGTACCGGACACGGGACTCAGACCTTTGTATTTTCAGACCTTCCGCAGGATCTTTCCGCCATGAAGGCGATGGCCGAGAGCGATCTCTCGACTCCGTTCAAGGCGGCGGCGCTTACCGTCCTCGCCCTCTGCAGATGGGGAGAGTCGAAGGACGACTGTTATGAGATGCTGGATTACCTCCGCGGCCCGCGCCCGCTGTCGGAATTCGACAGGCAGTTCATACGCGACCGCCTGCAGGGAAGGGAGTATCTGCCGTTCTCCTTCTTCGCCGGAAGCACGCCCGAAAACGGCTATACGCCGGACAGGCCGTATCAGATAACCGTGTTCGAGGATATCTACAGCTACCAGAACGAAGGCTACTGCCGGCTGAACATCCGTTCGTCCGGCGCCGACAGCCCGCGTCAGCTCATGCTCAGATGCCAGGGCGGAAAGGTATGGAGACTGTGGGAAAACTATCTCCTGCCGATGATCCGTGTCCCGGCGAGCGAGGATCCCTGGGCGTGACGGAAGATTTGCGTGATCCTGAAAGCGAAGTGACATAATGGATATCAGACGTCTTGCGGCGTCGGCGGCGGTATGCCTGTTCTCTCTCGCCGCGCTGCTTTCATGCGGCGAGTCCGCCGCCGAAACTCCGGCATCGTGGAGCGCCGCAGCCGATACGGCGGCCGATGAGACCGCCGCCGAGACTACGACGGCTCTCTCCGCCGCGTCGGTGCTTCCTGCCGCCGATTACGGCGGGAGGACATTCATGATCCTCGGGCGCGAGTACGCGAAGCTCGGCGATCTTCCGTCATACGAGTTCACCGTCGAAAGCGAGACCGGCGATCTTATAAACGACGTCATATTCCAGCGGAATATGTCCGTCGAGGAGCGGTACAACGTGAAGATCGCCTCCTCTCAGGGCGACGCCTCGTCTCTCATACCGAAATCGGTGATGTCCGGAGACGACGCCTACCAGCTCGCGTGGGCGCATGTCAGCACCATGAGCGGTCTTGTTTTGAAGGGCAGTCTCGCCGATTACTACACCGTGCCGAACATCGACATCACGCAGCCGTGGTGGAATCAGCTCGCCACCGATTCTCTCACCGTCAACGGCAGATGCTATCTGCAGATGAACTACATCCCCTTCACCGGGGTACTGCTCAGCCACTGCCTGTATTACGATCAGAAGCTCGCCGCCGACTACGGCGTGTCCGATCTTTACGGCATGGTGAACGGCGGCACGTGGACCTTCGACCGCTTCGACACCGAGGCGAGAAAGGTCTCGGCCGATCTTAACGGCGACGGAGTGTACGACGCGTCCGATCTTTACGGCATCATCGCCTCGCACGGCACCTCCGCCGTCGCGATGGGCGTCGCCATGGGAGTCGTGCCGGTCGACGTGCACGACGACGGCAGCTTCACGCTGACGATGGGCGGCGAAAAGAACCAGAAGATCCTTGAGATGGTCAATTCCCTCATGCACAGCGACTGCGCCTACCTCATCACCGATTACTCGAAGGAAAACGACATAGCGAAGATGTTCGCCGCGGGGCAGGGGCTGTTCTATTCCGGCTTCCTCACCGACTCGTACCAGTTCTTCCGCGACAAGACCGATGACTACGGGCTCCTGCCGTTCCCGAAATACGACGAGGCGCAGGAAAAGTATATAACCACCGTCACCGGAGGCACCGGCCTTCTCGGAGTCCCGCTCGGGCAGTCCGATTTCGCCTTCACCGGCATGATCACCGAAGCGCTGGCGATAGAGAGCCTGAGCAGGGTATATCCCGCGGTGTACGAGACCGTCGTCGAGGAGAAGCTTTTAAGGGACGAGGACTCGAAAAAGATGTTCGACATCCTGATGGACGGCATGGCGATAGATTTCGGCCGCACCTTCAAGGACGCGGCGTATTCCGATCTTCTCGGCGATCTCTGCGTCAAAAACTCGAACGATCTCACTTCGGCGGAGGCGAAGGCTGCGAAATCCGCCGAAAAGCAGTACCGGAAGGTGCTGGATGTATTCTACGGCGAATGAGCGCCGGATCTGCGGCGGTGAATGACAATGGCTGAAACGTTACTTTATCTTCAGAGCGAGACCAGCGCCTTCATGATGTCGATAGTCCTCATAACGTCGGCGGGGAACGCCGTCGTGATCGACGGCGGAAGACCTGAGGATCTTCCGCTGCTTCGAAAGATCGTCGGCGGCCGTCCGGTGAAGGCGTGGATTCTGACTCACCCCCATCTCGACCATATCACGGGATTCTCCTTCATCCTCTCGCGCGGCGGCGATCCGCTCATGCCGGAGAAGGTCTATTACCATTTCCCGACTCGGGAATTCATGGACGAAACTGAGCCCGGCGAGGCGTGGACGCTGAGATCGTTTCTCTCCGTCGAGGACAGGCTCGGCGAAAGGAAGGTCACGGTGAACGAAGGCGACGTGTTCCGGGTGGATGAGCTCACATTCACCGTCCTGCAGGCGTATGAGGAAAACGATCCCATCGTCCCGGCGAGACCGGGGGACCAGAACAGCACCGGAAACGAGAATTCCCTTGTTTTCAGGATCGACAGCCCCGGCAAAAGCGTCCTTATCCTCGGCGACACAGGTCCGCTCGGCGGCGACAGGCTGATGTCGCGCCACTGGCGGGATCTGAGATGCGACATCGTCCAGATGGCTCATCACGGCCACGGCGGAGTAGGGGCCGAGGTCTATCTCGCCGCGCAGCCGACGACATGCCTCTGGTGCTGCGCCGACTGGCTTTATGACGAGGAGCCGATGTATCTGAGCGAGCGGCTGTGGGGGACGTCCATGACGAGGAACTGGATGGAATGGATGGGCGTGAAGGATCACCGCGTGACGAAGGACGGCACTCAGAAGCTGGTGCTCTGGGACGGAGAGGAAAAAGCGGCTCCGATATCCGGCGGCTGAAAATGTTTTGAATTTATGCTTGAATTTGCGGTAAGCGGGTGATATAATTATACCCGCTGTACTATTATGCCATTATTATGGGGAGAAAAAACACCATGAACAAGAAAAGGATCGCTTCACTTCTTATCGCCGGGCTGACGCTGTCGGGGCTTTTCGCCGCCTGCGGAGATGCCGGAGATAAACCGGCCCCGTCTGCGACCGCCTCGGACGGTCAGCTCGATGCCGCCGAGACCACGGCTGAGGAGACGGCAAATCCCTACGATCCCGGGGTGCCGGAATCCGATTTCGGGGGCAGTACCTTCACATTCTACATCCGCAAATGCGGCTCCAATTTCTGGACTGTCACCGATATCTGGGTCGAGGATCTTACCGGCGATGCCCTCAACGACGCCGTCTACAACCGCAACCAGTATCTCAGCGAGACCTACAACATCAATATAGCCCAGGAATACGCCGGCGACAACGGCTCCTGCTCGACCGCGATACAGAAGATGGTCATGGCCGGAGACGCCGTCGATGCGGTCGTCGTCAACGGCAACGACACCACGACGCTCGCCATGAAGGGCAACCTCACCGACCTCAATACCGTCCCGTACATCGACTTCACCAAGCCGTGGTGGGATCAGCACTCGGTGTCGGGGCTCAATCTCTACAACAAGGTCTTCTTCGCCGCCGGAGAGGCGACGATAGCCGACAACAACGCCGTCAACATCATAGCCTTCGTCAAGGCGAACGTCACCGACTACGGTCTCGAGGATCCCTATCAGCTCGTCCGCGACGGCACATGGACCCTCGACAAGTTCACCTATATGGCCGAGACGGTCAGCCGCGACCTCAACGGCGACGGCGTGAAGGATGAGAGCGACATAATGGGCTACATGCACTTCGGCGACGCCGGACAGACGATGTTCAACGCGATGGGCAACATGGACGGCATAATCGACGACTCCGGGCAGCCTCAGCTCACCTTCCTCACCGAGCGCTCGGTGTCGTCATGGCAGAAGCTGATCGCCTTCATACAGAAGGACTGCACGATGTCGATGTCGAAGGAGCTCAGAGTATATAAGGGCATGGGTGACTACGACGTCAAGGTCAAGGTCATCGAGGGAAAGAACACCCTGTTCTCATGGGTGCATATGCGCGACATCGAAAATCTCCGCGGCGTTGAGTCCGATTTCGGAGTCCTTCCGAATCCGAAGTTCGACGAGGCGCAGGCGAGCTACTGCAACGAGAACGACCCGTACGGAACCGGTCTCGTATCCGTGCCGAAGACCTGCCCGGATCTCGAGCGCGCCGGCATCGTCATCGAGGCCTTCTCGGCGAAGAGCATGGAGATCGTCCGTCCGGCTTACTACGACATCAACCTCACGGGCAAATATATGCGCGACAACGATTCCGAGGAGATGCTCGACATCATATTCAAGAGCGTCATCTATGATATCGGGCGCTTCTACAACTGGGGCGGCATGTACGATCAGATATCAAATCTCTGGAACGGCAAGAAGGACACCATCGCCGCTTCATGGGAGAAGATCCAGAGCAAGGCCGAAAAGAAGATGCAGGACACCATCGATCTGTTCAACGCGGTGGAATAAACGAAGACCTATAACCGTTTTCAGCAGTTTTAGAAACTCGCACAGTGAAAAAAACTGCTGAAAACGGTTTTGATTCAACAGTTATACAGTTAGACTATAGAATGGCATGTTGTTTTCAAAGAATATTACATAAATATTTAGTATTCCAGATGAAAAAATGATTACCAAAAAATATGTAATTGTTGCACTATGCCTCTTTCACTCTCTTTTGTTGGTTGATAAAAATAACAAGATAATGAATTCGTCTTGGGATTTTATTTGAAAGCAGTTAAAGCCATGAAAAAGAGTATTACTGTTATATATTTGTTCATCCTTATTGTAACTGTGTATTCACTCTTTTTCCCCAGAACAAATGGCTTTGTACTATTGAAATCAAGAAATTCATCATCTGAGTATAAACCGGAACAATCGGAAAAGAGAAATTTAATTATAAGCGAAGCTGATAAACTGGGGATCATATCAGAATACAGAGAGATACAAATCATCGAAGTGAATTTACTTGACCGTGACAGTAAGGAGGAATATAAAGGAAATATAAGATTCTGTGATGACAATATGTTTATATGTAACCGCAGACTTATTCTTAAAAACAGATACAACGAATCGACCAGGATAACTTATACAAATGAGCTGCCATCTGATACAGCGTATATTTCGACTGCGGATCCCGCTCTTCGTCTAGCTGTTGCTGCGGAAGATATACAGATAGACGGAGCAGATATAAGGATCGAGAACGTAATATATGACAATATCGAAAAAAAATTCGATTATCCCATAGAAAATATTATATATATTCGTCCTGATTTGTCAGAGACTGCAATATCAAAAGCTCCTGAACAATTTACAGAAATATATTTGATAAAGTATTGTTATTTTGATGTGATCAGGATTTATATTTCATGCCGTCTGTTATCTGAATACGAAACCTTGGGATATATTTTGGGTAATTCGGTATTTTGGTCTATTATGTTTTCAATGGAAATAGTGTTGTTGATTATATACATGATATTTAAAGCCAAAGCAAACAAAGATAAGTCCGAGATTATGTGAGTTACTTCAAAAAATTCTCAATTACGACAGTAAGGATGCAGTGAACCTGTGTTTCAGACAGTCGAGTATCAATATTTGCAAATCAGTCGAAAAGAGAATCAGATAAATAAGAGCGTCCGGAAATCTGTCCGGACGCTTTTTTGTAATTCATTGATGCGTTATGTATTCCCCGATCTCCGCAATCTGTTCATCATTCCGGCCGTTTTTGCGTCTTATTTCGTAAAAAAACGTCCCGGGGATTGTAAAAGACCTTCGGATGTGATATACTATTGAAGATGAACCGATTATACGCCGACAAAACATCCGCGATACCGCAGAAGGAAAACGATCATGCTTAAAACGAAGATAGTCTGCACGCTCGGCCCCTCGTCCAACTCATACGATATGATAGAGAAGATGATCCGCGCCGGAATGAACGTGGCCCGTCTCAATTTCTCCCACGGCACTCACGAGGAGCACGCCGAGGTGATAGACCGCATAAAAAAGGCGAGAGAAAGGCTCGGAGTGCCGCTCGCGATAATGCTCGACACGAAGGGACCCGAGATAAGGATCGGGAAATTCAAAGGCGGCTCGGCGCAGCTGACGGATGGGACACATTTCACCCTGCGCACGAAGGAGCCCGACGCCGAGGGAGACGAAAAGGGAGTATGGATAAGCTATCCCGATCTTCCGAAGCAGATAAAGCCCGGGACGAGGATCCTTCTGAACGACGGGGCGATAGAGCTCATCGTGCGGGAGATATCGGAAGACGACGGGAGCATACTTACCGATGTGAAGGCCGGAGGCGTCATAAAGAGCGGCAAGGGGCTCAACGTCCCGAACGTTCACCTTGACATGGCGCATCTTTCCGACAGGGACAAAAGCGATCTGATATTCGGCATCGAGCACGATGTAGACTTTGTCGCCGCCTCGTTCGTCCGCTGCCGCGACGACGTTGTCGGGATGAGGAAATTCCTCGACTATCACGGCGGTCACAGCATAAAGATCATATCGAAGATAGAAAACCTCGAGGGCGTCGACAACTTCGCCGAGATCCTCGAAAGCTCGGACGGGATAATGGTCGCCAGAGGCGACATGGGCGTCGAGGTCGATTTCGAGCGGCTTCCCGGCCTACAGAAGCGCTTTATCAAGGAGTGTTATCAGTCGGGCAAGATGGTAATCACCGCCACTCAGATGCTCGAGTCGATGATAGAGAAGCCGACGCCGACCAGAGCCGAGATATCCGACGTAGCGAACGCCGTCTTCGACGGCACGTCGGCGGTCATGCTGTCGGGCGAGACCGCCGTCGGTAGATATCCTCTGCTGGCGGTCAGGGCGATGGCGAAGATAGCCGAGCAGGCCGAGAAGGACGCCGTCGAGTCGGGGGCCTACGACGACATGAAATACGTCATCGACGAGGACGACGTGACGGGAGCCCTCTGCGACGCCGCCTGCACCACAGCCCGCGATATCAAGGCGAAGGCGATAGTAACCCTCACCACCACCGGCAAGAGCGCCCGCCGCATGTCAAAGTTCCGCCCGGTGCAGCCGATAGTCGCCGCCACTCCGGCCGAGAAGACCTTCCATCAGCTCGCGCTGTCATGGGGAGTCTATCCCGTTCTCAGCCTGCGGCAGGAGACGCTTGAAAAGCTGCTCGTCCACGCCGTCGACTGCGCGAAGGAGCTCGATCTGGCGGCTCCGGGCGATCTTATCGTGATAGCCGCCGGCGTCCCGGTGCTGACTCCCGGCAACACCAATCTTCTCAAGGTTGAGACCGTTAAGGGAAATGAGTGAGACCGGCTGAAAAATTTCGTCGGGCTGCCGAAAAAGGGCAGCCCGACGGCTCATGCGCGGAGAAAATACGCTTTATCATTCCAGCTCGCCTATGTCTTTTATGCTGTATTCGACAAACGCGAAGCGACGGCTGTCGGGAGACCAGCTGTTGACGTTCATCGTGCCCTGACCGCCGAAGAGCGACCTTATCGGGCGCGCCCCGCTGCCGTCGCTGTTCATCAGCATGATCTCGACGCGCCTGTGGGGCAGATGCTCGGACGGGCTGATGCTGCCCGCGCGGTAGGCGAGATATGAGACGAGCCTGCCGTCCGGAGATACATGCGGGAACCAGCAGTTGCGCGAATTGTCAAAGGTGATCCTCTCGGCGTCAGATCCGTCGCATTTCATCCGCCAGACCTGCATGAGGCCGGATCTTACCGAGTTGTACCATATATATTTCCCGTCCGGGGAGTATTCGGGACCGTCGTTCAGCCCGGGGGAATCGGTGAGCTTTTTCTCCGTCCCTCCGTCGGCCGGGATCGCATATATGTCGAACTCTCCGTTTCTTTCGGCGCAGTAGGCGAGAGTTTTCCCGTCCGGCGACCAGCCGTGAAGATAGCTCGGACCGAGCGGGGTTATCAGCTTCGGCACCCCGCCCGATATCGGCATCATGTAAACTCTCGATCTGCCGTCTTCTTTGCTCCCGTGGCTTATCGCGATGCGTTTGCCGTCGGGCGACAGGACGTGATCGTTGTTGCAGTTGTCGGCAAAGCCGGAGTCGATGATCGTTTTCTGACGCGATTCAAGATCGAAGCGGACCATCCGGCCTTTCTCGTTGTAATACAGCGAGAGGCCGTCCTTTGACCAGTTCGGCGCCTCGATGAGGCCGTCTGTCACATCCGCGTCGGAAATGACGCCTGTCTCGGCGTCGTATATCCTCAGATATGATATGTCGTCTTCCCGGTACCACGGGTTTGATCTGTAAAATTGTATGTCCTTCATGGCGTTCGCTCATTCACGGAAATAATATCGTTCTGCTCTCATTATATAACATTTTTGATGATGAGTCAAGCTTAACCGATCCATTTTTCACAAATAAACGGCTGAAAAGCTGAAAATACAAAATGACCTGTTTTGAAATCAAAACCAACCGTCTCGTCCTGAAGCCGATTTGCATGGATTACCTCGAATCGACGCACGAATACGCGTCCGATCCCGGGAACTGCACATATATGCTGTATCTGCCGAATGAGACTCTTGACATGACGAGACGCTTCATCGAGAGGGCGGAGGCCGAATGGCGCCTTGAACAGCCGGCGTTTTACGAGCTGGCGGTGCTGCTCGGCGGAAAGCATATCGGCGGAGTCAGCCTGAGCCCAGAAGACGGCGGGACGTCCGCCGAGCTCGGATGGATCATAAACAGGAGATATCATAACCGCGGATACGCCTCGGAGGCCGCCGCGGCGCTGATGGAGTACGCCGCCCGTCACCTCGGGATAAAGCGCTTCATAGCTCACTGCGACACAGAAAACAAGCCGTCTGAGAGAGTCATGATAAAGCTCGGCATGACGAAAACGGCGGAATACGGGGGCAGGAGGAGCAGGAACTTCGATCACGAACGCCGTGAATACCTGTATGAAAGGACATATCCGTGATCCCGACGGAAAAGGGTATGCAGCCGCCGTATACGGCGGCTCCTTTTTTTCAAAGGCGGCTATTCTTTACAAAATCGGTATTGAAAACATCCGCCGCTTCGATTATAATATTAAAGATATGTTATTGCCTGATTTCAAGGCGGCGGACGGGATATACCGACGCGCCGCATGTCTCTTTGTGACGGAAAAAGGAGAGTCAAAATATGAAATCTGATGTGATCCATCTGACGAACGAAGGCGTCGGTTTCGACGACGCTCTCGCGCAGGCGGAGCTTGTCGCGAAGTTCAAGTCTCTGCCCGATAAAAGCGCTCTGCATCTCCGCCTTCTCACCGAGGAGATGGTCGGCATGATGCACGCTCTTACCGGCGAAAGAGAAGCCGATTTCTGGATCGACGACAAGGACGGCGTCTTCGCGCTCCATCTGCAGGCGCAGACGAACATGAACGCCGAGATGAGAAAGAATCTTCTCGCCGCCTCAAAGAGCGGATCGAATTCGGCCGCGAAGGGCATAGTCGGCAAGATGCGCGATCTGTTCGACCGCCTCATCGAGCCCGTCGACGGCGATATGTCCGGCGTGCTGGTCGGGCTCAACGTGAACTACGCGAACGCCGATTTCGGAAGCTATTCGGCGGCGCTCGCCGGACTCTGGACGCTGAACAATTATAAATCTGCGCTGAAAGAGGGACACGCCCCGCAGGAGAACTGGGACGAGCTTGAGAAATCCGTTATCGCCCGCCTCGCCGACGACGTTCAGATCGGCATCTCGGGACAGAATGTCGAAATGATCATATACAAGAAGTTCTGAATTTGAGACCGGAAGGAGAATATAAAGATGACTATCACGAAAACACAGAACGGCGCCGCCCTGACAGTCAAGGTGGACGGAAGACTCGACACCATGACCGCGCCTCAGCTCGAGTCCGTCGTAAGCTCAGAGCTCGGCGGGATAGAGAAGCTCGTCTTCGATTTCGCCGATCTTGAGTACATCTCGTCCGCCGGTCTGCGCGTGCTTCTTTCCGCGCAGAAGACGATGAACTCGCAGGGGACCATGACCGTGAAGAACGTGAACGAGCTCGTCTCCGAGGTGTTCGAGGTCACCGGCTTCACCGATATACTGACCATCGAGTGATTAAAGGCACGATCATCTGACCGGCGCGGGGCGTACCGCTTTCGCGCCGAAGCGGAGGCGCAGTGAAAACAATTATCTGTATCATTATGGCCGCTCTCGTAAGCGTCTCGATCGCCGTGTCGGGAGCCGCCATCGAGCGCATAACGCCCGTGAATACCGCCGCCGAAATGTCGGTATCGGATTTTAGCGGCTCCTATGCCGCCGGAAGGGCTTCTGCCGAGATATCCTGCGGCGAAGACGGATCTGTCAGTATCGTCGTGAGATGGGGCAGCAGCGCCTGGACGACGGCCGTATGGACGATGAGCGGCAAACTCGACTTTGAAACGATGACGCTCGAATATTCCGACTGCGTCAAAAAGACAGAGACATACGGCGATTCCGGGGAGCTTGAAAGCGCCGAGATATCGTTTGAGAACGGCAGCGGCCGTTTCGTCTTCGGCGTGGATATGAAGACCGTGACATGGTACGACGACAATTCCGATTTCGGGAGCCTCGAATTCGAGAAGCTGCCCGATATTGAACCGTAACTGACTGCATCTGATATGAACAACGAACTGAAAACGATAGCCCTGTCCGGAAGGATCGATTCGCTCAACGCCGCGGAGACCGAAAAGCAGATACTTGACGACCTTCAGGGCATTTCCGGAGTCCCGCTTGTCTTCGACATGGAGAAGCTCGACTATATCTCGAGCGCCGGACTCAGGGTCATACTGCGGCTCAAAAAGCAGTACCCGGACATCAGTATAATCAACGTGAAGCCGGAGGTCTATGAGATCCTCGAAATGACCGGCTTTACCGAGATGATGACGGTGGAAAAGGCGTACCGCGTCGTTTCGACGGAGGGCTGCGAGGAGATAGGCAGAGGCGCCAACGGCACGATATACAGGATAGACAGGGACAATGTCGTCAAGGTCTACAACAACGCCGACGCGCTGGAAGATATACGGCATGAGCGCGAGGTCGCGAAGCTCGCTCTGATACTCGGCATCCCGACGGCCATATCGTACGACGTCGTCAGGGTCGGGGAAAGCTACGGCTCGGTCTTCGAGCTGCTCAACGCGAGATCGTTCTCAAAGATAATCGCGACCGAGCCTGACAAGCTCGACTGGTGCGTCAGCGAGTACGTCAAGATGCTGAAAAAGATCCACGGCACCGTCGTCCCGGAGGGCAAGCTCCCGGACATGAGGGAGACGGTCATCGGCTGGGCCGAATTCATGCGCCCGTATCTCCCTTCCGACGCCGCGGAGAAGCTGATCGGCCTCGTCAATGACGTCCCGCGTGACGATCACATGATCCACGGCGATTATCATACGAAGAACCTCGAGCTGCAGGGCGACGAGGTGCTCATCATAGACATGGACACCCTCGCCGTCGGCAATCCGATTTTCGAGCTCGCGTCGATGTATAACTCGTTTATCGGCTTCTCCGAGATGAATCACGCAAACATCCTCAAATTCCAGGGTTTTGATTTCGAGACCGGAACGAAATTCTGGAAGAAGTCTCTCGCCGCCTATCTCGGCACCGACAGCGAGACCGTCATCGAAAGCGTCGAGGACAAGGCGAGGATCATCGGATACACCCGCATGATCCGCCGCTCGATCCGCCGCGGCGGCCTCGATGACGAAGAGAGAAGAAAAGAGATCGAGCACTGGAAAGGTGAGCTGCTGGAATTGCTTGAAAAGACAGACTCCCTCGTTTTCGGCGTGAGCGAGATCGAGGTCGAGGCCGATACCGAAAACCTCCCTCAGGTCCAGTCATTCGTCGAGGAGCATATCGCCGCGGCCGAATGCTCGCCCAAGGCGATGATGCAGATCGGCCTCGCGGTGGAGGAGATCTTCACCAACATCGCGAACTACGCCTACGCGCCCGACAAGGGCAAGGCGAAGGTGCGGGTAGACGTGCTGAAGGATCCCGTCGCCGTGTCGATCACCTTCGTCGATCACGGCGTGCCGTACGATCCGCTCGCGAAGGACGATCCCGACCTTACGCTGTCGGCGGAGGACCGCGCCATCGGCGGTCTCGGCATATTCATGACGAAGAAGATAATGGACGACATAGTTTACGAATACCGCGACGGCCAGAATATCCTCACTCTCAGGAAGAATCTTTGAAACCGCTGATGTAAGCTGATGATACAGAATCAGAAAAGTATCGATCTTCATATGCATTCCACCGCCTCGGACGGTACCGATACCCCGGATCAGATCCTCGATAAGGTAAGAAGATCGGGGCTCATGATGTTCTCGCTCACCGATCACGACGCTGTCAAGGGATGTTTTGACATAGCCGCAAGGCTCATGGACGGCGATCCCGAGTTCATCACCGGCGCCGAATTCTCCTGCCGCGACGAGATGGGCAGATATCATATCCTGGGCTACAGGATTGACGCTGAGTCGTCCCCGGTGCGGAAGGTCCTTGAGACCGGACACGGCTATCGCATGACGAAGCTGCGGGAAAGACTTGAATTCCTCAAGACGCGGTACGGATTCTCGTTTTCGGACGAGGACACAAGGCAGCTGTACGCGAGGAACAATCCCGGGAAGCCGCATATAGCCAGACTGATGGTGAAGTACGGCTTCTCCGAATCGGTCGACGCCGCCTTCCGCGATTATCTGAATAAGATCGAGTCTCACAGCGGATATCTCCGCCCCGAGCAGGCGATTGAAGGGATCCTCGCCGGAGGGGGCATACCGGTTCTCGCGCATCCGGCATTCGGCAGCGGTAATCAGCGGATATACGGCGACGAGCTTGAGAAGCGTGTCGTCAGGTTGATGGGATTTGGTCTCAGAGGTCTTGAGGCCTTCTATTCGGGATTCGGCGCCGATATAACTGCCGGGCTGATCGGTCTTAGCGAGAGATACGGTCTTTACGTCACGGCGGGAAGCGATTATCACGGCACGAGCAAGACGGTCGCCCTCGGCGATACCGGCTGCCTCGCGTCATCCGAAGTGCCGGATGGGATGAAGCGCTTTCTCTGCGACGTGCTTGACGGCTGACCGGCTTTGAAACTCCCTGACGGGACTTTGAAAACGCATATCTGCGTTTTGATATTTATGAAGTGATGACGGAAAGCGGATACGAATAACGGCGTACGATATTCTCCCGGCTTTCCGTTTCACGCCATGATCTGAAAAATATTTTTTTTAGGAGTATACAACATGAAAAAGACAGGCGCATTCCTGACGGCGTCGGCGATACTCATTTCGGCGCTGCTTTCCGCATCATCCTTTGCCGAGCCCATCGCTGACAATTCGTCTGCGGCGATCGACAGAGCCGTCGTGCTCCAGACGCTGTACGAGAGAGAGGGCAGACCGGACACCGGCGGCGATTATCCGTTCGCCGACGCCGAAGGCACATGGTATTACACCGCGTCAGCGTGGGGAAGCTACGCCGGGATCATACTCGGCGACGGCGAAGGGAACCTTCACGGCGACTGCCCGATCACTTACGCCGAGCTCGTGTCCATGCTTTACAGATACGCCCAGTATAAGGGCTATGACGTTTCTGTCGGCGAGGATACCAATATCCTGAGCTACGACGACGCCTTCGAGATCCCCGGCTGGAGCATGGCCGCCTTCCAGTGGGCCTGCGGAGCCGGCGTCATGCCTGAGACGGGCAGCAGCCTGAATTATGACAAGACGGTCACGAGATCCGCTTTCGCCGAGATCCTCAGCCGCTTCACGAACGAGACCGCCCTTTCGCTCTGGACCGACGACGCCGAATCCAAAAACGAGCTCGTTTCCTATGTCAAGGCCGTCACCGATGAGACGAGCCCCGACTATATCCCCGTCGAGGACCGCATAGCTGTGTTCGACTTCGACGGCACCCTGTTCTGCGAGACCGATCCCAACTACTTCGATTACTGCCTGCTGAAATACCGCGTGCTCGACGATCCCGACTATAAGGACAAGGCCTCCGATTTCGAGCGCGAGGTCGCCCTCAAGATCAAGGATCAGAATGAAAACGGCACCTCCTATTCCGGACTCGAGGTCGACCACGGAAAGGCCGTAGCCTCCGCCTTCTCAGGGATGACGCTTGACGAGTTCAACAGCTATATCCAGCAGTTCAAGGCGCATGAGATGCCCTCCTACGACGGTATGACCAGAGGCGGCGGCTTCTACAAGCCGATGGTCGAGGTCGTTGAGTATCTCCAGAAGAACGACTTCACCGTTTATATCGTCAGCGGCACCGACCGTCTGATCGTGCGCGGGATCATGTACGAAAACGTCCTTGACATCCCGAACAGTCAGATCATCGGCTCCGACGAGATCATCGTCGCCAGCAATCAGGGAGAGACCGACGGCCTGAATTACGTCTTCACCGACAGCGACGAGCTTATCCTCGGCGGCGAGTTCATCATAAAGAACCTCAAGATGAACAAGGTCTCCGTCATCATGCAGGAGATCGGTCAGCAGCCGGTCCTCTCCTTCGGCAACAGCACCGGCGACGCCAGCATGGCTGAGTACGTCATAACTGGGAATAAGTATAAGAGCCTCGCCTTCATGCTCTGCTGCGACGATACCGTCCGTGAGAACGGCAATGAGGGCAAGGCCGACAAGATGTACGCTCTCTGCGACGAATTCGGCTGGATCCCGGTATCTATGAAAAACGACTGGGTTACGATTTACGGCGACATGGTCGTAAAGCACTGAAAAAATTAGATAACTGATCTGTGCTTTAAATGAGTATTTCGGTTGAGACGGTAAAGCTCCCCGGCTTTTCGATGGACTATATCCGCTTCGGCGGAGGACCTAAGACGCTCGTTATCCTTCCCGGTCTCAGCGTCAAAAGCGTGATGGGATCGGCCGACGCGATAGCCGAAGCCTATTCCGTCATGACAAAGCGGTATACCGTCTTTCTCTTTGACAGAAGACGCGGGCTGCCCGACGTTTACACGATATCCGATATGGCGCGCGACACCTCAGAGGCCATGAAGGAGCTCGGCATCTCTGGCGCCGATGTCTTCGGCGCGTCTCAGGGCGGCATGATCGCCATGGAGCTGGCCATACGATATCCAAAGCTCGTCCGGGCTCTGGCTCTCGGCTCGACGGCGGCGCGCGTCGATGAAAAGCGGGAAGGCGTCATCGGAAGATGGATCTCATACGCAAAAGCCGGCGACGCGAGGTCTCTCTGGCTTGATTTCGGCGAGTCTCTTTATCCCCGGGATGTGTTTCTCGTCTCAAGGGACGCGCTTATATCCGCGGCTGACGCGACGACGGATGAAGAGCTCAGGCGCTTCGTCATCCTCGCCTCCGGCACGAGGGCTTTCGATATCACGGGAAGTCTCTGTAAGATCGGATGTCCGGTGCTACTTCTCAGCTCTGACGACGATAAGGTCCTCGGCAGCGACGCCGGGGATGAGATTGCGCATCAGCTCGGCGGGAGGCCCGACTTTGAGCGCTTTGTATACAGCGGGTACGGACACGCCGCCTTCGACACGGCTCCCGATTACAAGGAACGCCTTCTGAGCTTCTTTGAAAGATTCTGAAAACAGCGATAAAAAGCCGCATCGGTTCATCCGATGCGGCTTTTTCCGTATACAGATATCATCTGAAGCTTTCGTCCAGCTTAAGGAGCATGTAGGCGAGGATCGCCGATGCCTCGGCGACGCCGTCTATAGGTACGTTCTCGTCCGGCTGGTGACAGAGCCCGTGTCCGGCGGGGAGGGTGAAGGGCGCCTGCCTGTCGGTGGAAGCGCCCATCGTAAAGGCGTTTTTCAGGTATTTTGCGTATGTGCCGCCTCCGTTCACGCAGCATACGTCGTCCGGGAAGCCGGTGCACTCGGAATACGCCTTCATCAGCAGGCGGAGGATCTTATTGTCCTTCGGGACGGCGTATCCGGGGCTGTCGTGGATGAGCTCGAAATCGTACCCTATCGAATCGAGGCGGCTCGTGATCTTCGATATCATCTCGGCGCTGTCGACCGAGCTTCCGTATCTTATGTCGAATGAGAGCGTCAGCCGTCCGTCCCGCATCTTCGCTACGCCGTTAGATATCGTCAGCCTTCCGAAATCGGGATCGTCGTTCTCTATGCCGAAGCCCTCGCCGTAGCTTCCTTTCAGCGAGGCTGTATCGGCGAGCCTTTTTCTGTCCCTTTCCGATATGTACGGGCAGGCGGAGAGCTTTTCGGCCATAAGGAAGGCCGCGTTCAGCGATCCGTCTGGAGCCGCGGCGTGCTTTGATATGCCGTTCGCCGTTATTACGACGCCGTCTGAGCGGTCGAGCTCAAACCGGCTGTCACCCGAAAGGAACCCTCCGTCAAAATCGTCGGCGCTGATACGCGTCTTCACCTGACCGAGGATTATGTTCAGCGCCTCTCCGCCGCTGAAATCGGTGATATTGTCAAACGGCTCTCTCGCGTGAGCCCAGAATCTCATGATCCCCTTTTCTCCCCTGAATATCGGGAAGCCCGAGTCGGGGATAAGGGAGATGTCGGGCATCGGCTGTTCCTTCTTGTAATTTGCCAGATCCTTCATGCCGGTCTCCTCGTTCGATCCGGTGAACAGGATGACGCGCGAGTTAAATCCGGGGCAGAGGTCCCTTATCGCCGACACAGCCATGAGAGAGGCGATCACGCTGCATTTGTTGTCGGACGAGCCGCGTCCGAACATGAATCCGTCGATGACATCGCCGGAAAACGGCGCCGCCATCGTCCACTTGTCATCTACCGGGACAACGTCGGCGTGGGAGAATACGCCGATGTTCCTGTCGCCCTTTCCGCTGTATGACAGCAGATATCCGCTGTCGGCGTGAAGCTCGGTTTCAAATCCGTTCTCTGAGTATATCTTTTCGGCTTCGATCAGGGCGTCGGCGCATCCTCTGCCGAACGGGGCGTGAGGCTCGGGATCGGAGCGTACCGAAGGGACGCGGACAAGCCTTCTGAGGGCCTCGGTGAGATAATCCCTGCGTTCGTTTATATAGCCGGTGAGCTTTGAGTATATCTTGTCGTCCATCTTGCTTTCTCCGTCAAAGCGGGCGCTTTTCTATCTGAAAGATCGTTTTTTTCACAGCGGTTTTATTATCGGCTTGTATTTTTCGATTATCCCGGCGTTTTTCGCGTCGCCGCCGATAGTGTTCGCCGACGCGAATATCTCCGGCTCGGCCGTCTCGGACGCGATCTCGACCGCGCGGCAGACGATCGCCTCCATTATCATGGCGCCGATGACGGTCGATGTAGGTCCCGTCATCGTC
Source organism: uncultured Clostridia bacterium (assembly GCA_946407735.1). Lineage (GTDB taxonomy): Bacteria > Bacillota > Clostridia > Oscillospirales > CAG-272 > JAAZGC01. The sequence continues at coordinate 18,895 of CAMJPL010000003.1, forward strand.
CCGTTTATCTCCACCGCCGCGTCGCCGTAGCAGCCCTTGTTGTCGATCACGACGTCGCAGACGTCCATCAGCTTGAGCCCCTTCGGATGGCGGGAGATCATCTTCGAGCTGTGCGTCACGTTCGTTATGCAGATCGTCTTGAGCCCTCTTTTCCCGGCTTCCTCGGCCATCTCGATGGCCACGGTGTTGCACCCGGAGTTGGAGAAGAGGAACAGCACCCCGCCGCATTTTACGGCGTCGATATCGTCGAGCAGGGCCGACGCGAGCCCTGATATCCGCTCGAGGGCGCTGCTGCGAGCGGCGGCCTTGTGAAGCATGAGCGAATCCTCGAGGATCGGGTATACCCTCGCGATCCCCCCGGCACGGTAGAAGATCTCCTCGGCGAGGATATGCGAGTGCCCGGTGCCGAAGGTAAAGACGTAGCCGCCGCTGACAAGCGCATCCGCCGTCAGGGAGGCGGCCTTCTCGATCATATCCGACTGCGTCGACTCAACGCCGTCGATCAGACTTTTTACGATGCTGATGTATCTTTCCGAAGCTTTCATGATGTCATCCTTTCGATGTGATATTTCGGCCTGTACTTGACTTTATGAAGATGAAATGATATAATAATACTATAAAATCCGGAGGGAAACCAATAATGTCAGAGATAAGATTCGGCTTCGCCGATAATGTGATAACGCCTGAGCTGAACGGCAATTTCCTTGACGGCTACGGATTCAGGCTCAGCCCCGCAGAGTCGATACGCGACGATCTTCACGCCAAGGCCATGGCGGTGCTGTCGGGAGACGTAACGCACCTCATATTCAGCATAGATCTGATCGGGCTTACCGAGTACACATACGGGCTCGTCGCCGGGAACATATCGGCCGGGACGGGCGTGCCGAAGGAGAGGATCGCTCTCAGCTTCATTCACACCCATTCGGCTCCCGCCGTCGGGACGCTCGCCGACGTGTCGGTGAATATGGACTATATAGCCTATGTCGCCGACCGCTGCATCGACGCCGCGAAAAGAGCGGTTTCGAGAGCCGTACCGTGCTCGGTCATGACAGCCGTGCTGCCGGAGGAGCTGAAGCATATAAAGAACCGCCGCGGACGCGACCCGATCGACCGCAGGATCAAGGCGGCTGCGTTCAGGGACGCTGACGGAGAGCTTAAAGGCGTCATCTGCTCGGCGTCATGCCACGCCGTGATCAACACGAAGCCCGCGGTCTCGGCCGACTGGCTGAGCGTCCTCAACCGCGTATCGACTGACGGCGTCCCGTATCTCTTCCTGCAGGGAAGGGGAGCCGACATCAACCCGACGATGGGAGAGGATCTCGACGACGAGACGCTGATTGAAACGCTCGGATCGGAGCTCGCCGATCCGGTCGTAAGCTTCGCACACAGCGGCAGCGGCGAAGGCTTCAAACCCGCAGAAGGGAAGGTAAGATCGCTATACGAGTATGTGACCGTCCCCATGAAGCCGCTCGGAGACATGAGCGCGATGGACGCGAAGATAAAGGCGGCTGAAAACGAGTATTTCAGCGCGGCAGATCCGGTAGACCGTCACTTCGCCCTTCGCGAGCTGCAGTATCAGAGACAGCGCAGGGAGATGCAGAGGAAGGGCGAGACGCAGGACCTCACCGTGCCGATGCAGTATTTCGCCGTCGGCGATTCGCTGCTCTTCTGCTTCGTGCCCTTCGAGATGATGACGCTCGTCGGGGATCACATAGAGGGATCGGCTGCAGATAAGGGCTGGAGGGCCGATCAGATATATGCCCTCGGGTACTCGAATTATGTGAACGGCTATCTTTCCTCAAAGGAAGAATTCCCGTTCGGAGGGTATGAGGTCTCCGGCGCGGCTCACTGGTACGGCGTGTCCGAGACCTGCGCAGAGAGCGCCGACGCGGTCATCGGATGGTTCGACAAGAATACGGCAAAGAGATGAATATACAGATATTCGGGACAAAGAAAAGCGCGGATACGAGAAAAGCCGAGCGCTTTTTCAAGGAGCGGAGGATCAGGTTCCAGTTCATAGATCTCTCCGATAAGGGCATCAGCCGGGGCGAGCTTACGTCCGTCATCAGCGCCGTTGGCGGCATCGACAGTCTGATAGATGACAAAGACGCCGATTTCGCCGCGCTTATGAGCGTACTCGTGCCCGAGCAGAAGATCGACAAGCTGCTTGAGCGTCAGGACGCCATCATTCAGCCGATAGTAAGGAACGGCAGGGCGGCGACCGTCGGGTATCAGCCGGAGATTTGGAAAGGCTGGCAGTGAAGTGCCAATAGGGGAGAGAAAAAGCATGACTGTTTTAAAAGATATCGCCTACGGCGGGCATGAAAGGCAGAGGCTGGACCTGTGTCTTCCGTCCTGCGATACTCACGGGCTGATCCTGTTCATTCACGGCGGCGCATGGATCGCCGGGGACAAGTGCGGGTATGAGGATGAGCTTGAGCTCTGGGGCGGCAGGGGCTATGCCGCGGCGGCGATGAATTATCATTATCTGTCGCCGGAATACCATATGGATACGCTGCTTTGCGACATCACAGCCGCTCTTGCGAAGATAAAGAGCACAGCCGCGGAAAACGGCTTCGGTCTCACCGGCGTCCTGCTCACCGGGACTTCCGCCGGAGGGCATCTGTCGCTTTTGTACGCCTATTCGATGGCAGAAACGGCTCCGATAAGACCGGCGTGCGTCATCGACTACTGCGGCCCGACGCTTCTCACCGACAAGGGGCTTCTGTATGATACGCCGAAGAACCATCCGCCGGTCCAGCAGTGGATCGACATATTCACATGGCTGACGGGGACAGATTTTTCCGAGGAAAATACGGAAAAGATCCTCCCCGTGCTTGACCGGTATTCCCCGGTATCTCACATAACCCCTTCATCGGTGCCGACCGTGATCTGTCACGGACAGAAGGACGACGTCGTGCCGTTCTCGAATGCCGTCGCCCTTAGAGACCGGCTCGAAAGCTGCGGCGTCGAGTATGTTTTCCTCCAGATGCCGCAGGCCGGTCACGGGCTTGAGCAGAAGGAGATATACGAGGAATCGAAAATGCTGTTCGGCATCTACGCCGAGAGATTTCTGAGGTAAATCATCATCGCTTGTTTCGGGCAGAGAGCCGCTTCCGGCGGCATCTGCCCGTTTTTATATCAGTGCAGGAATATCCAGGCGATAACGACCAGGGCGGTGAGTATGAGGATCACCGGGCCGAAGACGAGCATGGCCGACAGTATCATCGCCGGAAGATCGCCTTTTTCCAGCTCTATCTTTTTCTCATCAGGCCTTTCTCTATCTTTCGGATCATCGCCGCGCCGGTCATCGGTCTCTGATAAGGCGGCGATGTTTTCGGCGTCATCCGGGCTTACGTCCGGCACGGCTCCGTCCGGCGCGGCGTCGGACGGAGGAGGATCGGATTTGTTTTTCTTATTCTGATCTTCAAGGTACAGACGGTTGTTTTCCCGCATGAGATCGAAGGCCTTGTCGAGCTTTTTTCCCATTCTGTCCTTTCCCGCCGGGATCCCGGCGAAAATCGGGAGGCGAATCCGCAGGAAAACGCCTCCCGTATGTCATTTGTCTATCCGTTTGTCTTCGATGCCGCCGAGGATATGATGGCAGGCGACGAAGTGGTTCGGGCGCGCTTCGACCAGCTCCGGCGTTATTTTGGTGCATACGTCGGTGCAGTATTTGCATCTGGTGTGGAATTTGCAGCCCTGAGGCGGATTTACTGGAGAAGGTATGTCGCCCTCAAGGATCACCAGCTCGCGGTTGTCGTCGACGTTGGTGGTGGGGATGGCCGAAAGAAGCGCTTCGGTGTATGGGTGCATCGGATGATCGAAGAGCTCCTGCGAGTCGGACAGCTCGACGATGTTTCCGAGATACATGACGCCTATGCGGTCGGAGATATACTTTACGACCGAGAGGTCATGCGTTATGAAGAGATATGTGAGATTGTTCTTTTCCTTGAGATCCTGCAGCAGATTGATGATCTGCGACTGGATCGAAACGTCGAGAGCCGAGACCGCCTCGTCGCAGATTACGAATTTCGGCGATGTCGACAGAGCTCTCGCGATGCCGATCCTCTGGCGCTGACCGCCGGAGAACTGATGCGGGTATCTGTGGATGAAATACGGCGCGAGACCGCACATCTCCATGATTTTCAATACCTCATCCTTGAGCCTCGGGCTGTTTTTCCTGAAATAGCCGTGAGCCTCCATGCCCTCGCCGATGATCTGGCCGACCGTCATGCGGGGGTTGAGGGAAGAGTAGGGATCCTGGAAGATGAGCTGCAGATCGCTGCGCAGCTCGCGCATCTCTTCAGTCGTGAGGCGGGCGAGGTCGATACCGCCGTCGCGGTGAGCCTCGTGCTTCTGGAATTCAGGGTCGGCGGAGTACTTTGCCCGAAGCTGATTCACCTCGGCGTGAGCGGCGGTGAGCTCTTTTTTCAGTTCGGCCAGCTGGTCGTCGATGGCCTTGACCTTCGCTTTTCTCCCGGCGATCTTCAAGTCAGAGTTCTTTCCGTTTTCCTTTTCGTACTCGGCGTCGGCAAGCGCCGATTCGGCGGCGAGCTTTTTCGCGTTCAGTTCTCTGTTCTTGCGGGCGAGTTTGTAGACGTTCATGTAGGCGTTCTGGATGCTCTCGGTATCGTCGACCGCCGCGAAGCCGCCGAAGATATTGGCGATGAGCATGTACATGGCGTCTGCGTCGCGCTTGGCCTGTCTGAGCTCCTCGTGCTTTTCGCTCTTCTCGTTTTCGGGGCAGCTGTCGAAAGCCTCCTGCGCCGCGTCCCTCTTCTCTATGAGCTTTTTCAGCTGGGCCTTTTTATGAGGGAGATGCAGTATCGTGTCCTTGACATAGCTCGGCGCGAGATCGTCGAGCGAGCGGCCGTAATACATGGTCTGCCCGTCCGTCTGACGGTACAGCTCGAGGATCGTCCGCCCGAATGTCGACTTGCCGCATCCGCTCTCGCCGACGAGACCGAGAGTTTCGCCCTCGTATATATTGACGTCGATGCCGTCGTTGGCTTTGACGTACATCCCCTTCTTCTTGAGAGGGAAGTACTGCTTGAGGTTTGTTATCTTTAAGAGAACCTTCTTATTGTCCGCCATTCTTGCGAGCCTCCTTGTCGGGATAGAAGCACCGTATCTCCTGAGTGTCGGATATGCGGGTCATTTTCGGCTCTTCGCCGCGGCATCTGTCGGTCGCGTATTTGCAGCGCGGCGCGAATTTGCAGCCCTTCGGAAGATCGAGCGGATGAGGTACCGAGCCGGGAATGGCTTCAAGGCGCTGATTGGCAGGCGTGTCGAGGCGCGGGATCGATACCATGAGCCCTTCGGTGTAAGGATGGGAATATCTGGTCTTCGGATCGAACAGGACCTTCGCCGGGACGCGCTCGACGACCTGTCCGCAGTACATGACCGCGACATAGTCGGCCATCTGGTTGATGACGCCGAGATCGTGAGTGATGAACAGTATGCTGGTGCCGAACTCCTTCTTCAGATCGTTCATCAGCCTCAGCACCTGCGCCTGGATCGTCACGTCGAGAGCCGTCGTCGGCTCGTCGGCGATGAGCAGCTTGGGACGGCAGGCGAGGGCCATGGCTATCATGACGCGCTGGCGCATACCGCCGGATAGCTGATGCGGATACTGCTTGACGACGATCTCGGGGTTCGGTATCTTTACGTCGCGCAGGATCTCGACCGACTTTTTGGCCGCCTGCTTCTTGTCCATGTTCTGATGGACGATGAAGACCTCGGACAGCTGCTTCTCTATCGTGAATACCGGGTTGAGCGAGGTCATCGGCTCCTGGAAGATGACCGAGATCTCGTTGCCGCGGACCTCGTACATCTCGTCCATCGAGATCTTGGTAAGATCTCTGCCGTTGAAGATTATCTCGCCGCTGTCGATATAGCCGTTGCCGTCGAGCAGACGGAGGATGCTCATCGCCGATACGCTCTTGCCGGAGCCTGATTCGCCGACTATGCCGAGGGTCTCGCCCTCGCGGACACTGTATGAGGTGTTGTTGACCGCCTTCACGACGCCGCGGCGGGTGGTGAAGAAGGTATGGAGGTCCTTGACTTCAAGAAGGTATTTTTTATCGCTTGTTTCTGACATAACAGCCTCCTTATCTGCCGTTGGCCTTGGGATCGAGCGCGTCGCGCAGACCGTCGCCGATCAGGTTGATGCAGATACACGCTATACCGAATATCGCGCCGACGAAGACCCAGTTCCACCAGTAGTTCTGGATGACGATGGAGTTCTTCGCGTTATCAAGCATGTTGCCCCATGTCGGAGTCGGAAGCGGAACGCCGAATCCGAGATACGACAGGGAGGACTCGGTCAGCATGGATGTTCCGAAGGCGAGCGTGATCGAAACAAGGCATACCGACATGACATTCGGGATTATATGGCTGAATATGATCTTCGATTCCTTGACGCCGAGCGCCTTCGCTGCGATGACGTACTCCATCTCGCGCTGGGCGAACATCTGCGCTCTTACGAGGCGGCAGAGGCCGGGCCATGACAGGATGCCGAGGATGACCATGATGATGTACATCCTCTGCTCGACCGAGACCCTTGTGCCCATGACGGCGGACAGGATCATGGCGAACGGGATGAACGGCATCGAGGAAACGATCTCCGCGATCCTCATGACCACCATATCCACGACTCCGCCGAAATATCCGGCGATACCGCCGAGGATGATGCCGATGATCATCTCGATCACGACGGACAGCGCTCCAATCGTCATAGTCATCCTGCCGCCGTTGACGAGGCGGGAGAATACGTCGCGTCCGAGGCCGTCGGTTCCGAATATGAAGCCCTTAAGGCCCCATGTTCGGATCTCGCCGTCCTTCTGCAGGGCGTAATTCTGGAACGATCCGACGAATATGTCCTCGACTTCGCCCAGATTCTCCGGGACGCTGGTCTGATTGTAGCGCGTGCCGCCCCAGGATACGACGCTTCCGTTCTCGAGCAGGGCAGTGTAATGATAACGTCCGCCGGCGATCTTCTTTATCGGGGAAGTGAACTGCGGGATGCTGTTTTCGCCCTTCACCGAGTTGCCCCAGATCCTGAGGCTTCCGTCCTCGAGCAGGGCGAGTATCGAGCTCGAGGAGCCGGTTATCGCCTTTACGTTCGATCCGAGATCATCGGGAACGCGCTGCTCGGAGAATTTGGGGGCGAAGCCGCCCATGGTGACGGTGCCGTCGTCGAGGAGGATGACGTATGTGAAGTTCGTGACGGCGGCGGAAACGACGTGCCCGTCGTATTTCTCGGCGTCATAGTCTATATCGGCGAGGTTGGAGTTTCCCCATGTGAACAGCCGCCCGTCGTCGGTGACGACGACCGAGAACTGGTTCGCGGCGTGGATCTCCTTTATGCCGAACTCATGGAGGCGGTTGTTCGATTTCAGCTCGGAGGGAAGAGTGGTCTGCCCGAGACGGTCGCTGCCCCACGCGTAGATCGTTCCCTGATCGTCGAGGGCGAGAGCGTGATCGGCTCCGGCTGCGACCTTAACGATCTTCGCGCTGCTGACTTCCTCGGGTATATTGCCGAGATCTATCACCTTTGTGAGCTTGGCCTTGCCCCATACGTAGATCTTTCCGTTTTTGTCGGCTCCGACCGAGTAGTTGTTTCCGACGGCTATGTCGGCCACTCCGTTTTCCTTCAGTTCGGACGGGTATTTCATCATGTTGCTGCCCGGCGACACGAAGACGAGCGTCGAGTCCTGCTCACCGAGATCGAGAGTCACGAAATGAGGCGCTATGAATACGAACAGGGCTATGATGATGAACACTATCAGAGCCACCACGGCCGTCGGCTTCGAGAAGAAGTTGCGCACGACGACGCGGAACGGGCTCTGCATCTGCTCCTCGGCGTAGATATCTAGCTCCTTGTTCGGGAAGAAGAGTCTGCGTATCCAGCGGAAGAGGAAGAATTCTTTTTTCGCGGCGGCGGAGCCGTTATTGCTTTTGTTATCCATTTTTCGGCTCCTTTACTTGTCGATCCTTACTCTCGGGTCGACGAGAGTATAGCTTATGTCTGTCAGCAGAACGCCGATGAGCGATATCAGCGTGTAGAACATCTGCATCGCGAGCACCAGCTCGTAGTCGGTGCTGGTGAGAGCGGCCCAGTAGAGCCTTCCGGTTCCGTTGAGCGCGAAGGTGTTTTCAATGACCAGCGAGCCGCCGGTGAATACGCCGATCATCCAGCCCATTATCGAGGTGGAGACCGGAAGGAGAGCGTTCCTCCAGGCGTGGGAGTAGATGACGACCTTTTCCTTCAAGCCCTTCGCTCTCGCGGTGCGTATGTAGTCCTGAGTGAGGGTATCCATCATCGCAGCGCGCACCGTTCTTGTCATTCCGGCGAGACCGGTGAAAACAAGGACGATTATCGGCAGGGCCATATAGTGCATGCGGTCGATGAATTCCATAACCCCTGTGTACGTCGAGCCGGGGGTCTTGGCGCCGCCCGTCGGGAACCATCCGAGCAGTACGGCGAATATATAGATGAACAGTATGCCTATAAGGAAGGTCGGCAGGGAATATCCGACGACGGTGAACGCCTGAAGCGCGCTGTCGGCGGCCTTTCTCGCGTGCACCGCGCAGTATATGCCGAGCGGGATCGTTATGGCGAGAGTCAGTATCGTCGAGACGAGATTCAGGATGATCGAGTTCTGCATCGGCACTCCGATGATGTCGATTACGTTGCGCTTGTAGGACGTCGAAAAACCAAAGTCGCCCTGCAGAAGACCGCTGAAATTGCCGTCCACGTCGCGCATGAAGCCCATCCATCTGGCGTAGCGAACGATGAGCGGCGCGTCAAGGCCGAGCTGTCTGCGCAGCTCCTGATACTGTCTGGTCCATTCTTCCGGCTTGAGGGTCTTTCTCAGCGGCTCCATCTGGACAAGCGCCGGATCGCTGGGAATAAGATTATAGATCATGTACATCATCAGCGAGACGAAGAAGAAGACGATGATGAGGTATATGACTCGCTTCAGGAGATATTTTTTCATATCCCGTCTGCCTCCGTTTGTGTATTATTTGAATGACCGAATACACTGGGGTGATGGGTACGCCTGCATAAGGTCAAAAATACGATCCCCGCCGAAAAAGTCGTCGGGAAGCGTGTTTTCAGCTTCATGACAATGCCGTAATTTTTAACATACTTCGGGAGGGATCTCCGATGCTGGGAAATCCCTCCCGACAACAGCTATTCGGTTGTCAGTCGATCGAAAAACGATCAGTCGCCGATGTATCTGGCGTACAGGATGGCGTTCTCATAACCCCAGAACGGGCCTTCCTGATAATCCTTGATGGTGTTCGGGTAAACGGAATAGTAGATGTTCGAGTACAGCGGGACCTGCGGAAGCAGCTCGTTGTAGCGGACCACGAACTCCTGCCACTTGGCGAGGTAGGTCTTGTAGTCGCCAGCCTCTACGCCGTAAACCATATCCATCGAGAGCTTGTCGAGCTGCTCGTCATAGAGATGAGTGCTGTTGTAGCCCTGATCGAGGTATTCCTGATTGGTGGTGAACTCGAAGGACATGTCATAGGCTCCGGAGTTCCATCCGGTGGCCAGGTTGAACATGTTGTAGGTAGGAACGGAGTAGTCGCCGCCCAGACCGTACATATCCTGACGGTACATGTAGTTCAGGAGCTCCGGGAAGGTCATGACGTTCTGACGGATCTCTACGCCGGCCTGCTTGGCGGCGTCGCCGTTGGCGAGCATGGTGACGAGAAGATCGGAGACCGAGTTGCCGTCGGAGGAAGCCCAGTTGACCATGGCGGGCATGAGGATGTCGGAGCCGACGTTCTTGCAGAAGGCCTCGTAGTTGGTGGCCTCAGCGGCGGTTACCTTCTTGTAGCGGATGCCGGTGCCGTTGTAATCGGAGCCGTCCTCGGCGTAAACGAAGCCGGCCTTCTCAAGAAGCTCAACGGCCTTATCTACGCTGATCTCGTAGGTGTCAAGACCGGCGATGACCTTCTTGGAATCCTCATACATCGAGAAAGCGGTGCAGTACGGGCCGTGAACGACGGAGCCGTAGCCCTGGCAGAAGGTGTTGGCGAATTCGTTTCTGTCGAGCAGATGTGCGACTGCCTGACGGAACTCAGTGTACTGGGTGGGACCGAAGTCGCAGGCGAACTGGAAGTATCCGTAGCCGGCGCGGTCATAGTGGCAGAAGGAGGAGTCGAGGCCGTTGTCCATAAGGTCGTAGATGGCCTTGATCTCGGAGCCGTCGGCGATACCGGAGTAGATCTGGATGCCGCCGGTGGAAATGGTGTCGATTACGGTGTCATCCTCGGTCTTTACGATAACGAGGCGCTTGATGCCGGGCTTGCAGCCTTCGAAGTTGCCGCAGTAGTTGTCGTTGGACTCAAGGACGATCTGAGACGAGGCCTTGTCGTAGCTGACCAGGTTGTACGGGCCGGCGGTGATGCGGTCGGAGGTCGCGTCGCGGGCGGCGGTGAAGGTGGTCTCGATGTTGGCCTTGGTGAACTCGGTGCCGTTGTCGTTGACGAGATAAGCGCCCTGGCCGTCATCCTTTACGTGCCAGCCGTCGCCGAACCAGTATTTGATGTGGGTGGCGCGGGCTCCGGCGTAGGAGAGGTCGAAGTAGTAAGGCAGATAGTTGTTCCCGTCATAACCGGTCTTGAGGATGGTCATGGAGAAGGTGTAGTCGTCGATAAGACGCAGGCCGGCGAGGACGTTGGTCTCGCCAGAATGGTACTTGTCGCCGCCCGGGATCATGTTGTAGCCGGCGGCGGTAACGCCCATCTCAGCTCCGGCGGGGGAGTAGAGGAACAGGGACCATACGAGGAAGTTCTCGGCGGTGATCGGATCGCCGTTGTTGAAGACGAGATCCTTCTTTATGGTGATCTTGTAGGTGACGTTGCCGTCGGACTCTTCGATCCTGTCGTACTTGTCGACGACGGAGTTGTTGATGACGAAGTCGCCGTTCTGGTCGGAGACTACGGTCTCGCAGTCGTCGGTAAGGGTGAGGACGGCGGAGTCGGTGGCGTTGTTGGAGCCGAAGGCGGCATGTGACCAGTCGCCGCTGGGCTCAGTGGATGTTCCGATGATGACCTGGCCTTCGGCTGCCACGTTCGTGAAGCCCGAGCCGCCGCATCCGGTGAGACACAGTCCGGCGAGCATGACGGCGGCAAGAGCAAAGGTCATGATCCTGCTGCGAAGTTTCATGATTTAAGATATACCTCCAGTTGATAATCGCGCCCTTTTGTTAACGGCAGTGTAAAGTGTAAGCTGCGCCTTTTCAGGCGCGGCTCCGGGCAGGTGCGTCACAGCCGTTTTCCCGAAGCCTTCTGGAAACATGATAAATTCGGCGCCTTCACATGGCGTCCCGCACATCGGACAGCCGTGAAAACGTCATGACAGACCGCCGCCCTGTCATGCGATACCGGGGCGGCCTGCGATCTGCATATTATTATACCAAAATACGGCGAAAAAATCAATAGGAATTAATACATTAATGCAAAAAAAACCGCAAATTTCTCGATATCGGCCGGTAAGACAATAAAAAAATTTACATTTCATCCCCTGGATTTACCGGGGAGCAAAATGTAAATTCTTAAAAAGTGCAAAATATTGTTATGACAGGAAAATACCAGCCGGGATCTGTGTCTTCACTCCACCGGCTCGCAGACGTACGTCGCGTATTTTTTCGCCGCGAGCCGCATCCGGGCTTTTTCGAGCGAATGCCTGTCGCCGGGGGCGAACACCCCGAACACCGACGGGCCGGAGCCACTCATCATCGCCGCGACCGCCCCGTTTTCGAGCATGACCGATTTTATGCCGTCGGCCGCCGGGGTTATGCTCTCGAAGCGGTTGTACATCCCGCCGCATACCTGTCTGAGATCGCCCGCCTCGAGGGCGGCGGGGACGGTATTTTGCCTTCCCGACGCCGGAGACGAGTCTATCTGCCTGTAAGCCAGCGCCGTGCTGACCTTCTCGCTTCCGACGGCTATCAGGATGAGACACTTCGGCATGATGGGGAGAGGTGAAAGTATCTCGCCCCGGCCGACGGCGTGTCGGCAGCCGCCCATGACGCAGAACGGCACGTCCATGCCGAGCTTCTCGCTGAGCGAGCACAGCTCATCCTCCGAAAGCCCGGCGCCGAAAAGCAGGTTCATCCCGACGAGGACGGCCGCCGCGTCGGACGAGCCTCCGGCCAGCCCGGCAGCTATCGGGATGTTCTTTTTGAGCTGGATATTCACCCCGGTATGGAGATCGGGGCATCTCTGGTAGAACAGGGCCGCCGCCCGGAAGGCGAGATTGTCGGCGAAGGATGAAAGGGAGGGATCGGAGCAGAAAAGCGAGATCCCCCGCGCCTGAGGGGCGAGCATCACCGTGTCGTAAAGAGACACCGCCTGCAGGACGGTATCTATCTCGTGATACCCGTCGGGCAGCTTTGAAAGCACGTCGAGAAAAAGGTTTATCTTCGCGCAGGCGAAAACTGTAATGGAATCTATCATCTCGGATCTATCTCATGAAGCCTATCCTGTTCGCCAGCTCGGCGACGGGGATGCGTTTTACTTCGACGGCCTTGAACCGGCACAGCTCCTGACAGCAGTAGCACCGTATGCACCTGCCGAGCTTTATCTTCGCCGTCGTCCTGCCCGACTTCTTCACCATCGTGATGGTCTTTTCCGGGCAGTTGGAGGCGCACTCGCCGCAGCCGCGGCATATCGACGGGTCGACGTGCGGTCTCGGCTTCATGAATCCCGGAATGTTCGTCAGGGCGAAGCCGACCGCCGAATCGGCGCGTCTGAACTGCGTCCTGAAGCCGGAGATGTCGTCTCCTCTGAGATAGGCGCCGTCGGGCTTTTTCGACAGCCCGCGCTTTTCCGTCAGCGGCAGCATGAGGGCGCAGGACGACAGCCCGGAAATGTCGGCCGCCGCCTCGTCGAGCATATACGGCGACCTTGAGGCGAGGATGGCTCCGACGTGCTTCGGCGTGCCGCCGGACGGGCCGTTGCCCTCCATGCATTCGACGGCGTCGCATATCGCCAGGAACTCATGCGTCGACTCAAGGAGCCGGCAGATGTCGACGGCGTAGTTCATGAACGCCGCGGCGTCGCGGCCGTATCTCGCGTGGGTCTCGAATTTCTTCACGCCCGGCACCGCGCCGAACATGTTCTTCACGGCGCAGGTCATGCCGGTGAGGCCGTGGGTCTTGAGCTTGCAGAGGTCGACGATGATGTCGGCGTCGGCGAGGGGCTTTAGCACCTCGAACAGCTTTGACGAAACGCCGTCAAAGGAAAGCGTCTCTGTCGACGGGTCCTCGTTGAGGACAGCGTCAAGACCCGACAGCGCCTGCGTCACGCCGCAGGCTTTGTAGGAGTTTCTCATCGACTCTGGGGTGTAAGAGCCGCCGCCGGATTCGGCGATGGTGACGAAGGCTCCCGCCTCGCAGAAGATCCTCGCCGTCTCCCTTACGACGGACGGGTGCGTGGTGACGGCCTTTTCCGGGTCGGATTTCATAAGCAGATTCGGCTTGATGCAGACCTTTTTACCCTTTGAAAGGGAGACGTCGCAGCCGATGTCGGACAGAGCCGACATGATCGCGGCGCTGACATCGTCAGCGCCGTAGGTCGGACATTTTCTGATTGAAACAGGCTGAAATGAATCGGAACTTACCATATGATGTTCGGTTTGAAACTTGCGTATCAGAGATCGTTGTTTTCGAGATATTTGTCGATGAGCTTGTCGAGCTTCTTCTGCTCGCTCGTCTGAGCCTTCGCGACCTTGGAGGCGACGTCGGTCTTCTTGCCTGCCAGAGCGTCGCGGTAGAAGCCGGAAAGGTTCGGGAAGGATTCCATGTTGGCGTAGGCGAGGTCATAGATATGATTGCGGATGATGAGGTCGACCATGTCGGCGGACTGCTCGTCGCGGGCGTTCTTCGTCTTTACGACGATGTCATAGATCTGCGGTGTCATCGAATAGTAGGTCTCGGCCGACATCTCGGTCATGACCGCGGATACGAGCGACGGGTTCTGAATGGTCTTCGGAACGCCGATCATCTTGATGGAGCCGTTGAGGAAGGACTTGTACTCCTCCTGGATCTCGTCGAACTTCGGGATCGGGATGATGCCGAAATCCTGCTCCATCTCGCGGTATTTGTCGGCCATCAGATGGGTCGGGCTGCACTCGAGGAAGAGGGCACGCCCCTGAACGAAGGTGTCGTAGGCGTTGCTGTAATCCTCCATCTTGGTGCAGAAATAGGACTCGTCGGTGATGAAGATCTTGTACATCTTATCATATATGGCGGTGATCTTGTCCATATCGACGTTGATGTACGGCATATCGTCGGCGTCCTTGAGTATCATCATGCATCCGGCGCCGTAGAAGAAGGAGAACGGGGAATCGAGATACCATGAGGTCAGTCCGTAGAAGTCCTTGTACGGATCCATCGCGCCGTCGCCGTCGAGGTCGGCGTTCTGGCCGACGAGATAGCTGTCGAGCACGTCGAACGTCCATTTCCCGTCGTAGACCGACTGATAGGGATACTCGAGCCCTCTGTCGTTGAACAGGTTCTTGTTGAACACCATGCAGGAGGTGCGGAGCATACCGCTGATATTGAGGTCGCCGTTTGTCAGGTATAGCTTGCCGCCGATGGAGAAGGCGCTGGGGACCGCCGAATCCCACCACGGCTGGGACTGATCGTAATACTCAAGGGTATTCAGCGGCGTGAATATGCCGGAAGCCGCGAGCGAGGCGGAATTGACCATGTGATTCAAAAACAGATCATAGGCATCCTCGGCGGCGAGAACGGAGTTTTTCAGAGCGTTCGCGACCACGGTGTAATCGCCCATGTGAGTTTCGTTTATCTTGATGTTCATCCTCTCCTCGACGGTGGAGTTGCGGCGGTAGATAAGGTCGTTCAGTATCTCGCCGTTTTCCGATTCCGCCCAGCAGTCGGTGTACTTCGAGTCGTCGCCTCCGGTCTCAAGGATGCGGTAGGCATATCCCTCGCCGTTGAAATCGTCCGGCACTCCGGTGGGGACGCGGGTCTCCTCGGGCTCAGTCTCGATGTCCTCGGCCTGAGCCGCTGTGGTGGAGGCGGGAGACGGTCCTTCGGACGATTCCCCGCATGAGATCATGACAGAAGAAGTGAGAAGGGCCGCGAAGATGAGCGCTAAAATCCGTTTCATATTATTGTTACCTCGTATCGTCCGCATGATTCTTTGTCGGTCTGTTATTAAACGATATATAATATATCACAAAAACCTTCCCGATTCAACATGATAAATTGAACAAAATATCAAATCGGACGAAAAATCCGCTCCTATGACAGCTTTCCGGCTGCGGCGCGGTATCTTCTGAGGATGTCGAGGGTCTCCTCCTCTGTGAGCGGCTCGGCGCACTTGCATCCTTCGCAGCTCAGCAGCTCGCTCGCCCCGTACAGCCTGCATACGAGCGGACGGCTGTCATACACGGTGCATCTGCCGTCCTCGCCGAGCTTGGGGCATCTGCCCTTCCAGTCGTACCCGCCTATCGCCTCCCGCTCCGACTGCGACATCTGAATCGAGTTCACGCAGCAGCGGAAACATCCTGCCTCGCATTCGGTATGCGGGAGCTTATCGTACAGCTTTCGTATCTCTGACAGCTCTGACATTTTTAGGTCCATCCGTGATCCTGATGTGAAAATTTATTCCCGTTCAATAATTATATCACGCTCCGGCGCTCAAATCAAGCGGTTTGCGGCTGGGTGTTTTTTTCGATATTTTGAATGAAATGCGAAAAAACGGATGACAAAATGAATCTTTTGTGATATAATATACAAAACTGCCGAGATATCTGAGATATCCGGCGCAAAGGAACGGTGAGCCCCCGATGTTAAAACAGCCCGAAAGGTTCGATATGAGCCGTCCTCCGGTCAGGACGAAATGGTATCTTAAGCCGCTTACCTATCTCATCAGCAAGCCGGTGCTCATGAGCCACCGGCAGAGGCTGACGAAAAACGGGATGGACGGGGTAAAGCCGCCGTATCTCATGCTCTGCAATCACAACGCCTTCATGGATATAATGGCGGCGGCCGCCGCCGTATATCCGGAGCGGGCGAATTACGTCGTCGCCATCGACGGCTTCATCGGAAGGGAAAAGCTGCTGCGCGACGTCGGCTGCATATGCAAGCGGAAATTCACGAGCGATCTGTCGCTGATACGGAATCTCAGGCGGGTGATATCGAACGGCGATATCGCCGTCGTCTACCCGGAGGCAAGGTACTCGCTCTGCGGTACCACGGCGGTGCTGCCTCAGTCGATGGCGAAGCTGGCAAGGATGCTCAAGGTCCCGGTCGTCGCCTTCATCTGCCATGGTCATCATATAAACTCACCCTTCTGGAACCTCCACCAGAGGAAGGTAAAGCCGATCGAGGCCGAGATGAGCCTTCTTCTGACGCCGGATGAGATGAGCTCGATGACGGACGACGAGATAAACGACAGGATCGTGAAGGCCTTCAGTTACGACGAGTACGAGTGGCAGCTTGAGAAGGGGATACGCGTCACATACAAAGGCCGGGCGGAAGGCCTCGAAAAGGTGCTCTATCAGTGCCCGGCGTGCGGGACGGAATACAGGATGAAGACCTCCGGCGCCGAGCTTGTATGCGGGTCCTGCGGCAGAAGATGGACATTGAGCGAGCTCGGACAGCTCGAGTCGGACGGCGATCAGATCTTCAGCCATATCCCCGACTGGTACGAGTGGGAGCGCGGGAACGTGCGCCGGGAAATCGAGGCCGGGACATATACGACGGGCGACATGCCGGTGACCGTGCGGTCGCTGCCGAACGCGAAAAGATTCATACTTCTCGGCGAGGGCACCATGACGCATGACATGACCGGCTTCCACGTCAGCGGCAGGGACGGGGACGGCGATCCCTTCACAATGGAAAAGCCGGTGCCGTCGCTCTATTCGTGTCATATAGAGTACGAATATCTCGGGAAATTCGGCGACTGCGTCGATCTCAACACCCTTGACGACACATGGTATATCTATCCGCATGACTGCGATTTTTCGGTCACGAAGATGGCTCTGGCGACGGAGGAGCTGTATTATAAATACCGCCGGGACATCGGCAATCCCTGCCGTCCGGGACTGGCGTGAAAAACAATAACGCGTAAAGGAGAGGGCTCGCCCTCTCCTTTATTTATATGATTCAGCCGCCGTAATATCTCAGCCGGTACTCGCTCGATCTGTCATCCGACGAAGCAGTTATCCTGAGCGTCATTTCCTCCGCTTTGACGGACGGCAGGACGATCTCGGCCGCCGGGCCGCGTTTGTTCCCGCGGGGTTCTATATCGCCGGTCTCCCATGTGAGAAGCGTGAAGGTCTCGTCCCCTATGACAAGCGACGCAGTTATCCTGTCGCTTACCGTTTCGCCGCTGTCGTTCAGCATCCAGAGCTCGGTCTTGAAGCTGTCTCCCGGCTTCCAGTCGAAGCGTCCGATCCTCGCGCTCGCGACGACAGGTCTCAGCGAATCGCGTATCGCGAAATAGGACGGCTTGAGTTTCAGCGGCCATGATATCGGCGTGTTGTTCGCCGCCGTTATCCACGGCTCGCAGAAGCACCAGTTTATCGCCATCGAGCAGTACGGCCACTGACGGCGCGCCTCCTCGAATATAGCCTTGTAGCCGACGGCCTGCAGCCACTGACTTTTTTCGATCACGGCCGGAAGATCGGGCTGCTTGCCGAAGTAGTGCTCGATGTCGTCGAGGCAGAGCCATCTCTGATCTCCCCACGCGCCGAAGCCGTGATGCGTTATCCACGCGTCGGTCTTTTCTATCGGGAACAGCTCATTTTCGGGGATGATCCTCTGAATGTTTTCGAGCGGCGCGATACACGGCACGCCGAATTCGGTATAGGCGGTCTGATGGGCTTTTATGAATTCGGCGAATACGTCGTCGCCGTTCTCGCGGTTGATGAAGGTATATCCGCCGTGTGCCATGCCCGGCATCGGAGAGGTGGGGAAGAACGGGCGGTCGTAATCGAGCTCGTAGCATAGCTTGTTCAGCAGCCTGAGAGCGTGCGACTGATCGTCCATGCCGGACCAGCCGTTGAAGAGCTCGTTTCCGCCGCACCACAGGATTATAGACGGATGACGCCGCAGATGCCTTATTATCGCCCCGGCCTCCTGCTCGAGCACAGCCATATACCCCGGCGTGTCCTCGTAATTGTTGCACGACAGCATGAACTCCTGCCAGAGCATTATCCCGTATCTGTCGCAGAGATCGTAGAACTCGTCCTTGTTTATCCCCGACCCGCCCCAGAGGCGGAATATGTTCATGTTGCAGTCGGCGGCGGCCTTTATCAGCTCCTCGTACCTTTCCGCCGTCACCGTCCCGGTGAAGAGCTCGGGATTCACCCAGTTCGAGCCCTTCGCGAAGATCCTCACGCCGTTCAGCTCGACCGTCACCGCCGCGGCGTAGCGGCTTTTCGGAAAGCCGTAAGGCTCTCCCATGGTGCCGGTGTTTCTTACGAGTCTTATCTTGCGGAAGCCTATCGTCCCGCTCTTTTCGTCGGACTCGCTTTTCGCCGTCCATGTGTAAAGATACGGCGTCCCGCAGCCTGAGCACCACCAGAGACGGATGTCGTCGAGCCTGAACTCCGGATCATATCCCGAATAGACGGTATTTCCCTCCATATCTTTAACGGTGTAGCAGACGTCCGAGCCGCAGACCGTCTCGAATCTGACGTCGGCCGACCTCAGATCGCCCGACAGGGTGTAAAACGGCTCGCAGGAGGATATGAAGCCGCTGTCCCTCGTCTCGATGTACGCCGGCTTCCATATGCCGGAGATCAGAAGGCGCGGGTTCCAGTCCCAGCCGTAGCACATCGGCGGCTTGCAGCTCTGGTTCGCCTCGCCTCTCGCCTCACGGTGCGGCCCGGGAGTTTTCGGGTGCGGATGGATCACTACGCACAGCTCGGTCCCGGTTTCGGCCCTGTCGGTAATGTCGAGCTCGGTCTTAGTGAACATCCCCTCATGGGAGTATATCTTCTCCCCGCCGAGCAGGATGTCGAATATGTAGTCTATGCCCTCCGCGACGAAAAACACCCTCTCGCCCGGCCGGCGGCTGAAATCGAGCCGCGTTTTGTAGATCCAGTGCCATCCCTCGGTTATATCGAGCTTTTTCACGCTGCTGCCGTACATGATATCGCCCGGCTCCGACGCTTCCCACCAGTCCTTCTGGACATTTCCCGGCACTTCTGCCCTGAAAAGAGGATAGCTCTCCTTCCCCGACGGATCGTATCGTCCGGCGAGCCAGCTCTGACAGTATCTCATATCTTTCTCCTTCCGCATAGGTCGTGATTCCGCTTCAAGTATATCATATCCCGGCGCCGATATCAAGCCCTTTCCGTGATTTCGCCGATAAAAATACAATTGAGGGTGACTTTTGCCATTTTGCGTCAAAATGAACATTTTTTTGTTTATTGACAAAATAAATGTTAATATAAAATATATTGACTATTTCGACGATTTGTTATATAATATTTCTGCTTTATTTCCAAGCTTTTCCGATACGCGTTTTTTCTGTCCGGTACGCGGCGTGTCGGGGATATTTCGGACAGACATCACCAAAACTCAATTTTCAGGAAAGGAAGAAACATGTCAGGCAATTTCAGAAGGATCGTTTCTCTTCTTCTCGCCTCCGTGCTCTGCATCGGTCTCGGCGTGACGGCCATGGCCGATGAAGAAGAGGAGTACTTCTACCCGTCTCATTCTGAGGCATATCCGTCAGATTATGAATGGGGCTACGGTTATGATGATCACCCGACCCAGGATGATTTCAACGCGACCATCGACATCAGTATAGACAACTCACGCGAATATCAGAAAGATGATATCGTGAACATCTATACCGACCTCACCTACGGTTTCCCGATGGAGGCCGTCTACTATACCATCAGCCCGGCTTCCTACGCCAGCTATTTCCGTCAGGTCGGCAACAGCTTCGTCGTCCTGAAGCAGGATACGGCTCCCGTCAGGATCACGGTCACCGCGGTGTATGAAATCGGAAGCCTTCATCTCTCCGATTCCGACTACTTCGTTCTGGCCGCCGAGCAGAAGGTCGATCCTCTCAGCGTCAGAATCTCTCCCGCCTCCGGCGGAAGCAGCTTCGCCATAACCGTCGGCGATACCATAAACGTTTCCGCCGAGGTAAGCGGCGGAGCCTACGGCTCGAGCTACAGCTTCAGCTGGGCATGCAGCAGCGGTCTTGAGCTGGTTTCGTCCGTCGACGGCTATTACGGCGCCGCCACCTTCAGAGCCGTGAGACCCGACGAGAACGCGTATATCTCCGTCACCGCCATATCCGGAACGCAGTCGGCCGAAGCGAGGATCAGCGGCTCCGTCGCCGGAGTCAGCACTCCCTTCTGGATGTCCGTCTCCGAATCCTCCGTCAATATGGACGCCGGAACCACCGGCTACATCTCCGTTTCGGGAGAGGGAGGAAGCAGACCTTACAGATTTACCTGGGAATCCAGCGACAACAGCATAGTCCGCGTCGCGGCCGGACGTGACGACAGCGTATGCACCGTCGTCGCCGTCGGCGCCGGAAAGGCCACCATCACCGTCAGGGGCTATGACAGCGAGGGCAAGGGCGATATCGCCTACTGCACCGTCAACGTCACCGGCGGAAAAGCCAACATTGTTTATAATCCCGAAGCGACCGTCTCCTCCGGAGAGATGATCTACACCTCTCCGATAATCTCCGCCATCCTCAGCGAATACAAGAGGCAGACCGGCAGCGATCTTTTCACCACCAGCAAAATGGTCGTCTCGACTCCGAGCGGCGTGAACGGCGCCTTCTATTATCCCGACGGCTCCATCATCGCAAAGGAGAGCAGCGCCTACGCTCTGATGAACGGCGCCTACTTCCGCGGAGCCGCGATGGGTACCTTCTACACATATTATTCCATCGAGGACAGAGACGGCAATTCGATCTCCGGCAACATCGGCATCAAGGTCACCGCGAGCAAGATAAAGATCAACAGCGTCGTTATCTCCGCCTCCAACCTCGAGATGCCGACATGGTCGACCCGCAACCTCAGTATCAGCGTGCTCCCGAGCAACGCGACTTACGAGGTGGTATGGACCTCTGCAAACACGAACGTCGTCAAGGTCAGCGGCAGCGGCAACAACATCACCCTGTCGTCTCAGGGCCTTTACGGCATCTCCGTCGTGAGCGCCAGAGTGAAGGATCTCAGCAACAACCAGTATGTCACCGTCACCTGCACCGTAAGCGTGCAGAACAAGAGCGCCTTTGTCTATAACCCCGAGCTCACGCTCACCTACGGCTCGGACTATAACGGCACCGGCATGTCCGATTCGGTGGCGCGCCAGTTCCTCAGCAGCTTCGGCATTTCTCTCGGATATGACGCCGTCGTCCGCTTCGGCAGCGTCGGCAACACGAAGGGAACTCTCTTCCTCTACAACGGAGCGAAGATCTCCCAGAACGTGAACTATACCTTCCGCGATCTCCAGCTCATGTCGTTCACTCCGAATGACGTCGGCACCTTCAGCATCCCGTACAGCGTGACCTATTCGGGCTACACCCTCAGCGGCACGATGTACGTCTATATCAACGGCTCGAAGCTGTCCGTCACTCCCAGCACGACCTCCGTCACGCTCGATCCGTACAGCAGCCAGTATGTGTATCTCTCGATCAGCCCGGCCAACGCCTATTACACCGTTGACTGGAGCTCCGACAATGCTCAGGTAGCCACCGTCACCGACAGGACCACCTACTACACCACCATCAACTCCAAGGGCATCGCCGGCACAGCCACCATCCGCGCGGCCGTGAAGGACGGCAACGGCATCACCACCGTAAAGAACATCAAGGTCACTGTCCGCAACTCCGGCGCTTCCGACTACAACCCGAGCACCACCACCTATATCGGCTCGACGACTGCCGGAACCACCATCTACGACAGCATCCGCAGCCAGTTCCGCACCGTTTACGGCGCGGCTCTCCCCGATACCGCCACCATCACCTTCGGCTCGTCCGACAGCTCCATCGCCGCCAGATATCTCTCTGACGGAAGACAGGTCTCCCCGAACGTGAAGTACTCGATTGGCGAGTATAAGGCCATGTACACAAGGCCGTCGTCCGCCGGCACATGGAGCACTCCGTATACCGTCGCGAACGGCGAGCAGACCCTCTCCGGCAAGATCCAGGTCATCATCGGCCCGGCCAACGCCAGCGCCGCGATCACCCTGAAGAACAGCGATCCCTATTCCTTCACATCGGCAGCGGCTGAATCGACCGGAGCCGAGCTCATGAAGGCCGGCATCGACGACGCGCTCGGAAAGAGCGGCCTCACCGCCGCCACCGTCCGCTTCGAGACGATAAACGCCGGCAGCGGCACCCTCTATGCCGACTCCAACCGCAGCGTCCTTACCGACAAGACCAACGTCACCGTCGATAAGATCAGAGATCTTTACTTCGTGCCCGGGACCGCCGGAACCTTCACCTCCATCTTCCACGTATATGACGCCCGCGGCGGAGAGCTCGCCGCCGGATATCTCTACATCATCGTCCCGGCTTCGACCGAAGGCGTGACCGTGGTCGCCACGACCCAGAACGTCACCGTCGACGGCAAGAAGGTCGATGCCGAGATATACAATATCAATGGCGAGAACTACTTCAAGCTCCGCGACGTCGCCCAGATGCTGAATGGCACCAACTCCCAGTTCAACGTCGGCTTCAACGACGAGACCCGCACGATCACCGTCACGACGAGCAAGGCGTATGTCTCCGTCGGAAGCGAGCTCGTCAAGGGCGAGGACAAGTCCTCCACCTGCGTGCCGAGCAGCATGCCGATCTTCGTCAACGGCGCTTCTGTTTCCCCGACCGCTTACAACATCGGCGGCAACAACTTCCTGCGTCTGCGCGATCTCGGCGATATGATAGGCTTCGGCGTCGGCTACGACGACGCGACGAGGACCGTTCTCATCACATCGAGATAACGTATCCTAAACGCCTCCGGATCCTTTGATCCGGGCGGCATGATGACCGCGCCGGCTGATGATGAATCAGCCGGCGCGGCTTTTTTGACCGATTTTTCCCGCGTCACGGAAATATTTACACCTTTCAGGTAGAATATCGGCGGGCGAAGCGGTATGATTTATATGTGTACGATCATTTTGTCTCCGGCGTGCGGCCGGGTTTTGAACGGACAAGGAGAAATGCCATGAAAAACTTTCGTTTCGCGATCATGGGAGCCGGAGGGATAGCGAACCGCTTCTGCGACGCCGTCGGGCTGATAGACGGGTGTGAGATATGCGCGATAGCCTCGAAGTCGATGGATCGGGCGAAGGATTTCGCCGCCCGCCATTCTCTCCCCGCCGCCTATGACAGCTATGAAAGGATGCTCGACGCCGAAAAGCCGGACGCCGTATATATAGCCGTGACGACCGACAGCCATTTCGCGCTTGCCAAGCTGTGCATCGAGCATTCGGTCCCGGTCCTCTGCGAGAAAGCCATGTTCCGCTCGAGGGCGGAGGCAGACGAGGCGCTCGGCCTGTCAGAGTCGAAGGGCGTTTTTGCCATGGAGGCGATGTGGAGCCGCTTCCTCCCTCCGGTGAACGCAGCGAAAAGATGGCTCGCCGAGGGCAGGATCGGCAGCCCCATCATGGCCGACATGGGAATCGGCTTCCGCGCCCCGCAGAAGCCCGACAACCGCTATTTCAGCCCCGCACTCGGCGGAGGCGCTTCGTATGATCTCACGGTCTACGCCTACGAGATAATGACATACATAATCGGTCTGCCCGTCGTTTCCTCCGATATCACGGCGATATCGGCGATGCCGTTTGTCGGGACGCCGGTGGACGCCGAGGAGATCGTAACGCTGCTGTTCGAGGGGAACGTCCCGGCGGTCCTTAAAAGCACGCTTCTCACCTCGCCCGACGAGAATCTCACAATAAGCGGTACGGAAGGTAAGATCGTCGTCCCCCGCCCGCATGTCGGCAGCGAGGCGTTTCTCTATCAGGGCGGCCGCCTGACCGAGCACTTCATCGACACCGCGACGAAGAACGGCTTCACCTATGAGATCGAGGAAGTCATGCGCTGCGTGCGCGCCGGCATGACAGAGAGCCCGGTCGCTCCTCATTCGATGACGCGTGATTTCGCCTCACTCTGCGACCGCATCTATGCCGGGATGATCGGCTGAAAAGGAAGAAAGCACAGCGCATATGATCATAAATACCGGGCAGAGGACGGATATCCCGGCGTTCTATTCCGAGTGGCTGGCAAACAGGCTGAGGGAGGGGTATGTCTGCGTCCGAAGTCCGTACGATCAGGGTCTGGTGAGCAGATACAGGCTCGATCCGGCCGTCGTCGACGCGATCTGCTTCTGCACGAAGAATCCCGCCCCGATGTTTGAATACGCGCCGCTTCTGAGCGGCTTCGGTCAGCTGTGGTATGTCACCATCACGCCGTACGGCAGGGATATCGAGCCCCGGGTCCCCGACAAGCACCGGCTTTTGGATGATTTCAGGCGCCTTTCCGGCATCGTCGGCAGAAACGCCGTCATCTGGCGGTACGATCCGATACTCGTGTCGGAAAGTTACACCATATCATATCACCTCCGGGCGTTTGAAACCATGGCGGCCGAGCTTAAAGGCTATACCGACACCGTCGTTATCAGCTTCATCGACCTGTACGCGAAGGTAAGGCGCAATTATCCCGAAGCGAGAGAGGTGACGGCGGATGAGAGGCTTGCTGTCGGCAGGGCTCTGATCGAAACGGCCTCCTCCCACGGCATGACGGTAAGACCCTGCGCCGAGGGAAACGAGCTCGCCGCCTACGGCGCCGACTGCGGCGGCTGCATGAGGATAGGCGATTTTGAAAAAGCCATCGGCAGGAGGCTCAGCGCTCCGAAAATCAAGGGAGCGAGACCCGGCTGCTCGTGTTATCTCTCATGCGATATCGGGGCGTACGATACCTGCGGACATCTGTGCAGATACTGCTACGCAAACACAGATTCACGGACGGTGCTTGAGAACATGCGTCTTCACGATCCGAAGTCGCCATTCCTTATCGGCGGTTACAGGCCGGGGGACAGGGTACATGACGTACAGCAGAAATCATGGATAAGCGACCAGACAAGCATGGAAATAGATCTTTGACATGCGGCGGCAGAACGGAAGGAAAAATTACATCATTCAATATGAAGAAAGCGAAAGCATCATTATTTCTGGCGGCGGCGTGCCTTACCGCCGTCCTTGCCGGCTGCGATATCAGCGCCGCCGCGCCGAAGCTCGAGGCCGTTTATCTCGGAGTCGAGAATTACGGCGCGGAGGAGACGAACAAGGACAATAAAAACAGCTTTAAATACCTTTTCGAGACGGACGGACAGACGGTGTCGCTCAGCATGATTAACGGAACGCCGGATGAAGAGGGCAATTATGATTATCCGATCCAGAATGCGCTGAAGGAAGGATATTCATACCTTCTGACGGTAAATGACGGCACCGTCACCGGGGTAAGCGAGATAAAGGAAGAAAACGCGGAAGGATATACTCCACAGGTAGCCGGAGTCCCGGGCGAAAGGACGATTAAAAACCTCCTTAAGACGGCGCTTTCGCCTGTCGGCACGACGCTTTACATCTATGGCGGCGGATGGGACTGGCAGGACGAGGGCTCCGCAGTACAGACGAGAACTCTAGGTGTGTCATCCGACTGGGTCAGGTTCTTCAACGAGCAGACCGCGGATTATACCTATAAGGAAGCCGACGGAGACGAGTCGAAAGCCGATCCGGCAAACAGCTATTATCCCTACGGCGGCTACAATGAGTACTACTACGCCGGGCTCGACTGCTCGGGATATCTCGGCTGGATCATATACAACACCTTCGAGACCGAAAGCGGCAGTGACGGCTATGTCGGCGGCTCCACCGGCTTCGCGAAAAGGCTGGCGGCGAAGGGATGGGGCGAATGGACACAGGATGTGAAAGCCCCCGACGGCACGAACGGCTATACCTTCCTTCCCGGCGACGTCATGAGCATAAACGGGCATGTCTGGCTGTCGCTCGGCACCTGCGATGACGGCAGTGTCGTGATAGTCCACTCGACGCCCTCCGACAGCAGGACGGGTCAGCCGGGCGGCGGCGTGCAGATCAGCGCGATCGGAGCCGACAAGGAATGCATGGCGTATAAGCTCGCCGACAAATACATGTCTGAGCGTTATCCCGAATGGTATGAAAGATATCCGGTGCATCTCTGCGATCCGGGGAGATATTTCGCGTTCGAGGGAGAAAACGCCGGGAGATTCTCATGGAATACCGACGGCTCGGAAGATGGGCTCACCGATCCGGACAATATCCGGCAGATGACGCCGGAAGATGTGCTGAATGCTCTGTTCGGCTGATCACAGCGGCGTATCATACGGCGTGTCTTATAACCTAATGAAGGAGAGAGAAATATGGAATACAGGAAACTCGGCGATACCTATTACATCCGCATGGACAGAGGCGACGAGATCGTCTCCGGCATAATCGGGATATGCAGGGCCGAAGGCATAAGCTCCGCCTGCTACTCCGGCATCGGCGGCTGCAGCGAGGCTGAGATGCAGGTGTTCATCCCCGAGCGGGGAGAGTTTGAGACGAAAAAAGCGGAAGGGATGCTCGAACTCGTCTCGCTTATGGGGAACATCATATCCGACGATTCGGGCGGGCTGCATCACCACACTCACGGGCTGTTTTCCTTCATCGACGGCGGCGAGCATCGGGTGATCTCGGGCCATATGAAGTCGGCGACCGTAAGATATACGGCCGAGATCGAGCTCCGCCCGGTTTATGGCGGCGTCATACGCAGGCAGTACGATCCCGAGACGGGGACCGGATTCTGGAGGTTTTAAGGAGCTTTCGCCGCGAAAAACAGAAAATGGGATCCCGGCTGCGGGATCCCATTTGTCATATTGTATTATCTCTCACGCGACCAGGATCCCGGCCGCGACCGAAAACGCCAGAAGCACCGCCACATACAAAAGCAGGAACCGCTTGCGGAAGATCGTCGCTATCGCGGCGAGCGACGTGACGCGTGTAGCGGGGCCTACCGTAAGGAAGGCCAGAGCGCTGCCGAGCGACATCCCCTGTTCCATAAGCGAGGCGATAAGTGGGATCGTCCCGCCTCCGCAGGCGTAGACCGGAATCCCGACAAGAGCCGCCGTCAGGATGCCGAGCGGGGACGACGTGTCGGCCATGCCGAAGAACAGCGACAGCGGCAGCTGATCGATAAAGGCGGCGATAAGTATGCCGATGCACATCATCTTTCCGACGAACAGCAGATCCTTCCCGACGCCCTTCATATATCCTTTGAACGTGAAGATCTTTTTCGGGCGGTTCAGTATCTCCTCCTCCGATACTCTTTCCGATGAAACGGACGGGCGGATGACGAAGCTCTGAGGCAGCAGCCGGGTGCCGAGCCCGCAGAGAAGGGAGAATATGAAGACGAAAAGCAGCCGGTAAACAGCCGTCTTTACCCCGAGCCCGCCGACCGTCATCACGAACAGCTGCGGGTTCATCATCGACGACGCGGCGAGGAAGGATATCAGCGGACCGAGCGAGACGCCGCCGTGATACAGCGTGATCAGCACCGGGACCGTCCCGTATGTGCAGAGCGGGGAGAGGATGCCGAGCACCGCCGCCCCGACGACGGCGGAGAAGCGGTGAGCCTTAGTGAAACGGAAGATCAGCTTCGTCCATGACGTGTATTTCAGCAGCTCCCCGACAAAGGAGCCGATGATAACGTACGGGAAAAGCTGCACCAGATACTCGATGAACCGCCCGCCGAAGTCGCGGATGAAGGCCCGGACGAAATACGGATCGCGGAACGCGGAAAACCACGCCGAGATCTCACCGATGAAATCAGCCATACATTCAGTAGTCGATGCGTATCAGCTCGATCCCTTCCGTACCGCCGAGATTGCGGCTGTACTGCCTGCTTTCCGGATCGTTCCAGTGCTCGTGCACGCCGAGGCTGCCGATGGGATTGCCATAGCCGTCCTGATATATCGTCCCGGACGGGGCGCTGCCGGCCTGCGCCGCCTCGAGCAGGTAGTTGTCCGCCGTATGATCGTGCGGCAGCTCATCCTGCCATTTGTCGCCGTCTCCGGCCTTTTCGGCGGCGTCTCGCTCGGCGAGAAGGAAATCGAGCATGACAGAGTCGATGGCGACCGGATCCTGAGAGGCGAAGAAGGAGTTGGTCCAGCCGCGTCCGTTCCTTGTCCCGTCGCCGAAGGGAGCCGAGTACCAGCGTTCGCTTTCGGTCAGGGTGGAGCCCTGCATCACCGTCGCGGCGAGACCATCGCAGAGGTAGAGGAAGGTCTTTCCTCCGGCGTCGTCGTTGGAGAGAAGATCGACGAGCACTGAATAGCTGCCGAGCGGCACCTGCGGCAGCGACCACAGCTCGGGCGGCGACCAGTCGTAATCCTTCGCGGCGACGTAATGATGGATCCCGGCCCACGACGGAGGATTGGTCCTGAATCCGTCGGGGTATGTATATACTCCCGGAGAGGATTCGCATGCCGGCATCACCGAGCCGAAATGGTTCTTGGCGCTCGCCGTGAATCCGGCGAGGTTGTGCCCGCGCAGGTTGAAGAGATTGATCATGTACGTCGCTTCGGTGTAGTCGGTCGGCCAGAAGGTCGGGTTCACCGTCTCATAGCCGTTGTAGGACGGCCAGTTGTCGGCGGAAAAATCACGCGACCAGCGGACCTGCCTGTCAAAGTCGGCTTTCGGGTCGTCGTTGTAGCCGATAAGACGGACGTCCTTCAGCCCGCCCTCGTGTATCATCTCTTTGACATATGTCGGGAAATTCCTTGATGGATCGGTCAGTGTGATGTCTCCCGCCGCGACGCCGAAGTCTGTCAGTATCTCCGCGAGAGCCCGCATCGTCACCGGCGACGGATAGTAGCCGGCTATGTTTTTGTCTCCCGCGTCGCCGTTGCCGGTGACGTTGAGATTCACCTTGACGACGATCTTCTCGCCCGGCGTATATCCCTTTTCCTCGCCGGTTCGGCGCTTGTTGTAATCCCTTATAAGCGCGTCGAGCGCTTCGTTTATGTCGGTCTTTCCGGCGAGGGTGCAGATGACGTCGATCATCATTTTCTTTACGGCGTCAGTGTCAAAGTTGGACTGCAGCCACCAGTAGCCTCTGCCGTCCCATGTGAAGGCGTTCGGGTTGTAGGCCCATGTCACGCGTCCCGGATTTACCCCGACACCCTGTCCGACGGGAGCCGGTCTATCCTTCTCAGGCGCTTCGGTTTCCGCCTCAGTCTCATTCGCCTCCGGCGCGTCGGTGACGGCGGATGACGTTTCCGCCGCGGCGGCTTCGGTGTTTGATATCACTTCGGCGGTATCATTCGCACCGCCGGACACGCTCGCTTCCTGCTTCGTGCAGGCGGCAAGCGGGAGAAACATCAGGACCGACAGAAGGAGCGCGGATAGTTTCAGTTTCATATTTATACCTCGAAGGGTGAAATGTCATTATATTACCTTATATATCATTATATCACAAAATCCCGCCTGTGGCAATCGTAAAAGCCGTTTTTTGAAAAAATCGATCAAAATTATTTGCCGAACGCTGATTTTCCCGGAATGAAGCCGTATGTCCCGATAATACAAAAAATTAAACAAAAACATTTGACTGACGGTAAAAAACATGCTACAATATAGACAGGATCGCTCATCATTTTTCTTTCGGTGCAGCCATGCTTGAAAACGTAAACATACCTCAGGTCATCAGATGGGTCGAGATCATCAGCCAGCAGATATTCTACTGGCTGCTGTTCGCGGCGATATTCTGGGCCGTCCTCGTCCTGCCGAAATATATCATCTCATTTGTCTGGTACATAGTCAGCCGGATCGCGCTTTATATTGCCCTCGCCGTGAAGTCGGCGAAGGGAGGCGGCAGGATGAAGCTGCTCCGCCCGCCGTTTCTGTCGGCTCTTTTCCCGGCTCCCGACGTTCTGATCTCCTCGGGCGGCGGCGATATCCGCGTCACCTTCATCGACGACATCACGGCGTTCAGATCCATGGTAACGGCAAAAAGCGGCGGGGAATTCGTCATCACGACGGTATCGTCCGTCGCCGTGAGGAAGGCCGTCCGTCAGGGTGACACATACGCCGTCACCGGCAGCGGCTTCCTCGGTCAGGGCGACGACCACAGGAAGCGCGCCGCGATAAAGGAGAAAAAGGGCTGCGCCGACGTGCTTCTGGTGTCGCCGAAGCCACTCCTGCTCTGCCGTCATATGACGAGCAGGCTGGAGCCGGTATATGAGCCTCAAAGGATCGGCTCGTACACGGTATGTACATGGAAGATGCTGTCAAAGCTGCTCTGAGGCGGTGTGGATAAATTCGATTTGGTCATGAATAAACAAAGGACGCTTTTAACCTCAGCGTCCTTTTTTGTTTGATTATAATTAAGAATAATAAGCAGACTGCCGTATATCCGCCGGTTTTATCACCCGATCCGTTCACAGGTCATGTCTTCGATCAGTGTTTCTTCCTTTTCCTGTACCACAGCGCGATAATACAGCCGGGAATAATCAGAACAGGGTGTATATACCACAGCAGCTCCCATTCGCTTGTCAGAACGATAAGCCCGAACAGGGTGATGAATGCCGTGATAAGGTAGCAGACCAGCATTACGATACCAAAAACAATACCGCTTTTTCCTTTTCCCCACAGGCAGGTGAGAAGAAATCCGATCCCTATGATCCACGCCCCGAAC
Source organism: uncultured Clostridia bacterium (assembly GCA_946407735.1). Lineage (GTDB taxonomy): Bacteria > Bacillota > Clostridia > Oscillospirales > CAG-272 > JAAZGC01. Next base: position 49,639 of record CAMJPL010000003.1, read on the forward strand.
CGGTAGGCGACGCTGAACACAGGCAATAACAGCTCGTTCGTTCCGTCAGGCAGGAAAAATATGAAGACCATGATGAATACGAATAGCAGTATACATATCGAATCGATTATCCGGATCGCTTTTACAGACATAGTATCAGCCGTTTTCCGCTGTATTTGTTTTTGCTTCGTTTTATTTATCGCAGACCTCAGCCGTCTCTCCGGCCCGGACCTGCCTTCGCGTGACTCCGCCCGCTGTTTCGGCTGTCCAGATCACGGGACGTTCAGTCCTGTTCGTCATAACGCTCTTTGTCCTGCCTTCATGACGAAGATCTATGGATCCTCCCCACAGCGGAAAACCGCTTACTTCCGACCATTCTCCGCCTAAGGCAGCGCTCCGTGTCCTTAATTCGGATCTGTCCGTGTCAGCCGTAATGCCCATGTATCCGCAGAGCAGCGCCTCGACGGCTGCATATGACACCTCGGGATAGTCCCGCCGTTTATAGTCCTCCGCCGTCATTTTCAGCCATATCCGCATTGCATCCGCGTTCCATCCGTATTTCCAGAGCATGGCGGGGTAGTATGAGCGCAGTTCAACGATCGTTTCAGGCTCTCTCGAAAGGAGATACCGGATCTGTCCCGCGATCTGTACGGGATCCTGAATGATCCCGCACCTGAGCGGCGTCATGGCGTTGTCATCACTTTGCTTCGGACTGAATGAGCCGTCCTTCATGCGGAACTCATAAAAGCGCGCTTCCCGCTGCGACCACCATTCCCGACAGAAGATTTTCTGCAGTCTGTCAGCTTTTTTTTGATACTCCGCGGCTTTTTCCGGCTCTTTTTTCAGAGAAGCCATGCGCGCCGCCGCGAGATACGCCCTGTACTCCAGAGCCAGCGTGTCCGCGGCGGTCCGGTAGCCTGTCGTTCCGTTCTCCTCATATGAGGCGATCCCGCGCCTTCCGTCGCTGTCCACCCTGTCGACGATACCGTCTCCGTCACGATCCCACCTCGGGATGTATTTTTCCGCAGTGAGCCGGAAAAAGTCCTCCATTTCAGGGGAGAGCAGATACCACGCGTCCCCGGTGAGGTCGTACAGCCGTGAGGCCGTGTCCATGATATCGAAATTCGCCGGAAGATTGTACCAGAAATCGGTGTCGCTCGTGTAATCCACCGGCGCGGGTTTTCCGTCGAACGTGATTTCCCACCAGCCGCACCAGTCCTTTGCTTCGCTGATGCTGCGCTCGAAAGCCCTCATCATGCTTTTATTGTGCTCCGAAAGCCCCAGACAGTGCGCGCCGCCGGACTGATGAGACATGTCTCGCATGCAGAAAGCGTCACGTCCGGGCAGAGCCGCTTCGTAACACGGTCCGACTCCGGCGTCATCATGAACGAACGCCTCTGCCTGCGCTCTGGCCCACTCGAATCCTTTCCGCAGTCTCGCGTCGCTGGAATTGAATTCAATTGATCTTTCGTTCATGACCGATACCTCCCGATCTGTGTTACTGATATCACCGGCATTATTATACACTATCGGAGACCGGTTTTCAAGAGAAAAGTGATCGAAAATATCGGCTTGTCACGTCGGCTTGTTCCGGCATCTTCATTTTTCCGCTTTGATTTAACTTTTTTAACTTAAAAAAGCTGTACAAAAGCGGAAAAGTATGATATACTATTTGTGGTTTTTGCTGTGAATGTTTAATTTGGAGGATATTATGAAAAAAAGCGTGTATGACCGCGCTCCTTCTCTTGCTGTCGCTTTCGGCGGCCGCCTGCGGAGAGGCGGCTTCATCTCCGGCTCAGGATACGACCGCCTCGCAGACCGATGCCGCTTACGCCGAGACGGAGGCCGCCGAGACCGAGCCTCAGTATGAGGCGGACAGCCTTCCCGAGACGGATATGGGCGGAAGGACAGTGAACGTGTACGGCTGGTCGGGACCCTCGGTGGTCGAGTTTTATGTCGACGAGGCCAACGGCGAGATAGTGAACGACGCCATCTATGAAAGAAACACAAAGGTCGAGGAGCGTCTGAACATAAAGCTCTCATATACTATGGAGCCGGGCGCCTATGACAACCGCGGCAGCTGGGTAAAGAAGATCAAGAGCAGCATCCTCGCCGGTGACAGCGCTTATGACATCTACGGCGGCTACTCGATGGCCGGCGCTACGATGGCTTACGAGAGACTTGGAGTCGATCTGATGGAGCTCGACTATCCCGATTTCGACAAGCCGTGGTGGCCGGATTCCCTCATAAAGGAAGCCACCTGCGGAGGCAAGCTTTACTTCTGCTCCGGCGATATCTCCACATATATGATCTACTATATGTACGCCACCTTCTTCAACAAGGATCTGGCGGAGTCATACGGCATCGAGAGCCCGTATCAGATGGTCAGAAACGGGAGCTGGACGCTGGACAAGATGATCGAGATCTGCTCCGGCGTGTATAACGATCTCAACGGCGACGGCAAAAAGGGCATCGACGATCAGTTCGGCTTCACCACTCAGCGGATATTCACGGATAATTTCTTCTTCGCCAGCGGACTGCGCACCACTATACCCGGCGACGAAGGCCTTCCCGTGCTCTCTCCGGAATTCGGCGGTGAGAAGACGCAGGCTTTGGTCGAAAAGCTCGTTTCCGCTTTCAAAATGGAAGGGCTGTACAACCACGACGACAGCGGCACGGCTCATATACCGTTCGCCGAGGGCAGAGCGGTGTTCCTGATGCATGAGGTTCAGACCGCTGAGATCAGGCTTCGCACATCAGACATAAACTACGGCATCATTCCGTCGCCGAAGTACGACGAGGCGCAGAGCGATTATTACGGCGTCACTTCGTTCCCGTACACGCTTTACGGCATCCCGATCGACGCTCCCGATCCGCAGCAGAGCGGTATCGTGCTTGAAGCGCTGGCGTCCGAATCCTATCGCACGGTATCCCCGGCGCTGTTTGAGACGGCGCTCAAGGTCAAATACGCCTCCGATGAGGATATGTCCGAAATGTACGATATCATCCGCAGGAACAATGTATTCGATATCGGACGGATCTTCAACGACAGCATGAACGGCGCCACATATTCACTGTTCCGTACGGCTATCGCGGACGGGAAGACCACATGGATATCCACTTATGAAAAGAGTCTTAAGAGCCTGCAGAAGAACTTCGATAAGGTGATCGGGGCGCTGACAGCCGAAGGGTAATGACCGTATATAGCATACGGAAAGCTCCATGAGCCGGAATGTGACTCTGCAAATATTTTTTACAGACAAAGGATGGGTTTTCACCCATCCTTTGCTGTATTCTGCTGCATATATGTCTTTTTACGGACCCGGTATCACGCTTCGAAAACCTGGAACATATAGATCCTGGCGGTGGGATCGCGGTGCTGGGTGGCGCTGTCTATCCAGAGACGGAACCAGCGTCCCTCGACCTCGGGGAAATCGCGCAGGGTCAGGTTGTCGTGGTTGTCCGTCACCGAATCGGCAATCTTCCATTCGTCGGACTCGCTGAGCCTGTATTCGAGGCGGAAATCACGTGTATTGTAACCGGCGCTCTCGACGGCGCCTCCGTGCATCACGAACCAGCGGCTGACTTTGTAAGCCTTTCCGGCGTCGACCTCGAGCCAGAGCTTTCCGCTTTCGTCGGCGCCGCACCACTTGTCGCGGTCGCTGCCGTTGACAGCGTTTTCGGCCTTCTCGCGCTCGTTGAACTCATGATTGGCTTTCGCCGGCTTGCCCTTCAGGATATCGCTGCCCAGCTTCTCGGCTTTGATCCGTATAGTGACGTCGTGATCCGGCATCCTGATGACGGCGGCGGGGCCGTACTCGGCGGTGATGCAGTCGCCGTCCCAACCCTTAAATACATATCCGTCCTCATACTGACCTGTGCGGACAAGAGCGGTCTTGCCCGACTGATATGTATATACGGTCTCATGACCGGCGCAGTCGACGACGGTCAGGGTGTGCTCGGGAGCGTCCGATTTCTCGACGCGGTCGTACAGATCGCACCAGGGCAGAAGTCTGCCGCTCTCAAAGGAGGCAGTCATCGCCGTGATGATGATGCTCTCATCATCTGGCAGGGTGATCTTCCTTATGCCGCTGACGGGGATCTCATAGCGGAAGAGGTAGGCGAAGAGGTAGAGCCGGTCGCCGTCCTTGTCGTGGGTATGGGTAAAGGTCTTTGCGATCTCGTCGCGCTTGATGAGCGGAGTATGACCGTTCACCAGCTGATCCCATGCTCCGACGTCGTTGTGGAAATCTTCGACGCATACCGAGTATCTCCTGCCGTCAAGCAGGAATTCGGCGCAGGTATCGCCGTCCGCCGCGGCGGCGAGGATCGATACGGTCGCCGCGCCTTCCGGGATATCTATCGTCTGTCCCTTGCAGACGACGGCGTTCGGCTCGGTCGCCGGAGCCATCGTGAACGGGACGCCGGAGGAGACGATCTTTTCCTCCCAGAGCTCTTTCGGGCAGGCGATGCCGTGAGCGAACTCTCCGCATCCGGGATTATGGTTGCAGGAGGTGATCTTTTTGTTGTACGGGAGCTCGATCGATTCGTATCTCGACGGAGCCGCCGTTTCCTCCGGAGCTTCGAGCTCGATCGCGAAGGTGCGGACGGCGTATCTGCCGAAATCGAGATCTATGCTGCCGCCGTCGAAACTTACGGGAGCAAACTCATCCTCGTAGCCGTTCGTTTCGGTGACAGAGGTGAGTTTCGAGGCGAATGTCAGCCTGACATTCCTGAGCTCTCTTCCGACGGTGTTCTGCAGACGGACGATTATGCGATTTCCCTTTTCCTCCTTCTTTACGGCGCGGACGATCACCGCGTCGTCGGAGACGCTGAGGAAGGAAAGGCATTTCGTACGGCCGTCATGTTTGTCGGCGCAGAATGACATCTGCGGTTGATTGAGCTCGGCAGCCTCCTTTGTCGTCGCACCGTCTCTCGGTCCCTTGTGGCCCATTATCGAGTAGGTGAAGATATTCAGCCCCATGTCCTGCCAGTCCTGACCGGAATCTGGGGAGAACTGCGCGAGCGGGGTGTGGATGAGCGTCAGGCGCAGAGTGTTGTCGCTCGGCTTATCCATACCGTACTTGCAGTCGTTGAGTATCGACACGCCGTACGATCCGTCTTCGGCGGTGAGATCGGCCCACTGATGGACGACATGCTGATAATATGGGAATTTATCGGTATTGCCGGAATCTATCGCTCCGAGTCCCAGATCGAACGCGGCTTTGGGATTCGATACGGCGAGCGGGAAGGCGGCTCGCAGGTTGGAGGCTCTCTCGAACCAGTCGACCCTGCACTCGACGTCGACGCGCTGTCCGCCGGCAGTCAGCCGCACGGTCTGCTCGAATGTCGAGCCTCCGTGCGTGCGGGTGATCTTGAGCGAGCAGACGGCGGGGCCGTTGTCGGCGATCTCGATCTTCACGTTGTCCTTTACGCGGATCGGCTCCTTGAGCGAGTCCTCGCAGACCAGCTCCCAGGACGGCCAGTTCTGAGAGGTGTCTGGGCCGATCTCGAGTCCGGCGGGAGCCGAGAGAAGCTCGGTATCGCCGTTCTCCTTGTCGATGATCGAGCAGATGTCGCCGCTGACGTCGATGGTGACGCGGTAGCGTTCGTTCTCGACGGTATTGCCGGAAACGCATACGCCGGGAGCGATATCGGACGGCTCGTTGCTCTCGCGGATATCGAATACCGCGCAGGATACGGAGGGAGTTTTGGCGATGAATTTCAGCGTCTTCGCGTCTTTATCGTACTGGGCGGGGACTTCGCGGCCGCAGGGGGCAAAAACGCGGACATACGGCTTGTCCGGGCTGAACGGATGGACGCATACGACGTCGTTGCGCTCGACGGAAAGCGGGTTGTAGACGACGACGGGAGTGCCTGTTACATTGGTATCGAGCGCCTTCGCCGTCCCTCCCACCGCTTTGGTGAGCTCGGAGGCGAACATATTGAGGGCGATCACGTAGTCGTTGTAGGTAAAGACATACGCCGATGCGATGGATGTCCCCGGCAGATCGTCGTGGAACTGATGCCAGAGGAAGGTCTGCCATGCGGTAAGCAGTCTCTCGGCGGGATATTCGGAGGCTCCCAGCCATGAGGCGATGACGGCGGCGCGCTCGGCGGAGTCGGCCAGCAGCTCGTTTTTGCGGTTCCACCGCTTATTGATGGTGTGCGACGTGACGGCGCCCGATCCGTGCGGGATCAGCAGCTCGCCGTCATATACCGGCAGGCTCTCGAATTCCTCGGGGGTGAGATCGTTGAATATGTCGTCGGTCGAGGCGGAAATCACCTCGTAGAGATTGTCGCCGTTATTGTCGATGGCCTCGTTCAGCATCTTCGCGGAGATCTCCTTGCAGGAGCCTCCGTAGTCGCCGGTGCCGAAATACATCGAGCGGTATGGAAGACCGGTGTATTTCTCGTTGTGCTCGATGGCGCGCAGGTATTCCTCTCTCTGTCCGACGGGGCGCTCGTCGGGCTTGCGGTCCGGGCCGAAGCCTCTGTCGAAGTTGTAGGTGTAGTCGCCCTCGAGCAGGGAAACGGCGACACCCTTTCCGTCGGGCCCTACCCAGCGGCCGAGATCCATGCGCGGCTTCCTCTCCTCGCGCGGCGTGTCCCTCGGCTCCGGCTCGGGTCTTGTGACCGATCCGTCCTTATTGAATATCGGGGATCCGACACCCCATACCAGCTTCTGAGTCGAGAAGCCGTTAAGTCCCATATGGGCGGCGATCGACGGCAGGGCATAGCGGAAGCCGAAGCAGTCGGTGAGGAAGATATCGGAGCTCTTCTTTCCGAATTCCTTCTCAAAGAACCCGTTTCCGTACAGGACCTGACGCATCAGAGCCTCGGAGGACGGGACGTTGGCGTCCATGGCGTCCCATGTCGAGCCGGCCACGTTCCAGCGGCCTTCAGCTATATATTTCTTCAGCTTTTCGTACAGATCGGGATAATACTCCTTCGCCAGCTTGTAGCGGAAGGCGCCTTCGAAGTTCATCCGGTAATGGGGATATTTATCCATCAGCTCGAAGTTCTTTTCCAGCGTGCTTTTTACGCAGTCGCGGATGGTGTCCTGGATCGTCCAGTTCCACTGGGTGTCAAGATGCGCGTTCGCGACGCAGTAGAGTTTCTTCTTCTTTTTTCCCATAAGGGGCGGTCTCCTTTTCGGATAACAGGATTTGTATCATTTTAACATTTTATCGGCGGGAAGTGGTGACGGATTTTAAAACTTTGATCCCTGTTTTGGTGAAATCCTCAATTATTTGGACTTGATCTTTTGCCACCGCTGAAGGACGGACCCGTATCGCATTCAGCTCCATGCGCCCGATATATCGCTCAGCCCCTCGGCTTTAAGCGCTTCATTCATCTCGCCTATGACCGACAGCTTCATCCCGTCGACTCCGTCGTCGGTGAAATCCTGAAACTGCCATGTGAGCGCGAGCTGTATCCCCGACGCTCTGATATCTTCGCACAGAGCGCGGAAATGCTCCTCGATGTCGGGGGCGCCGTTCATGTCGAGAAAATCGCCCATCTCGCCGAATACGCACGCTTTCCCGAGAGAATCCGCCGCCTGCTTGTAGGCTGTGAAGTATTCACGCTGGGTGATCATCCCCTCGCCGGAGAACGGCGACATGGTCTCCATATACACGCCGGAGCCGTCTCCGCTGCCCTGCTGCAGATGGAAGCAGACGCAGTCTATCGGATCGGGCGTCATATATTCGTTCATCTCGATGAAATCTGCTCTCGAATTCAGATCCCATGCCACTTCCCATGTATGCTCGCTTTTGTTCATGCGCCTCGACGCCTGCATCATGGCCTTTGAGCTGCCGCGCATCTCGCCGTTTCCGGTGCTGATCATCCGCCATCCGTCGTATTCCCTTATCTTCGCGGAGATGAGCGAATAAAAGGTCCTCAGCTCCTGTGATGTGTAGTAGTCGTATCCCGAGGGCTCGTTTTCTCCGATTTCCAGCCACGACCAGTTCACCGCGTCGCAGAGATCGGCCGACAGGTTGTATTCGTTGCCGATCTCCCATGCCCATACAGCCTTTGAATCGGCGTATCTCGAGACCACGGATGCCGTATAGTCGAGGGCGTATCTCACAAGCTCGCTTTCGGGATCGCCCATCGACGAGCGATGCCCTCCGACGTGGAGCGGGATCGCGGTGTCATGCCACATAAGGGAGACGATTATCCCGAGGCGGTTTTTCTCCGCCTCTTCCACCACTCGGTCAAGATAGGCGAATATTTTTTCGGGGTCGCTGTCGAACGCGTCGTAATAATCGCTCCAGTACCCGCAGAACGGCAGGCGCAGATAATCGACTCCGTATTCTTTCAGCTTTTTGAAGGCGTCGGAGAACGCCGTGTCGCCGATGTCCTGATACCAGTAGTGCGCGAAGGCGCCGAAATAGTTGACTCCGAAGCCGTAATAAGGCTTGCCGGAAAGAGTTATCGTACCGTCTTCTTCGACGTGAAGACCGAGATGACTTGTATTGATGTCTTCAGGTTCAGGTATCGCGTATGGGAAAAACTCAGACATGGCGGCAGTTTCCTCCGGCTTCGCTGTTGTTTCCGTCTCGGGCGGCATATACATTTCCGCCGTATAGTCCGTTTCTTCACTCTCTTCGCAGGCGGAACACATTGAAAGCGCAAGTGAGAGCGATAAGACTGACAGCAGGATTTTTCTTACAAACATGGCAGTCACTTTATGAAAAAGGATCGTTTTTTGGTGTCTGACGCTCACGGATGATCGATGCAGGTAAGATATCCGGCTTTCACGCCATATCCTTTACATACTCTGCGGCGTCGGCGTCGAGCAGGAACTCGCAGTTCGGATGCAGCTGCAGGACGGAGGCCGGGATATCCTCGGTCACGGGGCCTTTCAGCATCAGGCGCACCATCTCGGCCTTATGGCTGCCCTTGGCTATGAGCACGATCTTCCTCGCGCGCATTATCGTGCGGATGCCGAGTGTGAGACCGCCGAGCTCATGCTCCGGCCCGACCCCGGTCTCTTTGCGGACGCGCGCCTCGAACACCGGATCCATCGGCGATACCCATGTCTCCGAGCCGAACGGCGTCCCCGGCTGATTTATGCCTATATGCCCGTTGTAGCCGAGCCCGAGCATCTGAAGGTCGATCCCGCCCTTCTTCTCGAGCCTTTCCTGAAACAGGCGGCATTCTTCTTTATAATCGTCGGAGATCGTCTGCGGCATGATGAAGCGCTCGTCCGGGATGTCAAGAGCGTCGGCAAGCTGATCCCGGATCATCGTATAGCAGCATCCGGCGTACGATCTCGGCAGATTGGTCAGCTCGTCCACGTTGAACAGCGTTATCCTGCTGGTGTCGAAGGGATATCTCTTATAGATGTCTGAGACGATGGCGTGCATGTTTTTCGTGGTCTGTCCGGTGCTGAGACCGATAACGGAGTCAGGCTTTTTCAGTATCTGACCGATTATCCTCCATGCCGCCATAACGTCGAAATCATGCTCGCTCGGAGCTATCGTGATCTTCATATATGTGTTTCCTTTCAATAAATATTCTGTGATTGTGTTTTTGCAGTCTGACTCAGCGCGGGCATGGCGTTCGACGCCGCACCGATGACTCCTATGTATCTCGGATCGAGCCGCGTCAGACGCACACCGCCGGTGACATACCGCATGGTGTGACTGCTCAGCTGCTTTTCGGCGAGCGACAGCAGGAAGCCGTCCGAGACCAGCCCGCCGCCAAGCACGATGATCTCCGGATCGCTGAAACGGACCGTATTCATTATGAGATTTGCAAGTCCCTTCGCCGCGTTGTCGGTGAGAACTCGGCAGAGCGGATCGGAATCGTACATGGCGAATATATCCTTCGCGCTCACACGCCCGTTTTCGGGTATCGTCAGACGGCTTTCCGGGTAACGAGGGGACAACAGGCGCGCGCATCTGTCGAGCCCGATCCCCGAAGCGACCGACTCGACGCAGTCGTCTCTGCCGCATATGCAGGGGATCCTTATATCGAGCCCCGAACAGGTATGACCGATCTCCCCGGCGTTGAAGTGCCCTCCGCTTATGAGAGTCCCGCCGGATACCGTCCCGGCGGCTATGCCTGTGCCGACATTGATATACACGAAATTATCATACTCCCGCCCGTATCCGAACAGAAGCTCGGCTTTTGAAGCGCTTTTCACGTCGTTGTCGATGCGGCAGGGAAGGCCGAATCTGTGGCTTATCCTTTCGGCGAGCGGTATCGGTCCTCCGTCCGCAGAGTCGATCTCCATCCATTTTCCGGCTTCGGAGTCTATACGCCCGACAAGCCCGATCCCTATGGCGGCGGGGGTGTATCCTTCCGTTTTTCCTTTCATGAACTCCGCGAGGGAATCTTCCGTAAGACGGCAGGCGCTCTCCCGGTCGAGGCGGCCTGACGGCGTCGATTCGGAGCGGAGTATGTTTCCATCACAGTCGATCTCGCCGATCAGCAGCTTCGTGCCACCGAGATCGGCGCCTATATAGGATGTTTTGGATTTTTGCATAAGATCACCTCCGGCGTATCAGCTCAGGCTGTCGGCACAAAGCCACAGCATGCGGCAGGCCGACGCTCCCCATACCTCACGGTAGGTGGCGTTGTTGTTCTGCGGCCAGTACGGGACGTCGCCGTTGCCCTTCGTCTCTATCCCGACCGGCATCTGGCCGACGCACTCGCCGCAGTGGACGGCGTACTGCCGGCAGAAGTCAGATCCGTCCCCGTATACGAGCGACTGTCCGAATGGGTTCTTTCCCCACATCCAGTACATCTGCTCGTGCGCGATCTGTTTCAGTTCGTCGTCGCCGAAATATCTTCCGAGGATCGACGCCGCCTTGCCGGAGGACAGCATCACGGCGCTGTTGCCGCGGAATGAGAACCATACGGGGAACCTGCGCAGCACGTATCCGGGGGCTATCGGCGTACCTGACGCGAGCTGCTGCCGGAAGTTCTCCTTTTCTCTCTCATAATCGCAGAGGATATGCATATACGGGAACAAATCCCTGTCCTCGGCCTCGTCGAGCTTATGTATGCCGTCCGGCAGCATCCCGTAGGGAGCTGTACTGCCGGCGACCGCTTTCAGATATCCGCCGTATCTTCTCATACACTCCTCCCAGTCCGGCCTGTGAGGCGAATCAGGGAGAGCGAGACAGGCCGATTCCATCGCCTGCATGAACTGATGCTCTCGCGACTGATGGTTGTAGTGGACAATGGTCCCGTGCGTTTCGTCCCGATAGAAGAATCCCGTGTACTCAAGACCGGCTTCTCCGGTCTCCTGACATTCCATAAGCCTTCCGGCGTACTCTGTTATCTCGTCCCGATAGAAGCCGTCTCCAACTGAGCGGTAGAGCAGACCGGCGCTCCAGACTCTTACGGCGTGATACTGAGAAAGCCCGGAATTCCATGTGTGCTCGTACATATGAGCCGGATCGACTCCCGTCTCGTCGAATTTTCTTACGGCGAATCGGTAGTCCTGTACGGCGGCGTCAAGAGCCGCCGCGGCGAGCGTCGGATCCTCATCCTTCAGCGCGAGATACGCATACGCCTCAACTCCGGCGAACAGGAAGTTCTCATACGAATGATCGAATACCCTCGCCGGGATGTCGTCGAAATTGCCGATCATATTGTCGGTATATCTCGTGGCTCCGGCAGATGTCGCCCTGAATCCGTCCCCGAAGCGCGTTTTCAGTATGAAATCAAGCCCCCAGCGCGCCTCTTCGATCAGACGCTTACGGAGAAGGTCGCCGCTTTTTGTCTTCACGGCGCATTCCAGCAGGGCCTGCGTAATCTCGGCGGTCTGAGCCGACTGCTGGGAGACGTCTCCGGCGTCGTGCCAGCCGCCGCAGAACGGGATGCTCACCCCGCCGTGGACGGCGATTATATCCTGATGACACATGCCGTGCTTTCCGGGGATCGGGGTGCCGCACCTCAGACAGTAGAAGAAATTGATCAGCTTCCACACCGTCGCTCTGCAGAGATCGGCGGATATCTCGAACACGCAGCTGTCGACATCTCCCGCCTTGATATAATACGCTCCGGGCTCTCTCACTTTCGAGAAATCGGCGACGCGGAAGGTCCCTCTCTCATTCGTCACTTTGCTGCACGGCCCGCAGAATACGATCTCGCCGTCTTCCTCGCGTATCACGTAGAAAATACCCCGGCAGTCTGTCAGCACCGCCGTTTTCTCGTCATCGGGAAAATATCCGACTGAGGACAGCCGCACGCCCGGCACGGGATTTTCCCAGCCGTATTCATGCTCCGCCGTCTCTGCGTATTCGAGGCGTATGTTTCTTATATCGCACTCCATCATCCCCGACGATCCGCTGCCGCAGCCGCTGAGGAAAACGTAAAAGATCAGGTTCGATATGGCGTCGCGGGGCATCGCGCTGAATTCCCATATGCAGTCCTGCCACCTGTCCTTCTCGAGATCGAACACTGTTGCGCCTTCCCTGTAATACGGATCCGGGACCGCCGTCTCCCCGACGTTCTCGACGGAGACATTGAGATGGCAGACATACACGCCGGAGGAACGCGGACGGGCTTCGAATCTGAGCCGGTTATAAGGCCGCCAGTCGGATCTGTCCGGGGTGAAGCTGACCGAGGCGGTGCCGAAGTTCGAGTAATCCCCGTCCGGGGACGCCCCGTCGGGCCAGCGGTCGCTTCTGAGCGGAGCGGAGAAGGATATCATGCCGTCGCGTTCGGTCATCGCCGTGTTTTTTGACGGAAAAGGCTTCAGAACCTCCGGGTACAGCCGCTGCGTCCTCGTCACCTTTTTATCGGCGAATCCCGCCTCAAGGCTTTCCTCGCGGTGAAGTGGCAGGGGAGAATGGATATACAGCGTATCCCGTATCTCCCGAGCGAATCTGTTTTTTATCTCTCGTCTTGTCATCTGTTGCAGATCCTCGGTTTTATTGTCCATACTTGAGTGAGAGCGGTGCCGGGCGACCGCCTGAATGCCGCTTCCGGGCTCTCGCAGGAAGGTGTTTCCCGCCTCTCTTCGTCAGGTGTTCTCCTCGAAAGCGGCTATGGTTTTCTCGATCCCGCCCTCCAGCTTGGAGCGGTTCTTTTCGAGCAGGGACTGCAGCCCCTCGCCTTTTATGAAGGCCGTTTTAAGAGCCGAGTCAAAGGATGCCCATTGGAAGATGTCGGAGTTGTCCAGCATGCAGTTCTTGAAGATTATGTCGAGCATTTCCGACGATTCCTCGTCGCGGACGTATTTTCTCGTGAGGCAGATGTCATAGTAGACCGGAAGGACATCCTTTCTGCTCGCCTCGGCGATTGCCTGAAGGATATATCCGGACGTCTCCGGGTTTTTGGCGGTGGCCGGAACGCAGGCTGGGCTGATGCACCATCCGTCGGCGAACTGATAATATTCCTGCTGAGCCTCGTCATATTTCGGCACGGGGAGAAGCCCGAAGTTGACATCCTGAGCGCGGTGAGTCAACAGATGATATATGACGATCGCCATGAACAGGGATCTGCTGTCCATGAAGGTGTTTGAGACGTCGCTGTCGCTCATCGTTTTGATCGCCTGAGTCTGGCTCATCATGCCTGATATGCGGTCGAACACAGCAGTGCTCCTCTCGCCGCCGAGGGATATGTACGGCTTTTTCTCCTCGTTGAGATCTACCACATGTTCGCCGGCTCCGTAATAGAAGATTATCCCCGATTCGGACGACTGGAATACCAGACCCCATCTGTCCTTCAATGTCATGGCCGAGTCTCCGTCAAGATCGCCGGCTGCCGCGAGCGACATGCTCTCTATCGCGTCAAGCGTCCATTTTCCGCTTTTCACAAGCTCATACGGGTCGTCGAGCTGATAATCGCCGAGCATATCCTTGTTGAACCAGATCGAGAAGAGCGAGTCGCGGTAGTTGACCGAGATATCCCCGGTGGCGTAGAACATCCTGTTCATGATGGACAGAGTGTCGTTGTACATCGAAGACCAGTAGCCGCTTTCAAAGTCGAGATATTTCAGCGTCTTTAGGTCAAGGAGCAGCCCCTGCTGAGCGCAGCCGGCGGCGTTGCGCACCTGCGGGAAGACCGCGTCGTATGTGTCGTCCCCGGCCAGCAGCAGCTTTGAAAGATCTGACATATTGGTGTCTTTGCTGGATGTGACGTTTATACGGAAGCCGTATGTTTCCTCGAGGTGCTGATTCCTGAGAAAATTCATTTCCATTTCGTGATGGCTTCGGGCTTCACAAATGAACTATACATCATTTTTAATAAAATGTCAAGTGAAAATACAGAGTATTTTCGATTATCGGATTATTTTTTACATAATAACCAAAATAATTATGTTTTGCTTGAAATTGCAGTGTGCAATTTGTCTATCGCCGAAAAAACAGTGACACGTATGGAATATCATGTCCCCATAAAAAACTCCATTCATAATAATCAAAAACCTTGACTCGTGATTTGAAACATGGTACAATATTCATGCTGTATCGTGGTTCTTTTGCGGGAGAACAAAAAGAAAACACATATGTTTTAAGAAAAACACTTGCAAATAATCGGCGTGCTGACGAAGCTCTGTATTCCGGGGGTTTACCATAGTGTTAAAGACGATTGCCGAGTCAATAAAAATGTTATTGCAATTAAACCGAAAATTTACAAAAACATCCCCATAAGAGCCGCCGGAAATGGTATAATCTATATTGAATGTCTTATCTTAAATACGCTTGATTTCGAAGGGAGAGCGGCGCTTGTTCGGATATATCAGACCATTCACCGGCGAGCTGAAGGTTCGCGAGCTCGAGCTGTACCGTTCGGTATACTGCGGTCTCTGCCGCGCCATGAAAAAACAGACGGGAAATCTTTCCCGTGTCTCGATAAGCTATGATTTCGTCTTCTGCGCCATGTGCCGAGCCGCCGTTACCGGGCAGAGCTTCAAGCCGGAGCCGGGATGGTGCTTCCTGCATCCGTTCGACAGCCGCCTCATAGCCGGGGAGAACGAGGCTCTCAATTCATGTGCCCTTATGAGCGCCGTGCTCACGAGGGAGAAGGCATACGACAACTACAACGACAGCCGCTTCCTCTCGAAGCTCGGCAGCGCGATGCTCCTGCCCGAGGCCGACCATATGCTGAAAAAGGCCGTGAAGGCCGACGGCGGGGTCGATGATGTGAAAAAGAGCGTCAGGCGCCATATGGACGACCTGTACTCGCTCGAGAAGGCGAAGTGCCAGTCGCCGGACGAGACTGCTCAGGCGACGGGAGAGATGCTGTCCGATATCTTCGCCTACGGACTTGACGGACGGAGAAAGAGCATAGCGTCTGCCATCGGTCTTCGCGTCGGCAGATGGGTATATCTCGTGGACGCGGCGGACGACTATTACAAGGATCTCAAATCGGGGAGCTACAACCCGTTCATCGAAGCGGGGAAGAAGCCGGACGAAAGCCTGTTCGAGGCGCTGCGCCTCGAGCTCGGTGCGGCGAAAAGAGCCCTCGATCTCGCCGACGGCGTGGACGAGAGCGTGCGCTCGATAACCGAGAACATCCTCTGCCTCGGCATGACCGGTCCGATCGAGGATATGCTCGCGGCAAAGCTCATGCGGGAAGGCGCCGATGTGAAAGCGACGGAAAGCCCCGGAAAGGAAGCCGCGCCGGACGGGGAAGAGACCGAAAAAGCGCCCGAAGACGCCGCGGCAGCCGATACGCCCGGCGAAAAACCGTCATCCGATCCGGCATCGGAAAAGGAAGGCGAAGGCGCGAAGGAGGCTCCGAAGGCGGGGCACGACACACAAAAAAACAAGAAGAGAAAGCATAAATGACCGATCCCTATAAAGAGCTCGGCGTTTCCGCCGACGCGACGGACGATGAGATCAAGCAGGCGTACCGGGCGCTGGTAAAAAAATACCACCCGGACAACTACGCCTCCGATCCCGATCTGAAGCAGATCGCCGAGGAAAAGATGAAGGCGGTCAACTCGGCTTACGACGAGATACAGAAGCTTCGCAAGACAGGTCAGACATCCTTCGCCGACAGTCAGGGATATTCCGCCCCCGAGTATGATTTCTCGGCATATACCGGCGAGTATATCCATATAAGGGAGCTTATAAACGCCGGCGAGATCACGATGGCGGAATCGCTCCTCATGTCGGTAGGCACCGGGAGCCGCGGCGCCGAGTGGAACTTCCTCATGGGCGCCGTCATGACCAAGCGCGGATTCTATTACGAGGCGCTGAACTACATCAAGACCGCCTGCTATCTCGATCCCTACAATCAGGAGTACCGCAGTGCCCTGAACACCCTGAACCGTCAGAGCGCCTTCGACACCGACGACCGCGACTATACGGTGTCGCGGACGGGATGCGACACCCTTCTCGGCGCCTGCTGTCTCGGTGACTGCCTGTGCGGGCTTTGCGGAAACAATCTGTGCAGCTGCTGCTGAATATCATGACTGACAAGAAAAAAGCCGGTATGACCAAGACCCACAAGATGGTCATGAGCGCCGTGCTCAGCGCTCTTTCGGTCGCCGCGATCTATCTTTCGTCGTTCACGCCGCTCGATCTGACGGTGATCGCGCTGACGAGCCTCGGAGTCTTCTTCGCCGTTATCGAGCTCGGCGGAAAATATCCGCTCCTCATCTACGCCGTCACCGGCATACTCGTGCTGCTCCTTCTGCCGGACAAGACGACCGCCCTGATATACGTGATGGTGGTCGGCTGGTATCCGATGGCGAAGGTGGTTTTCGAGCGATATCATTACGTCGTAGCCTGGGCGCTCAAGCTGTCCGCATTCAACACGGCGCTGCTCGCCGCCATCGTGATGACGGTGTATGTCCTTCATATACCGGACGACGACACTCTCGCGATGAAGATCACTGTGATCCTTCTCGCCAACTTCACCTTCGTGATGTGCGACCTTCTCGCCACGAGGCTGATACAGCTATATATGGTGAAGATCCGCCCGAGGCTGGGCTTTAAAAACTACTTCGAGAACTGAGGCTTTATATGCGCGGTATAATTCTTTGCGACGGCGCCGTGTCGCACGTCTGGCGGGAGAAGGAGCTCTCCGCCCTCAAGGCCGAATTCGGCTTCGACGGAAGGGTCTATAAAAGCTCCGATCTGAATGAAACGGATTTCAAAGACGTCGGGTATGTCTTTTCCACATGGGGGATGCCGTCCCTTAAGGCGGATGACATAAGGCGCTTCCTTCCGTCGCTGAAAGCGGTGTTTTACGGAGCCGGATCGGTACAGGGCTTCGCCTCGGAATTCCTTTCGGCGGGAGTCAGGGTGTTCTCGGCATGGCAGGCCAACGCCGTGCCGGTCGTCGAGTACGCCGTCTCGCAGATAATCCTCGCGAACAAGGGCTATTTCGTCTCGATGGGAGTAAAAAGCCGCGGCGATCTGAATGCCAAACGAGCCGTGTCGCATCTCTATCCCGGAAATTACGGCGCGGCGGTCGGCATCCTCGGCGCCGGACAGATAGGGCGGCGCGTCATAGAGCGGCTCAAACGCGATTATCGGCTCGAGGTCCTCGTCTTCGATCCCTTCCTGCCGGATGAGACGGCAGAAAAGCTCGGCGCTTTGAAAACCGATCTTAAGACGATATTCTCCTCCTGCGTCACGATATCGAATCACCTCGCCAACAATCCTCAGACGATCGGAATCATCACGCGCGAGCTGCTGATGTCGATGCCGAAGAGATGCACCTTCATCAACACCGGGCGCGGCGCTCAGGTGGACCACGCTGCTCTTTACGACGCCATGAAGGAGCGTCCCGATGCGGCGGCCCTGCTCGACGTTACATGGCCGGAGCCGCTTGACGACGGCGATCCTCTCTATACGCTGCCGAACGTCATCATAACGCCGCATATCGCCGGAAGCCAGGAGGACGAGTGCGAGAGGATGGCGGAGTATATGCTTGACGAAGCCAGACGCTTCGACGCCGGTCAGCCGCTCAGATACGAAGTCACCGCCGAAATGCTGAAAACCATGGCCTGATACCTGCCGGGCGCATCACGCGTCCGGCTTTTGTCAACTTATAGGTGACAAATTTCCGTCTTTGATGTATAGACGAAAGAAGAAAAATGCGCTATAATATTGTCAGCACGGAAAATCATTAATCAGGAGGTATCGGGATATGACATTCGGAAGCAAGATATGCGAGACGCGAATGAGGATGGGGATCAGTCAGGAGAGGCTGGGAGAGCTAGTCGGCGTATCGCGTCAGACGGTGTCGAAGTGGGAGCTCGATGAGGCTTTGCCGGAGACGCCGAAGCTGATAAGACTCTGCCGATTTCTCAGCGTTTCGGCGGATGAACTGCTGTCTTATGCCGTTTCGTCGGAAGATTCCGTCATGGATGGATACGGAATGTACAGGGGCGATAAATGCGAGATCGTTCTCACTTCGCGTTTCGCTCTGTCGCTGTATGCCGAAGGCGATATGATCGGTATGCGCCTCTATATGGGCGATGACAGGCGCAAAAAGCTCTGCGCCGTCTGTGAGCGGGATCTGAAAAGCAAAACGACGGATTATTCTTTTGTCACGGAGAAGTCGGGCGATATCATCAGCTCGGCAGACGGATGCGGTCATCTTATCGGGTCGGAGTTCGACAAAAGCGCTTTAAGCGGGATGCGCCTTCTCGAGAAGATCAATATCGACCGCTCCGACACTCCGCTCCCGTCGGTAGGGGAATACGGGGTGGCGCGGTGCCTGTCCGCATGGCGAAAGATGGCGGAGTATCGCTCGGAACCGCATCATTTCTCCTTCAACCTCTGCACAGACAGACTCGAATATGTGTTCTCGATCATGCCGGAGCACAACAATATCTATTGCGGAGCGTCGAACAATCGCGTATTCGATCTCGGGCTTATCGGGGGCACACAGTATTTCAGGATGCGCAGCTATGATGACGACAGCGCGCCGTTCTGCGCTTTCACGGCGGATTTCGGCTATGAGCCCGCCGATCTGAAGATCCCCGCCGCCGAGGTGAATGTAACTGACGCCTGCAGCGTAAGGAATTATTCAAGAGGAAAGGTCGGCAGCAGCGGGATGATATTCTTCGTAAAGCGCTACACCGACGACAGCATAATCCTCGCCGGCTGCGGAGGGGATGAGTACGGCTATTACCGCGACGGTCCATTCATCGAGAGGATCATATGACGGCAAGGAAAGCCGCCCGGAAGGGCGGCTTTGCTCATTCTTTTTTATCCTCATCTGCGGCGTAATACTGCGCCTGCGCTCCCCACAGCTCGGCGTATTTGCCGTCTTTCTCGCCCAGCAGCTCGTCGTGGCTGCCGGTCTGGACGATGCTCCCGCGATCGAAGACGGCGATCATGTCGCAGAAGCGGCATGAGGCGAGACGGTGGCTGATATACACCGCCGTGCGGTCGCCGGCGATGGCTGAGAAGCGGGTGTAGATATCGTATTCCGCTTCGGGATCGAGCGAGGCGGTCGGCTCGTCGAGGATGATGAACGGGGCGTCGCGGTAAAGCGCCCTCGCGAGGGCGATCTTCTGCTTCTCCCCGCCGGAGAATATGACTCCGCTCCCGTCGTAGCCCTTGTCGATATAAGTCCCGGCTCCTTCCGGCAGCTCGTTTATCCTCTCCGCGATCCCGGCCTGCGAGAGGACGAGCTTCATCCTCTCGCCGTCGATTACCGTCGACGCGGCGACGTTCTGCCCGACGGTGAAATCGAACAGTCTGAAATCCTGGAAGACCACCGAGAACAGCTTCATGTACTCATCGTAGTCATATTTGCGTATATCGACGCCGTTGAGGGTTATGACTCCCTCGGTCGGGTCGTACAGGCGGCAGAGCAGCTTTATGAAGGTCGTCTTGCCGGAGCCGTTCTCCCCGACGACGGCAAGCTTGCCGCCGACGCGGAATCTCGCGTTCAGATGGCGCAGCGCCCAGACGTCGGTATTGGGATACCGGAAGGAAACGTCCCTGAACTCGACGTAATACTCGCGGTCGTCCCGCTTTTCCACGGTGAGACTGCCCTGATACATCTCGTTCGGTATGTCGAAATACGAAAAGTATCGCCTGAGAAAGCGGTTGTTCAGTAAAAGCTGTGTGACCGAATTCAGAAGATCGGACGACGACGACATCAGCGCGAGAAGACATCCGGCGTATTTGATGATCGAGCCGGTGCTGACGCCGCCGCGCATCGCCGATACGATAAGTATGATATATATGACCGTCTGAACGGCGCCTCTGAATACGCTGTCGGGGAGCGAGATCAGCGCTTTCTTTTTCTGGTGTTCCGTTTTGAGAGCGGCGGTCTCGTCCCTTACCTGACGGTTCTTTTCGACTATCATGCTCCCCGTGCCGTAAAGCCTCATGTCCTTGCCTTCGCTGAAAAGATATTCGTTTGTGTGCTCGAAGACAAGGTTCCACCGCGCGCTGAGCTCGCTCTGGGCGTATTGATGCTCTGACGCCAGCCGTGCCGAGACGATCTTTATGGCCGTAGATATGACGATCAGCGCGAGGATGATGAGCTTCGCCGTGAGAGACAGCGCCGGACCGATGAAGAGCGGGGACAGCATGATCATCGCGGTGATTATGCTGATCGCGGCGGAAAGCGCCGCCTTTGACCGGTGCATCAGCTCCCACATGTTCGCTCCGGACTGATTGTCCTTCTCGACGCGTTCCCTTAAAAGCGATGTCTCCCGATCCTCTATGCTCTGATACGACAGGGACATGGCTTTTTCGGAAAACGCCCAGAGCTCTCCCAGCTCCTGCAGCCAGTCCCGCTCGTCGCGGGCTTCGTCGAGCCATGCCTCGAGCATCCTTACGGCGAAGGTCAGCCCGACGGTCAGCGCGGCGCAGATCCCGGCCTCGCGGAGCCTGCCGCCTTCAAGGATGAGATCGATCAGCACCGCCGACATGTACATCGGAAGGTAAGGCGCGAGCGAGCCGACAGCCGACGCGAGCAGATGGAAGGAAAACGCCTTCGTGTCAAAGCTGCGGAGCATCCTGAGGCCGCGTCTTATAAGCGCGATATGCTCTTTCAGAGTGATTTTTTCGCTGCCTTCAGCTCTTTTGTTCGCTGTCATGTTCCGTCACTCCCTCTCTGTACCAGACGCTCTGCATATCAAACATCTTCGCGTATCCCCCGCCGAGGCGCATGAGCTCGCCGTGGCTGCCGGATTCGGTGATCATGCCGCCGTCAAGATAGATTATCCGGTCGCAGAAGCGGCAGGACGCCAGACGGTGGGAGATGAACACCGCGGTCTTCCCGGAGGCCATCTCGCTGTAATTTCTGTAGACTTCATTCTCGGCAAGCGGGTCGAGCGCCGCCGTCGGCTCGTCGAGCACGAGGACGGGAGCGTCCTTGTATATGGCTCTCGCCAGCATCAGCTTCTGCAGCTCGCCTCCCGAGAGCTCGACGCCGTTTTCGTTCACCTGCTTGTCGAGCGGAGTATGTATGCCGAGCGTCAGGCTGTCGATCTTGTTTTTCAGCCCCGCCTTTCTTATACACTCCTCTGCGCGGGGAAGATCGGTCGCGCTCTCCCATTCGCCCGAGACAGTCTCGGCGATGGTGAAAACGGAAGCCTTGATATCCTGAAACACCGGAGAGAACAGCCTGTAATAATCGGAATTGCGGTAATCCTTTACCGGGTGACCGTTTATCCTGATCTCGCCCGACGTCGGCTGATAAAGCCCGCACAACAGCTTTACAAGCGTCGTCTTTCCGGCCCCGTTAGGGCCGACGAGCGCGATTTTCTCGCATGGCTTTATCGTAAGCGTCAAACCGTGTATCGTGTCCTCGTCGGCGCCTTCATATCGGTAGCAGACGTTGTCGAAGACGATCTCGGGACCGGAGACGACGTCTTCGGATCTCGCCTCTCCGCTTCCGTCCCTGTCTGGCAGATCGAGATATTCGCGCAGATCGCAGATGACGAGCGATGTGCCCCGCATGCCGCCGAACGCCGACACGATCCCGCCGATGAAACCGGCAAAGGATGATATCGCGCCGAAGCAGAGCACGAATCTGTCTGGCGTCATCTCGCCTCTCGCCGTCATGATGATGAGAAGGGCATACGCGGCGCCGTCGCGGATGAGGATGAGGATAAGATCGGCGGCGCGGACGAGGAATTCCCGGGCGAGCCGTTTGTTTCTGTACCTTACGCTCTGCTCCTTTATATCCCTGTAAAGCTCACGGAACCATCCGGCGAGTCCGTATATCCTGATGTCCTTTGCGGCACCAAAGTCACCGGGCAATAATGTGATATATCCCAGTCTGCGTGATACGGTCTCGACCTCTTCGCGGATGGAATATTCCCAGCGCTGATAGATGCGGCCTGCCAGCCAGTTGACAGCCGGAGCCAGCGTCAGCACCGGGATGAGCCATGGGGAAACAAGCGAGACGATCCCTCCGCACAAAAACCATAGAACGATATTCTTTATCAGGCTCAGTGCGTGATTCGGCAGATCGACAGACGGAACGGCCCCATACCACATCTGTGTCGAGCGGCTTGCCTGTTCGCGGAGGACGCGGGTGCGCTGACGCTCGGTAAGTTCGTAATACATCGACGCCGTTTTTTCGTCGACCCTGCCGCTGATATAGTTGCGGTATTTCATGCCGACCGTGTATTTGAACTGCCCCGTGAAGGTGCCCGCTATGCCGAGCAGCTGACTTGCGAGGACAAGTCCGCCGACAGAGATCACGGCATGGCTCATGGTGAAGCCGCCCGACGCTTCGCGCACCGCGACAGACGGCAGATATATCCCGATAATCGTCGTGAATATCGTGATGACGGACAGTATCGCTTCCGATATGAACGCCGCCGGGGCATGCCGCAGCATCTCGCCCCACGACCACAGCGTGTTCGATATGACTGATTTATACGGCTTCTTCTTCGGAGCTTTTACTTTTTTCAAATCCTGTCCCTCCCTTCCGTACACGGTCATATTATATCACATGATCACAGCAAAAAGTAAATTCGTGCACGAACCGCGTCCCGGCGTGCACGAATTGCATATCTACGGAAGCGCGGGGACCAGAAACTCGGTCGTGAACGCGCCGTCCTCGCTGTTCAGCTTGATCCATCCGTCGTTCGCTTCGATTATGGACCGTGCCCGACGCAGCCCGAACCCGTGAAGCCCGCTCTTTTCGGTGCGGAACAGTCCTTTCGTCTTTTCAAGCTTTTTCCCGGATGAGTTCAGCATCGAGAAATACAGCATTTTGCCCTTCATCGTCATGTACAGACGGATGAACTTCTCGCCTTCGGCCCGCCCGCAGGCTTCGATGGCGTTGTCGAGCAGATTCGCCGCCGCGGCGCACAGCTCGGCGTCGGGGATGGTCAGCTTCTCCGGCACGGCCGCCTTCACGCTGACCGAGATGCCGTTTTCCTTCGCCTGACCGAGCTTCGCCGAAAGTATGGCGTCGAGCGAGACGTTTCCCGTCCTGTATATCGTGTCGATGCTGCGGAGCATGTCGTCAAGCTGTCTCACGTAAGACAGCGCCCGATTTGTGTCCCCGGCCTCAAGATAGGATCTAAGAAGCTCGAGATGGCTGTGAAAATCGTGCTTGTAGCTCCGCATCTCGCGGTGGATCGCCCTCACCTCGTCAAGGTGCTTCTGCGCCAGCTCCGCCTGCCATTCGGCGAGCTTTAGGTATGTTCGTTTCCTCATATCACATCCTCCCGATGAAGGCCTGATTCACGGCGTCGTATTTTCCCCGCGCCAGCGGCAGGATGCCGCCGCTGTCGAGCGTCACTTCCGAGCGGGTGATCCTCACTATATGCCTCAGGTTTACGATCACGCTCCTGTGGACTCGGAAGAAATCCTCCGACAGCCGCCCGGAAAACACGCCGAGCGGCTCTTTGATCTTATATTCTTCCGCCGCCGTATGTATAACGAGATAGTGAAGGAGCGCTTCTGTATATAGGATATCTTTTTCTTTCAGCCTTATCGTCTGCCCGTCGCACGATATCACGATGAAAGGCGGCTCCGCCGATATCCGTTCATGCGCCTTTGTCAGCACTTCAAAGAGCTTCCCGTCACGGACGGGCTTCACGAGATAGTGCAGGGCGTCGACGTCGTACCCTTCGCCGGCAAGCTCGAAGTGCGATGTGACGAAGACGATCTCTGCGCCGCATCCTTCCTCTCTCAGCCTTTTCGCAAGCGCTATCCCGTCCTCGCCCTCCATCTCGACATCGAGAAGCAGAAGATCGACGTCCCGGTTTTCAATGAAACGGAACGAGAAAGCTTCGGCTGAGGGAAAGATGTCTATCGAGGCCGGGATGCCGCTCTTTTCCGCCCATAGCCGCGCGGCGTCGCGAAGAGAGTTCGCGTCTTTTTCGTTGTCGTCGATTATCGCTATCCGCATGAGCTTCCGCCTCCGATGTATGACT
This sequence comes from uncultured Clostridia bacterium, assembly GCA_946407735.1. Lineage (GTDB taxonomy): Bacteria > Bacillota > Clostridia > Oscillospirales > CAG-272 > JAAZGC01. Next base: position 73,910 of record CAMJPL010000003.1, read on the forward strand.
CTGACTTTATCCGTTATTATTATATCACAAACACGGCGCGGTTGCAATCGCTGTTTTTTGCGTCAGCGATTTTTCTTCCCGGATGCCCCCTCAATTTGCCTTCCCAATTCCGTCTTTTCGATTGACAAGACAGATCGAATCTGCTATAATGTATTAAAGACTGCGGCGGCAAAGACCGCAAAAGGGAGGAAGATAACATGGGAAGATACATAAATTCCGAAGCCGATAGCTGGTACGGGAGAGTGAGCGGCGATCTGTCGCTTCTGCCGTTCGTTTTCAAGTACGGCGGCAGAGACACCGCTCTCGGCGAAGCCGAAATCATCAGCCGGGAGACGTCCGAAAAAAGCGGGCGGATCGACGACAGATACCTGCTGTCCCTCGACGGAAAGCTGAAGATCGGTCTTCTTCTTACGCATTATCCCGAATACGGCGCCTCCGAGTGGACCGTCCGCTTCATAAACGACGGCTCCGAAGACACCGACGTCATATCCGACGCGAGGACGGTGCTCAGCTTCAGGGGCGGCGATCCGGTCCTCAGCGGCATACTCGGCGACCATGTGAACCAGTATAAGCCGTACGAGCATCCGCTCGAAGGCGATCCGATATCGTTCGTCTCCGAGAGCGGCCGGCCGACTCACATCAATTTCCCATATTTCGATCTCGCTTATGGAGACGGCGGGGCGCTGCTCGCTATCGGCTGGGCCGGGACGTGGACGGCCGACTTCGCGTATGACGGCGAAAGCACGAACGTGACGCTGAGATCGACGAACGCCCTGAATACCGTGCTTCATCCCGGCGAGAGCATAAGGACGGCTCTGTACGTCTGCATCCCGTACATGAAGCGGGACGAGGGGTATTCCTCGAATCTCTGGCGGAGCTGGTTCATAAACTGCTCGATGCCGAAGGCCGACGCCGCTGGAAATGACGTCAGGCCGTTTTCGACCTCCTGCCTCTCGGGGGACACCGGCCTTCCGAACTCGGACGGCAGCATATCGGAAAGATATTTCACATGGCGGCCGTCGCTCGAAAAGATACTCGAGGAGAAGCTGAGCATAGATTTCCGCTGGTTCGACGCCGGATGGTACCTCGCCCCCGACGGCGGCAGCCCGACCGAGGACTGGTGGGGCACCGTCGGCACATGGGAGCTCGACAGGAAGAAATGGCCGGGTGACACCCTGCTCGAGTCCACCGATTTCGCGAGAGCGCACGGCATGAAGACGCTGATGTGGTTCGAGCCGGAGCGCACGACCGATGTCGACGATATGGTGAAGAACTACGGCTACAAACGCGAATGGGCCATCGAGCGTGACGGCGAGAAGGGATGGCATGACCGTCACGACGTCGTGAACAATATCGGCAACAAGGACTGCCTCGCCTGGACGACCGAACGAATCTGCAAGGTGCTGCGCGAGAACAAGGTCGAGATGTACCGAGAGGACAACAACTTCAATCCCGCCTCGCTCTGGAACGAGCTCGACGCGAGGGAGGGGGAGGACCGCCGCGGCATAACCGAATGTCAGGTGGTGGAAAACCACTATAAGATGTGGGACGATATCATCGAATGCACGAAATCCTTCGGCGGATGCGGATTCGTCGACTCGTGCGCCAGCGGAGGCGGCAGAAACGACCTCGAGTCACTGAGAAGGGGGATCCCGCTGCTGCGCTCCGACGCCGACCGCACGACGACGGCCCTGCGCCTGTCGATGTCCTACGGCTTCAACAAATGGGTGCCGTTCTGCGGAGCGCTGACCAACGACAAGACCGAGGAGCTTTCGACCGACGGGATATCCGACGTCTACGCATGGCGCGCCTCGTACCTGCCGGTGCTCAACATAAGCTCGAAGTTCAGGTTCGAAAATCGCCCGGAATGCTTCGACATGCTGCGCTTCGGCATCGGCGAGTGGCGCAGGATAAGCCCGTATCTGCTGAAAGACTTCTATACCCACACCCCGTGGCACACAAAGGACGACAAAAAGGGCTTCACGGCGTTCTCGTATTTCGATCCCGACAAGGAGGACGGATATCTGTTCGTCTTCCGTCAGGAGGACTGCGCCGAAGACAGAGTGACGCTCAGCCTTCCCTATACGCGCGGCGGCGGCTTCGAGATGACGGACGAGGACACGAAAGAGAAGACCGTAATAAGCGGAGCCGAAAATGAGTTCTTCCTCGGCGCTCCGAGGACGGCAAAAATGTATTATATAAAGAAAGCGTGAGACGGATGAAAAGCAGATTCATGCGCTACCCGGGCTTCAGGCCCAAGGCCGTGACGCTCAGCTATGACGACGGCACGATATACGACAGACGCCTCATAGAGATAATGAGCGGATACGGCGTTTACGGCACCTTCAATCTCAACAGCGGCTTCATGAGCGGCAGAGACGACGGTTATCATATATATAAGGAAGACGTTCCGAAGCAGTATCTCGATACCGGCAACGAGGTCGCCCTGCACGGCAGATATCATATGTCCCTCGCCGACTATCCCGATCAGGACGGCATCGCCGACGTCTATGAGGACCGACTCGAATGGGAGCGGATATGCGGCAGACCCATAAGAGGCATGGCTTACGCCAACGGCTCGTACAGCGACAGGGTGGTGGATTATCTCGGAAAACTCGGCGTGAAGTACAGCCGCACGACGGTATCGACCCGGGGCTTCGCCCTGCCGAAGGACTGGCTGAGGCTACCGGCGACCTGCCACCACAACGATCCGAAGCTCGATGAGCTCACGGACGAGTTCGTTTCGCTCGACCTCTCAAAGCAGTACAACAAGCAGCCGAAGCTGTTCTATCTCTGGGGACACAGCTACGAGTTCAACAACAACGGCAACTGGGACGTGATCGAGCGCTTCTGCGAAAAGATCGGCGGGCATGACGACATCTGGTACGCGACGAACGGCATGATATACGATTATGTCAAGGCCTATGAGTCGCTCGACTTCACCCTCGACGGCGGTGCAGTCTTCAACCCGACGTCGACCGACGTATGCTTCGTAAGCGACGGGACGGAGTATGAGGTCAAAGCCGGCGAATCGCTCAGGATCGGATGACGGGCCATGCTTGAAAAGGGTATAAGGATCGGCTCAAAGGATATCTCTAACCGCGTCGTCCTGCAGCCGATGGAGGGGTGCGACTGCCTCGAGGACGGCTCGCCGAGCGAACTTACGCAGGCGAAATACGACTCCGCCGCCATGTCCGGCGCCGGAGTCATATGGTGCGAGGCGACGGCTGTCTGCCCCGAGGGGCGGACGAATCTCCGCCAGATGTATCTGACGGACGCGAACGTCGGCAGCTTCGCCGGACTTGTCGGGCGGATGAAGGAGAAGGCGGTGAAGGAGTGCGGCATCGAACCTCTTATCCTGCTTCAGCTTACCCATTCCGGGCGGCAGAGCATAACGCCGATGATAGCCTACCGGAACGCGGTGTACGAGAAAAAAAGGCCGATGACCGATGAAAACATCGTCACCGACGAATATCTCGACACGATCCCCGACATGTACGCAAGGACCGCGTCTCTCGCGCGGAAGGCGGGCTTTGACGGCGTCGACGTAAAAAGCTGCCACGGCTATCTTTCGCAGGAGCTTCTGTCGGCGTATAACCGCCCGGGAAGATACGGCGGCAGCCTTGAGAACCGCTCGCGGCTGTATCTCGACTGCGTGAGAGCGGTCAAGCCAGAGACTGACGGGGATTTCATCCTCGCGGCTCGTTTCGGCGTCAGCGATATGGTAGAAAAGCCTTACGGATTCGGGACGACGGAGGACGGCAGACTCGATCTTACCGAAAGCGACATAATTATCGACGAGCTCGTTTCCCTTGGCGTCTCGGCGCTTAACGTCACAGTCGGAAATCCTTATCACAACCCGCATGTCAACCGCCCCTTCCGCAGGGGAAGCTATCAGCCGCCGGAGGAGCCGCGGACCGGCATCGAGCGCTTCGAGACGATAGAAAAGCATATAAAGGAGAGGCATCCGTCCCTTCCGCTCGTCGCCTCCGGGCTTTCGTATCACCGGGCGGATCTGTTCGAGTACTCGGAGAGGCTGCTGACGGAAGGATTCTGCGATCTCGTCGGCTACGGCAGGATGTGGCTCGCCTATCCCATGTTCTGGCGGGATCATCTGCGCGGGAGATTCGATACGAAAAGGTGCTGCGCCGCCTGCTCAAGGTGCACCGAGCTCATGAGGGCCGGATGCGTGTCGGGCTGCGCCGTGTTCAACGATTATTACAGGGAACTGTACAGGGAGAAAATATCATGCCGAAAATAGCTCTTGTTACCGGATCGTATCAGGGAATAGGGCGCGGTATCGCCGACAAGCTGAAATCGGACGGCTATACCGTCATCTATTCCGACGTCCATGAGACGATGGACGGCGAGATATATCATAAATGCGATATCTCGAAGGCTTCCGACAGGGAGGCGCTGCTTTCGTATATCGACTCCGAATACGGGAGGCTCGATCTTCTGGTGAACAACGCCGGCGTCGCCTGCAAGGTCAGGCTCGACATCCTCGAGACGACAGAGGAGAGCTTCGACAGGGTTGTCGGCATAAACACGAAGGGCACCTTCTTCATGTGCCAGCTTTTCTCGAATTACATGATAAAGTGCCTTTCAAAGGGGCTTGACGATTACTCGCCGCGCATCGTCAACATCGCGTCGAACTCGAGCTATACCTCAAGCACGTCGAGGGGCGAGTACTGCATATCGAAGGCCGGGGTGTCGATGATAACCCTGCTGTTCGCCGACAGGCTCGCCGAGTACGGCATACCCGTCTTCGAGGTTCGTCCGGGGATCATAAAAACGCCGATGACCGAGGTGGTTTCGGCAAAATACGACAGGCTCATCGCCGAGGGGATCACCCCGATAAAGCGCTGGGGCACTCCGGAGGATGTCGCGAACTGCGTCGCGGCGGCGGCGAGCGGGCTGCTCGATTTCGGCACCGGGACGGTCCTCAACGCCGACGGCGGCTTCCATATAAGGAGACTGTGATGAACGGGATAAATACGCTGTCCTTCGACGCCGTCGTCGTCGGATCGGGATGCGCCGGCTACAACGCCGCCGACTGGCTTTATACGCTCGGAAAGAAGAATATAGCCGTCCTGACCGAGGGGCGGACCTTCGGCACCTCGCGCAACACCGGCTCCGACAAGCAGACATATTACAAGCTCTCTCTCGCCGGTGACGAGGGCGACAGCGTCATGGGTATGGCGAAAACACTGTTTTCCGGCGGCGCGGTCGACGGCGATACGGCTCTCGCCGAGGCGGCGAATTCCGTCCGCTGCTTCATGAAGCTGAAAAATCTCGGCGTCCCGTTCCCGACGAACGAATACGGCGAGTTCGTCGGCTACAAGACCGATCACGACCCGTACCGCCGGGCGACCTCGATAGGCCCGTACACATCGAAAAAGATGACCGAGGTGCTTGAAGCCTCGGTCATGGAGAAAAATATACCGATACTCGACGGATATCAGGCCGTCAGCATCGTCGTCGAAAACGGAAGGGCCGTCGGGCTCGTCGCGATAGACAGGAACGTGAAGGACAGAGCCGAGCTCGTCGGGATAAAGACTCCTTACATAATCCTCGCCGTCGGCGGTCCGGCCGGGATATACAAAGACAGCGTATATCCCGAATCGCAGACCGGCGGCTCGGAGCTCGCGCTCGAGGCGGGAGCCGGGTTCGTGAATCTCGACGAGTGGCAGTACGGTCTCGCCTCGGTAGATTTCAGGTGGAACGTCTCAGGCACATATCAGCAGGTGCTGCCGAGATACATCTCGGTCGACGAGAGCGGGATAGAGAGGGAATTTCTCACCGAATACTTTTCCGACAGCCGGGAGATGCTGAAAAACATCTTCCTCAAGGGCTATGAATGGCCGTTCGACGTGAGGAAGCTGCGCGGCTCGTCGTATATCGATCTTCTCGTCTACAACGAGACGGTGATAAAGGGCAGAAAGGTATATCTCGACTATACCCGCGAGCCGTCAGGTCTCGAGGACGGCTTCGATGGACTTGACGAAACGGTATATGACTACCTGAGAAACTCTGACGCCCTGACGTCCCTTCCGATAGAGCGCCTCAGGCGGATGAATCCCCGCGCCGTCAGCCTGTACGGTGAGCACGGCATAGACATAACGAAGGAGCCGCTGAGGATCGCGGTCTGCGCACAGCACTGCAACGGCGGGATAGCCGTCGACAGCGACTGGCAGACGGATATAAAGGGGCTTTACGCCGTCGGCGAATGCGCCGGGACCTTCGGAATATTCCGTCCCGGAGGGACGGCGCTGAATTCGACTCAGGTCGGCAGCCTCAGAGCCGCCGAGCATATCGTTTACGGCGCCGAAAATGACGTATCTCCCGATTCCGACGCGCTAATAAATTCGGAAGCCGAAAGGATATCCGCCGTCATAGCCGCCGCGCGCGGAGACGCTTCATCCGTTTCGGACAGCCGAAGGATGTATCAGATCGATATGAGCCGCGATTTCGCCTTCATCCGCGAAAAGGAGCGGCTGGGTCCGGCTCTCGCCTCGATATCCGAAAAACGCAGGGCGTTCGATGAAACCGAGAAGTGGAGCGATCCGAAGGAGGTGCCGGACTGGCTGAAAAACAGGGGCATACTGGCGATGCAGGAGGCGGTCGCGTCCTCGGTGCGCTATGCCGCCGAAACCTTCGGCTCGCGCGGATCGTCGCTCGTCATCGGCAGCGGGAGCTTCATGGACAGATGTCCCGAGCCCGAGGACGAAGCCGGCAGGGAGCTTGTCGTTACCGCCGTCAGAAGCGGCGGAAATGTCAGCGTCTCATCGAGACCGGTACGGCCTGTGCCCGAGCGCGAACTGTGGTTCGAGAAGGTGTGGAACAGCTATAACCGCCGCACCGAAGGGAAGAGTTGACGGCCTGAATAAAATCCTTTGCTTATTGCATAAAAACGATAACAGTATCACACGTTCCCGAAATAATCGAGCAGCCGCCTCACCGCGAGTGAGGCGGTCTTTCTGTTTTTGAATATGACGCCGAAATCTATATACGCCGGAAGATCGAGCTCCCTTACCTCGATGCCGTACGACGCATTGCAGAGGGACAGTCCCGGCATGATGGTGACGCCCAGCCCCTTTTCGGTAAGGGACAGCACCGTCTGATCGCCCGACGCCGATATCTTCGCTTTCGGCGACAGCCCGCTGTTCTCGAATATGAGCGTGATCTCCTGCTTCATGCCCTTTTCCGGCATAATGAACGGATAATCGCAGAGCGTCGCTGGAGGGACGGCGGCATCCCGGGGCGGCGCGTACGCGGCGGGGAAGACAGCCATCAGCCTGTCCTGAGTGAGGAAGACGCTCTCCATATCACCCGGGGCGGGGAGCTTCGACACCGATATGTCGATCATCCCCTGCTCCAGCCATGCCGAGGTCTCCTCGTCCGATCCCGTCATGATGTCGATGCCGATGCCGGGATAATCGCGCGAGAAGGCGGCTATCACCTGCGGCAGGACGGACCGTGCCGCCGGTTCGAGAGCGCCGATCCTTACAAGTCCCGACTGCAGCCCGCTCAGGTCGTTTATCTCGCCGAGCAGCTTCTCGTATTCGCTTATAAGGCTCTTAGCGTATGGCAGCAGCGCCATGCCGTCGGACGTGAGCCTGACGCCGGCCTTGCCGCGCTCGAGCAGGATGATGTTCCACTCGTCCTCGAGGTCGCGTATCATCCTGCTTATGCCCGACTGCGAGTAATTCAGCAGCTCAGCCGCTCTGGTGAAGCTGCCGCATTCGACCGTCTTTACGAAAGACAGATATTTCTGTATATTCCCGTCCATATATGATAAAATGTCATGATAAACATGAGAAACATGCGCTTTTCAAATCCTGTATATTATGATATAATATACAGGACAAAAAGTCAAGTGCATTTTGATTAATTCAGCGAAGCGGCAGGGCGCAGGCAAGGCGTATGGCTCTTTATGAAAACAGGATCGTCGTCAAGATCGGCACGTCGACTCTGATGAACGGTCTGGGAAAGAGCGATCTTGAGAACACGGAGAAGATCGTCAGGATCCTGTCCGACATCTCGAATCTCGGATTCCGGATAATAATCGTTTCCTCCGGCGCGATAGCTCTCGGCTCGGGCAGGATGAAGCTCGCCGGGAAGCCGCCGTCAAGGCTCGCGCTCCGTCAGAAGCAGGCGGCCGCGGCGGTCGGTCAGTGCGCTCTGCTTTTCATGTACGACCATTTCTTCGGCTTCTACGGAAAGACGATAGCCCAGATCCTGCTCAGCGCCGAGGATATAGGGCAGGAGAACAAGAAGGACAACCTGACCAAGACCTTCGACACCCTTCTCGAGGAGGATATCATCCCCGTCGTGAACGCGAACGACTCGGTGAACGTCGAGGAGATAATGACGTCGGATGAGAAATTCGGCGACAACGACATGCTGTCGGCAGCCGTGGCAGTCCTCTGCCGCGCGTCGAAGCTGATCCTTCTCTCCGACATCGACGCCGTGTATGAGAATCACCCGGGCATCGGCACGCCCGAGCCCGTCGACATCGTGACCGAGATCATGGATAATACGGCGTATATAGCGTCGAGGGTGGACGGAAAGGGCATGCACGAGATCGGCACCAAGATCGAGGCCGCGAGATACGCCTCCCTCGCCGGTACCGACACCTATATCATGAACGGGAGGACCCCGGAAAAGCTCTACGATATCATTAAAGGCATACCGGCGGGAACGCGTTTCGCCGGAAAAAAACAATAAACAGGAGAACGAACCATGAAAATCTCAGAAGTCGTTGTGTTCATCGTCTATCTGCTGTTCATGCTCGGCGTCGGTATCTATTTCTTCCTCAAAACAAGAGCCGGCGGCGAGAAGGATTACTTCCTCGGCGGCCGCAAGATGGGACCGTGGGTCACGGCGCTTTCGGCCGGAGCTTCGGACATGTCGGCGTGGGTGCTTATGGGTCTGCCGACCTCGATATACGCTCTCGGACTCGGACAGGTATGGATATCCGTCGGTCTCGCCATCGGATATGCCGTAAGCTGGATCGTCGAGGCTCCCCGTCTGCGTAAATTCTCGATAACGGCGAACGACTCGATCACCGTCCCGCAGTATCTCTCCAACAGGTTTCTGTCGAAATCCTACGCGCTGCAGATCATCTGCGCCGTGGTCTTCCTTGTCGCCTACACGATCTACGCCGCTTCGAGCATGAAGGCGTGCGGAACGCTGTTCAACACCGTCCTCGGCATCGACCCGATGATCGCGATGTATCTGTCGGCGCTGATTATCGTCGGCTACGTCTTCCTCGGCGGCTTCTCGGCCGTCTGCTGGACCGACTTCTTCCAGGGCATGCTGATACTCGGCGCCCTGCTCATCGCCCCGATCTTCGCCGTCTTTATGCTGAAGCCGGACGCGATGGCTGAGATCGCGGCCGACACGCCGAATTTCTGGAACCCCTTCACAAGCGTGACCGACATACTCTCCGGTCTCGCGTGGGGCCTCGGCTACTTCGGCATGCCGCACATCATTATCCGCTACATGTCGCTCAAGTCCCAGCATGAGATGAAAAAATCGGCGACGATCGGCATAACATGGAACGTGCTGATAGTCATCTTCGCCGCCGTGGTCGGCATAACCGGACGTATGTTCCTCGGCATGAGCGCCGATGTAGAATCCAACTCCACCGTCTTCATCCAGATGGTAAGGATGATCTTCCCCGGAGTCATATCCGGCATACTTCTCTCGGCGGTCCTCGCCGCCTCGATGTCCACGGCGGACAGCCAGCTCCTTTCGGCGGCCTCGTCATTCTCGAGCGACGTGTATAAGCCGCTCATAAGGAAGAACAAGTCGAGCGACAAGGAGATGCTCTGGGTAGGGCGAATCGTCGTGCTCGTCGTCGCCGCCGCCGCTCTTGTCATAGCCTCTCTGCCGAATTCCGGCACCATCATGAGCCTCGTCTCAAACGCCTGGGGCATCTTCGGAGCGTCGATAGGCCCCGGCATCATGCTGAGCCTGTTCTGGAAGCGCTTCAACTTCCCGGGCGTGGTCGCGAGCATCGTCGTCGGCGCGGTCGTCGATATCTGCTGGCTGGCCTTCATGTCATGGACAGGGCTGTATGAGCTTCTGCCGGGATTCATCGCCGGTCTCATAGCCGGAATAATCGTCGCTCTCTGCACAAAGGAGCCCTCCGACGACGTCAAGGCGCTGTATGAAAAAGCTCTGAAATACGACGACTGATTCGGCGTTTTAACGTTACTGAAGAAAAACACACGGTGAAAACCAGATAACCCCTCCGGATCGGGCCGATCCGGGACGCTGTACGCGTGACTTTGACCATCGCGCAGGAGGCTCCCGGATCGGCCCGGTTTTGCTTTCAGATAAATGTGCAATGTGAGATTATCCCCTTGCAAACTCCGGGCGGATATAGTATAATATAGATAAGGCTGATCTCCCCTCGCATTTTTTGCTGCCTGCTACAAAATGAAAACCGGTTCTGCGGAGGTACGATATGAAAAAGGCTGTCTCTCTCATACTGATTTCAGCTCTGCTCGCGGCGTGCTTTGCCGCCTGCGGGGAAACCGGCGGCTCTCCCGCGTCGACTGCCGCTTCCGACCTGCCTGCCGAAACCGTCGTCGAAGAGACCGCCGCCGAGACCGAAGGCGACAGGCCGGAGATGACGGAGGCCGACTACGGAGGGGCGGAATTCAATATCCTTTATCCGTCATGGTCGCTCTACAACAATTTCTACTTCGCCGAGGAAACGAACGGCGAAGCCGTAAACGACGCGATATTCGAAAGGACCCAGAAGATCGAGGAGGCGCTGAATATCACCGTCGTTCCTCAGACTCTCGGGTATATAGACACCGTATATCCCGCCGTGAACAAGACCGTCATGGCAGGTGAGGACGCTTATCAGCTGGCTCTCACCCACTGCGCGACGAGCCTTGTCAGCTATGTAAAGCAGCAGATCGTGGTGAACTGGAACGACATCCCGAATATCGACATGGAGAAATCCTACTGGAATCACAGCCTCAGTGACAATATGGAGGTATCGGGGATCCTGCCGTTCAACGTGAATTCGTTCATCCTCCCCGACGTGAACTCGATATTCTTCAACACTCAGCTTTACGACAACTACATTGGCGACGACCTTTACTCGCAGGTCCTCGACGGGAAATGGACATGGGACAGGCTGATCGAGAACGCCGGGAAGGCCTCGCTCGATATAGACGGCGACGGTCAGTTCACCGATCAGGATCAGTACGGCTTCGTCGGCGAGCTCGGCTGGCAGTTCGCCTCGATACTCACGTCGACCGATCAGTACATGATCTCGGTCGGCGAGGAGGGGGCGTATATCTCCCTTTATACCGAGACGACGGTGAACCTGATAGAGAAGATAAGGTCGTTCTTAAAGGAAGGCACCTCCGCCTTCACATGGAACTACGACGGCAAATATGATCCGAATCAGGGCGGCACGCCTCCGGTGAGCTTCAACGACGGCAAGGCGCTCTACTATCTCGTGCCGCTGTCGCTCGCCTCCAATTTCAGGTCGATGGACACCGATTTCGGCATCGTTCCGCTGCCGAAGTACAGCGAGGATCAGGACAGATACATAACGCTCAACTGGTCGGGATTCATGTGCGTCCCGATGTCGGTCGGCGATATCGAAATGGTCGGGACGGTAGTCGAGAATCTCGGCTGGAGAAACGACGAGATCGTCATGCCGGCGTTCTATGACATCCTGCTCGGACAGAAGATCGCCAGAAACGAGGAATCCATCAGCATGCTAGATATCATATTCAACGACAGCGTCTACGATCTCGGCGTCGGGCTCGGCATATACGACGTGTTCGGAAGCTGCGTGTCGCAGAAGAAGCCGGTCGAGTTCGCCTCATACTATGAGAAGAACCTGAAAACATGGAACAAGAACGTGACCGACTATTCAGACGCCTGCGTCGCCTACGCCGACAGCATCGGTTGACGGCTCGCGCAGATAATAACCGAACATAAACCACATACGGTGAACATCTATGGCTGATATCATAGGCTTCGACAGCCGGGAAGAACGCGTCAACAGGCTGACGAACACTCTTGACGGAAATCTCGTCCTTTACATCTACGCCGAAAAAGCCGCCGGGATGACGACGGTGTTCGTCGACGGCTCAGAGGTGCTGAAAAGCGACGCCGGGGAGGGAAGAAGCCCGTTTCTCTGCGGGAGCGTGTCGATCCCGCGCGGCGAATTCACCTTTGAGATCGAAAGCGGCGCCGATGTCGGCAGGATCATACTCGCCGAATCGGATTCGATAGACACATCGGAAAAGTTCGATCTTGCGTATATGAACCGGAAGATGACCGCGCTGTTCGAGCATGACCCGGTCGAATACACTCCCGAAGTGCTCGGGCTGCTCATGCGTCACGGATTCATATACGAGCAGGCGCACGACACGGCGGACGGACTCGAGCCGTCCGGCGTCCCGCTCGGAGGCATGGGCTGCGGCAAGCTCGAGATAACCGGGAACGGGATGTTCACCGCCTTCACCGGCAACAACAATCAGGACTGCCCGATCTACCGCATGCCCGGATCGTTCATGGCGATCTCGGACGGCAGGGAGACGAGGATAGTAAGAAAAGACCCGCTCGGCCTGCCGTATGTCCCGGCTGAGAAGGCGGAATCCGATCTTGAATTCCCATTCGCCGTGATACGCTGCTCTGACAACGGACTCGGCGCGGCGGCCGAGATAAGGGCGTTTTCGCCGCATATCCCCGGGAACGCCGCCGATTCCTCGCTCCCGTGCGTGTATTTCGACGTCGAGCTGAGAAACGTGTCGGACAGTCCGATAAATGCGGCTTTCTGCTTCTCATGGGAGAACATCATCAACGTCGGCGGAAGCATGATGACGCACAACGCCGGAGAGCGGCTTTTCCCGCTCTGCTATCACACATGGAACCCGTCATACCCGTGGTCGGACAGAAGAAAGAACAGATGCGAAAGGAAGGGCAGCGCCCTGATCTTCGGCGCCGATGACGACAGGGGAAATCCTTCGTCCTTCGGAAATCATATCCTCTGGTGCTCGGATGGAAGCGCCGAGTGCCTGCCGGACAGATCGATCATGCCGGAGCGCGAGGCGGATTTCGCCGCTCATCTGCGGGGCGGGGAATACAAGCCGGGAACTGATGAAAGCGAGTTTCGCGCCGGGGCGTGGATCGTTCGGCGGGACCTCGGTCCGGGGGAGTCGGCTAAGTTCGGCTTTATCCTCGCATGGTATATGCCGAGCCTCATCGGCGCGGACGGGAAGGATTACGGCGTAAGATACGCCGCCCGCTTCTCCGGCGCCGAAGATCTGCTCTCATACCTTATATCGGAGAAGGAGCGGCTTTATAACGGGACAAGGATAGTAAATGACGCGGTGAACCGCTCGTCCCTGCCCGGGATGTTCAAGCGCCGCCTTCTCGACGACCGTTTCGTCGTCAACACCTGCTCATGGTATGACAAGGACGGCAATTTCTCGATAAACGAAGCGCCGACCGGGATGTCGGGATGCCTCGGCACGCTCGATCAGCGGACGGCGTCGCAGGTATATTACAACTCCTTCTTCCCCGAGCTTGACGACAACGAGCTTGAGCTTTTCCGTCTCTCGCAGGCAGAGGACGGCATGTGCGCCCATGAGATCGGGTTCTCGGCGCTGACGCTCGAGGCCCGTCCCTTCTCCAAATGGCCGGATCTCGCCGATTCGTATATCATTCAGGTGTTCCATCACTATCAGCGGACAGGGGACATCAGTTTCCTTGAAAGGCACTGGCCTCATATGAAAAAGGCGATAGAATGGACCCTGACGCTCGACGACGCCAAATGCGGGATCCCCTTCATCTGCCCCGGGCGCGGCACGACATATGACAATCAGTTCTGGGAGGGGATAAACTCTTTTATCTCCACCATGCAGATCGCCGCGTACAGGATAGGCGCGAAGGCGGCTCGTACAGTCGGCGAGCCGGAGACGGCGGATAAGTGGGACGCCCTCGCGGATAAAGCGCAGAGATACCGTATGGATCATCTGTGGAACGAAGACGGCGGCTATTTTTACAACGCCTACGACCCGAACAGGGACGCGACCGATCAGTCGTGCTTTATCGCGTCTCTCGCCGGAGAATGGGCGGCGGCCCGCGCCGGTATCGTTCCCGATCTCGGGTATGACAGGATGAAGCGCGCGGCAAGTGAGATACTCGCGCGCTGCACGTCCGACACCGGCATAACCGATCAGGGCGGCAGAAAGGAAGAGACCGCCGGATTCATGCAGTACCCGATGGCGTATCTCGCCTCCGCGGCGCTTTACGGCGGCGATACCGATACCGCATGGCGCTTCGCCGAAATAAACGACAGGGTGATAAACCGGCCCGGCGTGTCGACGCATTTCGATCAGGGACTTACCTACATGATCGACGACAGCCGCCACGGGCTCCCGTATTATATGACGGCCCCCGCGTCTTGGAACATGCTCGAGGCCCTTGCTGGTCTCTGCGCCGACAGAGCGTCAAAGGTGCTCAGGCTTTCCCCCTCTGCGATAAACGGCATACGGCTTCCGGTATTCCTTACGGGCTGCGGATTTGAGATCATCACCTACAATGACGGGGATGAGATCGTGATGCGCCTCGAGCCGCTGTATTCCTTTGCCGACTGCGGCTTTGAAAGGCTGATGATCGCCGGAAAATGGCAGTGCGATGAGACTGAGGGCAGCTTCGACGGCGGATATACCTCATTCGATATCGCCTTCGACCCGGGAAAGCATGCGCTTACCCTGAAAGGAAATGCGGACATAAGCTGAAACGGAGAGCCTACAATGATCAAAGGAAGAAAGACAGGATTTTTCGCCAACGGCAGCTTCAGGGAGCATTCTCTCGCCGAGGCCTGCTCGATACTTAAGAAAATCGGATATGACGCGATAGAGCTCGATATGGGCTGGATCGGCGGCGCCGGAGCGGATGAAGCCGTCAGGACGGTTTCCGAATGCGGTCTGATATTGTCGGAGGTCATGCTCCAGTACGACTATGTCTGCATGGACAGGAGCGAATCCGAGGCGAACATATCCAAAACCGAGGAGGACATCCGCCGCTGCGCCGACGCCGGCATCGGCGTGTTCAATCTGTTCACCGGCCCACGCCCGTGGATCAAAAATAAAGTGATCATCGGGGAAAACATGACGATGGGTCAGGCATGGGACATGGTCTTTTCCGCCTTCGACAGGCTGGTGCCGCTCGCCTCGAAGCTCGGCGTCAAGCTCGCCGTCGAGAACGTATGGGGTATGCTGTGTCATGACTTTTATACGGCGTCGTATCTGATCGGTCGATATGGCTCGCCGTGTCTCGGCGTCAATTTCGATCCGTCGCACGATCAGCTCGCCGGGAACACCGATATGGAGTTCATCGTCAGGTCATGGGGAAAAGAGCGGATAAAGCATGTCCATTTAAAGGACGCAGCCGGGACTCAGAAGGCGGGGCTTTTCACCTTCCCTCCGCTCGGAGAGGGATATGTCGACTGGAACGGATTTTTCAAGGGACTCGACGAGATCGGCTATGACGGCGTCCTTTCGGTCGAATACGAGGCCGACGGACGGCTGAACCGGCTCAAAGGCGACTGGATCCGCGCGGCGGAGGAATCGTATAAGGCCCTGCTTGATTTGATATGATCGGAGGCATGAAGATGGACGGAACAATCAGACTCATGATGGTCGGCTGCGGCGGGATATCGTACGAATGGCTCGAGGCCCTGAAGGACAGGGATGACGCCGTCATCACGTCGCTGGTCGATCTGAACCGGGCGGCGGCCGAAAAAAGAAAAGAGGAATATTCCCTTGACTGCCCGATATACGGGGATTATGACGAGGCCCTGAAACTTGCGAAGCCCGACGTGGTGATAGATCTCGCGAACGCGTGGGCTCATTTCGACATCACGATGAAGGCCCTCGCCGCCGGATGCTCGGTGTTCGGCGAGAAGCCGATGTGCATGTCCCGCGAGGAAGGCCGGATCCTTATGGAGGAAGCGAAAAAAACGGGTCTCGCCTTCAACGTGATGCAGAACCGGCGCTTCCTCCCCGGCGTGAGGGCGCTGAGAGAGGCGGTCAGGAGCGGCGCTCTCGGCAGGATATGGAACGTCTGCTGCGAGATATACGTAAACGCCGATCTCACCGGAGGGAGGAACACTCTCGAGTACCCGATGCTGCAGGATCAGGCGGTGCATTCGTTCGATTCGGCGAGATTCATCCTCGGCGCCGACGCCGTCAGCGTCTACTGCCACTCCTACAATCCCGTCGGCTCGCACTACAACGGCGACGGCTCGGGAGCCTGCATATTCGAGATGAGCGACGGCTCGGTGCTGACGTACAACGCCGTCATGGATACCAATGTCATGAAAACGGCGTGGCACTCCCAGTGGCGCGTCATCGGGGAGAATGGAACGGCATTATGGAACGGCTTTGACGATCTTCCGACCGCCGAGATCCGCTCGGATGACGGCTCGGTCAGCCGGATCGAGCTTCCTCTGCCGAAGGACTGGGACGGCATAAGCTGGTTCCCCGGCGGCATAAACGAGATGCTGACAGCATACAGGGAGGGCAGGGAATCCGAGCTCACCTGCTTCGGAAATTACGGCAGCGTCGCCATGACCTTCTCTGCGATAGAGAGCGCTAAGACGGGGCGGAAGACCGCCGTGAAATGAGCGCCTGAATACAATAACAGCGCTGACAGCCTAAAGCGGCGGTCAGCGCTTTGTTTATGTCGATGCAGGTGATGCCTTCATTTCGCGAGCAGCCACTCGGGATCGAACTCGGCGATGCTCATGCCGAACTCGTACGGATGGCTTTCGCCCTTCTCATACAGAAGGACGAAGTTCCCCTCAGCCTTGTTGTAATCGAGACTGGAATAGGCGCAGGCCCCTTCGTATACCGTTTTGATATGAGACCAGCTTTTCCCGCTGTCAAAGCTGACGCAGACGGTCATGTTCGTCCTCGTCTCGGAGCGTGGGTTGGCGAAAAGGGTGATCGAGTCGGCGCTGTCCGGCAAAATCGACGGATCGGCTAGATCGCCGCGCTCGACATGGAGGAATGATGCGTTGCAGCCGATGTTCTTTTCCTCGATCAGGTGATCGTCGGTCCTGAAATCTTCCCAGCTCTCGCCTCCGTTATGGCTTGTCGCAAGATAACGCTTCTGATCATGGAAGCAGCCGCGGGAGTTGTATGTGAGCGAGCCGTCTTCGTTTTCGATCAGCGTCCCCTCGCCGGTGCCGCGCTGGACAGGCGAGGACGCACGCCATGTAAGCCCGCGGTCGTCGCTGAAAACGGCGTTGTTGTAGCTGTATCTCTGAAGCCCTTCCCAGTCGCTGTATTCTCCCGCGGCGAACCTCGACGGGCAGATGAGCCGTCCGGCGTGCTCACCGTGTCTCAGCCGTATGCCGTGAGCCGATCCGTGGCAGCTGCCGCCGATCTTTACGGTGTCGCCGTCGATGTTGACGAATTCGGCCGGAGCTATGTCCATCGGCCGCTCTTTCCAGCTCTCGCCGCCGTCGTCGGTATATATAAGGAACGAGCCGCTTTTTACCCCGGCTTCCCTCGCTTTCCTCTCGGCCTCCTCGCGCATCCTCTTTTTGTCATCCTCGGTGTATTTCCCGAATTCGTTTTTCGCGACCGGGTTTCTGTATACCGAGCAGAAAACGGTGTCAGATATGTCGTCGTATAAAGCGCTGCCGATGACGCACGCCCATCCGGGAACATGCGCTAAAGTCATCGGCTTGCTCCAGCCGAAATACGGGCGCTTTATCCGGCAGACGAGGTCGGTCTCTTCGGCGTGATCGATCAGGGTGTCCCTGCGGTCGTTGCAGAAGGCGTAGACGTTTCCGCGCCTGTCGGCGACGACGCTGGGTATACGGTAATTCGAGCGTCCGCCGCTGCCGAAAAGTATCGATTCTGAGTAGTACATGGCATCATCCTCCGGGTCAGGCGCGCTTTTTCGGCCTGTCAGACAAAAACATCAGGTTGCTCGTGTCGTGGTTCTTGACCTCGAACGGATCGACGGAAAGGCTGAGATGCACACCTCTGTCGATCGTGCAGGAAAACACCTTTTCCATGTCGTTCAGATGAGGCTGCGACATGTTTATCCCGTTCAGCCCATTTAGCCGGGCCAGCCTGTCGATGAAATGATCGCCCCTGCCGCAGAAGTGGACTATGCCGCCGAATTCAGACAGCAGCCGTCCGTCATACGGAGCGATGAATTCGTCATAGAACTCCGGCTGCAGGTTCATCGCCGAGTCGTCCCTGACGGCGATGCAGCCCTTCTCCCGGTGACGGAAGTAATTCGCCTTCCCGGCGTTTTCAGGGAACAGCTTCAGCCACTCGTTCATCGCAAGCGAGATCATGTCGGTTATCATACCAAGCAGGGCGTGGACGGTGTCGGGCTCGTCGTACAGCGCGTAGAACACCTCGCTGCCCCAGAGAAGCTCAAGATTGTCCATCGGTCCCTGCAGGTCCGGCTGCTCGGCGTGGACGTACTTTCCTATAAGCGGATAGCTGTCGAATATCTCCCTTATCCGTCTTCCGACGCGGAAGACGGGACCGAGATTTCCCGCCGTCATGTCCGGCAGCTTCGTGCCGATCAGCTCACGGCAGCGGTCGGGGCCGATGCCTATCGCATTAGGCAGGGTGTTGGTCTCTCTCGGCATGACGAACAGCCCGGCGCCGAATGACGTCGCCATGTTCGCCACACCGTAGTTGCTCCTCACGCGGAGCGGATAGCTGCCGCCGATGGAGAGCCTGTCGCTTACGCCCCTGAACTCCCTTATCAGCATGAGATCGTCGTCTTCAAGCGCGTCGTTTATGTTTATGTCGGGCCATACGACTGACGACGGCGACGGATCCCTGCCGGACGGCATATCGTCCGCTCCCGCTTTGTGGTCCGACCATCTTTTCCAGAATTCCGATATCGTCTCCTCGGCGCCGCTGTCTAGGCGGCTTTCGATATCGTCGAGATAAACCGACAGCTTTTCAGTCATTTCTCCGCTCCGTTCCGGCAGTGCGTCACTGTCATTTTCAATAGTATAGCACACAAAGAAGGGATTTTCAACAGATGGCTGAAAATTCCGGCATATTTTTTGCGCGCCGCGCATCTCATTGAAAACAATATTATCACACCTTCTGTGTAGATTTTTTTACAATTTAAATGTTATAATTATAGAAGGATTTTATCCTGGACGTTTTGTTTATTTATCGAGGCACACTGAAATGAAGCTATTTATAGATACCGCGAACTTCAACGAGATTACCTCGGCACTCGAACTTGGCGTCATCACCGGCGTGACGACGAATCCGTCGATCATAAGCCGCGATCTTGCCGACCGCGACGCCGACAGTTATTACAGCCATATAAGTCGTATTCTGACCCTGATGGCCCCGGTACCGGATTCCCTTGTGAACGCCGAGGTCATCTCATCCGAGAGCGACGAGATGATAAAAGAGGGCATCGCCCTCGCGGCGCTTTCCTCATCCTCAAGAGTAGTCATAAAGCTCCCCATGACCACAGCCGGTCTGCGCGCCTGCAGCATCCTTACCGGACGCGGCATCAGCGTCACCATGACGCTCGTCTTCTCCGCGGCTCAGGCGCTTCTAGCCGCCAACGCTGGCGCGAGATACGTCGCTCCGTTCATCGGCAGGATGGACGATATCGGCGGCAGCGGGATCGAGGCTCTGGCCGAGATCGTCGAGGTCATGAAGCCGTTCGACACGAAGGTGCTCGCCGCCTCCGTCCGTTCCCCGCTCCACGTCGTGCAGGCGGCGAAGGCCGGAGCCGATATAGCGACTCTGCCGTATAAGGTCCTTACCCAGATGGCGTCGCATCCTCTGACGGCGGCCGGTCTGAACCGATTCAGCCGTGACTGGAACGGCACCGGAGGAACAAAATAACCCCCTGTAATGATCATGGTCCCGGCTTTTCCCGGCTTGGCGCCGGGAAAAGCGCCGGACCGTGACACAAGGGAAAAGGAACGGCATTTTATATGAAAACGCTGCTCTTATTTATAAAAAAAGCCCGTAAATACTGGGTATATATAATAATCGCCGCTGTCGCGCTGATTTTTTCCTCACTTTTCAGCCTGATGACGCCGCGCATGGTCCAGAAGCTTGTAGCTCTTCTCGGAAATCCGGATGATGTGACTGTGGACGGTCTTGTCAGGCTGTCGCTTATTCTTGTGGCGGCTTATCTCGGCAGGGCGGTCTGCCGGTTCATCTCGATGTCGCAGAACCACGTCGCTGCGTGGAATTTCGTCGGAGACCTGACGCTCGAATGCTACGACAAGCTCCAGTCGCTTTCGATGAAGTATTACAGCGACAAGCAGACCGGACAGCTGATGAGCACGATGATAAACGACAGCCGTCAGATCGAGCTTCTTATCGCTCACGCTCTGCCTGATCTCTGCTCCAACGTCATTGTTATAATCGCCGTCACCGTGTCGATATTCATAATCGACCCGAGACTGGCGGCGCTTACGATGATCCCTGTCCCGCTCGTTATATTCGTCTCGTCCCTCTTCTCGAAGAAGGTCGCCCCTCTTTTCAAGATAAATCAGCAGGTCTACGCCGAGCTCAACGGCATAACGCAGGATAACCTCTCCGGCATGAAGGAGATCCAGGCCTTCTCGCGCGAGTGCTACGAGCACGGGAAGATGAGGGAGTTCTGCAAACATTATTCGTTCGTCAACATACGCGCCAACTACGCCGCCGCGACCTTCCATCCGTCGGTTGAGCTGCTCACCAGCATCGGCACGGTGATCGTGCTGTTCGCAGGAGGTCTGTTCGTCGCCGCCGGGTCGATGGACGTATCGGAGATCGTCGGCTTCTTCATGTATCTCAGCATGTTCTACACCCCGCTCGCGGCGCTGTCGCGTCTTACCGAGGACGTCCAGAACGCCCTCGCCGGAGGCGAAAGGGTGCTGAAGCTGCTCGAGACCGAGCCTGATATCGTCGACGCCGACGACGCCGAGCCGATACCGGACGACGCCTCGCCTTCTCTCGAATTCGACGACGTCTGCTTCTCGTACAACGAATCCAATGAAGTGCTGAAGCACATCAGCTTCACCGCCGAGGCGGGGAAAATGACGGCGATCGTCGGCGTGACAGGCGCCGGAAAGACGACTCTGATGTCGCTCGCCGAGCGCTTCTATGAGCCGACTTCGGGAAGGGTGCTGTACGGCGGCCGCGATATCCGTGAATACACGATAGAGTCGCTCAGATCGAAGCTGTCGATGGTCATGCAGGACATATTCCTGTTCAACGGTACCGTGTATGAGAACATCGCCTACGGCAGAGACGGCGCGACGCGCGAGCAGATAGAGGAAGCGGCGGTTACCGCCCGCGCCGACAGGTTCATAAAGTCGATGCCGGAAGGGTACGACACCAAGATCGGCGAGCGCGGCGTCAAACTGTCCGGCGGACAGAAGCAGCGCATCGCGATAGCGAGAGCCGTGCTCCGCGGAACGCCGGTAATGATCCTCGACGAAGCCACGTCAGCCGTCGACACCGAGACGGAATACGAGATCCAGAAGGCGATAGAGAACCTTCACACGGGAAGCGAGAAGAAGACGCTGATCGTCATTGCCCACCGCCTTTCGACGGTAAGACGCGCTCAGAAGATCATCGTCCTCGAGGACGGCTCGGTTGCCGAGCAGGGAACGCATGAGGAGCTGATCGCGAAGGGCGGCATCTACGCAAGGCTCTGCGGAGTGCAGGAAGAGCTGATAGACGAAAGCTGAAACAAACAGACATAAAGGAGAATAAGAATGAAAGAGATTACAATCACCTCCGGGAATTTCAAGTCCGAGGTCCTCGAGTCCGACAAGCCGGTGCTTCTCGACTTCTGGGCGACATGGTGCGGCCCCTGCCGCATGGTCGGTCCGATCATTTCCGAGATCGCCGATGAAAGGGACGACATCAAGGTCGGAAAGATCGACGTCGACGAGCAGCCCGAGCTCGCGAGACAGTTCGGCGTCATGAGCATCCCGATGCTCGCCGTTATAAAGGACGGCAAGCTCGTGAAGAAGTCGGTCGGCGCGAGACCGAAGGACGAGATCCTCGCGCTGCTTGACTGAGAAAACGGCACAAATACAGGCTCCCGGATTATCGGGAGCCTGTTTCATTCGCTATGTAATATATCCTGTCCCCGTCAGAGACAAAGGTGATCGTTCCGAGCATATCGGTCCTCAGCACCGCCGCCCCGATATCCTCCAGCTTCCTCAGCGTCACGGCGTGAGGATGACCGAAGTCGTTGTCTCTGCCGCAGCTTATGACGGCGTACTCGGGCATAACGGCCTGAAGGAACCTCACGGTCGATGATGTCGACGAGCCGTGATGCCCGACTTTAAGCACGTCGCTTTTGAGATCGGATATGCCGTAGATGTCAAGTATCTCGTTTTCGCTCTGCTCCTCGGCGTCTCCGGTGAAGATAAGCGACGTGTTTTTGTATTCCAGCCTCAGCACGACGCTCATGTCGTTGAGGTTTTCGGACGAAGCCGAGTTCGGCGCCAGTATCCGGAAAGACGCGCCGCCGAGCTCAAAGCTGTCGCCCGATCTCGGGAATACCGTCTCGCAGCCGGTGAGGCTTATCGCCCGTCCCAGACGATAATACGACGGGATGTCGAACTCGGTTTCCGGCATTATCACCGTCTCGACGCCGAAGTTCAGCAGCACCTCATCCGCTCCGCCGATGTGGTCGGCGTGCGGATGCGTGAATACCGCGTATCTTATCTTTTCGACGCCCCGGGCGTTCAGCCACTCGATGAGATCGTCCGAGACCTCGGGAGGCCCCGCGTCGATGATCATGAACTGCCCGTCGGGAGCTTCGATGAGCGCGGCGTCTCCCTGCCCGATGTCGATGAAATCGACCGTCAGCATCCCGCTGCCGCGGGGAAGGGCGGTCTCGTTTCCTCCCGCGGCCTTCCATCCTCCCGGCTGGCGTATCACCGCGTAGACGGCGCCGAAGATAAGCGTCAGTATTATCGGCAGAAACCGCCCGAGATATGAAAGGAGCTTCTTTTTTCTTCTGTCTCTTGATGCCATGCTTAGATCGTGATCCCGCGTCCGCCGGGCATCAGCCCGGCGAGACTGGGAAATCAATCGGCAGTCTCATATTCGACGACGGCGCTGGTGTGCGGCTCGGGACATCTGATCGTGATCCCGGCGGCAAAGTCGGCGCCCGACATGATACGGGTCTCGCTGTGATAATTTTCGTCGGTTATCGTTATTTTGTAGCTTCTGCCGGCCGAGATCCCGGAAGGCCTGAATGTGAACTCCTCTTCTTTCGCTTCGGCGCGGCGGAAGAATTCGGCGAATCCCGACGACGGTCCGGCAAACTGCCATCCGCACCACACCGACTCGTCGAGCGTTGCCACGGTGAGCGGGATGAAGTCGCAGGTCCAGAAATGAGCGTGTCTTTCCGTCTCGGAGAGGACGTTTTTCGCCGCTTCGAAGTCGAATTCGGGATTGAGTACGTCGAATGTGCAGGCGAGACCCGAAGTCGCCGCCGAGCGGATGTCGTTCGCTTTCGGCTCCCAGCAGGCGCAGGCGTGGTATGGAAGATATTCGGCGAGCCCGAGGGTCTCGTTCTGATTCCAGACGTCGTTGTGTGCCGTCTCGGTTATCGGATGGCAGGTGATGTCCGACCGCCACATCGGCACCGAGCGTCTCATCGTCTCGAAATCTATCCTTCTGCCGCCGGATGCGCAGTCATCGATCATGAGATTCGGGAAGTCCTTTTTCAGCGCGTCCCAGAGACGGTAAAGCCCGTTTATGTATTTTATCTCGCAGACGCCGGTCCTTCCGGGAAGATCGTTTTTCTGCCAGAATATCTGCGGCTCCATGTTGAAGTCCTGGCGGTAGTTGTCGATGCCGTTGTCCCTTATGAAGCCGCTGAGGGTCTCATAAAGCCACTGCCACGCCTTTTCATCGCCGAGATTATACAGGAAGGTGTATTCGTCCCCCACCGAGAGCAGGAAATCGAAGTGGTCTTTCCAGACCTCGGAGCCCTTGAATACGCGCTCCGGCTCGAACCACACCATGAATCTCATCCCGCGTGCGTGCACGGCGTCTGAAATCGGTCTGAGCCCGTTCGGGAAGCCCGATTCGAACGAATAGTTCCCAACGCCGGTCGGGAAGCCGTCCCTGAACCACGCCGCGTCGATCCAGAGCGTGTCGAACGATCCGCATTCGCAGGCCTTCCCGAGAGTCCTTATCTGTCCCTTTTCCGTCTCCCATTCGGCGTTCTGGCGGAAGTAACGGTCAAACGGCTGGATCGATATCGGGAGATGATCCATCCCGGCGGGAAGCGGATTGAATCTGGTCCGCATGACTGATCTGAACTTTTTCAGCGTCTCGTGACGGCTGCCGCTTTCGACCGTCATTACGGTCGGGAGCGTGAATTCCTCTCCCTGCGTCATGTAGAAGTCAGCCGTCTCGAGCCCGATCTCCACCGTGATCTCATCGCCGTGTCTCTCTATGACGGCCTTCCACTGGCCGCTCCATCCGACGGCGAACATGCGGTCGGTCACGCCGAAGTCGATGTCGAAGAAGGGGAACGCCGTGGTGTTCGACGAGCGTCCGCCGGTCGGGGCGAAGGTCAAGATATCGCCGTCCGTAAGATCAAACGAAAGCGGCAGGAAGCTTTCCTTTGAGCAGTTGTCGCCTTTCAGCGTCCGGAGCACCGCCTTCCCGGAGCACTTGGCGGCGAAGCTGAGCGAGCGTATATCCTTTATGCTTTCGCTTTTTTCGCCTTCGCATGAAAGCTTCGGCGTCAGAAGATCGCAGCTGTCGTCAACGGTTTCCTTTTCAAGGGATATCCCGATCCCACCGCGGCTGTATATGCCCCCGTATGGCAGAGCGATTGTATTCCCGCCGATCACGGCGGCGAAATTGTATTCAGCGTTCATGTTATTATACCGTCCATACCATTAATGATTTATCTGAATTATACCATATAACAGGCGAAATTTCAAGTGCTTTGGCGATTTAATTCTCTTTGTGCGCAGAAGGCGGGAGACAAAAACTAGTTAATCTCAAATTTACCGTAAATACATTGACATATCCGATAACGGGTGGTATAATATTATCCGCATTCTTAAATTGACCGCAACCTATTTAATGAGGTAATCAAATTGGATTTCAAGACTACGAGCAAATATTTTGACGATATCAGCAATGTCTTCCGCTATATCGGCTTCGGGGCTCTGGCTGTCGGCGTCGTGCTGTTCCTTCTCAACCTGATACTCGATATGTTCCAGCTGATGAGCATGGGCATCATACTCATCGTCATCGGCGTGGTGCTGGTCGTCTTCGACAGCGGGCGCCGGACGAAGGACACCGATCTCGAGAAGTTCATCCACCTCGAGCTCGACAAGATGCCGGAAAAGGCCGCCGACAAGATGGAAAGCGACCGCCGTCATCTCCATGAGATACAGAAATACGAGTTCTACTCCTATGATTTCCGCGACCTTGACAGCGTGAAGGTCAAGCGCGGCAGCGACAGCCGTCTCAGATCGTCGAAGGTCTACTATACCGCGCTCTACTATGTCACCGAGGCGCATCACGCCAAGGTCATGATATATGAGAACGGCTTCTCGCTTCTGAAATACGACCGCACCGAAAACCTCACCGAGATACCCGAGGAGAACCTCGAGTCGGCCGAGCTCGTCCAGAAGACCGTCAGCGTCATGCCGGTCGGCGCGAAGGGACCGTCCGAATACACATACGCTCTGATCAACATCGCCACGAGCGACGGAAAGGTGATATCCTTCCCGGCGAAGAACGACGCGACGTCGGACGACGTCGTCGCCACCATCAACCGCTCCATCAGAAAGAGAAAGCTCGAGGCGGGCGAATGAAACATCGGCGGCGGGCATCATGCCCGCCGCTTTTTCACGCCTGATATGAATCAGGTCAAAAAACGGAGAAAAACGGAGCTTTGCCAAAGCTAAATTAAAATAAATGAAAAAAAATGCGTTTTGCTATTGACAAAGGACCGGAGTTGTGATATAATATTCGGCGTTGAATCTTTCGACCCGGGGAGATTTATCTTTCCGGGCTTATCGATAACACAAATATCACCGACGCACCAATGCGTGATGCGCCGGTGCATTACGGAGGAAATTCAAAATGCCCACTTTCGCAGCTAATAAGGACAAGCTTGAAAGAAAATGGTATATCCTCGACGCGGCCGGAAAGCCGCTCGGGAAGACCGCTGCTCAGGCTGCCACGATCCTGCGCGGCAAGCATCGTCCGGAATTCACCCCGAACGTTGACTGCGGCGAATTCGTCATCATCATCAACGCCGACAAGGCCGTTCTCACCGGCAAGAAGCTGGAGAACAAGTTCTACCGTCATCACACCGGCTATATCGGCAATCTCAAGTCTGTAAATTACAGAACTCTCATGGAGAAGAACCCCGAGTTCGCCATGACCAAGGCCGTAAAGGGAATGCTCCCGCACAATCACATCGGTGACGTCTGCTCCGCCCGCCTCAAGGTCTACCGCGGCAGCGAGCACAAGCAGCAGGCGCAGAAGCCCGAAGTTCTCGAGTTCTGATGAAGGGAAAGGAATTTAGATAATGAACGAATCATACGCCAGCGCGAAGCCTTATTTCTACGGCACCGGCAGAAGAAAGAAGTCGGTCGCACGTGTACGTCTTTATCCCGGAAGCGGCGCCATCCGCATCAACGGCCGCGACATCGACGATTACTTCGGTCTCGACACCCTTAAGCTGATCGTCAACCAGCCCTTCAACACCACCGACACCGTCGGCAAGTTCGACATCGTCACCCGTGTCGCCGGCGGCGGCATCTCCGGTCAGGCCGGCGCCATCCGTCACGGCGTAGCCAGAGCTCTGCTCCAGGTCAACCCGGAATACCGCACCCTTCTCAAGAAGGCCGGATTCCTCACCCGCGACCCGAGAATGAAGGAAAGAAAGAAGTACGGTCTCAAAGCCGCCCGTCGCGCTTCCCAGTTCTCAAAGAGATAACCCGCGCGTCTGCGTTCGCGTTTTTGTCTCGATCGGCGAAATATTTATTGCAATTACGATCGCCCCTGTCAAGCGCGGGGGCGATCATGTTAGATTCTCAGTTATGAGGAATATCCCTTATGCCTGAAAAAGCCAGGAAAATCGGAGGCGGTAATTATTTTCAGTCTGCCCCGCAGAAAAAATCAAAGACTCCGCACAAAACCGAAGAAGCGGTAAAGGACATCGAAGCCGGACAGGATAACGGATCCGACGGCGATGAGATCTCCGCTTCCGGCATGGAAGACAGCGGAGCTTTTGATCTTGCCGCGGCGCAGGCCGCCTTGAATGATCTGACTTCGGATCCCATGACCGCTACGAGTGATTCCATATCTGAAGACCTTGACATATCAGGGGACATATCGGACGAAAAGGAGAATACCTCCGGCGGCTTCATCAATATCACCATCCCTCCCGAGCTGATCTCGGATGATAATCAGACGTCGGATAAGGCGCCGGACGATGAGCCGGACGAGTCCGGCGATGAAGAGATCACGGAAGAACCTTCAGAAGAGAATACTCAGGAGGACGCCTCGTATATCCCCGAAACCGTCGGATATGAGCCCGCGGCAGCAGAAGATCTGCCTTCGCGGGAAGAAAACGAGCCGCTTGAAGAGCCTTCCAATGACGCCGCAGTTATCGCTCCGGCAGCTGAAAGCGACGCCGCCCCGGCGGCGGAAAAAGTGCCGGATGTTTCTGACGATATCCCGGACGATGACGTCATATCCGATGACGATACCCCCGCGCCTGCGGAGAAGCCGTCCGACGTCTCTGACGACGTCCCGTCGGCGCCGGTGATTTCTCCGTTCCTTATCGCAGCCGCGGAGGCGGCGCAGGCCGAAAAAGCCGCCGAGGGTATCGGTGCGGCGGAAGCCGGAGAAAAGGACGCCGGAAAAATCGGCAGAACGGACAAAGATCAGAAGATCTCATATAAGCTCGGACCGGTCATCGGCATAGCGGCTGCCGCCCTCTTCTTCGGGGCGATAGCGTTCGGCGGCACGAATTATGTCTACCGCCATATGCCGCTCGGCCTCAACACGCATATCCGCTCGGCCGAGACTTCCTACTCGGCGTCCGCCAGAAACAGCGCCGTGGACGGTCTGAACGACGATATAACGTTCAGCTACTCGGTCGAGGGCGCTGCGATGAAGTCCCATACGTCGGGGAAGATCACCGTCGGCGAGTTCATCAGATCTATCGGGGACGAGCTCAAGCACGAGTCGTCCGACGGGGAGAAGTGGGAATATGCGTCGAACTATCCCAATTCCACCGTTCTCGAGGACGGGATGGAGGTAAAGATCGACCTTGTGAGCTCGAAGACCGTCACATCGACCGACGTGCTGAAATACTCGACTGAGGTCATCGGCACCGAGGATCTTCCGAAGGGCGAGCGTGTCGTTCTCCGTTCGGGCATCGACGGTCTTGTCCGCCGCGTGTACAGCCAGAAATTCGTCAACGGCGAGATGATAGCCAACGACATCACCGAGCAGGAGATCATAGCCGAGCCTCAGAGCGAAGTCGTCTATGAGGGCGTGGGAGGCGTTTTCGTCTCTCCGACCACCGGCAAGTCGTATGAGTATCTCTATTATATCGACTGCGAGGCGACGGCCTACGGCGTCGACACCGGATTCGGCGGGGACAGCCCGTGGGCGTACTCCGGCAAGCTCATCGAGATCGGCGATATAGCCGTCGATCCCGAGGTCATCCCGCTCAAGACGAAATGCTACGTCTACTGCGACGAGTATGATATCGGCTACTGCTCGGCCGAGGATATCGGCGGCGCGATAAAGGGCAACAAGATCGATATATACATGGGAAAGGATTACGAGGCGCAGAAGCAGTTCGGACGCCGTCAGGTCAGAGTGTATATCCTTGAGCTCCCGGAGGAAAACGGCGGCTGATTTTCCCTGCGGCATTATAACTGTTATTCAAATTTGCTATATCGGACCGGCTCATTTTATGAGCCGGTTTTCTTGAATTTATCCCGAATATGATGTATAATTATAACATATGGTACATACAGTACCGGGAGCGTCATACACGATAAGAAAGGTTGTCAAAATGACTTTCAAGAGTGATTATATTTCCGGCGTTTACGAGAAGGTTATCGCCAAGAACCCGAATGAGCCCGAGTTCCATGAGGCCGTAAAGGAAGTCCTCGCTTCGATCGAGCCTGTTATATCCTGCCGTCCCGATTATCAGAAGGCCGCCATCGTCGACCGCATCGTCGAGCCCGAGAGAATGATCTCGTTCAGAGTGGCATGGGTCGACGACGACGGGAAGGTCCAGGTCAACCGCGGTTACCGCGTAGAGTTCAACTCCGCTATCGGCCCGTATAAGGGCGGTATCCGCTTCCATCCGTCGGTCAACGCCTCCATCCTCAAGTTCCTCGGCTTCGAGCAGATCTTCAAGAACTCTCTTACCAGCCTCCCGATGGGCGGCGGCAAGGGCGGCTCCGACTTCGATCCCAAGGGCAAGTCCGAGGGCGAGGTCATGCGCTTCTGCCAGTCGTTCATGACCGAGCTTTATCGTCATATAGGTCCCGATACCGACGTTCCGGCCGGCGACATCGGAGTCGGCGGGCGCGAGGTCGGATATATGTTCGGCCAGTACAAGCGCATCACCAACACCTTCACCGGCGTCCTTACCGGCAAGGGCATCCCGTTCGGCGGATCGCTCGCCCGCACCGAGGCTACTGGCTACGGTCTCTGCTACTTCGTCGATGAGATGATGGCCGCCAAGGGCATGTCCTTCGAGGGCAAGAAGGTAGTCATCTCCGGTTCCGGAAACGTCGCTCTTTACGCCTGCCAGAAGGCTCAGTCGCTCGGCGCGAATGTAATAGCGATGAGCGATTCCAACGGCTATGTCTACGATCCCGACGGCATCGACTGGGCCACCATGAGCCAGGTCAAGCAGGTCGAGCGCAAGCGCATCTCCGAGTACGCCGCCCGCAAGACCGGCGCAGAGTATCATGAAGGCTGCCGCGATATCTGGACCATCCCTTGCGATATCGCCCTTCCGTGCGCTACCCAGAACGAGATCGACGAAGCCTCTGCCGCCATCCTCGTGAAGAACGGCTGCAAGGTGGTCGGCGAAGGCGCCAACATGCCGTCCACTCCCGAAGCGGTTGCCTGCTTCCAGAGCAGCGGCCTGCTGTTCGCTCCCGCCAAGGCCTCCAACGCCGGCGGCGTCGCCGTTTCCGGCCTTGAGATGACCCAGAACTCCGAGCGTCTGCCGTGGACATTCGAGGACGTCGACTCCAAGCTGAAGTCCATCATGGTCAACATCTACAAGAACGCCTACAAGGCCTCCGCCGAGTACGGAGCCGAGGGCAACCTCGTCGTCGGCGCCAATATCGCCGGCTTCATCAAGGTAGCCGACGCCATGCTCGCGCAGGGGATCGCGTACTGATAAGGCTTGAATAAGCTCAGACTTTCGATCTGTCATTTATAAATTGTAACGGCGGAGGATCATCCTCCGCCGTTCTTTCTGTTCTTTTTCGATCTGTGTCCGGCTGCCGCGGCAAGTATGACGAGCATGATGATCACGGCGCAGGAGACGGATATAACGAGTATAACCGGGAAGTCGAAATATGCGTCGCCGACCACTCTCGCAGGTTCGTCGATATCCGGCGTCTCCGTCCTTTTTCCCCTTACCAGCAGCCGATGCGTGTTTATGCCGTACGGAGTGCATGTGTAAAGCGTCACATGATCTTCGCCGGGGATGATGTAAAGATCCGAGATGTCGTCCGGCAGCACGGTCTTTATCTGATCCACCTCGTAATACAGCGTCCTGTCGAGGAAGGTTATGCTGAACAGATCTCCCGCCTTCACGCGGTCGAGATCGGTGAACATCTTAGCCTTTGAAAGGCCGGAATGAGCCGATATCACCGTGTGCCTGCCGGGGCCTCCCGACGGCAGGGAAGAGCCGACCCACCATCCGGCGCCCGCCTGCAGACTGCTCTCGTCGAGACCTGTGTAGATCGGCAGCCTTATATCCTCCCCGGGAACGGAGACGACGCCGACGATCCCGCCTGTGACGGCGTTTATCTCATCCAGAAGCTCTTTTTCTTCATCCGATTCGACGAACTGCGATCCCTTCCCGGCGACATAGTCGTTGTACTCGTCTATCATCTCCCATATCGGCGAATAGTCGACCTTATCCGGCGTCACTATCTCGTTGTATCTGGTAATCTCCCTCGCTATCGAGCGCTCGGTCCTTATACGGCTGATCAGCGGGATGGAGGCGTACGCCGCGCCCGATACGGCGATGAGGATAAAGATCAGCAGCTTTATCCTGAAAGCGCGTTTGTTTTTCATACCCTGTGAAAACCGGCGGAGGATCACCCTCCGCCGTGTCTTTTATCATTCTTTTTCGGCTTTGTCAGCGGTTTTTCTTTTTTTCATGATGAGCACTGCTATCCCGGCAAGTCCGCCGATGAAGACGATCGCACCGGGGATGAGATACGGGAGCATCTCGAGCAGAGCCCGACCGCCGGTATGCGGATACGCAACGTTGGCGAACCTGACCTCGGCGATATATGTCGTCTTGTCGGCTTTTTCGGCGACGTTGACGGTTATCGGCGTGTCGCTCTTTACGTAGTCGTTCGGCGCCTTCGTTTCTGTCAGCTCATATGTCCCCGCCGCGAGGCCGTTGAAAACGAGATGTCCCGCCGAGTCGGATTTTCCCTTATACGAGACGTCGTCTCCGCTCAGCGTGAATTCGGCGTCGGGGAGCGGAGCGTTTGTCGCCTGGTCGAACTTGAAGACGTCGATGCCGTAGGTCGTGACGGTAACGTTGGAATCGACCGACTTCTTGTCCGTCTCATACGTCACCCACGCCGTATTGGTCCTGACGCCTGCAGCAGCCGAGGATGAGAGATTCGCCGTATAAATAACGGCTATTTCGGGACAGCTGTCGATCTCATCAAGGGTGTAATATCCGTTTTCATACAGCTCGACAAGATCCATCGTTATGGTGAATTCGGCTCCGGCGCCGGATGTCCCGGCGATCTGATACAGCGACGCGTCGAGAGCCCTGCCGTTGACCGTTATCGACGATATCGCGGCGAAGGTCA
Organism: uncultured Clostridia bacterium; assembly: GCA_946407735.1. Classification (GTDB taxonomy): domain Bacteria; phylum Bacillota; class Clostridia; order Oscillospirales; family CAG-272; genus JAAZGC01. Next base: position 106,029 of record CAMJPL010000003.1, read on the forward strand.
TGTCCGGATCGAGCCTGTCGTGTATCACAAGCGGATAGCTTCCGCGAGTGACCGACGTCGGAGCCGCTTTTATAGACTTGATCGTCGGCTCCGGGACGTCACCCGGCTGTATATACTCTCCGAGATAATCAGGGACGGTTGCGGTGAGCTCGAACGTCAGGGTCTCGCCTTTCGCTGCGCTGATTTCGGTCTTACCGTTCGATGTCTTCGTGAGTCCCGGCTCGCTCGTCTTTTCCTCGCCCGTATTGCCGCCTGTCCCGGTGCCGCCGCCGGAGGATGTGCCGACGTCAGCCCATATAGCGTACAGAACGGTGGTCTCGGCTGTGACGGTCACAGCGGCTCCCGGAGCGTATGACGCGGTTTCGGCTCCGCTCTCAAGCGACCAGCCGAGGAATGTCTTGCCTGTCTGAGACGGCTGTGCGAGCGGAAGTGTTATATTGCTGTCGGTGCCTGAAACCGGGTCGGGAGCGCCTGTTCCGCCGTTGGCGTTGAAGATGACCGTATATGTAATGGTCGGTGCAGCAGTTATCGGTTTATCGCCTGTGACGGTTATAGCAGAACTATATCTTTGAGTTGCATTTGATTCCCATGTAATGGTATCGCTTACAGTAGCGGAAGCCTCGCTCATATCGCGGTTTTTTACCACTACATCGGTGACCTCATGCTTTAAGGTACCGTCATACGTTATGTCAAGATTTAAGTTCCACCCATCCGTATTGCTGCCGGTAAAATAAGCGTTAATAGTAACAGTCTTGGTGTCGTTTTCACCATTGACTTTAATGTCGGAGGCACTGATATATGCGGAATCAATCGTGATCGAATTTGTGTTCGCTCCCTCGATGTCAACATCAGAGCCGAAATCAAGTGTGAGAGTCAGTCTGTACCGCTGCATCGCGAAAACGCCGAGACCTGAACAGGCTACAAGCATAATCACACAGATGAGGGCGAAAACTCTTGATAATCTGTTGTTTTTCATTATGATATCTCCTATTCTATGATGTCACATATTCGGCTCAAATCCAAGCCATTTCAGCACTGTCCTTATCTTATCGTCCCAGTATCGCCAGCTGTGGTCGCCGTGCGACTCCTCATACGTAAGGTTGTAGCCGTTTTTCATGAGCGCGTCGCGCATCGTCCTGTTCTGATCGAGAAGGAAATCCTCGGTGCCGCACCACATGTATATCTTTGGGAGAGGCTGACCGCTTTTCGCCAGCTTTTCAGCCTGAGAGACGAGATCGAACCTGCTTCCGGCGAAATCCTCCCGCTGTCCGAATATGCTGAGCCAGTAAGGCTCGCCGTCCGACGTCAGATTGTCCACATCGCGGTGAGCCATATCCACGGCGCCCGAAAGCGAGGCGACGGCGCAGAATCTGTCCGGCGCGTTGAGACCGATATTCATGGCTCCGTAACCTCCCATTGACAAACCAGCGCAGAAATTATCCTCACGCTCTCCCGATATCTGCGGGAACAGGAGCCTGACGGTCGACGGCAGCTCGGCGGAGATAAAATCGAAATAGCCTCCGTACCGCCCGAGACAGCTCATGTTAACATACCACGACATCTGAGCCGACGGCATGACGACGGCGAGGTCGAGCCCGTCGACATACCGCTCGATGTTCGTAAGCTGCAGCCACGACATGCTGTCGCCGCTCATTCCGTGAAGCAGATAGAGAACCGGGAATTTTCCGTCCGGCCGCGGAGATCTTCTCTGCGGAAGAATCACGTTCATCTCGGTCTGCATGCCGAGAGCTTCCGAAAAGAAACGGGTCTGGCAGATAACCATAGTAATCACATCCGAATTAAATATATTATTTTAAATTATTATACAATATCGGCGGATGATTTTCAAGATGTCAGCGAAAAAAATTCCCGGAATCCGCAAAAAATAAATCGGCCGGTCCGCGTTATCGCGGACCGGCTTCAAAAAAGTGTGATTTCAATATATCATTCGCTTTCCGTCTGCGCTTCGTCTATCTCAAGCGCTTCGGGATCGTAGCCCTCCGGGAATTCAAAGGCGAACAGGTCGCGCATCATCTCGGCGTTCCAGTTCCATTTTTCCTCTGTCTTCTCTCTGCCGGTGAAGATGGATATCGTCGATATCGTCCTCATGCAGAGCACCGTGTCCTCGGGAAGTCTCGCGAAGACCTTGAAATACTGCGCGAAGTTGGTGTCGCTGAGCAGTACGCCGTAATCGTCTATCGCGTAGTCCGGCTTTGAGCCGAGGACGTCTGACAGCTTCACGAAACCGGCGGCGGCTTTGACCTCGTTGTACCAGTACGGGTCGAGAAGACATATCACCACCTCGCCTGCGAAGATCTGCTGATTGAAGCTGTTTTCGGCTTCGCGCAGACCGTTCCCGTCGATGACGACGTTGTCTATGGCATCCGCCGAGTTCGAGCCGGTTTTCGCGTTCTGCCGCACCTCGCGCACCTGATCGTCGGTGAGAAGGACGATGTTGGTGAATTCGGCTCCCATCTCGCCGTCGCCGTTGTAGTCCTTCGACATGACGGCCTCGAACGCCGCCTCGACCTCTCCGACCTCGCGCGGGGAGAAGACATACGGCCCGGTGTACAGGATATTCACGTCGATCTTGTCCTTCGTCGTCATCTGGACGATGCCGATTATGCAGAAGATGCCGAAAAAGAGGGCGATCAGCGTCGGCCATTTGTAATGATACCAGTAATTATCGAGCTTTTTCAGCAGATTTGACATGATTTCAGATCCTTTCCGTATTATCTTCCGCTATTATATCATACGGCAGGCGTCATTTCAAGATGATATAGATGAAATGAATCTTAATTTGCGCTTATATGAGCGAAACGTGATCTTTTCCCGCGATCATCTTGAAATTCCGCCGGAGTCATGTTATAATATACTTCAAAGAAAAACGCGGCGGATAATAAACGTGAGATATCGGTCCGGCCGCGGGAGAATATCTTTCCGGATGCGGAGAATCAGGATATGGGAATTGATATCGTCAGAAAAACGGCGGCGGTCATGCTGTGCGTTCTCATGATTATCGGCGCGCTGCCGCTTTGCATATCTGCCGAGGAGCGCGATACGTCGTTTGAAAGCGGGCTTGCCTCCGATCTCAAGGCGCTCGGTCTGTTCAAAGGAGTTTCCGACACCGAGTTCGACCTCGGGCGGGAGCCTACGAGGATCGAGGCGGTGATCATGCTCGTGAGGCTGCTCGGAAAAGAGGGCGAGGCTACCGAGAAGAAGCAGTACTGTCCGTTCGCTGACGTGCCCGAATGGGCGAACAACCACATCGGCTGGGCGTGGAGACAGGGACTCACCGCCGGACGGTCTAAGGTAGAATTCGGCGCGGGCAACTGCTCGGCGGCGGCTTTTCTCACCTTCGTCCTGCGCGCCCTCGGCTACGACGATACCGATGGCAGGGATTTCACATGGGACAAGCCGTTCGATCTCGCGAAGGAAGCGGGGATACTGCCGGATTATGTCGATCTCGATACATTCCTCAGAGCCGACGCCGTCGTGGTGGCGTACGCCGCGCTGTCATCGAAGATAAAGAACGGCGACGTGACCCTCGCCGAAAAGCTCGCTTCGGAAGGCGTTTTCTCACAGCAGGCGTTCCGCGAGATTTACCGCCCGTCCGCTGTCGGCTCCCATAAAGGCGGCAAAAAAACTATGACCGCGGCCGAGATATACGAGATGTGCTCCCCGGCGGTGTTCTATGTCGAAACTAAGGATATCGACGGCGATACCTATGCGTCGGGGTCGGGATTCTTCATCTCGGACAACGGGACGGCGGTGACGAACCGCCACGTCATCAAAAACGCTGCGTCGGCGGACATCTATCTCACCGACGGCAGGACAGGGCATATCACATCCGTTTTGTATTCGCTGTACGGCCTTGACAGCGTCGTTGTGGCTACCGATCTCGACGATACCCCGTATCTTGAGCTCGCCGACTCGTCGTCCGTCACCGGAGGCGAGGAGATCTTCGCGATAGGCAATCCCGAGGGGCTGAAAAGCACGATATCCGACGGGATAATATCGAATCCCCGCCGCGACGATTTCGACGGCATGATCCAGATAACCGCCCCCATATCTCACGGCTCGTCGGGAGGCGCGCTGATCGACAAGAGCGGCAGAGCTGTCGGCATCACCACGGCGACACTCGAATCGGGGCAGAATCTCAACTTTGCCGTACCGATAAACGAGGCCGTGCCGCACCGCGTTTCGTCGTACACCGAGGTGGGAGGCTTATCGCTTTCCGAGTTCCTTGCGCAGGACGCGGTCGATCTGTACGAGAACCGCCCCGAGCCGGGCGCCTGCGCCTGGCTTGAGTCTGAGCCGAACAACACATTCGACCGTGCCGGAGAGCTTGAGAACGGCGATACCTTCTACGGATCGCTGTCGGACGGCGATATGGATTTATGGCTCTACTGGGCCAACACGACCGGACGGATGATCGTTACCCTATATACCGACGCCGAGCTCGAGGCTGCGAAGTACATAGCCCTGGCGTCGTACATCTTCTTCGACGCCACGGATCTCAGATACGGCGATCTCGTCTCGTATGACGACGGCACGTACGGTCAGACGCTCGAGTTCGATGTCAAAACGCCGGGCACGTACGTGGTGGATATATCTATATACGGCAAGGATGATGTCGGTGATCTCGACTATGTCTTCTACTTTGAGTTCATCCCCGACGATTCCAGCGGCGGATCGTATTCATCGAACGCCGTCGACGAAACGTCCGCGGCCTCGGCGTGCGCCGAGATAGGGCGATATCTTGAGCGGAGCGGCGATACGGAGGAGGATCCTGACGGCGGGACATATTATTACATCGAGAACCGCGTCCCGTCGGACGACGTCGAAAAGACCTTCTCGATGGTATGGTATCCGTCGAACGGAGCGCTGATAGCAATGCTCGTCTATGTCGATGACGCCGGAATGGAGACTTTCGCGTATCTGAGATACGACGATTACGGCGCCGGCTCCGACAGCAGGATATTCGCGATAGAGGAGTATGACGGCGATCTCGAGCGGTACGGCGACGGGACTCTCAGCCCTTCATCGTTCGGTCCCGACACGGCGCTCACCTTTGAGACATACACGGGATCGGGCCTGTACAGGACGAGGATGCTGTCGGAGGCGGTCAGGATGATATCCGAGATACTTTCCCTCACCGATGAGTTCTGCGCCGGGTACGGCATAAGCGCCGATACGTCGCAGCTCGGTTTCTGATCCTATTCATGAAGTGAGAAATAATTGTATATAATATCCGCCTCCGCTCGGTCAGAGCGGAGGCGGATCGTTAATAAGTCAATCTTCAGAGCAGGTGACTTACGTCGATGTAGCAGTGCCCGAGATCGCGGATGCCGCCGTCGCCGAAGCGGACGACGGTTCCGCCGTTCAGACGCGGATCCCAGTAGCATCCGGCGCCGCATTTCAGCGAGTAGACGAGATCGACGCCGCGGTAGTTTATGACCGTGTTGTTTACATGATCGTGCCCGGCTATGAGGATCTTCGTATGGCCGAGCTTATGTATCACTTCAAAAACGCCGTCGTCCGCGGGATAGCTGCCGATGCTCTCGTACGTTACGCCGTAGGATGAACGGAAGTCATCCTTCCATCCGATGCCGAGCGCGCTGTCGAGCGGGGTGATCGCCTTTTTGTCGGCGTCCGGAAGGTATGCCGCCGCCAGAGCGTCACGGTATGCGTAGACCGGGATATGCATGATAAGGACCGAATCGGGGCATCCGGAGGCTCTGAGAGCATTCACCTGTTCTTCATACCAGACGATCTGCTCCGGCAGCAGCTTCGCCCAGCCGCTGTCAACGGTCCCGTCCTCCTTTGTATACGGCATCCTGTCGTGGGAATCCATCATGATGACGCCGGAGATGATCCGGCCGCCCGACTCGACGGATATAACGTAGTTGCCGTTTCCGAGGGCCTTATCGCCCTTTTCATATACAAAGTGAGCCTTGGAAAGATAGTAGTCGGCAATCGAATCTATATATCCGGGTCCGTCCTGATTGTCATGATTTCCCCATACGGCGCACCACGGTATGCCGTATGACTCGACAAGATCGGCGAGCATATGATACGCCCTTGTCTGACCCGCCCAGGCGAGGTCGCCGGAGATCGTTATCAGGTCCGGCGACACCCGCTTTATCGTTTCGGACACCGTGTACTCGAGGATGGCGCGGTTTTTGTGTCCCGCCTCCCATTCGCCGTCGCTCAGCTGAGGATCGGAGAGGTTGAGCAGGATGAAATCCCTGCCGGGATCTTTGCGGAGCTTTATCATCCCTTACCTCAGCTTCGCTGCCATGGCGTCGAGCCCGGCCTCGTCCAGATCGGGATTCACGCCGACGTATACGGCTCTCGACAGCAGATCGAGGGTCTTTTTGCACATATCGGCGGAGTAGTCGGTCTGCAGCCCCTGATTTTCCTCGAATTTGAAGGGATCGAACTTCGGGTTGAAGGCTCCGCGCTTCTCCATGATAGGCGTCCAGTTCGAATAGACGTGCTTTCCGGTGTCTATCGGGCGCGTGCCGCCGATGCCGGCTTCGTCGGCCTTCGCCTTGAAGGCGAGAGCCTCCTTCTCGGTATCGAAGAAGAAGGGAAGGGTTGTCCCGCAGTCGCCGTCGATATCGTTCGACTTTATGAACCCGTAAACGTCCCCGAGCTTGTCCATCAGATAACGCTTATTGCGCCTAAGATCGGCGAGTATCGGATCCAGCTTTTTCAGCTGCTCGCGCATTATCGCGCCTGTGAACTCGGAAACCCTGAATTCGGTGCCGCAGAACTGCGCTTCGGAGATGCCGTCGAGCTGATTGCCGAAATAGGCTATCGCCGACGAGTCGTGGTAGATGAGCCCGCGCTCGTATATCGTCCTGTCGTCGGTCACGAGAGCGCCGCCCTCGCCGGAGGTTATCACCTTGAAGAAGTTGAAGCTGAACGCGCCGGCGTCGCCTATCGTGCCAAGCCTCTTTCCTTTATACGATCCGCCGTCCGACTGGCAGGCGTCCTCAAGTACGAACACGCCGTGCTTCTTTGCGATGGCGCGGATCCTGTCCATGTCGCAGGGGAAGCCCTGGATGTGCACCGGGATGACGGCCTTCGTGTGAGAGCTGATCTTCTTCTCGAAATCGTCGGGATCGAGGGTAAGCGACTCGTCGGCTTCGGCGATCACGGGCACGGCTCCCGTCGACGTCACGGCGATGGCGGTGGCGATATATGTGTACGCCGGCACTATGACTTCGTCTCCCGGGCCGACTCCCATGCCGATGAGCGCCGACGTCAGCGCGGCGCTGCCGCTCGTCATCAGCAGCGCGTACTTCACGCCAAGCTTTTCCTTCAGCTCCTCCTCGAAGTGCATGCACTCCTTGGCTCCGCCGTTTATCTTGAACAGATCGCGGCTTTTTATGACGCGGGTAATGGCGTCTATCTCTTCCTGTCCTATCCTGTACATATGTTTACACTCCGCTTTCGATTATTCTGAGATTATCGTTTACGGCGTACCAGTCGGCGTTGTCCACCATATTGAACAGACCGGCGCACCTGAACACATCGACCTCATATCCGCCGCGGCAGAGCTCGCTCTGCACCGGCAGATATCCGTTGGTTCCGTTCGAGCAGGCGAGACTGAGGGTGTGGCGTATGCCTGAGTACTGCCTGAGCCTTATCGAGATCTCGCTGAAGATCTCGAACGGGAAGGGGATGAATACGATATCGCCGACGCGGATGATGGTCTGGTCGATGATATATCCCTCCGGCATGTCGGTCCTTCCGGACTCGAGGTATTCCTCGACCTCCTTCAGATGACCGTACCACAGCTTCTGGACGTTTATCAGCTTTTCCGGCTCGGTGTAGCCGGAGAGCTCCTTCTTCACAGCGTCAAGCTCCGGCATCGGCTTGTAGGGAAGCGTCACCTTTCCGTGATAAGCCGTTGTCCCGGGGACCGAATAGGTCTTTATCTTATTGTATATCCTCATCGCGTCCGAAGCCGCCTGCGAGCCGAGCTCCTCGACGTAGCTTATGTCGCCTACCGTCAGTCCGTTCGTCAGCCTCGGCCCGACGTCGCCCTCGGCTCCGTTTATGTACGTGCTGATCGTGCCGGTGAGCTTTTCCATACGGTCGAGCATCATGCCGGACCAGTCGCGGGTGATCTCATGCGCGCAGCCGCACGCCGTCCCGTGGCAGCCGTAGTGGACGATGTTCACTATGCCTTTTTTGTCGTCGGCGCGGCGTATCGCCATTACCGTCATGACGGGATCGAACGCCCCCCACGGGTTCTGACCGAGGGATATCCTGTCGTCGCGGTTGAGCTGACGGCGGTTTATGCCGACAAGGCTCTCGCCGTCCTCGACTCCCATCTCCGCCTCGCAGAGATTTTCCGCCGCTTCCTTCGCCGCCCTGGCGACAGCCGGGCGGAGTATCGATTCGATATACCCGAAATCGACTTCTCCCCAGCCGTCCATGCCTGCGACGTTAGGTGCGCAGTGGGTGTGCGTGGCGGCGAGGATGATGTCCTTCCGCTCGAGCCCAGCGGCCTCGGCGGCCGAGTCGCGAAGCGACTCGGATATGTCGTTCCTTATCTCACAGACGGTAGCCGAGATAAGTATGTTTGTCTTCACGCCGTCGGAAAATGCCACGGCGGTGACATCGAGCGGGTCGTGGACCGACGTCGAGAAGACGTCAGGCCTGTACCCGAATAAAGCCGTCCCGATCGGAGGCGTGATATCCTGTTTCGAAGCGCCGCAAAGGAATTTCATATCAGAATTCATCTCACTTTCAGTAATCTATGACCGCCATCGCGTGCAGATCGAGTTTGTCTACAGTATATGTGAGCTTTCCGTTTTCATAACTGAACGGGATATCGCGGTTTTCGGGCGCGAGATATACCCGCTTAGGCTCCCTGCCGATGTTCAGGGTGACGCTGACGTTATAGAGCGGGATAACGTCCTCGATGACCTCGATCCCGCTGCCGCGTCTTACCGGCGAGGCGTAAAGGAGGTGATTCACGAGGCGGTGCTCATCCTGCTGATCCATCAGGGTCACGACGCCCTGAGCCGGAAGATCGGTCGTGAGGGTCTTTTTGTCCCCGAGCAGAAGGTCGATCATATTGACCGCGATCAGCTTCGCTATCAGGCTGCCCTTGTGCGCGTACTCGCAGAAGATCTCGGTCGAGATATATCCGCCGTCGGCGCCGGTCGTTGCCGCCGGGAGGCAGGTGGATTTGTCGTTCGGCGTGTGCTGATGGGAGGAGAATGCGAAGGTGGTGCGGTTGAAGTATGGATTCTCGCGAGTTATCGGGATCTCCGCTCCTTCCTTCGCCTTTATGTCATGCGACTGCTCGTAGATGACATAGGCGGAATCGCCGAGGCATCCGAGATCGAACTTCGGACGGAAATATACCGGACGGTAAGCGCTCGGGCCGACATAGTCGCAGCCGAGATCGAGCGCGAAGGCGTCGCCGTCGCCGAGCCCGCTCTCGCCTGTCGCCAGGACCTTGCCGCCCTTGGAGGTGAAGTCCTTTATCTTCGCCGTAAGCTTCGCGTCGAGGCGGATGTGGTCGGGAAGGATGAGCAGCCTGTAGCTGTCGAGCGGCTGCTCGGTGTCGATCACGTCGAAGAGATATTTTCCCTCGAGCATTATCCTGACGGCTCCGGCGTCGGCGTCGGCGCCGCTGTGATGCATTATTTTGGCCGAGCCGTAGTAGTTGGCGGCGGCCTCCTCCGACAGGATCGCGATATCGGCGACGCTCTTTACATTGTCGAGCCACGGCTCGCGCTCCTCTACCTCTTTATACGCTGCTCCGATGAGATCGTATGTGGCCTCCTCGAAGTGACCGTCGGGATGGAGCTGGTCGCCGATAGAGCATTTCGCTCCGAAGGCGGTGCAAAGAGCCTCCTCGTATCTCAGCGCGTTCGGATGCTTGAAGCCGCCGAATTCGCCCCATGTCGTATGGAATTTGCCGGTCATGCCGAGGAACTGCTTTCCGAGGGTGCGGGAATAGGCGGCGGAAAGCGGGAAGTGATCGTAGCCCCAGCCTCCGGTCGGCAGCGACTCGAGCTCGAGATGGGTGTCGACGTCGGCGAGATCGCGGCGGCCGCGGCGGATGTGTCCGCTGTTGTGGAAGACGGGGAGACCGGGCTTGATCGAGTCAACGGCTTCTCTAACCCTGCGGCAGTAGTTTTTATAGACCCTTTCGCCGAGCTCGCGGGCGTTCTCGTCGTCATAGGGATCCTTGCCCTCTTCAAGCAGCGTCCTTACGCAGTACTGGCACCAGCAGGTGCGGACTCCGACTATGTCGAGGAAGATGCCGTCGGCGTCGTAGTTGCGGACGACTTCCTTTATCTGCGGGATGAGATAGTCGAGATACGGCGAGTTCATGCAGAACTCATGATACATCGGGTATTCCCAGTTTATCTTGTCGTCCTTGCCGCGCCTCAGCCATTCGGGATGACGGCGCGCCATCTTCTCGTCGAGACCGGCGGACAGATATACCGGGGTCTTCACCCCGATCTCATGCGCGGCTTCGATCTGAGCGCCGAGCAGGTCGAAATGAAGGTTTGGATGCTGCTCGTTCGCCATCGACGGATGATAGGCCCATCCGTGGTGGCATTTGGAGAACACCGTTATTGAATTCACATGTCCGCGGCGCAGGGCGTCCTGAAACTGTTCCTTGGAAAACTTCGATCCGATCCCGGGGATCTTCTCAGAGGTGTGGAAATCAAGATGTATCTGTCTGAAATTCATTTAGGCCTCCTGTCGGTCGTATGTTGCTTATTTTAACACAAAATTATGTTTTTACCGATTCTCCATTGACAAACGGTTAAGCGAAGAGTTATAATATTAATGATGTTACATCAATAAATGATTGTAGTTTTATTTCAGCTTTCCGCTCCTGACGCGGCCGAGCAGGGCCTCGCAGCCGGAGTATATGTCGTCGTAAGCCTCCGAGAACCTCCCGCTGTACCACGGATCGGAAATGACGCCGGTCCCCGAGTAGCTGCCGAGGAGCCGGAGCTTTCCGTCGGGGTCGCCGCCGAACAGCTCCCTCATCTGGCGCATGTTGATCTCGTCCATGCCGATAAGAAGATCGAAATCGTCATAGTCGCTTTTTCTGAGGACTTTCGCCCGGTGCTCGCGGAAGCTGAGCCCGTGCTTCTCGAGCTCATATTCCGCCGGAGGGAATATGGGATTCCCGATGCCGTTCACCATCTCCTCCGCCGTCGCCGCCGAGGACGCGCACGATACCTTATCCGAAAGCCCGGCTTTCTCGATCATGTCGGAGAATATCCTCTCGGCCATAGGGCTGCGGCATATATTCCCCCAGCAGACGAACATTATCCTTATCATAAGCCTTCTCCGATCCCCAGTATCCCGGCGGCCGCGTCGAGGACGCGGTGAGCCATCATGCAGTGCCCGGCCTCTGTCGGATGGACGCCGTCCCATATCCAGTATTTGTCGCCGTTCTCGGCGGCGAGACGGCTGAACTCGTCCTGAAGCGGCACGAACACCGCCCCGTAATCCTCCGCCACCTTTTCGGCCGATCTTCTGAGCGCGTCGACGGTCTTTACCGTTTCCGCGTCCTTTTTCAGCGTGAACGGCTCGAGGATGACGAGCCTGAGCTCCGGCGACACGCCTTTCAGGCTGTCTATCAGCTCATGGTAAAGCGCGGGATAGTCTTCGAGAGTCATTTTGCCGCGCATGATCGCCCCGGCGTCGTTCGCGCCGATAAGGATCATCATCACGTCCGGCTTTATGTCGAGCGCGTCCTTCTGCCATCTCGCCTTGAGATCGAGCAGGGAATTGCTTGAAACCCCGCGGTTCACGCACTCGAATTTCCCGGGATAGCGGTACATGAGCTCGCCCGTGACGATATAAACCCATGTGTGTCCGATCTGGTGGTTCAGATCCCATCGGGACGATTCTTCCTTCAGCCTGTTGCCGTCGGTTATCGAATCTCCCTGAAACAGTATTTTCATAGATCTATTCTCCTGAAAGTAATCGGCTTCCCGTATATTATACCATAAAGATATCCAAAAATCAATTTTTCCGGAAATATTCTTCGGCAAATTCAAAACTTGACAAGGAGCTCTGAGATATGCGATCAGTATTCAGCGAAATGCTCTCGGGCGGCAATTATATCGCGCCCTTCCTGTGGCTTCACAACGAGGACGACAGCCTTATCGTCCGCGAGCTCGAAAGGATACACGAATGCGGCATCGGCGCCGTCTGCCTTGAGTCCCGCACGCACGACGAGTTCTGCCGCGACGGCTGGTGGAGCGACATCCGACTGATCTTTGACACCTGCAGAAGACTCGGCATGAAGGTTTGGATACTCGACGACAAGCATTTCCCGTCGGGCTATGCCAACGGAGCGTTCGAGCACGGCCATGACGACCTTCTGATAAAGGAGATCTCCGAGCATCACGTCGATATCGTCGGACCGGTCAGGGGCGGCGCGATAATCGCCGACGGCTTCAAGGAGGAAAAGGAGGACGAGCTTCTCGCCGCGATAGCCATGAAGCGCCTGCCGGGCGAGCAGATATACACCGGCGAGATGTACGACCTTACGGGCGGATATAAAGACGGCATGCTGTATTTCGATCTCCCCGAGGGCGTTTACAGCGTAGCCCTGCTGATGAAGACCCGCTCCGGCGTAAGGAACCGCACCTACGGTGACAAGCTCGACCCGAGAGCGACCGACGTTTACATAGACGCCGTCTATCAGCCGCATTACGACCGCTTCGCAGACGAGTTCGGCGGTACCTTCCTCGGCTTCTTCTCTGACGAGCCGGGGATATACAACGACTCGAAGCGCAGCTTCGCCGCGCCTATCGGCGAGAGGTTCACGCATTACCCGTGGAACGATTATGTCGCCGCCGAGCTTGAAAAGACATTCGGCGCCGGGTATATGAAAAAGCTGTGCGGCATATGGTTCGATTTCGCCGACGGCACCTCGCAGACGGCGCGCACCGAATACATGAACATCGTAACCCGTCTTTACGACGAGAATTTCGGCTCGAGGATCGGCAGGTGGTGTGAGGAGCACGGCTGCATGTACATCGGCCACGTCATCGAGGACAACAACACCCACTACAAGCTGACGAACGGGAACGGGCATTATTTCCGCGCCCTCGCGGGTCAGCATATGTCTGGGATAGACGTCGTGCTGCATCAGATCGTGCCGGGACTCACCGAGTACTCGAATACCGGCTGCGTCAGCTACAGGCAGATGGACAACGTCTTCTTCCACTATGTCCTCGCCAAGCTCGGCTCGTCTCTCGCCGTCCTCGACAAAAAGAAGAACGGCCTCGCCATGTGCGAGATATTCGGCGCGTACGGCTGGGCCGAGGGTACGAAGCTGATGAAATACCTCACCGACCATATGCTGGTAAGAGGCATCAATTATTTCGTCCCTCACGCCTTCTCGCCGAAGCCGGACGATCCCGACTGCCCGCCGAACTTCTATGACAGCGGCAAAAACCCGGAATACCGCTATTTCGGCGCTTTGATGCAGTATATGAACAGGATGTCGCGTCTTCTCAGCGGCGGGGAGCATGTCTGTGACGTCGGGCTCATATATGACGCCGAGGCGGCATGGTCGGCGAAGGACAGGACGCCGATGCAGGATATCGCGAAGGTTCTCTACGATTCCCAGATCGACTATGAGATCGTGCCGTATGACCTGCTGAGCGAAAGCGCCGGGCGCTACAAGGTGATCATCCTGCCTTACGCGTCGTATATCCCGCCCGAAGATCTCGCGGCGCTGAAGAAGATCGGCGGCGCGCCGGATGTGAAGCTCATCTGCGTCGGCAGCGGCGGGAGATCCGTTCCCGGCTTCGGCTTTGTGCCTCTGGATTCGCTTGCAGGGTATCTTTCCGACATGAGAGACGTCACGCTCTCGGACAGCAGCAAATTCGTCCGCGCGATGCATTACAGGAAGTCCGGCTCCGACGTCTATATGCTGATAAACGAAGACATAACGAAGACCGTCGAAACGTCGGTCAGGTTGAGAGGTTTCGGCGGAGGGAAATATCTTCTCTCTGACATATACGGCTGCCGCGCCTCCGTTTTTGACAGCCCGAACGGTCTTATAGACGTGACGCTCCCGCCGTACCAGTCCGTCGTCATAATCCCCGGCGAGTCTGACACGGGAGAGTTCGAGCCGTATGACGAGATCCTTTACAGGGATCTCCCCGGCGGGCGCACCGTCAGACCCGAATGGGAGATATCGGTATGCGCCGAGAAGGACTATCCCGATTTCAGACCGTACCGGACGGTGTCGGAGCTTATCAACATCGCGTCCCCGGACGAGATGCCCGATTTCGCCGGGCATATAATGTATAAGGCGGTGTTCGATCTCGATGACAGCGAGGGTGACGGGCGGCTGATCCTAGATCTGGGCGATGTCGGGGAGGTCTCGCAGGCAGAGCTCAACGGCAGACCGCTCGGCGTCCGCAGGCTCCCGCCGCACAGATACGACATCACCGACAGCGCGGTAAAACAGGGCAACGTGCTTACCGTGACGGTGTCGACTACGTCGGCGTACAGATACCGCGACCCGTTCTCGAAGTTCCTTCTTCTTGAGCCCGAAGGGCTTCTCGGACCGGTGAGGATCATAAGGGTTTGACGTGAGCCGCGCGGAAAAGGCGCGATATATTCAGGAAAGACTGATCGGAGGAAGATTTGTACAAAAACGGACTGCGTAAAAAACTCAGGGAGGCTGTTGTATCGGTGCTTCCCATCGCCGCAATAGTTCTGATCCTCTGCGCGGTCGTGACACCTGTGGCTACTGACACAATGCTTGCATTCATAGTCGGGACCGGGATGCTGATATTCGGTCTGGGGGTGTTCGCGTACGGCGCCGAGAACTCGATGACCAAGATCGGGAACCTCATCGGATCGAAGCTGACGGCCACCAGGCGCGAGCCGCTGATAATCATTCTGAGCTTCGCGCTCGGCGCCATAATCACGATAGCCGAGCCGGACCTCGCCGTGCTCAGCGACAACGTGCCGCATATAAACTCGCTCGTACTCAAGATCACGATAGCTGTCGGAGTCGGACTGTTCCTTACTCTCAGCATGTGGAGGATCCTTCACGGTTTCCAGCTCAGGATAATCCTTATCGTCTCGTATGTCATCGTCTTCATCCTCGCCGCGATCTCCGATCCGAGATATCTCGCGGTCGCCTTCGACGCCGGAGGCGTGACGACGGGACCCATGACCGCGCCGTTCATCATGGCGATGGGCATCGGTGTCGCGGCGATACGTTCCGACCGCAACGCCGAGGCGGACAGCTTCGGACTCGTCGGGCTCTGCTCGGTGGGACCGATACTTGCGGTGCTGATACTCGGTTTCTTCTATAAAGGAGAGGAAGGGATCATCTCGGCCGCCGAGGCCGGGAGCTACGCCGACACCTTCGAGCTCAGCGCCAGCTATGTGAAGGCCGTTCCGCACTATATCTTTGAAGCCGGGATGTCGCTCCTTCCGGTAGCCCTGTTCTTCCTCGCGTTCCAGATATTCAGCCTGAAGCTGTCAAAGCTGCCGCTGATACGTATCCTCGCCGGCATGATGTTCACCTATACCGGCCTCGTGATCTTCCTCACCGGGGTGAACGTCGGCTTCTCGTCGATGGGAGTCATACTCGGCAGGAGCATGGCGGGCGGATGGAAGATGTATCTCCTCGTCCCGGTGGCGATCCTGATAGGCTGGTTCATAGTCAAGGCCGAACCGGCGGTCATAATCCTGACTAAGCAGGTCGAGGAGATCTCCGCCGGAGCGGTATCTGAAAAGGCGATGAACGCCGCGCTGAGCGTCGCCATCGCCTCCGCCGCCGGCATAGCCATGCTGCGCGCTTTGACCGGGATAAACCTGTACTGGTTCCTCATCCCCGGCTACGCCGTGTCGCTGATCCTGTGTTCGGTGGTGCCGCAGATATTCACGGCGATCGCCTTCGACGCCGGCGGCGTCGCATCGGGACCGATGTCCACCACGTTCATGCTCCCTCTTGTGATGGGCGCGTGCCAGGCGTCGGGAGGGAACATCCTGACCGACGCGTTCGGATGCGTGGCTCTGATTGCCCTGATGCCGCCGATAACGGTGCAGATAATGGGGCTCATCACGGTGCTGCGCTCCCGCCGCGCCGAGACCGTGCCGCCGGAGAGCTTCGCCGACGACGAGATAATCGAGCTCTGGGAGGTCTGATTTATGGTGCTCAACCTTGTGACGGTCATCACTGACCGTACGAACGAAGATATAATGATCGGTATATGCGGCGAGCTCGGGCTGTCGGTCACCTTTACCGTACTCGGCCACGGCATGGCTAAAAGCGAGCATCTCGCGCTGTACGGCCTTGAGGCGACCGAAAAGGCGGCCGTGCTCACCTTCGCTGACGAGGACAAGACGAAGGAACTTATAAAGAGCGCGAGAAGGAAACTCAGCATAGACATACCCGGCAACGGCATACTGGTCAGCGTGCCTGTCAAAAGCATCGGAGGAGGCAAAACCTTGGCGTATCTCACGAACAACACCGTCCCGGGAGGGAAGAGCCCGGAGCTGAACGTCAGCCACGAGCTTATAATATGCATCCTGAATCAGGGCTATACCGACGACGTCATGGCGGCGGCGAGATCCGCCGGAGCGTCGGGCGGCACCGTCCTTCACGCCAAGGGCACAGGCGCTGATTTCGCCAGAAAATTCCTCGGCGTCTCGCTCGCCAGCGAGAAGGAGATACTTCTCATAGTCGCCGAGGCGGAGGACAAATCCGCCATAATGAAGGCTATCACGGAGAAAACAGGCCCGCAGACCCCCGCCGGAGCGATAAGCGTGTCGCTTCCGGTTACCGAGGTCGCCGGACTGAGAGCGAAGATATGACACATCTCTGTGATCTGCCTGAATGATATGAAAAACCGCCCCGCGGCGGTTTTTTCTTATTTACGGATCGTATGATTTCGGCCTCTGTCACGCCAGATTCGCCGAGCCGCCCTCCGACAGCTTTTTCGCTACCGATCTTCCGTCGAGCGAACGCACCGATACACCGGAGCTGATCGAAAGATAAGCGGCGACTCCGGCAGCCTCGCCGAGCTGGTTGAGGTTTACCATCACCCTCAGAGCGCCGAAAGAGAAGATATCGGCGTTTATCATCCTGCCGACGGCTATGAGATTGTCGTGGCGGACGGGGACGAGGCAGGAGAAGGGGAGAGAGTAATACGTCGGGATCGGAAGGCTCTCGTCGATACCGAGCTCACGCCGCCAGCTCCCGGTGACCCTGCCGCCGTCGGCGAGCTCGGTGTTGAAGCTGCCGTCGAAGTGGTGGAAGGTTATGCTGCCGTCCGGCAGATGCACGTCGACGTTGTATGTCCCGTTCATGACGCAGTCGTCGTATCTCTTCCCGAGCAAAAGCTCGAATTGATCGGCTTTTTTCGCCGTTACGTAATGCGCCGTTTCCCTTATGCCTATCGACGAGCAGGAGCTGACGTTCGCGTATCTTACGCCCTCGGCGCCGTATCTGTTCAGCATCCTTATGACGGCGCGCATCTTGCGCCTGCCCTCTATCTCCGCCTTCGTTAGATCCTCCGCTTTGTCGGGGATGAGCCCGAGCACATGGGTGTCGGCGCGCATCGTTATGTTTGAGGCGTCGGGTACACGGCAGAACCATCCCCAGTCCTTCTCAAGACCGAATTCATCGCCGTGATGGCGGATGAGCCTCGTGACGTCGACATGCGACACGTCGCCTTCAAGGAGGAAGCAGGCGCTCGGCGGCTGGATCGTCTGATTGTAGAACTTCTCTATCCCGAGATCGCGACAGATATCACCGTCGCCGCTCGCATCGATGAAGAACGAGGCTCTGACGGCTCCGCGGCCGTCCTTGTTCTCTATGATGATATATCTGACGCTGCCGTTCTCCTCCATGCATGAGCAGTAAAGGGTGTGAAGCATTACCCTGACGCCGTTTTCGGCGCAGAGCATGTCGAGCTCGGTCTTGAGCTCGTGAGGATTGAAGAAATGCGAGTCGGCATGATTTTTCCCTCTCGTTTCCGCCGGCTCGACGCGGGACAGGATCTCCTCGGTGAGACCGGCTATGATCTGCTTTTCTCCCGACGTGTCGTTCAGCGTGTGCCAGCAGTTCACAAGCCCGGACGTCGCCGTCCCGCCGAGGCATCCCTCACGCTCGATCACGATCACGGAAGCGCCGAGGCGCGCCGCCCGGACGGCGGCGAACACTCCGGTGCATGATCCGCCGATGACGCATATATCCGCCTCGGCGACGACAGGGATCTTCTTCTGCGGTTCCGTTATGAATTCAGCTTCGCGTTCCATAATTTCTCCCGAATATAAAGCCATTCATCTTACGCTTCGTCTGTACGGATATATTATACAGCAAAACGCCGCCGTTTTCAATACCCACGGCCGAATTCGGGGCCGATCCGGCTTTTTTATATGAATACGGATGGGGTTATTATTAACAATAGCCTGTTTGACTTTTCCTTTCGGTTGTGGTATCATAATAAGGTATAATTGCCATAAAAATATCGAAGGAGCCGCAGACGAGCATACCATGCCGATAAAATCAGTCCGCGCCGAAAGCGAGACGCAGATATCGGAAGTTTTCGGCGCATACGACGCGAATATAAAAATCATAGAGGAGATCTTCTCGGTCACGGCCGTGAGCAGATCGGGCCCCGAGGGCCCGGCGATAGCTCTCGCCGGAAGCGACGAAAACGCCGTTGAAGGAGCCGCGAAGGCGGTGTCGGTCCTCTGCAGGATGAATCTGCTCCAGGGCGATATCACCGAGCAGACGGCGGCCTATGTCGCCCAGATGATCCGCGACGGCAGGGAGAACGAGCTCGGCACCCTCGACGACGACTGCGTCTGCATAACCGAGCGCGGCAAGCCGATAAGGGCGAAGACGGTGGGACAGAGGCAGTATATAGAAGCCATCCGCAGCAACACCGTCGTCCTCGGCGTCGGCCCGGCCGGCACCGGCAAGACCTTCCTCGCCGTCGCCATGGCGGTCACCGCCCTCAGATCGAAGGAGGTGCAGAGGATAATCCTCACTCGCCCGGCGGTCGAGGCGGGAGAGAAGCTCGGTTATCTCCCCGGCGATCTGCAGATGAAGATCGAGCCCTATCTCCGCCCGCTGTACGACGCGCTGTACGAGATGATGGGCGTCGAGAATTACAAAAAGAACGTCGAGCGCGGAGTGATCGAGATCGCGCCGCTCGCCTATATGCGCGGCAGGACGCTCAACGACAGCTTCATCATCCTCGATGAGGCACAGAACACGACACCGGAGCAGATGAAGATGTTCCTTACCCGTCTCGGCTACAACTCCAAGGCCGTCGTCACCGGCGACATCACGCAGACCGATCTTCCCGACGGCGCACATTCTGGCCTCGCGCAGGCATGCGACGTTCTGGAGGGGATAAACGGCATTGCGGTGCACCGCTTCGACGACAAGGATGTCGTGCGTCACAGGCTCGTGCAGAAGATCATCCTCGCCTACGACAGATATGAGAAAAACAACCGGAGACACGGGTATGCAGGAGAAAAAGTACGTCATTATCACGCGAAACGATCAGAAGAAGGCCGAATTCACCCCGGCTCAGAGGGCTCTGATCAAAAGAGCGGCGGCGGCGGCGCTGAAAAGTGAGGGATACGATCATCCGGCCGAGATCTCCGTCACCATCGTCGACAACGAGCGGATACACGAGCTGAATCTCGAATACCGCGGCGTCGACAGCGCGACCGACGTCCTCAGCTTCCCGCTGAATGAGAGGGACGATATACTGAGCGGCAGTGCCGACAAGGAGCTCGGCGATATCGTCATATCCATCGAAAAGGCGCTGTCGCAGGCGCAGGAATACGGCCACTCAACCGACAGGGAGCTCGCCTTCCTCACGGTGCATTCGGTGCTCCATCTTCTGGGGTACGATCATATGACCGAAAGCGAGGAAGCGGACATGTTTTCGAGGCAGGAAAAAATACTCGCCGATATCGGTCTGACAAGATAAAAGCACTTGAAAAATTAATATCGGTGTGCTATAATGTATGATGCGCGAAGAGCGCGGACAGAAGGTGTTTCGATCAAAAAGGATCCGGGCGGTATGCCGTCCGGCGGGAGGGCGGAGACTTTCTCCGTGAGCATATAATGACAAGAACAGGATTCATAGCTATCGTAGGAAGGCCGAACGTCGGCAAATCCACGCTTTTGAACTCGCTTCTTGGCGAGAAGATAGCCATCGTCTCGAAAAAGCCGCAGACGACGAGGAACCGCATAACCGGAATACTCACAAAAGGGGAGGATCAGTTCGTCTTCCTCGACACCCCCGGCATGCACAAGCCGAAGACCAAGCTCGGCGACTATATGGTGAAGACCGTCCGCGCCACGATAGGCGAGACGGACGCATGTCTCCTGGTCGTCGAAGCCGGACAGCGCCCGGGCGATATAGAGCTCGGCATAATCGACAGGCTGAAAAACAGCAGTATCCCGGCGATACTTGTCATAAACAAGACGGACAAATCGAACGCCGCCGCGATAGGCGAGACGATAACCGATTACGCCGCCAGATTCGACTTCACCGCCGTGGTGCCGATCTCGGCGAGAAACCATCAGGGTGTGGATATCGTGCTCGACGAGTGCGGCGCGTTCATGAAGGAAGGCCCGTGGTTCTTCCCGGAGGATGAGATCACCGATCAGCCGGAGAGGCAGATCGCCGCCGAGGTCATCCGCGAGAAGCTGCTCAGGCTCCTCGACGAGGAGGTCCCGCACGGAGTTGCGGTGGTCATAGAGAGCTTCGAGGAATCGCCTTCGATAATCAGGATCGCCGCCGAGATATACTGCGAGAAGGAATCGCACAAGAGCATCATCATCGGACGCCACGGCGAGATGCTGAAAACGGTCGGCACCTACGCGAGAGAGGATCTCGAGAAGTTCTTCGGCTGCAAGATATATCTGAATCTCTGGGTCAAGGTAAAGGAAAAGTGGCGCGACAACATCGCCCAGCTCAGCAATTTCGGCTATGACCAGAAAAAGGATATCTGACGGCATAAAGCGCGGCTTTTCCGCATTTCGCCATGCGTGAGACGATAACGCTGAAAGGGCTCGTCCTTCGCACGACGAGGGTGAAGGACAGCGACAAATATCTCGACATACTGACGGATAAGCTCGGCAGGATAGCCGTTTACAGCCACGGCACACGGAGCTACAAAAGCAGGAATTCCGCCGTCGCCGATATGTTCCGCTACGCCGAGTTCACCGTATCGAAGAGCGGGTCGGGCTATACCCTTAAGGAATCGTACGAGATAGCCGGCTTCTATCAGCTTATGACGGAGCTGCCTAAGCTGGCGCTTGCCCAGTATATATGCGACGTCATCTGCGACATCACGCAGGAGGAGTCTCCCGAGGAGGATATCCTGAGAACTGCGCTCAACGCCCTTTACGCGCTGTCGAGCACAGATATCCCGCCCGCTGCCGTAAAGTCGGTGTGCGAGCTCAGATTCGCCGCAGCCGCCGGCTTCATGCCGGAGATAAGCTCATGCATCGGATGCGCCCGGCCGTTTGACGGCGATCAGGGCTGGATGCTGAACATATCCGAGGGCGGGGCCGTCTGCCCCGACTGCGCCGAAAAGCTGAACGTCGAGGACAGGTATTACGACAACGGCCGCCCTAAGCCATTTTCTCCGCTGCCCATGCAGACTCAGGCGGCGATGAGGCATATCCTGACTTCCGATCCGAAAAAGAGCTTCGGATTCAGGCTCGACGAGGCCGGATCTGCCGCGCTTTCCTCTCTTTCGGAGGAGTATCTTCTGTATCATCTCGACAGAAAATTCACTACGCTCGATTTTTACCGATCCTGTACTCTGTGATACGGGATCTATCAAACGCTAAATGTCAGCCGTTACCTGACATATACCGCATTTTTTGAACAACTGACATTTAACCGATATGGCATCATTTGACAAAGCGACAGTATCGCTTGAACTGAATAAAGTACTCGATATGCTGGCGGACTGCGCTCAGACCGACGGAGCCAAGGAGCTCTGCCGCGCTCTGCGTCCGTCAGGCGACATCGCATACGTCCGCCGGGTCCTGAGGCAGACTACCGACGCGAAAAAGCTCGAGGCTATAAAAGGAACTCCGCCTCTCTCTGGCGTAAGGGACGTAAGCGACAGCATAAGCCGCGCCGAGAAGGGCTCGGCGCTGAACACGAGGGAGCTGCTCGATGTCGCGAATCTTCTCAGCACGACGCGGCGTCTCGGCAACTACATCGCCGAGGGCAGCGACCTTGAGACCTCGCTCGACGAGATCTTCTCCCGCCTGATACCGATAAGACATCTGGAGGACAGGATCTTCCACACGGTAATTGCCGAGGACCTGATCTCTGACGATGCCTCCCCCGCGCTTTCCGACATAAGGCGGAAGATAAGGCAGTCGGCCGGCAAGGTCAAGGACGTGCTCGCGAAATATACCGGCGGCAGCTACTCCAAATACCTGCAGGAAAACATAGTCACGATGCGCGGCGGGAGATACGTCATCCCGGTGCGCGCCGAATACAAGAACGAGATCAAAGGCCTGGTCCACGACACCTCCGCCTCGGGAGCGACGGTGTTCATCGAGCCGATGAGCGTCGTCGAGGCAAACAACGAACTCCGCGAGCTCGAATCGAAGGAAAAGCACGAGATAGAGAGGATCCTCGCCGAGCTTTCGCAGGAATGCGCCGACAACTCGGTGCAGATCGGGCTTGACTACTACAACATCACCCAGATCGCCTTCATATTCGCGAAGGCCGAGCTGTCATACCGCCTCGACGCCGACGAGCCCGTCGTCACCGAGGAGAGAAGGATCGAGCTGTATAAGGCGAGACATCCGCTTCTCGACAAGTCGAAGGTGGTGCCGATAAACGTCTCCATCGGCGGAAGATACGACACGCTGGTGATTACCGGTCCCAATACCGGAGGCAAGACGGTCACCCTCAAGACCATCGGCCTGTTCCAGCTCATGGCCCAGTCGGGGCTTCATATCCCCGCCTCCGACGAAAGCGTCGTCTCGGTGTTCGGCGACATCCTCGCCGATATCGGCGACGAGCAGTCGATCGAGCAGTCGCTCTCGACGTTTTCCGGCCATATGGTCAATATAGTCGACATACTCTCGAAATGCGGCGACGATTCGCTCGTCCTGTTCGACGAGCTCGGAGCCGGGACCGATCCCATCGAGGGCGCGGCTCTGGCCGAGGCGATACTTGAGGACGTAAGGGAAAGGCATGCCGTATGCGCGGCGACGACCCATTACGCCGAGCTCAAGGCCTACGCTCTCGACACCGATGGCGTCATGAACGCGAGCTGCGAATTCGACGTCGACACCCTCAAGCCGACATATAAGCTGATCATAGGCACTCCCGGCAAGTCAAACGCCTTCGCGATAGCCGAAAAGCTCGGCGTCGGCGAGAGCATCATTCGGAACGCCGAGAAAAAGGTGTCCTCCGACACCAAGCGCTTCGAGCTTGTCATCGAAAAGCTCGACCAGACCCGTCTCGAGATGGAGAAGGAGCGCGAGGAGGCCGCCAGATCCCGCCGCGAGTACGAGAAATTCAGGGCCGAGGCCGAGGAGAAAATAAGGGAAAGGGACGCTGAATCCGAGAAGGATCTCGAGCGCACCCGCCGTCAGGCCCAGCGCATAATCGCCTCCGCCAGGCGCACCAGCGACATGGTGCTCGAAGAGCTCGACGAGCTCAGGAAGTCGAAGGAATCGGCGCAGTTCGCGGCCGATCTCGAAGCCGGAAGAAGGGCGATACGCCAGGGACTGCGCTCGGCTGAGGACATAGTAAACCCGGTCATCGAGAACAGATCCGACGATTATGTCCTGCCGCGTCCTCTCAAGGTCGGCGACGAGGTGGTGCTCATCAACATCGGCACCCCAGCCGTCATCACGTCAAAGCCGGAGAGCGACGGCACCGTCATGGTCAGGGCAGGGATCGTCAATACGAAGACCAACATCAAGAATCTCATGCTCCAGTCCGACGCCGGACGGATACGCGTTTCCGGCGAGGGACAGAATAAAAAGAAAAACATTTCCGATTACAAGGTCAGCGTCGTCCGGGATTTCAAGATGGAGCTCGATCTCCGCGGGATGACCGGGGACGAGGCATGGGCGTCTGTCGACAAGTATCTCGACGAAGCCCGCGTCGCCGATATAAACAGCGTCACGCTGATCCACGGCAAGGGTACGGGAGCGCTCAGAAACGCGATCCACGGTTACCTCAAGGCCGACAAAAGGGTAAAGAGCTTCCGCCTCGGCAACTGGGGCGAGGGCGATCACGGAGTCACTATTGTCGAACTGAAATAAATATGCTGTCAGGGAGGAACTGATATGGCAATCTATCTCGGAGCGCAGCTTTACACTGTACGCGATTTCATGAGGAATGAAGCCGATTTCACCGATACTATCCGCCGGATAGCCGAGATCGGCTACACATCGGTGCAGGTTTCCGGCTTCGGTGACGTCTCGCCGAAGTGCATGAAGGAAGCCACGGAGAAATACGGCGTCAAGATCGTTCTGACCCACTGGAACAACGACCGCATCAAAAACGACACCGACGCCGTGATAGAGGAGCATAATCTTTTCGGCGCCGGAGCCATCGGCGTCGGCGGCATGGGCGGCGGATACGATTTCACCGAGGAGGGAGTCGACCGCTTCGCCCGCGACTTTGCCCCCGCGATAGAGAAGATAAAGGCCGCCGGAAAGGTGTTCCTTTACCACAACCACAGCCGCGAGTTCGTGAAGCTCGAAGGCGGCGAGTACATGATCGACCGTCTGCTCCGTCAGACCGATCCCGACGGCCTCAAGCTCACCTTCGACGTATACTGGGGCGTCAACGCCGGCATAGATCCCGCCAAGTTCATCCAGACGCATGAGGGCAGAGTCTACTGCACGCATCTGAAGGATATGGCCGTGAGCGACAAGGGCGAGATCATCATGAAGGAATGTCTCGACGGAAACATCAACTTCGATCCCGTGATAGAGATGTCGAAGAAGTGCGGCGTCGAGTATCATCTCGTCGAGCAGGACAACACCTACGGCCTCGATCCGTTCGAGTCTCTCAAGATCAGCCACGACAACCTCAAGTCAAGATACGATTTCAGATGACGGAGGGCTCGTGCTATGGCGAAATTTGAGCTTGCCGCGTTCGCGGACGAGTATTCCCCCGTATTCGACGAGCAGATAAAGGGTCTTATCGAGAACGGGATAAGCAATCTCGAGATCCGCGGGGTCGACGGTCATTCCATCGACGCCGTCACGCCGGATGAGGCGAAGGAGCTGAAAAAGAAGCTCGACGCGAGCGGAATAAGGGTATCGAGCATGGGCTCGCCGCTCGGCAAGATAGATCTTAAGGACGATATGGATGCGCATATCGAGAAGGAAAAGCATATCATCGAACTCGCCCATATCTTCGGCTGCGACAGGATCCGCATGTTCAGCTTCTATCACGAGGGCAGGGACGCCGACGACTGCCGGTCTGAGGTCATGGAACGTCTCGGGAAGATGCTGAAAGCCTCCGAAGGGGAGGGCGTCGTCCTCTGCCATGAGAACGAGCGCGGGATATACGGCGACAACGCCGTCCGCTGCCTCGATATCCAGAAGGAATTCGGCGGTGAGATAAAGCTGGTCTTCGACCACGCCAATTTCATATGCGTCGACTGCGAGCCTTACCCGTACGCCTTCGATATGCTGAAGGACTGCATCTTCTACATGCACATCAAGGACGCCATGCCCGACAAGACCATGGCTCCTGCGGGAGTCGGGTGCGGCCGCTTCGTCGAGACGTTCACCGAGCTCGATGAATACGATAAAACATACATCTGCACGGTGGAGCCTCATCTTCAGGTATTCGAGGGCCTCGCCGAGCTTGAGGGCAAGGATTCCAAGGTAGTGACGAATCAGTATCCGTCAAGGGCGGCGGCCTTCAGAGCCGCCTGCGACGCGATCAAGGGAGTCATCGCGAAAGCGCAGTGCAGATAAGACAAACAATGTCTGACAGGAGATAGATATGTCGCAGTATAAAATGCTCGCCATCGACCTCGGGGCGTCAAGCGGCCGCGGGATTATAGGCAGATTTGACGGAAAAAAGCTCACGCTCGAGGAGAACCACCGCTTCAAGAACGAGCCCGGTATCATAGCCGGCACCTTCACATGGGATATCATGAGGATATACCATGAGATAAAGGCCTCGATCAACAAGTGCGCCTTATCCGACGATAAGGATATCGGCTCGATCGCCATCGACACCTGGGGCGTCGATTACGGACTTCTCGACAAGGGCGGACGCCTGCTCGCGAACCCCACGCACTACCGCGACGGACGCACCGACGATATCCAGCCCTACGCGTTCAGAACTGTGCCGAAGGATGAAATATATAATATCACCGGACTGCAGTTCATGAACTTCAACACCCTGTTCCAGCTCATCTCCGAGATGCGGGACTCCCCCGAGCGCTTCGCCGCCGCCGACAAGATGCTGTTCATCCCCGATCTGCTCAACTACTTCCTCACCGGAGTGATGAGCACCGAGTACACTATAGCGTCGACCGGCGCGATACTCAACGCGAAGACCCGCGATTACGCGTGGGATCTCATCGACAGGTTCAGCATCCCGAGAAGCATCTTCACGCCGATATCACAGCCCGCCACCGAAGTCGGCCCGCTGTCGAAGCAGGTCCTCGGCGAGGTCGGAGATATCAAGGCCAAGGTGGTCCACGCCGCCGCCCACGACACCGCTTCGGCTGTCATGGCGGTCCCGGCGAAGGGCGACAGCTTCGTCTACATCAGCTCCGGCACATGGTCGCTGATGGGCACCGAGCTGAAAGAGCCGATCATCTCATCCGACAGCTTCAAATACGATTTCACCAACGAGGGCGGCATAAACAACACGATCCGCTTCCTCAAGAACATCATGGGGATGTGGCTGAAGGAGGAATCGAAGCGCCAGTGGGCCCGCGAGGGTAAGGAATTCACCCACGACGAGCTTTCGAACGCCGCCGTCGCCTCAAAGCCGATGCAGAGCATCATCAATCCCGACGACGTACTGTTCAGCCCTCCCGGCGATATGCCCGGACGCATCCGCGAATACTGCAAAAAGACGGGACAGCACGTCCCGGAGAACGAGGGCGAGGTCGTCCGCTGCATCTTCGACTCCATCGCGCTCCGCTACCGCTGGACGGTCGAGCATATCGACGAGATGATGGGCCACAAGGCCGAATTCATCAATATCGTCGGCGGCGGCACGAAGGAGACCGATCTCTGCCAATTCTGCGCCGACGCCTGCGCACGTCCCGTCTACGCCGGGCCGACCGAGGCGACCGCCGTCGGAAACATGGCTTCGCAGCTCATCGCCGCCGGCGAGCTCAGGGATCTTTCCGAGGCCCGTCAGATGGTCCGCGACTCCTTCGACATCAAGGAGTACCGGCCGAAGGACACGGCGATCTGGGACGAGGGGTATGAGAAGTTCCTCAGGCTTCTGTAAAACTTTCCACAATATATCAATTCAAGAAAGGATCACACACATGAACGTACAGGCCGCGTATGAGCTTGCGAAGGAAAGATATGCCGAGATAGGCATCGACACCGACAAGGCGATGGCCGAGGTGGCCGAGATCCCGGTCTCGATCCACTGCTGGCAGGGCGACGACGTTATAGGCTTCGAGAATCCCGACGGAAAGCTTTCCGGCGGCATCCAGACGACCGGCAACTATCCCGGACGCGCCCGTTCCATAGATGAGCTCCGCGCCGATTTCAACAAGATGGCGTCGATGACCCCCGGCAAGAAGCGCATCTCGCTTCACGCCATCTATCTTGACAGCCCGGTGAAGGTCCCACGCAATGAGATCGAGCCGAAGCACTTCGAGAGCTGGGTACAGTGGGCGAAGGAATACGGCTACGGCATCGACTTCAACCCGACATGCTTCGGACATCCGCTCGCCGAAGCCGGATTCACGCTGTCCAGCCCTGACGAGGGCATCAGAAACTTCTGGATCGAGCACTGCATCGCCTGCCGTAAGATCGGCGAATACTTCGGCAAAGAGCTGAACGACAGATGCATCCAGAACGTATGGATCCCCGACGGTATCAAGGACATCCCGGTAGACCGCTACGCCGTCCGCGCCAGACTCAAGGATTCTCTCGACAAGATATTCGCTTATCCGATCGACAAGAAGTACGACGTTGAGTCCGTCGAATCCAAGCTGTTCGGCATCGGTCTTGAGAGCTGCACCGTCGGATCGAGCGAGTTCTATCTTGCTTACGCCCTCAAGAACGATCTGCTTCTCACCCTCGACGCCGGACACTTCCATCCGACCGAGGTCATCTCCGACAAGATCAGCGCCGTTATGCAGTTCCTGCCCGAGATGCTGCTTCACGTCTCCCGCCCGGTACGCTGGGACTCCGACCATGTGATCATCTTCGACGATGAGCTCCGCACCATCGCTCAGGAGATCGTCCGCTACGGATTCGAGAAGAGGATCCATATCGGTCTCGACTACTTCGACGCCTCCATCAACCGCGTCGCCGCCTGGACCATCGGCACCAGAAACATGCAGAAGGCTCTTCTGTACGCCAAGCTCGAGCCGACCGCTCAGCTGCAGAAGCTCGAGTTCGAGGGCGACTACACCTCCCGTCTCGCGCTTCTCGAAGCCTACAAGACCTTCCCGTTCGCCGACGTATGGGATATGTACTGCGAGAAGCAGGGCGTCCCGGTCGGAACCGACATGCTGAAGGAAGTCAAGAAGTACGAAGCCGAAGTTACCTCGAAGAGATAACATCGCATAATAAAACCGGCAAAGGCGCTTTTATACGCCTTTGCCGGATAGTTCTGAAATAAAAACGTTCAAAGAAGGGAAAGACAGATGCTCGACAGCTTTATTTTCGCGGTTAACACGGTCTTTCCCATTTTTATTATCGTCATCCTGGGAGGGCTGCTCAAAAAGATCGGGCTGCTTCACGACCCGTTCTTCGCAGATTCGGAGAAGCTGGTCTTCAAGGCCGCTCTCCCGAGCATGCTTTTCCTCAATATCACGTCAGCGAAGGGATCAGCCGTCTTCGACGGGAAATACATACTCTTCTGCGTGACCGGCACCGTACTGTCCTTTGTGCTGCTGTGCGTCACCGTGCCGCCGCTCCTTCGAGACAACGCGAGGCGCGGAGCGTTCATACAGGGGGCGTACCGGTCCAATTTCGCGATACTCGGCACCGCTCTCGCCGAAAGCATGTTCGGTCAGCCGGGAGTTGTGCAGATAGCGATGGTGATGCCGTTCGCGATCTCGCTGTACAATTTCTTCGCCGTTCTGATACTTTCCGTCTTCGCCCCGACCGACAAAAAGCTGACGAAGTCGCAGATAGCGAAGAACATAGGCAGAAACATAGCCACGAACCCGCTCATCATAGCGGTCGTGCTCGCCGTCATATGGCTCGCCGCCGATATCCCGATCCCGACGATCATGAGCAAGTCGCTGAATTACCTTTCGGGAGCGACCACCGTGCTCTCTCTGCTCGCCCTCGGCGGGAATTTCAGGTTCTCGTCCCTTAAGGGCAGGCTGCATCTCGCGGTGCTGTCAGCCGCGATCAAGACCGTCGTTCTTCCGGCCGTCGCCGTCGGCGTCGCCATAGCCGTCGGGTACAGAGGCGTGGAGCTCGGTATCATTTATATACTGTTCTCGGGCCCGACAGCCGTGTCGAGCTATATAATGGCGAAAAACATGAAAAGCGACTATGAGCTCGCCGGGCAGATACTTCTGCTCTCAACGTTCATGTGCGTTTTCACGATATTTATCGGCGTGTTCCTTCTGAAATACGCCGGACTGATATGAAAAAACATTCTGGAGTGTTATCATCATGAAAAATCTTGAAAAAGAGATCCGTGAGCAGCCGCAGGGCTTGGCTCAGGTCAGAACCACCAATGACGAGACTCTCAAGGCGATCGTCGCCGACATCAAAGCCTCCGAGGTGAACTACGTCTACTTCTCGGCCCGCGGGACATCCGATCACGCCTGCATCTATACCCAGTATCTGCTCGGCATCTATGTAGGCATCCCCGCCGCGCTCGCCACGCCGTCCGTCGTTACGGCGTATGACGGCAAACTCTGCCTGAAAAATTCTCTTGTCATAGGCGTATCGCAGTCCGGCGCCGCCGCCGATACCATGGAGGTCATCAAGCGCGCCAACGAGTGCGGCGCCATCACCGTCGCCGTGACGAACGAGCCCGATTCCCCTCTCGCGAAGCTCGCGAAGTACCATCTCTACTGCGGAGTAGGACATGAGACCTCCATCGCCGCGACGAAGACCTTCACCTCCCAGATGCTCGTGATGGGTCTTTTCGTAGCCTATTGGGCCGACAGCAGCGAACTGCTCGACGCTCTCGGCAAGGTCCCCGCCGCCGTGGGAGAGCTGCTTGAGTATCAGCCCGACGCCGTAGCCGAGATGGCTAAGCGCTGGAGATATCTCGACGGCGCCGTAGTCCTCGGACGCGGTCTCTGCTATCCGATAGCTCTCGAGGGCGCTCTTAAGATGCTCGAAACCAACCGCCTGCGCATGAAGGGCTACCCGATATCCGACTTCTGGCACGGTCCGCTCGCTCAGGTGCATGAGGGCGACCTCGTCATCGTCATCGCCTCCCGCGGCCCGATGCTCGCCGATACCGTGAAGATGATAAACCGTCTCATCGAGATCGGAGCCGAGGTCCTCGTCATCTCCGACGACGAGGAGACGAGAAAGCTCTCCAAGTACAGCCTTAAGCTGCCGGCAGTCGACGTTAAGGCTCCCGCTACTCCCGATACCGTCGTGCCGTATCTCGCCGCCGTCACACTCCAGCTCATGGCCTGCAAGCTCACCGATGTCCGCGACATCGATCCCGACGCTTCTAAGGTCTTAAATAA
Source organism: uncultured Clostridia bacterium (assembly GCA_946407735.1). Taxonomy (GTDB): domain Bacteria; phylum Bacillota; class Clostridia; order Oscillospirales; family CAG-272; genus JAAZGC01. The sequence continues at coordinate 136,941 of CAMJPL010000003.1, forward strand.
AGTCACCGTTACCAAATAAGCCTCTTTTGAATGTCCCGATATAACGGGGGAATCGGGGGAATAATCCGAAAGAGGCGCGCAAAATTGCGGTTTCGCCGCGTCTCTTCCGGATCTGACAGTCAAGCCGTACACAAATGAAGATCATGGAGGAATAGTGCAATGAACGAGCATCTGGTCGGCGATCTCTCGGTTATAGGCCTTAAGGGATCGGAGCAATTCATCGCAAAGGTAGACGCTTATCTGCGCGAATGGCGCGGAGAAGACAGCTTCATCATTACCCCTGAACTTGTGCGCTTTGCGACCGGGGAAGGCAAATGCGTGCTGCATCAGTCGGTGCGGGGACACGACATTTATATCATAGCGGATGTCTTCAACTGGGGCGCCACATATAAAATGTACGGCAGGGAAGTCAATATGTGTCCCGACGAGCATTTCGCCGACCTGAAGCGGATAATCGGGGCCATAATGGGCAAGGCTCGCCGTGTCACGGTGATCATGCCGATGCTTTATGAGGGAAGACAGGATCGCCGCACATTACGCGAATCCCTTGACTGCTCGATGATGCTCAAGGAGCTCGTCGCGATGGGCGTGTCGAACATACTCACCTTCGATGTCCATGATTCCCGTGTTCAGAACGCGATCCCGAACACCGGGTTTGACAATATACGCACGACTTATCAGATGATAAAGGCTCTGCTCCGCAACGCGAAGGATCTCGAGCTCGACAAGGATCATCTGATGGTGATCTCGCCGGATGAGGGCGGCATCTCCAGGTGCATGTATCTTGCGACCATGCTAAAGGTAGAGCTCGGCACCTTCTATAAGCGCCGCGATTATTCCACCGTCGTCGACGGCAAGAATCCGATAGTCGAGCATAAATTCCTCGGAAGCGACGTCCACGGACACGATCTCGTCATCGTCGACGATATGATCGCTTCCGGACAGTCCGTCCTCGAGATCGCCGACCAGCTTAAGCAGATGGGCGCGAGAAAGATATATGTCTATACCTCCTTCGGTCTTTTCACCAACGGTCTCGACAAATTCGACGAGGCTTACAGGATAGGCAATATAGACAAGGTCTTCACCACGAATCTTATCTACCGCATGCCGGAGCTCGCTCAGCGCGAATGGTATGTGGAGGTCGATCTTACGAAGTATATAGCGCTGTTCATCGACACCCTCAACCGCGACGAGACGATCTCTCAGCTGCTCGACCCGGCCGACAGGATTAACAACTTCATTTCCAGATGGGAAGAGGAAAAGCGCCAGCAGAAGCTTATCGGCTGAAACGGAGGCAGACCCATGAATTATGATGAACTGAGAAAGCAGACCAATAAAGGCTGGAATACATGGTATTCGCCGTCAATGACGTCCCACGTCCTCCTGCCCTACGGATTCTGCATCGGACTCAGCTTCAAGAATTATGTTGATTCCGGGGTCATCGGCGATCTCAAGGTCGGCAATCACGGCCTCAGACCAGGTTCGCGGAGCTGGGACGGCAGCTATACCTCGCTCACGTTCAACGCCGGAAAGACCGACATCACCGTTGAGAGCGCCGCAAAAGGCGGGAATCAGTACATCCTTGTAACGCCGAGCGGCAGATCCATCCGCGATCCGGCTCTCATCATCGAGGCTTCGCTGCTCTGGGGAAAAGAGGGTAATCTTTTCTGCAGAGAGGGCAGGATAGGAGCCGAGTTCGGTGACGGCTGCAGCGTAAACATATATACCACCGGAAAAAGAGACTCATACGTTTACACGAAGGCTAAATGCCCGTACATCCCGGTGACTCTGAATGAAGCTGTGGCGGTTTCGACCGTCCCGGCGTCAGTCAGCGAGGTGCGCGCGATCCTCGACGACGCGAAAGCGGTCGTGATATCCGAGGAAGCGGCGTACGGAAGGAACGCCGGCGCTTATCAGGCGATGCGCAGCTGTCTTGCATGGGACACGATATATGAGCCGGAGCATGACCGCATCTGCTCGCCTGTCAGCCGTGAATGGAGCGAAAGCTCGGGCGGATATGTGCTGTTTGACTGGGATACGTATTTCGCGTCTCTCATGAGCCAGTTCGGCGGCCGCGAGCTCGCTTATCTCAACGCTTTCGCGATAACGAACGAGATGACCGAGGATGGTTTCGTACCGAATTTCGGCACTTCCGACGACAACAAGAGCCGTGACCGCTCGCAGCCTCCGGTCGGTTCGATGGTCGCTCTCAGGCTGTGGGAGCAGTTCGGCGACGACTGGTTCGTGAAGGAGCTCTTCCCGGCGCTATACCGCTGGAACACATGGTTCAAAGAGCACCGGACCCTTCCGGACGGGACGATGTGCTGGGGCTCTGAAAAGTTCGAGCCTAAGAACGGCAGATACTTTGAGGTGAACGATATCGGCAACCTCCAGGGAGCCAAATACGAGTCTGGACTTGACAACTCCCCGATGTATGACGACGCCTCCTTTGACACCGAAAAGCAGGTCATGCTGCTTTCCGACGTCGGTCTGACCGGTCTTTACATAATGGACTGCAGGTGCCTTATAAAGCTGGCGCAGATAGCCGGCCGCGAGGACGCCGTTCCGGTGCTCCGCGAGCGCTTGGAGAGCGCCGAGTCTGCCATGGAGACGCTGTGGAACGAAGAAACCGGCATATATGAAAACCGCGACGCCGTGACCGGGAAATTCAGCCACCGCATATCCCCGACAAATCTTTACAGCCTTTACTCGAGCCGTGTCTCCGACGAACACAAGAAGTCGATGTCGGAGAAATATCTCTGCAATCCGGATGAGCTCGGAGGCGAGTTCATGCTCCCGTCCATCTCGCGCAGCGATCCTGCTTACCCCGATCAGAATTACTGGAGGGGAAGGATATGGGCTCCGATGAACTATCTCGTTTACGAGGCGCTGTGCGAGGCCGGGATGAAGGCGGAGAGAAAGCTTCTCGCCGAATCCTCAAGAAAGGTCCTTCTCAAGGAATGGGAGGAGCACGGCCACGTCCATGAGAATTACAGCGGATATGACGGACAGGGCTGCGATAAGCCCAACAGCAACAACTTCTATCACTGGGGAGGACTGCTCGGCTATATCGCCATAAAGGAAGAAGCGTCAAAGGACTGAAATCGCCGTATTACAATCATTTATAAAGGGAGATAAAATCATGCTCAATGCAGGACTTATAGGACTCGGCGGCATGGGCCGCGGTCATCTCGAAAATCTGGTAAGGCTCGAGAAAGAGGGACTTGTCCACCTCAAGGCGGTCTGCGACATAGATCCGTCGAAATTCGCGAATGTCGAGAACAACTTCAACATCAAGGGTATCGGTGAGTCAAAGTTCGATTTCGATTCCTTCGCTCACTACACCTCCGTCGATGATCTCATAGCCAATGAGAAGCTCGATCTCGTGGTCATCGCCATCCCGACGTATCTTCACGCCGATAACGCCATCAAATGCCTCGACGCCGGGATCAACGTCATGAGTGAGAAGCCGATGTCGCTCACCTCCGCCGACTGCGACAGAATGATCGAAGCCGCGAAGAAGAACGGAAAATATCTCATGATCGGTCAGGTCCTCCGCTTCTGGGGAGAATACACCGTTCTCAAGAATCTCGTCGAGGATTCGAAGATCTGCGATCCGGCGAAGAAAGCCTATCCGGACATCGACCTCGGCAAACCGCTCGCCGGATATTTCTTCCGCGGCGGCGCCCAGCCTACCGGAAGCTGGCAGAACTGGTACTGGCATAAGGAGAAATCCGGCGGATGCATCCAGGATCAGCATATCCATGACGTTGATATGATCAACTGGCTGTTCGGCATGCCGAAGGCCGTCTGCTCCCGCGGACGCAATCTGATAAAGGGCGACGATTACGACGCCGGTTACGACGCCGTGTCGACGCAGTACATCTACGACGATGACATCGTCATCAATAGCCAGGATGACTGGACGATGAACGGGCGCGGCTTCTGGATGGAGTACCGCGTCAGCTTCGAGCGCGGCAGCGTCATCATGGGCGCGAACAACGGCGGCGCGGTCGTCATGACTCATGACGGCAAGGATGTCACCCCTGCGTTCGACAGCGACAACGCCTATTACAAAGAGGTAAAATATCTCATCGGGCTTATAGAGAGCTGCGGCGAGAACACGATCAATCCTCCCACGGCGTCGAGAGACACCATCAAGATCGTCGAGGCCGAGGTAAAGAGCTGCGATCTCAAGGGACAGATAGTCGAAGTTAAATAATAATCAAACAAAATAAAACGGCGCGGCTTTCATCAAAGCCGCGCCGTATCTTTCTTTTCAGTTGTCTTCGGTCATGTAGAATCTTACGGTTTCGTCGGAGTTCTGATCATATCCGCCCGTGAGCGGCATGCCGGACAACAGCCTGATGTCGGCGTAAGAATCGGTCAGGATAATATAAACGATGCTTTCCTCGGATGCCGAGCCGTCGCTGAAATCGAAATGGAGCTTTACCGTCATCCCGCCGGATTCATCCACGCCCGATACGGAATACCATCCGCTCTTGACACTCGTCCCGGATTCGTCAGCCGAGCCGAGCGGCGCGGAGGAAAGAGCCGCTTCGCCTTTTTCGGTCAGAGACAGCGTGTATTCGCTCCCGCCGGACGCCGTTTTCATCGCCGCGTTCACGGTGTGAGCCGATGATGTCAGCCTTACGGGCGATCCGGAGATATCGAACAGTCTCTCTCCGTCGATCCAGAATAAGGCAAGGGAATTGCCCGACACAGCGTACTGGCAGACCGAGATCTTATCTCCGAAGGAAAGGATCAGGGTCGAATCATCCGCGGCGGCGAAGCCGTCTGTTTCGGAATCTCCGATCATGAGCTTCGCGGCTCCGTTCTCTTCGAGAGTGACGGCGGTCTCTTTATCACCCGAAAAGCCGCTCCACCTTCCCGCGAGACTGCCGGGTATCATGTTCCCGGTCATGTAGGAGTCGGGGGAGATATCAAGCGCCAGAGATACCGGCTGCGCCATCTGCTCCGAGCCGTCGGCAAGGGAATACTCCCCGTCGCTTCTGGCGATAAGAAGTGTCACCGCCGCTTTGCCGTCCATGAGACGGAAGGCGGCCTTGCCGCCTGCGATATCGCTTTTCAGCTTATCCAGCGTCAGATCGAGGCATCCTTCTTTGGAGAGCCCTTCGCCGAACGCCGATGAAGGCATGCGCTCTGCCGCCGACATCACGGCCAGACGCGATGCGAGCAGCGCGGTCGAAAGACGTGATATGCCGTATAATGACAGAAATTCCTCGTCTGTAAGTATCTTCTCGGCGTCAAGATCGGCGTTGATCGACCGGCAGACGATGTTTTGTCCGCTGACAGCCGAAATAAGGATCGAGAGTATCGGACCGTCCTGCTCGCATACGTAGCTTATCGAATCGGCGTCACTGCCTGTCCCGCCGACAAAATCGGCGATCTCTTTGTTCACCGTGTCCGCGAAGCCGCTCTCGATATCGAGCTGCGGTATCTTTTTCGTCTCCGTCGAGGAGTCTGAATCGACGACTATGGATATTTCTTCCGGCAGGGAAGTGTTGTCATCCGTTTCGGCGGTTTCGGCTGCCGTCTCGGTCGATGCCTCGGTATCCGCGGAGAGCTTGCTTTTTGCCGTTGACAAAGGTTTATCATCCGGCGTCGTCTCTGTCTCCGGGAAATCGTCCGACGTCACGGCAGTTTCCTCTGCGGCGGTCTCGGATATATTCGAGACCGTCCCGATGTCCGTCTCCGAAGCCGTCTCGGATGTCGTCTCGGATGCCGTTTCTGCGGCGGAAAGCGCTTCGGAAATGATATCAAAGAGCGATTTTTCGGTCTCATCGGCGACGGACGCGCCTGTCCGGACTGCGGAGGCGCCTGCGTCCGTCTCATATCCGTCAGAGTAAAATCCCGTCTCATCCTCAGACGGCAGAGAGACATACGTTTCTCTGTTGACCGCCGCCTGAGAGCATGACGAGAGGAAGATACACGCCGCCGCTGAAGCGGCGGCGGAATATCTGATTATGCCATGGAATCCGCTTGTCATATATCAGTCACCGTATCCGTCAGGATGCGAGGAATGCCATTTCCATGCGTGCGAAATGATGTCTTCTATGCCGTATTTTCTCTGCCATCCGAGTACGGTCTCGGCTTTTTCGCTCGACGCGACGAGCGTCGGCGGATCTCCGGGACGGCGGTCGACTATATCGGTCGGTATCGCGGCTCCGGTCACCTTTCTCGCCGTTTCTACGATCTCAAGGTTGGAGTAGCCGCCGCCGGTGCCGAGGTTGTATATCCCGCATTCGCCGGTCTCGAGCATGTGCTTGAGGGCGAGCTCGTGAGCCGAGATCAGATCGCAGACATGTATGTAATCGCGGACGCAAGTCCCGTCCTTCGTGGGGTAATCCCCGCCGAATATCTTCATTCTGTCGCGCTTTCCGGCGGCGCACTGAAGCACTATCGGGATAAGATGCGTCTCAGGATGGTGATCCTCGCCGATATGCCCGTCGGGATAAGCGCCGGCGACGTTGAAGTAGCGCAGCGCGGTGTAATTCAGCCCATAGGCGCTGTTGTACCATTTGAGCATCTTCTCGATGGCGAGCTTGGTCTCTCCGTAGGTGTTGATCGGGGAGTTCGGCGTCTTCTCGGTGATTATGCCGTCCTCAGGCTGACCGTAGGTGGCGGCGGTGGAGCTGAATACTATGTTTTTCACGCCGTGACGGACAAGGGACTCGAAGAGCTCCATGGAACCGGCGACGTTGTTCTTGTAGTATTCGTACGGCTTCTGCATCGACTCGCCGACGAGGGAATAGGCGGCGAAATGGATGACGGCGTCGACGCTGTTCTCGCAGAGGACGGTGTCCATGAAGGCTTTATCGGCTATGTTCCCGACATACAGCTTCGCGCCTTCGGCGACGGCCGCGCGGTGTCCCTTGGACAGATCGTCGACAACGACGACGTCATATCCCTTTTCCCTGAAGATGGCTGTGGCGTGAGAGCCGATATATCCGGCGCCGCCGGTGATAAGTATAGTCATTTCAAATTATCCTTTTTGTCTTATATCCGTCAGGTCATACGCCCTCGCAGAAGCGTTTCAGGGCCTGTCTTATTTCCTCGGCCTTCGCCTCGGGAGCGGTGGGGTTGCAGTGAGCCCATACGCCGGTCTCGCTCGACGCCATGAACTGCTGTCTGTGGTCGTCGCGCATGGTCGGATAGAATTCGATATGCCAGTGGTAGTAATCGCCGAGATCCCCGTATTCCGCGCCGAGATTCACCGGCGCGTTGTGCATGCACATCATGTACGGGAAGCGGTGTACGTTCGGGAAGAGGCTGTCATATGCTCCGGTGACCTTTTTCAGCATGTCGGAGAGATCGTCCTTTTCCTTGTCGTCAAACTGAGCTATCGTCTGCTTATGGGCTTTTGACGCCACATACGTCCCGTAGGCGTAATCCTCGAAGAAGGGGATGTAGCAGATGAAGCTGTCGTTCTCGTATATAACGCGCTGAGCGAAGCTCATTTCTTCTTCATTTATCCGGCAGAACAGGCAGCGTCCGTTTTCGGCCCTGAAATCTCTTGCCGCCGATAGCTCAAGCTCCATCTTCTTCGGCAGGACCGAATATCCGTAGATCTGCCCGTGCGGGTGGGGCATGGTCACGCCGACCATTTCACCGCGGTTCTCGAAGATGAAGACATATTTGATGTTCTTATCGGAGCTTATCTCGACGAACCTTTCCGTCCAGAGATCGACGATCTTTCTTATATGCCCGACCGACAGATCGCACAGCCGTCCCTGATGCTCAGGCGAGAACAGGATGACCTCACATTTGCCGTAGCTCGGAGCCACCTTGTACAGATCGGAGGCCGACTCGCCGTAAGGCTTTTCCGGAACGGGAGGATTCTGGCTGAGAGCCGGGAAATCGTTGTCATATTTGAATACTTCATAGTTGTCAGGTACGTTTTTTCCCGGACCGGGGCAGAACGGACACCAGTCCTTCGGCATATCCGGCCGATTCTGCCTGTTTGATGCGACCATTGTCCAGTCCCGGATCATCGGATTCCATCTGAGTTCAGCCATACGATTATTCCTTCTTCCGTAAAAACGCTGTCTTGCACGCGCGGTGATGAAATTATTCCACGATATATTATACAACGCCCGCAGCCGTCAGTCAAGACGGAAATGGTAAAATAGCCATTAAATGCGGGCGTTTGTCGGGATAGTCTATTCGTTGCCGTCGCGGTACTGCTTCGGCGTGACGCCTATCTTCTTTTTGAATACCTTGTTGAAATAGCTCTGGTCGGAAAAGCCGACGAGAGACGCAATCTCCGAGACGGAAAGATTGTCAGAGCGGAGAAGCAGACAGCTTTTCTGCACCCTCATCTCGGATACGAACTCAGTGAAGCTCATATTCATCTCGGCAGAGAAGACGCGGCTGAGGTATGACGGGGAGACGAATATCTTCCTCGCCGTGTCCTCGAGGGTTATCCTGTGCATATAGTTGTCTGAAACATATTTGACGGTCTTTGATATTATGTCCCTGTGCCTGACCTCGCTCCTGTCGAAGGTGAGCGTCATGAACCTGCCGAGCATCTCGGTGAGCTCGATGCAGATGTCGTCGATATCCCCGAGCTCCATTATATTCGTTATGAACTGCGGGCACAGCTCGTATATGCCGCATTCCTCCGCCCCGGCGTCGAGCGCCGCCCTCGATATCAGCACGGTGAGCTCGATGGCGCGTATCTTGATCGTCGCGAGATCCCTCGATTCGGAGAAGAATATGAAGCCGAGTATGCCGTTCAGCTGCTGCCGCGCCGATGACGCGTCGCCGGACGAGATCGCAGCGATGAGCTGTTTTTCCTTGTCATACGGATAAGGCTTGAGCCCGTCGACGCCGAGCAGCTGACGGGAGCGTATGCTCGACACATAATCCTTTATCAGCATCTGTGTCTGTTCGCTGCGCTGGGTGCGGCCGATGTCGCTTCTGAGCCTGAAAGCGGCAAGCGACGTAAGATCCGCCATATTCTCGGGCGGCAGGGCGCTGTCGACCGGCCCGACGAGAAGCGTTCTCTCGCCGCCGATCCCGGCCTTGCATATCCATCCGTCCGCCGAATGACGCACGACGCAGTTATCCTCGTTCTTTTCGCTGATTATATATGATCTGCATCCCAGTATCTTTCCCGGGATGGAGGAGATCCTTTCGGCTGAAATATCTGTCACTTCGATCACGGCTTTCGGTAAAATCATTGATTGTAAAAATTATACCATAAAGAAAAGCATGACGCAAGCGTAATATGAAAATATTCTTGACAACGGAGGTTTTTTATTATATAATAATCTGTGTAATGAAATCATGTTTTTTGGAGCTGAAGATATGGAAATCAGAAAAGACGAGCGGATATACGACGAGTTCAACGCCGACGGAAGATGGACCGTGATCGAGAACGGCGAAGCCGTGAGCTCGGGCGGAGTCAACACAAGAGCCTCGAGATATATGGGCAGCTATATAAAGACGCTGCTTGTCGGCGGCGTCGGCACTCCCGTCGAATACAGGCGCCGCGGATATGTAAGGCGCATTTTTGACAATATCGGAGCTGTTGCCCAGGAGAAGGGCTGGGCGGTCTCGATGCTCCATCCGTTCAGCTTCCAGTATTACAGGAAATTCGGTTATGAGAAGATATCCGATCATCTCATCATCGAGTTCCCCATGACTGCCCTCGCGCTGTTCGACAGAGTCGATTTCGTCCCGCTCAAAACCCCGGAGCAGCAGCGGATGCTCAGCGAATGCTATGAAGCCTTCGCCGCCGACAAGAATATAATGTTCAGGCGCACCGCGGATAATTTCATCCTCGATCCCGGAAACGGGAAAAGGTATTATCTGCATACCGACGGCGAGGGAAAGTGCGACGCCTTCGTCGAGACTCAGGTGGAGAATGTCTTCTATGTGAACCATATGCAGTCGGTCAATCTGAACGTATATGAGTTCGCCTACACCTCCCCCGCCGGGCTCACCGCCATGCTCGGCTTCCTCAGGATGTACGAGGGACAGCTCGAATCGGTCAAGATACACAACGCGGCGATGGCGCCCGAGCTCGACATGGCGCTGAGAAACTATACTCATACGAAATATACCCTCGTTCCCGATATCATGGCGAGGATATTCGATCTCCCGGCCATGATGGAGCACCGCGTCTGGCCGAAGGAGCACGGCGTCTTCACTCTCAGGACCGTCGATACCCTTCCTTATATGAACGCCTGCTGGCAGGTCGAGTATGAGGGCGGGAAGTGCGAAGTCATCCGCCTCCCGGACGGCTCCGCGGCGGATCTGACGATGCCGTCCCCGGCGCTTTCACAGTTTGTTTACGGCTACTCGGAATATACCGCACGGAACATTTCCTATCTCCCCGGCGTCATACTGGATAACGCGGAGAGCGATATTTTCAAGGTATTCCACAAACAGAACAACGGTCTTTTCGAACATTTCTGATAATGTCTGCCTTGTCACGGAAGGAAGTTTACGTTGGCATACAATAACGGATATTATATCGACAAAACCGGTACACGGAACAATGTCCCGGAAATCGAAGTTCTCGACACTGCAAAGTACTGCAAGTACTGCGGCAGCCGCATAGATACCGACGCCGTTTTCTGCTCCGAATGCGGACGCAGACTGTCGGCTGAAGATCCGCAGAGGGACGCGTCCGGCCGCGTATTTGTCAGCAATACCACATTCAGCAGCAATACTACGGTAAACAACAACACCAGCAACATAAACTACACGACGGTAAACATAGGGACCCAGCCCGGAGCTTCGGCGCCTCAGCCGGAGTATATGCCCGTAAGATACGGAAGACGGGTGGACAAGTGGGCGGCATTCCTTCTCTGTCTCTTCCTCGGCCCGATCGGAGCGCATAAGTTCTATGAGGGAAAGACCGGCATGGGATTGCTGTATCTCTTTACCGGCGGCCTTCTCGGAATAGGCTGGATCGCCGATCTGCTCATCATCCTCGGAAAAAGCGATCCGTACTGGGTGAACTGAACCGATATATCATCCCCGCCCGGCGGCATTATCCGGGCGGGGATCGCTTTAAAAAATATTTTTCAAAACCCTTGACAAAATCATATCTCTGTGATATAATATATAAAGTCAAAGAAAGTCAAAATCAAAAGGAGGGCTTAACATGGCGGGAAGAAGCTTATACAGCATCCTGCTTGACGACGATCTGATCGCCGCCGTTGACCGGCTGGCGCAGAGAAACGGGATCACCCGATCTGCCATGATTGAGAGTCTCATATCCGACAGGATTTCATATATATCTCCGAGGAACAGGATAAACGAGATATTCGACGATATAGACCGACTGATGTCGGGGGTGGAAGGGTTCACGAGCTGGACGGAGCCTGACAGGACCGCGTATCAGCTCAAGAGCGGCATGGCGAGATACCGGCCTTCCGTCAGATATAAGGTGAAGATATACGACCATATGGCGGGAAGCGATTTCGGAGAGCTCGACGTAAGGATAAGAAGCGACGAGCCGGCCGTCCTCGCGGCCGAGGAGGAATTTTTCAGGGCCTTCTGCCGTCTCGAGAGGATATATCTTGCCGGAGCGATCCCCGAGGACATCAGCTGCTCGCTCGACATGAGGACCGGCAGATTCAGGCGCGGGCTCAGGCTTGCCGCCGGAGTCGACCACTCATCGTCCGAGATAGCGCAAAAGATCACTGACTACGTCAACATGCTCGACACGCTGATGAAGCGGTGGTTCGGCAGGGAATATCTCACCGTAAGCGATATGGAAAGGGATTATATCTCATACCTCGAAGACGGCACGGGTATAATCTGAGTCATAAATTAAGTAAAAGAAGGAGTGATTGGCAATGGATGCCGAGAAATTCACCCAGAAATCACTTGAAGCGATAAAGGCGGCGCAGGCGATTGCGCTTGAAAACAATAACATGCAGATCACGCCGGAGCATCTGGCGTACGCTCTGATAGACTCCGACGGAGGGCTTGTCCCGAATATCCTTACAAAGACGGGCATCGACTGCGACGAGCTGCTGTCCGCCATCGACGGTGAGATCCGCAAGATCCCGGGAGTCACCGGGAGCGGCCGTGAGCCGGACAAGATCTATATAGCCCCGCAGACCGACAGGATTCTTGACGCCGCTCAGAAGCTCGCCCAGCAGCAGAAGGACGAGTATGTTTCTGTCGAGCATATCTTCATCTCGATACTTGACCGTCCGAGCGACGCCCTCGGCCGTATCTTCCGCCGGATGGGAGTCGACAAGAACAAGTTCGCGGCCGAGCTTTCAAAGGTGAAATCGGGCCGCGTAACGAGCGACAATCCGGAGCAGACGTATGACGCGCTGAAGAAGTACGGTGCCGATCTCGTCGAGAGGGCGAGAGAGGGAAAGCTCGACCCCGTCATCGGACGTGACTCCGAGATAAGGCATGTGATCCGCATACTGAGCCGCAAAACGAAGAACAACCCGGTCCTTATCGGCGAGCCGGGCGTCGGCAAGACGGCGATAGTCGAAGGTCTCGCGCAGAGGATAGTCAGGGGAGACGTGCCCGAAGGGCTGAAATCCAAGACCATCTTCTCCCTTGATATGGGTGCTCTCATAGCGGGAGCCAAGTTCCGCGGCGAGTTCGAGGAGAGGCTCAAGGCCGTTCTCGAGGAGATCAAAAAATCCGACGGGCAGATCATCCTCTTCATAGATGAGCTGCACACCATCGTCGGCGCCGGCAGGACAGAGGGAAGCATGGACGCCGGAAACCTGCTTAAGCCGATGCTGGCAAGAGGCGAGCTGCACTGCATAGGTGCCACCACGCTCGACGAATACCGCAAATATATCGAGAAGGACGCGGCTCTTGAACGTCGTTTCCAGCCGGTGCAGGTCGATCAGCCTAATGTCGAGGACACCGTCTCGATCCTCAGGGGCCTGAAGGAGAGATATGAGATATTCCACGGCGTGCGCATACACGACAACGCGATAATCGCCGCCGCGACGCTGTCTGACCGCTATATCACCGACCGTTTCCTGCCCGACAAGGCGATAGACCTTATCGACGAGGCCTGCGCCACCGTCCGCACCGAGATAGACTCGATGCCGAGCGAGCTCGACGATATCCGCCGCAAGATACAGCAGCTCGAGATCGAGGAGACCGCTCTCAAGAAGGAGACCGACACCCTGTCTCAGGAGCGCCTCGCCAAGCTCACGGAGGAACTTGCCGGTCTGCGCGAACAGTTCAACGAGCTGAAGTCACAGTGGGACCGCGAGAAATCCGGCATCGACGAGGAGAAGGATCTCAAGGCGCAGATCGAAAAGGCCAACGCCGAGATGGAACAGGCTCAGCGCGCATATGAATACGAAAAGGCCGCGCGTCTCAGATATCAGACGATACCCGAGCTTGAGAAAAAGCTCACCGAGGCCCAGAGCAAGGGCGATTCCGACAAGGGCAGCGAAAAGCGTCTGCTCCGAGACACCGTCACTGAGGCCGAGATAGCCGAGGTGGTGGCGAGATGGACCGGCATACCTGTGACAAAGCTCATGGAGTCGGAGAGAGAGAAGCTGCTCCGTCTGCCCGAGCTGCTGCATAAGCGGGTCATCGGTCAGGACGAGCCGGTCGAGCTCGTTTCGGAGGCAATACTTCGCTCGCGCGCCGGCATAGCCGATCCCAACCGTCCGATCGGATCGTTCCTCTTCCTCGGTCCTACCGGCGTCGGCAAGACGGAGCTTGCCAAGGCTCTCGCCGAGGCTCTGTTCGACGACGAGCGCGATATGGTGCGTATCGACATGTCCGAGTATATGGAGAAATTCAGCGTCTCGCGTCTGATAGGAGCTCCTCCCGGATACGTCGGGTATGACGAGGGCGGCCAGCTTACCGAAGCCGTCAGACGTCATCCCTACTGCGTGGTATTGTTCGACGAGATAGAAAAGGCTCATCCCGACGTCTTCAACCTGCTTCTGCAGGTACTCGACGACGGCAGAATCACCGACAGCCAGGGAAGGACCGTCGACTTCAAGAATACCATCATCATCATGACGAGCAACCTCGGCTCGCAGTATCTGCTCGACGGCATCACGCCGACGGGCGATATCTCCGAGAGCGCGCGTGACGCCGTGAACGGGCTGCTTCGCGAGAGCTTCCGTCCCGAGTTCCTCAACCGTCTTGACGAGATAATCTTCTTCAAGCCGCTGACAAAGGACAATATAAAGAACATCATAGATCTTCTCGCCGCCGGTCTGGCCCGCCGTCTTGACGACAAGGGCCTGAAGCTTGAGATCACCGACGCCGCCAAGGATATGATCGTCGAAAACGGCTACGATCCCGTCTACGGCGCGAGACCGCTCAAGAGATATCTGCAGAGCAAGGTCGAGACCATGATAGCGAGAGCGATCCTCAGCCGCGACCTGAACATGGGCGATACCCTGAAGGTGGACGTCGAGAACGGCATGCTCGTCGTGGAGTAAAAACATATATGAAAAGCGCCTTTGATGAAAAGGCGCTTTTTATTCTATTAGTTACTCTTAGGAACTTTCGGCGGTCTGAGGAATCCGGCTTTTTCAGGATGCTCCGACGCCCATTTCTCGGCATAATTCATCACGGTCATCATGTCGTCGTGATCTTTGCCGCGGAAGCAGCATTCGGGACAGGTGGGGCAGGGCCAACCCTTTTCCTTGAATTTACAGGCGTCGAGATGTTTATATGCTTTTATAAGCCCCGCTTCATAGGCTTCCTTCGCTCCGGCCGCATCCTTGTGCTCGGTGTAGTAAAGCCTGTACATCCTCTTCGTCATCGTTTTCTTGATCTTAGTGAAAACGATCCCCTTCAAAGGCATGTCGTTATCCTCCGTTGAAAGGTGTTTGTCAGTGACTTATAGTGTATCTGAGGCGGGATATATTATACTCTGTAATTGTTGCGTTTCTGTGACATAAAAATGCGCTTTGCCGCTTCGATCAGCCGGAATGCCGCCGATGCCGGGCGATTGTTCTTCGATTTGCCGCTTAAGCCTTGAAATCGGCGGCGTCTTGTGCTATACTATTTATAACATTTTCACTTACAAAGGAGGTCGCGATTTTGATACAGCTGAAGCCCGGTTTTTATCCTTTCTGGGATGACTGTATGACCGACGCGGGATATACCGACGCCGTTCTCTCGGTAAACCGTCCGGAAAGGATAGGGACGGTGATGACGGCCGACAGACCGTGGGAAGGGAATCAGACAAATTTCTTCAATATAATCAGGGAAGACGGATTCTACCGCGCGTATTATCAGGCGAGGAATTATCCCGAGACATACGAGACGGTCATCTGCTGCGCCGAAAGCCCGGACGGTATCGTCTGGGACCGGCCCGAGCTCGGGATATGCGAGTTTCAGGGCTCGAAAAAAAACAATATCCTGCTGAGCAACGTCATCTGCAATTTCGTCATGAAGGATCCGAACCCGGAGTGTCCCCGGGATGAAGTATACAAGATGTTCGAGCCGTACTCCCCGACGAATTCCGGGCAGGACAGAGTGCTCAAGTGCTATACATCGGGCGATGGCATCCATTTCAAAGAGCATCACGTCTGCGAAACTCCGTCACGCTACACCAATATGTTCGACAGCACGAACAGCGTGATCTGGGACCCGAACGACGGGAAGTACTACTGCTTCTTCCGCGGATATCACACCCTGCCGCCGGGAGGCGATAAGACGAATCCGGAAGGCATCGTCAGGGAAGTGAGGGTCATGTCGTCGGACGACTGCGTCCACTTCGGCGAGAGCGAGCCGCTGGATTACTCGGGAAGCATGGATTATCAGATATATACCGCCTGCGTCTTTCCATATCTCTACGACGACAGGTATTATATCGGTTTCCCCACGAGATACAACGTCCGCGCGGAATGGGACGACTGCTATGAGAAGCTGACCGGTAAGGATGACCGTCTCGCGAGGATGAAGGATGGCTCGCGTCTTGGACTCGCCGTTACCGACTGTCTGTTCATGTCGTCGAGAGACAGGAAAAACTGGTACAGGTTTGACGAAGCCGCGATAACTCCCGGCCCGGAGGACGGGTATAACTGGGAATACGGCGACTGCTTCCCCGTGCAGGGGCTGTATGAGACCGCCGGAAGGGTACCGGGCAGCGATACCGAATTGTCCTTGTACAGCGAGGTCCATCACTGGACCGATAAGCCGGTCGAGCTTGAGAGATATGTCTATCGCAGAGACGGATTCGCGTCGTACAAGGCCGGATTCAGGGAAAAGACT
Organism: uncultured Clostridia bacterium; assembly: GCA_946407735.1. Lineage (GTDB taxonomy): Bacteria > Bacillota > Clostridia > Oscillospirales > CAG-272 > JAAZGC01. The sequence continues at coordinate 153,159 of CAMJPL010000003.1, forward strand.
CTCCGCACTCTGCCGCTGACCGTTGAAGGAAGCCGTCTGAGCCTGAATTTCAGGTCGTCCGCCAGAGGGTATATAAAGGTCTCAGTTCTCGACGAATACCGCAACCCGATCGACGGGTATGTGTCGTGCGCGCATTTCGGCGACACGACACATCGGCTCATCGGATTTGACAAGCCGCTGTCCGAGCTTGCCGGAAGAAAAGTCTGTCTCGACTTTGCCATGAGCGACGCCGAGCTGTATTCGATGACGATTGAATAAACGAAAGGAAAAACGGCCGGAAACCGATCCGGCCGTTTTC